>JAAYYE010000004.1 GCA_012515515.1 Minisyncoccota bacterium
AAGCTCCTAAAAATTTAGAGGCAATGAATCGTTTAGGTCTTGCCTATTTAAAACTTAAGCAAGAAAAAGAAGCTACTAAAGTTTTTAAAAATGTATTAAAAATTGATCGCTCAAACATTATTGCCAACAAACACTTAAAAAAACTCAAGAATAATGAAAAAACCAAGGATATAATTTTCAACCATCAAGCAGATTTCATTGAAGAGCCAGGAAAAAGTAAAATTATTTCTCTTCACCGCTTAACTTGTCGCAGGCAATTATGTGATCTTAAAGTTGGTCAAGAGTGTTTTCTGCAAATTAAGAACCGCTACATTAGCATTGTTGATGACAAGAAAAAACATGTGGGAGCTCTTCCTGAAGATATTTCTTTCCGTCTCAGCCGACTGATTAATGATGGCAACGAATACAGTTGTGTTGTTTATCGAGTAGATGACAAACAATGTTGTATTCAGCTTAAAGAAACCTTTCGCTCAAAAAAGAATAAGCAGCTCCAATCATTTCCCAGTAAAAAAATTAATAATCAGTTTAATCTTGACGAAGAGATTGTTTTAGAAAAAGATATACCCTTGGGTATTATTAGCACCGATGATGATGAAGATAGCGAAAGCGATGGTTTAGAGGTCTTCATGAAAAAAATCGACAGCTCTGATTCTTAATTGAGCCAAATCTTCAGCCAAAAAAACAACAGCTCCAGCTCGGTATTGCTGAGCTAATTCTCGATTAGTAGTGATGGTTTTGCCTGGTAGTAGTTGTTGGAAACGATCCACCATCGGCTGACAGTGTGAATTTTCTGCATCAATTAATAAAGAGCTTGAAGCTAATTTGTCTTGACCACTGTCTCTTTTCACCACTGAAAAGCCATCTTTTTCCAATAATTCTGCAAAGGCACTAGCCAAACCAGTAGCTCCACTACTGTTGATGACTGCCACCGGACATTCAAACAACTTGTCATAGCTAACTGCAGTATTTCGATTAAGAAAATTAATAAATTGTTCTTGTTTTTTAGCTAGAGTATTCTCTCCAACATCAGTCGCCCATTCCCAAGTCAGCGCATCAACCTCTACATAAAAAGCTAAATTATTTGCCTTGCCTTTTTTTAAATCCTCGATTAGATAGGCCCTAAATTCATTTTGCTTGTCTTCACTTAGGGTCTTGCTCGGATATTCGATAATTTGGTCAATAAAGCTGTTAAAAATTAAGCTGTAATAGAGGGTTGCCTCCTGCTCGTTGATTTCTTGCTGAGGCTCTTCATTTTGCCAATTAGCAGCACTCAATAAATTAAAATCGAAAACTTTAATCTTTTGTTCGGCTGGGGCTAAAACCACCCAGGCGTGAGCTCGCCCTGTTTCCATGATTAGCAAATGCTGATTGCGTTCCAGCTGATGACGCTTCATCAACTGATTGCGGAGTAAATAAAACACTAAAACTACTAACAACGCCAGTAGGAGTAATGAAAAGCCGAAAAAAAATAATTTTTGCCAATTGTAGGAATGGCTTTGCTTGTTCCTAGACCGACGAATTTTTTTAGCTTTGACTTTTTTAGCTTTAAGTTTGGCTTGTTCTTGGCGGGACGGGCAGTAATCACGCATAAGACGGTATTAATTTAGTTTAACAATTATCAATCTTTTTCGCCAATCATAAAGCGCTTAAAACGAGTTAAAACGATTTTTTCACCGATTTTTCCAGACAAAGCTTTGATGGTTCGCTCAACACTTTCGCCACTATCTCGAATAAAATCTTGAGCTAATAACTCAGCTTTGTCTTGAGGATTCATGGCCACCACTTGCATGGCTAAATTCTTGGCCAATTGCTGAAATTCTTCATTTTTTGCTACAAAATCTGTTTCACAGCACAATTCCACTAGACTGGCAATTTGGCCAGTTGCATGAGTATAACTGGCAATATAGCCGACTACAGTTTCTCGATCACTACTCTTCTCTGCTCGAGCTAAGCCTTTTTCTTGAACATATTTTTTAGCTAATTTTAAGTCACCTTTGGCGTCTTCTAGAGCCTTTTTACAGTCCATAATTCGGGCTCCAGTTTCTTGCCTTAATTGCTTTACTAATTCCATGCTAATTGTCATTTTTAACCTTTCAGCGACTATTTACTCGCTACTTTACCCGCATTGTAAGCATTCTTTAAGCGTTGCACAATATATTGCACACTTTTGCTGGTATCGTCATTGGCGGGAATAATAATATTAATTTTTCTGGGATCGGCATTGCTATCAGCTATAGCGATTAACTCTACTCCCTCACTAAAAGCTTCTTTCACTACAATTTTTTCTTGTTCTGGATCAATGACAAAAATACAATCTGGTTTGCCTTTTAAACCCTTCAAGCCAATAAAAAATCTTTCTAGTCTGGTTTTTTCTTTATCTAATTGCAGGCGCTCGTATTTGGTGTATTTATCAAATTTTCCAGATTCAAGACCAGTTTCAATATCACTCATCCGCTGAATAGATTTTTGCAATTGATTAAAATTAGTCAATAAACCACCCATCCAACGAGAAACAATGTAAAAACAGCCCATTTCTGTGGCTGCCTCTTTGACAATGTCCCGAGCTGAACGCTTGGTGCCAATCATTAGTAAACTTTTGCCCTCTTTGGCTAAATCATAAAAACCTTGGCAAGCTATATCGAGTTGTTCAGCTGTTTTTTCTAAATCAAAAATGTGAGAGCCTCCCTCGCTACCATAAATATAGGGAGCCATTTTTGGATGCCACTTGGCAATTTTGTGGCCAAAATGACAGCCAGCCTCAAACATTTCTTGGAGGTCGATTTCGGGTAAATTGGCAACTCCTGTCGGTGGGATTTTGTTGGCTGGTTCTGGAGAGACCTCTGGTAAAGCCTGATCTGCCTTTGTGACGGCTGGAGCTGATTTTTCCTCAACTTTGACGGCTGGAGCCGTTTTTTTGGTGGCACTGGCTTTTTTGGCAGCAACGGGCTTTTTGGTGGCACTGGCTTTTTTGGTGGCACTGGCTTTTTTGGCAACAACGGGCTTTTTTGTAGCAGTAGCTTTTTTAGCAACGGGCTTTTTAGCAGCAGGTTTTTTAACACTGGCTTTCTTAGCACTAGCTTTTTTAGCAACAACAGTTTTGACTGCTTTAGCAGTACTCTTTTTAGATGAATCAGCTTGTTTAGCTGTGGAATTTTTTTTGCTTTTTGGCATCTACTTCCTTGTTTATTTCAGATTGAGTCTGAAAATGGCTCGGGTGTCTGATCAGGAAAATAAACACCTAGCCCAAATTAATAATTAGAGCTTAAATTGTACCACACTTCTTCACTAAATCCAGTCAATTTCCTCAAATTCCTCAAAATTTTCTTACAATTGTTCCCAATATAATTATGGGCTAATTTACAAAATTATTATGGGATATAAACTGGCGTATTATTGATCACTGAATGTAAAAAAGCAGATAAAATAGCTGGCGAAATATTAAAAGTGCTAAAATCGGCTAATCTAGCCCCTTCGTCCTCGAGTTCTCTAGGCAGATGACTAGTGCTAATAATCTGTCCATTTTCCATTAAGCATTCTAAAGCAGCAAAGTGTTGATTAGATTCTAAAATTAAGCCACTGTTATATGCTTCTAGCAGATAACGATCAAGCAATTCTGGAGCAATTGGTTTACTAACTACCTCAATCATGTCACTAAAAGTATGTTCTTGACCATTGACCAATTGACTAGCAATATCCCAACGCAAAACCACCTGCCCAGAACTTGGAAAACAAAAATCTTGTCGTAGTTGTTCGCGCCACTGCCAAAATTTTTCCTCAGGAAGCCCCTCTGGATATTGTCTAGCCAGCTGATGATTTTGTTGCCAACTACCATCTTCTTGATAAATAAAGGAATTAACATCGGAACCAGCAAACAAGACCAATTGACTGAGCAATAAATTAAGATCTTGATTGTCTGATCCATCAACTGTTTGGCAATGTTCAGGATATTGCTTAACATCCTTAATTAAATTGTTCACTTTACTTCTAGCTACC
>JAAYYE010000023.1 GCA_012515515.1 Minisyncoccota bacterium
AGCCTCCGAGCGTCAAGGACAAGGTGGCGCCCGACCTCACGGCCAAACTCGACGCCGGAACCCCCGAAGACCAGGACGGCGTGGACGTACGGGACATTCGGTTTGCCCGGGCGGACACCCTGCGGCCCACGGTTGAACAGGCACACGCGTTGGAGCTGATTGCTGATTTCATCAGGGACCCTGATGCCCGCATGAATTCCCTTGTCGGGTATGCGGGCGTTGGGAAGACCACCCTGCTTGAGAACATCGCCCGGTATGCCCTGGGCCAGGGGATGCGGGTGCAGGCGGTGGCCCCAGTGAACAAGGCGGTCAATCGCATCACGGAGTTTTTTGAGAAATCCAATCTCAAAGACGTTAAAACCTCCACGCTGCACAAACTTCTTTATAAGATGTCCGATGACGTCATTCCACGAAAACGACCTCGGGACATCACCCCGGCACACTCATCATCGTGGATGAATCCTCGCAACTGTCCGTTGATTATTTCAAGGATTTGACGAATGCCTTGGAGAATTCACCGGGGAGCAAGGTCTTGTTTGTGGGGGACAATTTCCAGACGGAGGCAATTGGCCAGGATGCCCATGTGCTTGACGCGGAACGGAGCCCCGTGCCCCCCACCCATCGCGCCAGCCTCACAGGTCTCCTGCGGCAGGAGGCCGGAAGCGGCCTGGGCCTCACGGTCACCCGTATGCGGGCCACGCACACTCCGGCGGTTCCCACCCGGTCAACCGAGGATTTCCAGCTCCATGACGGATTACGTAGTTTTGAAGACGCATACAAAAAAGCACTGTTGGAAAATGCGGATGATGTGGCCATGATCGTGGCCACAAATGCCGACCGGCTGTATTGGAACAAAGTGGCCAGGGACACTTTGTTTGGCGCACAGGCTTCAAAGGCTTTGGTGGCGGGGGATCTGTTGATGAGTGTGGCCAACTCAGTCAATGTAAACAACGGGGAGCAGCTTAAAGTCTTATCTCCTGGGAAAGCCCACGCAGAGTTCCAGGTGAAAATGCCCTCTTCCGATAAAAAGGGGGTGGTCATGGTGAACTTCATTCGGTATGTGGGCGCCCGTGTCTCCCTTGGCCGGGAGACCTTTGAGCCCATTCTGTACATGGCTCCCGGGCTCACTCTGCCCAGTGTATGGCAGGTGGAGGTGGAACAGGGCCTGGACAATGAATCACGGGCGGCCTTGGAGCAGCTGGGAGACCTCAAGCTTAACACCGCCACGGGCCGAAGGTCGTTTGACCCCCGGATCATATTTGCCACGCATGGGTTCGCGGTCACCGCCCACAAGGCGCAAGGTAGTGAATGGGGCCGAGTCTTTGTGAAGCAAAGCTACAACTCCGGGTGGGACATGGCTCGCTGGCTGTACACGGCTGCCACCCGGGCAAAAAAGCGGGTGGACCTCCTGGCGCAGCCCGACCCCCGCCTGCAACAACGCTTTGATCTTGAAGAATACCGGGCAGAAATGGAGCAGGTGCCCATTGAGTTTATTGAGCGCCCGGTCACGCACTCCCTTACCCGTGTGGTGGAGGAGTACACACCCGCGGAATTGATTGATCGCACCCTCTATGGCATGGGACGCCGGGCGGGTGACCCCTCTCCGGCTTGGGCGAAGAAAAGACTTTTGGAGGACTACCGGGATGAATTTGAGGCCATAGTAAGGGCGCCCACCCGGGACAAGGCCCATAAGGCTATTGACAAACTTGTCCGTGACCCCCGTGTGCAGCCCCCTGTGGACCTCTATGCGGAAAAAGTATTCCGTAGGTGGATTGACCACAAGTTTGAATGGACCGGGGACGCATGGCCTGCTGTCGACCGGCAACCTGGGGAGCTTCGCCCAACCCAAAAAGTTCTACAGGACACCCCTGAAGAATATGTCCGGGAGATCGGAGAGCAACCCAATTACCGGCGTTATAAAACAGCCGACGCCCTTGTGGAAGAGTGGCTGGAAGCCCACATTGAGGAGGTGGTGGCCCAGAATCCAGACATGACTGGCCCCACTTTGCTGGATAAGCGAATACGCCTGGCGGAAGCCTGGAACAAGGCCCTGGCGCCCTTTGTCAAAGCCCCCTCTTACGAAGTGGCTGCGGCGGCCCTGGAGGATACGAACAATCTTGCCGGACTTACCGATCTTGCCGTGGAGTCCATGCGTCAATGGGCCTATGAGCACCTGCCGTCCAAGTTTTCCAAGGCCCAGCAGGCTTATTTTGATTTTGCCGGGGACTATTCCCCACACTCACTGGACGGCCTGGCTGACCCTGTCACCCAGGCACCCTCGGAGGCCACACATTCCCTTGTGGCAGTTGTGTCCGGGTTTGATGATGTATTGTCCCCTTATCGAGGGGGTGGTGGAGCCACGCTGACCCGGGTCCTTGTCGATGAGTCCGTGCAGATTCAAAAAGAATTATCCAAGGTTGATCGCTTTTACAAACAGCGTGTGGTGGAATGGGGCCTGACCGGATATATCGACAAATACAAGGAGTATACGTTCCGCATCGGGCCTGATGGCAAACCGTCCAAGTATAAACTCAAAGGCCGGGCCCTCTGGGGTAACTGGGGTGCTGAGAAAATCACAGAGGATGAGCAGAAGCTTAATGCCCTGATCCAACTGGCGGCCTACATGGGCTTGGAATACACCACGGTGGACAATGACGGGAAGCCCAAATTCGACAAGGTTGCGGGAGAACGGCTACGGGTCATCCTTCCCGTGGGGGTCGAGGGAGACATTCATGAATTGTACAAGTTGCTCCCGGAGACTGTGGCACTACGCCTGCATAAGGAAATGCAGCAAAAGCTGGGGGCCGCCAAGAAGCTTGCGGAAAAAGAGCTTGCGAAAGCCCGGGAGGAAAATCCCAGTATCACGGAGGGTGCCGCGAAAGCCTTGTACCAAAGAACGCTGGCCCTGGCTCTTGG
>JAAYYE010000024.1 GCA_012515515.1 Minisyncoccota bacterium
CTGGCAGCCAATTATGCGGAAATGGTTAAAGAGGTTTCAGCCAAACCAATTTTGGATAATGATCCGGCCAAATATGAAGCCTTGAAACAAAAACTGAATGTAAATGGCAGTGCAATAGCTGTTGGACACCCCAACACTGCCAGTGGAGCGCGGGTAATGATGACCGCGGCTTATAACTTGAAAGAAAATGGCGGAGGTTTTGCTGCTTGTGCCATTTGTGGAGGTTTGACCCAAGGTGCTGGTGCCATTATCTGGGTCGAATAAAAGTTCCATATTTATTGCTGCGGGGCAATGAATCAATTGTCATTCCCCGCAGTACCCCCCAATGCTCCCCCTGTTGTCAGGGGAGGGTTAACCTCAAGGGTTCTCCCCTGACAAATATTATATTTTTTAAAGGAGGAAAACATTGTATGAAGATACTGGAAGGATTGAAAATAGTTGATTTGACCAGGGTTTATACGGGGCCTTTCTGCAGCCAGATACTGGCTGACATGGGCGCCATAGTAACCAAGGTGGAAGATGATGGAGCTAACTCCAATGAAAGAAGTTGGCCGCCCTTTGCCGAAGGCACTCTGGAATCAACCTATTTTATTGGTTTAAACCGCGGTAAACGTAGTATTGAACTAAATTTAAAAGATGATCAAGCTAAAGAAATATTTTATGCCCTGGTCAAGGACGCAGACATAGTAATGGAGAATTTTGCCCCCGGCGTCGCAGATAAACTTGGGGTTGGCTATACCGATTGTAAAAAAGTTAAGCCGGATATCATTTATCTTTCAATCTCAGCCTTTGGTCAATATGGACCCCTCAGCAGTCTTCCCGGCTATGATGCGCTGGCCCAGGCCATGGGTGGCTTGATGAGTATTACTGGTTTCCCCGAAATGCCCCTTCGGGTCGGATCATCTATCGGTGATGTTATAGCAGGCCTATATGGCTGCATAGGAATTCTGGGAGCAGTCAATTACCGAAATAAAACAGGTGAGGGTCAGCATATCGATGTGTCGCTGGTTGACTGTATATTCACCTGCCTTGAAAACAGCGTACCTGCCTATACGGTTGCCGGTCGGCCCACAAAAAGACAGGGAAGCCGCCATCCGGATGGAGGACCCTATGATGTATACAAATGTAAAGATGGCTTTGTAATAATAGTAGCTTCTAACGAAAAATTGTGGGGCAATATGACCCAGCTGATGGGAGTGCCGGAATTGGCTGCCGATCCAAAATTCAATAGTAATACTGCCCGACTGGAGAATATTGAAGAAATGACCAGTATTATCAATGATTGGCTGCAAAATTATACAGTTGATGAAGCTGTTACTATGCTCCGTGATGCGAGGGTTGCGGTTGCGCCGATATTGGAAGTCCCACAAATTTGTGCCAGCGAAAACACCAGAGCCCGAAACATGTTAGTGGAATATGAACATGCCACTGCCGGGAAGGTCAAAGTTACCGGAAACCCCATTAAATTTGGTGCCTACGATGCTCTGGCAGAACTGCCGCCACCTTTTAAAGGACAGCACA
>JAAYYE010000005.1 GCA_012515515.1 Minisyncoccota bacterium
ATTGCTTTTGGTGATTTTGCCCTGAAAGCCATTGAGGGTGGTGAATTATCAGCTCGCCAAATTGAGGCAGCTCGAAAAAAAATCACCTATGTGACCAAAAGAGAAGGAAAATACTGGATTAAAGTTTTTCCTCATAAACCATTAACTTTAAAACCAGTTGGAGTTAAAATGGGTTCTGGCAAAGGAGCCATTGAACAATATGTTGCTCCAATCAAACCCGGATTTATTTTGTTCGAAGTTAGTGGCGTTAGCGAAGATATTGCTCGTTCAGCTTTAACAAAAGCAGGACACAAATTATCAGTTAAAACTATTTTTGTGAAAAAATAAAATGAAAAGTAATGACATTAAAGCCTTGCACGACAAGGACCAAGCAGAACTAAAAACAGATTTAGCTGTTTTAATCAAAGACCTAGCTGGGATGCGTTTATTAGCCAAAGCAGGCAAATTAGATAGCCCAGCTAAACTAAAGAATTTAAGAAAAGATATTGCTCGAATCAAAGCAGTATTGAGTGAAAAAGAATTAAGCAAATCAATATGAAAAACTTACAAGGCAAAATAATATCACTAAAGAATCCAAAAACTGCCAGGGTTGAAGTGACCAGAATGTGGACTCATCATCTTTATGGCAAAAGAGTGAAACGAAGTAAAAAATATGCCAGTGATTTTGATCCAGAAAAAATGAAATTAGCTCTTGGAGATGTGGTTGAGATTCAAGAATGTCGACCGCTCAGCAAAACTAAAAAATTTAAAGTCATTAAAAAGATTGAAAAATAAACTATGATACAACTAAGAAGTGTACTAAATGTGGCCGATAACAGTGGCGCTAAAAAAATTAGGGTCATTCAGGTTTATGGTGGCTCACGCAGAAGATTTGGAGCTGTGGGAGATGTTGTAGTGGCTTCAGTGATTAGTGCTGATCCAGGTAGCAACCTCAAAAGAGGAGAAAAAGTGCGGGCAGTCATTGTTAGAACTGCCAAAGAGAAGCGTCGAGCAAACGGCGAGTATTTAAGATTTGATGAAAATGCGGCAGTTATTGTTCAGGCTCGTGACAGTAAAGATCCAGTAGGAACACGCGTTTTTGGGCCTATCGCTCGTGAAGTCAAAGATAAAGGATTTAATAAAATTGCTAGTTTAGCTCCGGAGGTATTATGAAATTTAAAGTAGGAGATAGAGTGCTTGTTACTGCTGGCAAAGATAAAGGCAAAAAAAGTGTGATTGTGGCTTTATTAAGCAAAGAAAATAAAGTGTTGGTCAAAGATGTTAATCTTTATTACAAACACACTAAGCCTTTTATGGACAAAGCTGGAGAAAAAACCAGGCGCGAACGTCCTTTGCCTCTGGCTAACATTGCCGCGCTCAATGACCAAGACCAGCCAGATCGTTTAGGCTATCGTTTTACAGCAGATGGTCAAAAAGAAAGAATTTTTAGGAAAACTGGTCAAGTGGCTAAAGTAGAAAAATTAGCAAAAACAATTAAAGAAACTCAAAAAGCAAATAAAGCGCAAAAGAAAGATTCAGCAGTTGCTGATGCAAATCAAAAATCAGCACAAGCAGCTATTGAAATAGAAAAAAAGACAAAAAAGAGCGCTGCTAACAGAGTTACTCAAATGAGAAAAATCAGACAAACTCAGGATAAAGGTTAACAACTATGAACCGTTTAAGACAGAAATACCAAGAAGTAGTGACACCGGCTTTAATCAAAGAGTTTAAATTAGCCAATCCCTTTGCTGTGCCTAAAATTGAAAAAATTGTGGTAAACATGGGTGTTACTGATCCAGCAGACCCAAAGGCTCGAGAAAAAGTTATGCCTATTATAGTTAAACAATTTGAAATTATTACTGGACAAAAACCAGTAGTCACAAAAGCCCGACAAGCAATTTCAAACTTTAAATTGCGTCAAGGTGATCCTCTAGGAGTGATGGTTACTTTAAGAGGTGAATACATGTGGGAATTTTTAGATAAATTAATTGCTTTAGTATTGCCCAGAATTAAAGATTTTCGCGGAGTGCCCAAAGCGGCTTTTGATAGTAATGGTAATTATAGTTTAGGTGTGGAAGAGCAAATTTCTTTTCCAGAAATAGATTTCGATCAAATTGAAAGAATTCGTGGTTTACAAGTTAATCTGGTAATTAGCAACAGCAACCAAGAACAGTCTTTTCGATTGTTAGAGTTGTTGGGCGTCCCTTTTGAAAAGGAATAAATAAAGAGGAAAATTATAATCTATGGCTAAAAAATCAAAAATTGTAAAATCTCAGAAACTCTTGAAAAAAAGAGAGGCCTATCTAAAATCTGGTAAGCGTAAAGAAAATCGAGTCTCGACTAGAGGCGTCAATCGTTGTAAAATTACCGGTCGCTCAAGAGGTTACATGCGTTTTTTTGGTTTAAGTCGTCTAACCTTTAGAGAATTAGCAAGTAAAGGTGAACTACCAGGAGTAGTTAAAAGCAGTAAATAAAGTATTAAAGAAAATATGACTGATCCAATTGCTGACATGATTATTAGACTAAAAAATGCGTGTATGGCAGAACGCAAGGATCTTGTTTTGCCTCATTCGCGTGTCAAAGAAGATATTGTCAAAATCTTAAAAGAAAATCAATACATTGAAGATTATCAATTAATTGAGAAAAAACCACAAAATGAGATCAAAATCATTTTGCGCTATGTTAACAAGTTAAGTGTAATCACCGATGTGAAGCGCGTATCTAAACCAGGAAGAAGAGTTTATGTAAAAGCTAGTGACATTCCTCAAACCCTCAATGGTTATGGTTTAACTATTTTGTCAAGCAATCGGGGGATTATTGATGACAAAAAAGCTCGTAAAGAGAAAGTAGGCGGAGAGATTCTTTGTCAAATTTGGTAAAAAAATATGTCAAAAATTGGTAGAAAAAATATTAGCATTCCACAACAAGTCACCATCGACGTGGCCAATGATCTTGTAGTTATTCGTGGCCCAAAAGGCGAACTTAAGACTCCATTAGCCAGTGGAATTAAGCTGAAAATCGAAAACCAAGAAATCATCTTTGAGCGCAAAAACAATTTAAAGCAAACTCGAGCCAATCATGGTTTAATGCGTAGTTTAATTGCTAATAATATTGTAGGTGTCACTGAAAGTTTCAAAAAAACTTTAAAATTAGTAGGAACGGGTTATCGTGTAACTAGTGCTGGAGCTGGTTTAAGCATGACCTTGGGTTTTTCACATCCAGTTATTGTTGATCCAGTGCCAGGAATCACCTTTAAAGTTGAGGGTAATGACACCGTCCACGTTGAGGGAATTGATAAACAATTAGTTGGACAGGTCAGTGCTGATATCCGTAGTTTGCGCCCACCAGAACCCTATTTGGGTAAGGGTATTAGGTACAGTGATGAATTCGTAAAAACTAAACCGGGAAAGACAGTTGCCTAATGTTAAATATTAAAAAAACACTTAACCAGCGTCTTAAAAGACAAAAACGCGTGCGGGGTAAAATTCATGGTACTAGCCAACGACCTCGACTAACTGTTTTTCGTTCTAATAAGCATTTATATTTACAAGTCATTGACGATATGCAGGCTAAAACCTTAGCAGCCAGTTCTGATATTAATCAAGACGAAAAAAGTAAAGAGAGCAAAACCGAACGAGCAGCACTAATTGCTCAAGAATTATTAAAAGCTTTAAAAACAAAAAAAATTGATGCTTTAGTTTTAGACCGTTCTTATTACAAATATCATGGACGGGTTAAAAAAGTAGTGGAAATTTTAAGAGAAGGTGGCATTAATATATAAATCATATGGCAAAAAATAACTCACAAAAATTCAATCAGCCCAAGGAATTTGAAGAAAAAGTTGTTCAAATTTCTCGAGTTTCTAAAAAAACTAAAGGTGGCAATCAAGCTGGTTTTTCCGCTCTCTTAGTAGTTGGTGACCGTAAAGGGAAAGTTGGTGTTGGATTGGGTAAAGCGAGTGATGTTTTGTCAGCTATCCAAAAAGGCATTAAAAAAGCCAAACAAAAAATGATTGTTATTCCTCTTGATGGCACCACGATTCCATTTGCCATCACTGTTAAAAGAGGCGCAGGCAAGGTGATGCTTAAACCAGCGAGTAAAGGTACAGGAGTGATTGCTGGTGGTCCAGTTCGGGCTGTAGTAGAAGTGGCAGGTGTCAGAGATGTGGTAGCAAAAATCATGGGTAGTGATAATAAAGCATCTAGCGTCTATGCAACTTTTGAAGCTTTAAAACAAATAACTCAATTAGTAAAAATTAAAGATATTAAGCTGCGCTCTATTGCCGAAATCGAAAAAGAAGAGCAACAAAGAATTGCTGTTTTGCAAGAACAAGCTAAGCAAAAGGCTCAGGATCAAAAAGTTGCTGCCAAACAAGCTAAAATTACTCCACACAATCAAGACTCAAAAAAACCAGTCAAAAAAGTAAGTGATAAAAATCTAAAAAGTACAAGCAAAAAGTAAAAATGTCATTATTTAATCAGTTACAAAAAACTACAACAAAGTCTGCGAAACGCTTGGGTCGAGGCTATGGTTCTGGTAAAGGTGGTCACACTGCTGGCCGAGGCCAAAAGGGACAAGGATCTAGAACTGGTTTTAAAGTTCCTTTATGGTTTGAAGGAGGTTCATTGCCTTTAACTAAGCGTTTGCCTATGTGGCGAGGTAAATCTCGTTTTGAGAATTTAAAACCCACAGCTGAATTAACTTTTGATGATATCAATGCAATGGATTTAGAAGAAATTAGTTTAGATACTTTAAAACTTAATAAAATCATTAATCCAGTTTTTAAAAAAGCTAAAATTATCAAAAAAGGTAAACTTAATCGTAAAATTACAGTTAAGGGGATCGCACTTAGTGAAGCTGCTAAGAAAGAAATTGAATCTTTAGGTGGAAAAGTAGAGTAAAAAAATATAAAATAAAAGTTTGTGCTAGAACAAATAAAAACAAAGATCCAGGCTATTTTTGCCAACCAAGCTCTAAAAAAAAAGCTCATTTTTACTCTAGTAATTTTTGCCATAACCCGCTTACTTGCTTATATTCCGGTACCAGTAGTTGACGTCGAACGTCTCAAACTAATTTTTTCCAGTAACGAATTTTTAAGTTTTCTCAATGTCTTTGCTGGTGGCACTTTAGCTCGATTTTCGATTGTGGCTGTGGGCATTAATCCCTACATTACTGCCTCGATTGTCATGCAATTATTAGGCATGGTTATTCCCAAAATTAAAGAAATGCAAAAAGAGGGCGAAGCTGGTCAAGCCAAGCTTAATCAGTATATGCGCTTTATTGCTGTGCCTGTAGCTGCCATTCAAGCAGTAGCTACCCTGGCTTTACTTAATTCTCAAAACCTCCTTGTTAGTACACAAACAAGCATGATGGCCATGGTGGTTTTAACCCTGGTCGCTGGCTCGATGTTAATGATGTGGTTTGGTGAATTAATTTCGGAATATGGAATTGGCAATGGCACTTCGATGATTTTGCTAGTGGGCATTGTTAGTCAAATTCCAAGCAGTATTGGCCAATCACTTTTAACTGGTGGTGAGAATCAATTAGTTACGGTGCTAGTTACCTTGGCTTTAATTTTAGCCGTGACCGCTTTGGTAGTATTTTTTAATGAAGCGGTGCGAAAAGTAAATATCCAGTACGCTAAACGGATTCAGGGTGGTCGTCAAGTTGGTGGACAAAGCAGTCATTTACCCATCAAAATTAATGTGGCAGGAGTAATGCCCATTATTTTTGCTGTGTCACTGATGATGGTGCCATCATTTTTGGGTCGAGTATTACCCCTAACTGGCAAAGAATTTCTCATCAATTTAGGTGAGAAATTAACTGTAGCATTTGCTCCAACTAGCATTTGGTATTTAATAACTAATTTTGTCTTGGTTTTTGTTTTTAGCTATTTTAGTGCCATTATCTTTTTCAACGCGGAGGATATTAGTGAGGAATTAAAAAAGAGTGGTGCTTTTATTCCTGGCATTAGGCCGGGTGGCCCAACTCGTAAATATTTAGAATTTGTCGTTACTAGAATTACTTTAGCTGGAGCAATTTTCTTGGCCAGCATTGCTGTTTTGCCAACTGTTGCCCAAATGATTACCAATATTCAATCTTTAGCAATTGGTGGAACGAGCTTATTAATTGTGGTTTCGGTAATTCTAGAAACTGCCAAACAAATTGATTCGCAATTACTAAGTGAAAACTACGACCACTATAGTAAATTAAATTAGTAAATGAAGGGGATTATGAAATTAGTGCTCATCGGTATTCAAGGAGCTGGCAAGTCAACTCAGGGTAATTTACTGTCTGAAAAGTATAACATTCCTTATTTATCATCTGGGCATATTTTTCGGCAAATGGCTAAAACCAAGACCGATTTAGGTCGCTTTGTTAAAGAAACGATCAATGCTGGTTTTTTAATACCTGATGATAAAACTGTAGAAATTGTCATTGAATATTTAAAGAGACCTGAGTATGCCAATGGTTTTATTTTAGATGGTTTTCCTCGTACCGTGCCTCAAGCTAAGGCTTTTGAGAAATCTACTTCTGGCGAAGAAATAGTAATTTTAATTGATGTATCAGATAAAGAAGCCTTATGGCGTATTTCTGGTCGCGAGGCTGATCGAGAAGATGAAACTCTCAAGGCGATTAGAAAACGCATTGAACTTTTTCATGAAAAAACTTCTCAAGTTTTAGATTACTATTCAGAGCGCAAACATTTAGCTGTTGTCGATGGAGAGCAAAATGTTCAAGAAGTGTTTAATGATATTGTCTTTAAGATAGAGAGAATTAAAAGTAAAGATGAAAAAAATCATAAATCTGGGAAATAGACAGATTTATAAGTGCTTTTTTTTGTTAAATCTGGTATAATGCTCGTTTATGGGAAAGGTACAAGAACACAAACGAGCTGCCAAAGCGAAGCGACAGGTTGATTTTACGCCCTCTGTGGCCAATAGTCAGCTTGATCGTTTTGAGATTGTTGGTGAAGTTGAAAGCTGTTTGCCAAATACGATGTTTCGTATTCGGGTGATCGATTCGACTGCAGAACAAATGAAAGGTCGTTTGTTATTAGGTACTTTAGCTGGCAAAATGCGTCTTTATCGCATTCGGGTAATGCCAGGAGATGAAGTAAAAGGTTACGTTAGTAAGTACGATCTAACAAAATGCAAGATTACTTATCGATCAACTGGTAGGCAATCGCACACAAATCAATAAGGAAGTTTAATATTCCGCAATGGACAAATTTAACTCTTTAAAAATTTAGTCCAGTAGGGTATATTGCACGTCTAGAATTATGAAAGTTAAAGCGTCATTAAAGAAAATTTGTAAAAATTGCAAGCTTGTTAAGCGACATGGGAAATTGTACGTTATTTGTAGTAATCCCAAGCACAAGCAGAGGCAAGGATAAATTATGCCACGTATTGCGGGTCATGATATACCAGATAATAAAAAAATTAATTATTCTTTACGCTCAATTTTTGGCATTGGGCCTCATTTAGCCGAAGAAATCGTTGCTAAATGTAAGCTTAATCCTGATAAAAGAGCTAAAGATTTAAGCGGTGAAGAAATCAATCGTATTCAGGCGGTTCTCGATGACTACCTAGTTGAAGGTGATTTGCGTCGAGAAATTAATGACAATATTACTCGCTTAAAAAGAATTCAGTCTTATCGAGGCATGAGACACAATGCGGGTTTACCTGCTCGTGGGCAAAGAACTAGATCAAACGCGAGAACTAAGCGTGGAGCTAGAAGAACTATTGGTTCAATTACTAAAGAAGCTGCCAGCAAAATGGAAGAAGCAAAAAGCGCTAAGAAATAAAGGTAATTATGGCTGTGACCAGTAAAAAAACGACTAATAAAAATAAAAAAAATAATAATAAACGTATCACTAGAACGATCACTAAAGGTCGTTTGTATGTGAGTGCTACTTTTAATAACACTTTGGTGAGCATCACCGATGAAAAAGGCAACGTTTTGTGTTGGGAAAGCACAGGAGGAGCTGGTTTTAGTGGTTCACGCAAATCTACTCCATATGCAGCCACAATTACTGTGGAAAATGCTGTTACCAAAGCAAAAAACAATTACGGAATGAATCAAATGGATGTTTATCTTAAAGGGCCAGGCCCAGGAAGAGATGTAGCATTAAGAGTTTTGCGAGCGCAGGGAATCGCCATTAGTTTGATTGCTGATTTAACTCCCATCCCACACAATGGAACTCGACCAAGAAAGGCTAGAAATTAAACTTCTAAAATTACTATGGCAAGATATATCGGTTCAAAACAAAAGCTCCAGCGTCAAATAGGTGAAGATTTAGGTCTAAAAACCAATGCTCTTAAAACAGCTAGACGATTAGCCATTAAACCTGGCCAGCATGGGGCCAAGGCGCATCGTAAATTATCGGATTACGCTATCCAGCTTAGAGAAAAACAAAAATTAAAATATATTTATGGAATTTTAGAAAAACAATTGCATAAAATGTTTGAAGAAGCCAGTAAAAATCCAGCCGCCACTGGCACAGTGTTGTTAAGTTCATTAGAAAGACGTCTAGATAATGTAGTTTATCGTGCTAGTTTTACTTTAACTAGAGCTGCAGCTAGACAATTAGTCAGACACGATCACTTTTTACTTAATGGTAAAAAAATGAATATTCCTTCTTATACGGTTAAAGTTGGTGATGTCATCACCATGAAAAAGAGTAAATCGGCAAAGATTCCTCAGGTAGCAGCCGCTATGGAAGAAGAACGACCAGTCCCTAATTGGATAGAAGTGAAAGGAACTTCGATTAAAATCATAAAATTACCAGTTAGAGAAGATATTATTGAAAAAATAGACGAACAACTAATAGTTGAATATTACAATCGTTAATAATTATAAATCTAGAAACGGATTCCTCTTTTGAGGGAGGCGAAACAAAGGAAAAAATATGACAGAAAATTTAAATGATCGCAGCGTTATGAATCCAATCTTCACGGTTACTGAAGTGGAAGGCGATGGCTCACGTGCAAGCATTGTTATTGAGCCATTAGAAAATGGCTATGGCCACACTTTAGGCAATGCTTTGCGTCGAGTTTTATTGAGCTCATTACCTGGCTTTGCAATAACTAAATTAAGCATAGATGGAGTTAGCCATCAATTCACTACTTACGAAGGCTTAAAAGAAGATGTGGTTGATTTAATATTAAATCTAAAAAATATTCGTATTAAGTCAGACAGCAATGAAGCTGGGATTTTACGCTTAAATGTTAAAGGTCCTAAGGAAATCAGTGCTCAAGATATTAAATGTGAGGCTGGTTTTGAAGTCATCAATAAAGACCTGTATTTAGCGACTTTAACCAAAGGTAAAAATTTAGATATTGAAATGATTGTTGAGCCTGGAGTTGGCTACAAATTAGCTCAAGAAATAGAAGTGGAAAATGTTGGTCAAATAGCAGTTGATGCTTTGTTTTCTCCAGTAATTAAGGTTGCTTATCGTGTTGAGGCAACTCGCGTTGGTAGTCGTACTGACTACGATAGCATCGTGTTTGATATTCAGACCGATGGCAGTGTGACCCCAGCAGAGGCAATCCAAAAGGCTAGTGAGATTTTAATCGCTCAGTTTAAACAAATTGTGAATCCTGTTTTACCAGAAGTTAAAGAAGAATTACCAGCCATTAGCCCCGAAGAATTAGAGGTGATGCGTTTAACTGTTGAAGAATTAGATTTGCCAACTCGTATAGCCAATGCGCTGCGTAAAGGCGGTTTTGAAACTGTTAAAGATTTATTAGCTAGCACTAAAGCTGAAATTTCCAAAGTTAAAAATCTTGGAGGTAAAAGCATTGATTTAATCGAAGAAGCTTTGTCAAAAAAAGGAGCCGTTATATCAGCTTAGGAGTAAGGATATGAAACATCGGGTCAAAGCTAAACATTTTAATCGTGATACAAAAAGTCGTAAAGCGCTGTTGCGTAATTTACTTCGTGCTTTAATTGAGCATGGGCAAATTGAAACGAGCGAAGCGCGGGCAAAAGAAGTCCGACGCTTGGCAGATAAAATAATTAGTCGAGCGCAAAAAGGTGATGTAGCGACTCGCCGATCAATTCATCGTTTTTTTGGCAAAAGAGATGTCGTTAACACTTTGTTTGATCAAGTCGTGCCAGCCTTTGCAGAACGCAAAAGTGGTTTTTGTAGCTTAGAAAAATTAAGTAATCGCCGTGGTGATAATATGCCAGTTTATCGTTTAAGTTTATTAATCGATGAAAAAAAATGGCAGGGTTTAAAGAATGAAAGCAAAAAATCCCCTAATAAGGATGCTAAAAGCGCAAAAGAAGTTAAAAAACCCAGTAAAGACGCTAAAAAACCCAGCAAAGACGCTAAAAAAGAGAAGGTATTAACAAAGACTGCCAAGTAAAGAATCATGCCAAAAAATAAAACTTTCATTGAAAAAAAAGAAGAAATCAAACGCGATTGGTACGAATATGATGCTAGTGGCCAAGTTTTAGGTCGTTTAGCTACGCAAATCGCAGAAAAACTCATTGGTAAGCATAAGGTCACTTATACGCCCCATAATGATGGTGGAGATTATGTGGTGGTCATTAATGCGGAAAAAATTGAAGTCACTCGTAATAAAGTTAATAATAAAATATATTATTGGCACACTGGTTTTCCAGGAGGCATTAAACAAAGAACTTTTGCTGAAATGATTGAAAAAAATCCGAGCAAAGTGCTTGAATCAGCGGTGAAAAACATGTTGCCAAAAAATCGATTACGAGATCTGCGTTTAGCAAGATTAAAGATTATTATAGGTGATCAACATCCCTACAAGAACTTGATAAAGGCAAAATAATATGGCAATTCGCATGAATAAAAAAACCAGCAAGGTTAAAAAGATAATTAAAAAAGCTCCAAAGCCTAGTGCCCTTAAAGTTAAAAGTAAAGCTTCGTCAGATTTTAAATTACCGAATACCAAGTATACAGAAGCTATTGGCCGTCGTAAAACTGCTACAGCCAGAGTCAGAATTTTTGAGGGAAGCGGCGATTCAGTTGTCAATGACCAGCTTATTGCCAACTATTTTGAGGGAATTCGTAATGCAGCCTCAATCTACATGTTGCCATTTAACTTAACTGGCACAAAAGGCAAATTTACCGTATCAGCTAAAGTTAGCGGTTCAGGTAAAAAAGCTCAATTAGATGCGATTACTCATGGTTTATCAAGTGCTCTGGTCAAGCATAATCCCGAATTTCGGACTTTTTTAAAGCCTGCAGGATTATTGACTCGCGATGACCGAACCAAAGAAACTCGTAAAGTTGGTATGGGCGGTAAAGCTCGTCGTAAACGCCAATCTCCAAAACGTTAAATTTTAACCTTAAATTTTAAATTTAATAATAAAAAACCCACCAATAAGGTGGGTTTGTTATTTAATTTAGTAAAATTACCAAACTTCTTTTTTAAGAGGTTTGCCAACACGGAAATTAACAACTCGATGGCCCTTAACTAATTGGCGTTTGGTTTTATCGCCAAAAGGCTCAACGTGCTTGTCATTGACTTTACTGACGTAGAAAGTTCCAAAACCGGAAATTACAACTTTGTCTCCTTTTTTTAGAGTACGAATCACTTCTTCAAAAACAGCTTCTACTGCTTCATTAGCTGCCTTTTTAGTTAAATGTGCCTTTTTGGCAACAACATTAATCAATTCAGATTTGGTCATTATTGATTCTTTCTTTTTACTTAATAATTTACTTTTTAAGTATCAATTAGTGTACTAGTTTGACTTATTAAGTCAAGTGGCAATTAAAGCATTTTTTGTTGATATAACAGTATAGACATCATTCCTAGGAAATCATAAGCGATGTCACGGGTACTGGCATAACGACCCGCAACAAACGACTGATGGACTTCATCGGAGATGGCATAAATCAAAGCGATAAACAAAGGTATTAGGTAATGTTTTTTTGTCGCTTGCTGAGTTTGATGGGTATTTAGGTAGGCATGGAACAAGAAATAATAGAAAACAGCATAAACAAACATATGTGCTAATTTTTTAAGTAAAAAATCCAATAAAGAAATACTAAAACCAGGCAATTGTTCTTGATTTGACATGATAAATATCAAACCTCCCCACAAAATGCTTGGCAAATAAGCTTTTAAATAAAGCAAAAAAGTTTCTTTTTTATGACTTTTTTTTTGCTTCATAACTTAATAAAACAGCTGCTATGATAAGAAGTGAACCTCCTATTATAACATCGACCACAGCTTTTGTAAGAATTTTTTGCCCTAAAAAAACTAAGCGTGCTTGGCGGAGCTGTCGATCTTTAGGGTAGTGAATTTGGAAATTTTTTTGCTGTTGATAATTGGCAAAATATTGATGAGCTAGTTCTTGCTGCGAGAGAGTTTGGCTATTTGAAGCCTTGTTTGACTGTGGCGAATTTCCTGCCCCCAACTTGTTTGTAGTAGTATCATTAGTTGTGGAATCGGGGTTTGTTGCCAGCTGCGGGTTCGCAGTGGCAGACGGTTTGGGAGTTGGCTGAGGAGTAAGCTTTGGATTAGGGGTGATTGTGGGGCTGGGGTAAGCAATGGGGTTGGGCAGATTGGGACTGGGTTCTCCAAGAACGAAGAGCGTTTCTTCCTGATTAACTCTTAACCAGCTCAAGCCCTTTTCTGTGGAGCTATAATCCATTTGATCAATAATGTTGTTGCTGTTGTCTTTGAGAATCACACTATCTTGATCGTTATTCAGCCCAGATACTTCGATTACTAAAAAATTATCTGACCATATTTCATCACCTTGGAAAGTGTAAATTACACGTTTATCGTCACTAATAGTAAAATTGAGATAATCAGCAGCGGAAAGCTGATCAGTTCCAAAATAAAAAATTTCTACCCACTCGCTGCCACTTACAGGATTGGCAAAAACTTCATTAATAATCAGAGCTGTGGCAAAAACACTCACCCAATTATTATTCACTAGGAATTGGACAAGAATTTGACAATAAAAAAACCAGCCCGAAAGCTGGTTTTTAAATTTTTAAAATTGTTCGATTTAATAGTGATTACTACGATTATCAGAACGATTTCCGCCGTAATTGCGTTGTCCACCAAAGCCACCACGATTTGGACGAGGTTGACGAGGTCGAGCTAAATTAACAATCACTTCGCGATCGCCAACTTTTTGACCAGCCATTCCGTCAATAGCAGCTTGAGCTTCTTCTTCACTGGCGTATTCGACGAAGGCAAAACCCTTAGGTCGGCCTGACATGCGATCAGTGATTAAATTAATATTGGTGATTTCACCAAATTTTGAGAAAACTTCTTGTAATTCTTCTTGAGTGGCGCTGAACGGTAAATTGCCAACAAAAAGCTTTTTTTTGTTTTCTTCTTCTTGTCTGTAATCAGACATGCTTTCCTTTTTCTCTTGCAAAATTATTTGCAAAGATAATAATAATCACCCTAAGCTAGGGTCATCTCATATTTTGAACTATGGAGGGAATAATATTGAACCTCAACACGTTTTCAATCTAAGACTTAGCTATTATATCATAAAATGAGAGAAAAAACAAAGCTGTGTCCAACACGTCCAGATGTTTTAGGCGGTGATAGCTGCTAAGTTTAATTCTGCTGGCCAGGTATAGGTAAAAAATTATGTTCGTCAAGATAGATGGTGTATCTAAGATTTTGATAAATGGGGGTGAAGCCATAATTAATTAGTTTTTCAATATAACTAGAACGATTGTTTTTGATGATAAAAATATCTTCAGTATTGATTTTACTAGGAACATAAGGAAGGCCCTCAGTGTTGTTTTCCGGTAGCCATTCGAAGTGAAAATTCTGATAATTAACTTCTCGCATCTGGTCTTTAGTAAGGTCCACTTCTTGAGGTGGGGTGAGGGCTCCTAGATAGTAATAAATATATTTTTCATCAAGATAGATTTGAAAATCAGATGAGGAATAACCCCTGTCGTTAAGCCAGTCGTCTAAATAGGAAAGTGGTTCAGAGAAAGTGTCGCCAAAATGTAGACTGGGAAAACCAGCCAGTGGCTGTTTAACAAAATAACTATGAGCAAAAGAAGAAAATGAGAAAAGAAAAATGATAACAACAAAGATGTAGAAAAGATTTTGCCAGTGCTTGAGAAATTTATTTGCCAGCCAAGTAAGAATAAAAACTAAACCATAAGCAAGGACAAAGTAAAAAGCGTTGAGGCGATAATTCATAATATCATCAAGAGTAAAAACCAGAACGAGCATGGCAATTACCCAGAAGGTGAGAAGAACATTGGTTGAAAACTTTTTTTTGCGAAGACTTTTAAATCCTTGAATGCAAAACATAATTGTGCCAGTAATGATGAAAATGGGAGTGAAATTATACATGGTGCCGTGTGAAGTGATAAAGGCTTCAGTATCTTGATCAGGAATAATAAAAAGAGTTTTTGGTAAATCAATGAGGCGTTCAAAAAAGTTTACACCACTTAGTTCACCAGCACGCCAGATCGTAAGTTTAGGAATATAGAAAAAACGAGAATAAACTGGAGGAAGATCGAAGTGATTAATGATGATTAAAATGATTAGTGGCCAAGCTAGAGCTAAAATAGCAAGACCAAACACAAGAGTTTGGCGCCAATTAATTTTTTTAATAATCAATAGATAAATAATAGTGAGAGTGATAAAAATTGGTATAGCAATATAACTGAGAATGTAGGTATAGAGAGTAACTCCCCAAGAAAGTCCTGCCAGAATCCAAAAGGGAAATTTTTGTTTTTTTATGGCGACAATAGTGAGATAAATAGAGAGAGTGGACATGCCTAGAAAGAGATTACAGTCAAAGCCAAGCCTGGATGCCATAATGAAATAAGGCATGATAGCGATCATAAAAGCACTGATTAATCCAGCTTTTTTCCCAAGAGCTTCTTTAGTAATAAGACTAGCGAAAATAATTGTCATTAAGCCGAAAATTACAGCTGGTGTGCGAATGATGAATTTACTCATGCCAAAGATAAAAATAAGCCCAGCGCTTAAATAGGCATAAAGAACACTTTGACCACCACCAGTGTTGGGGAGATAAACCGGCAAATGCATCATATTGCGGTTAACGCGCCAATTTGCAAGTGCCCAGGAGTCATAAGCCATACCAGCCTCGTCTAAATTGTAGCCCATAGGCAATTGGTCGAGTTTGTAAAATCTGACAAGAGCAGCAAAAACAACAATTATTGATAATAAAATTATAAAAAGTTTATTTTTGTCAATATTTTCGAAGAAAGTTTTTAGTTTTGAAAAATAGGGAATACTCTTTTGATTTAGCACAATGTCTATATCTTATCAGAAATAAAGTTAAAAAAAGGAAGAGGACAGTATAAATATCAAATCACGTTTTATGATTCTTCGTCATAATGATTGACGGGGTGCTGAAAGCTATCAACGGGCAATTATTGATGTTTTTTAGCCAGCAACAAAGTGTTTTCTAACAATGAAGCGATGGTCATTGGCCCAACTCCTCCAGGAACTGGAGTGATATAGCTGGCAATATTTTCAACTTCCTTAAAGTTAACATCGCCGACCAAGCCTTCTTTTGTTCGATTAATGCCCACATCAATTACCACCGTTCCTTTTTTAACCATGCTTTTGTTGACAAAATTAGCTTGACCAATCGCGGCAATGATAATATCGGCTTGAGCACAAGTTTTTTCCAAGTCATGCGTTCGTGAATGACAAATTTCAACAGTGGCATTACTAGCGAGGAGCATTAAAGCAATTGGCTTGCCCACCAAATTGCTTCGTCCGATCACCACCACTTTTTTACCGGCTACATCAATCTTATATTCTTGTATCATTCTCATAATGCCCTTGGGAGTGCAAGGGGCTAATAGCTCATCTAATTTAGGCAAATACTTCATTAAAAGCAATTCGCCAACATTATAAGGATGAAAAACATCAACATCTTTTTCTGGGTTGATATTATCAATCACAATTTTTTCATTTAAATGCTTGGGCAGAGGCAATTGCACTAAAATGCCATGAATTTTTGGATCTTTATTTAATTTTTTAATGACAGTTAAGAGTTTTTCTTGGGTGATATTTTTATCTAAAACAATTTTTTGACTATAAAAGCCGACTGCTTGGCAAGCTTTTTCCTTACTGTTTACATAAACTTGTGAAGCAGGATCTTCGCCAACTAAAACAACAGCCAGTCCGGGCTTAAACTTTAAACGGGCAACTTCTTGTTTAATTTGGAGCTGAATTTTTTTAGATAAAGCTTTACCATCAATTAATTGAGCCATGGCTTCCTTCTTCTCACTCGATTTTTAATCGAGCGTTAATTAAATTAATGTTGCTTAATAATTAGAACAAGCCTTTTATCACCCCTTGATCATTAATATCAATATTGTCGGCTGCTGGTTCTTTGGGTAATCCAGGCATGGTCATAATGCTGCCAGCAATCACGACAAAAAACCCGGCGCCAGCACTTAAGCGAATTTCTCTCACCTTAATTTTAAAATTTTCAGGTCTACCAAGTGCTTTGGGATTGTCAGAAATTGAAGCTTGGGTTTTTGCCATACAAATTAGCATGCTCCCTAAGTTCCATTTTTCATATTTTTTGATAGCTTGACGAGCTGCAACACTCCAAGTCACTCCACTTGCTCCATAAACTTTAGTGGCAATTGCTTCAACAGATTTTTCTAGGCCTAGTTTAGGATCGTACATATATTTAAAATTATTTTTTTCTTTAACCAAATTTAAAACCTCTTTAGCTAATTCTTGACCACCCTTGGCTCCTTTGGCCCAAACTTCAGCCATGATGGCATTAACACCGCGCTCTTGACAATATTTTTTAACCAAATTAATTTCTTGAGTGGTATCATTGGCAAATTTATTAATGGCTACCGTCATTGGCAAGCCAAATTTTTGCATATTTTCAATGTGTTTACCTAAATTGGCTAAGCCAGCTTCTAGCTCACCCTTACCATGATGTTTTAGTGCACGAATGGTGCCAACTAAGACGACGGCATTTGGTTGCAATTTGCCAATACGACATTTAATATCCAAGAATTTTTCTGCTCCAAGGTCAGCGCCAAAACCTGCTTCAGTGACCACAACATCTGCTAATTTGAGAGCGGTTTTTGTTGCAATTATAGAATTACAACCATGAGCGATATTAGCGAAAGGCCCGCCGTGGATAAAAGCTGGTGAACCTTCGACGGTTTGGACAAGATTAGGCTTAATGGCATCTTTCAACAAAACTGTTAGAGAACCTGCAGCTTTTAAATCTTTAGCGGTGATTGGTTCGCCTTTAGTATTAGTGGCCACAATCATTTTTTCTAAACGTTTTTTTAGATCTTTAAGATCTTTAGCTAAACAGAGAATGGCCATTACTTCAGAAGCGACAGTGATATCATAGCCATCTTGTCTAGTTAAACCATTACCTGTGCCAAGAGCGATCACGATTGAGCGCAAACTTCGATCACTCATATCCACACAACGTCTCCAGGAAATTTTACGAGGATCAATTTGCAGACTATTGCCGTGATGAATATGATTATCTATTAAAGAAGCTAATAAATTATTAGCAGCTCCCACAGCATGAAGATCGCCGGTAAAATGCAGGTTGATATCTTCCATGGGCAAAACTTGAGCGTAGCCGCCGCCAGCTGCACCACCTTTAATGCCAAAAATTGGCCCCAATGATGGCTCACGCAAACAGATCATTGATTTTTTACCCAAACTCCATAAAGCTTGTCCCAAGCCAACGGTGATAGTGGTTTTACCTTCTCCAGCAGGAGTTGGAGTCATAGCTGTGACTAAAACCAGTTTGCCATCTTTTTTCTCTTTTAATTTTTGCCAAATATCTAAATTTATTTTGGCTTTAGTCTGACCATAATATTCTAAATATTTTTCTTCTATGCCAACTGATTTAGCTACATCTTTTATTGCTTTCAGTTTAACCCCTTGAGCAATTTCAATATCTGATTTCATGAAAAATCCTTCCTTTTCAATTTCTTTTTTTGTTTGTAATTAATATTCGCCGAGAACAGGGAACTTCTTGCAAAGTTTAATCACCTCTGCTTTTACTTCCTTAATTACTTTTGAAGAAGCAATAATTTTTTTACGAGTTGCACTCTTTTTTATTTGGTCAAAAGTTAATTCTTGTTCACTCTGAATTCGCGCAATATCATCGATGATCTTGCTGATCCAAGAAGCAAGCTTAATCATTTCTTTTTCTTTCATGCCTCTACTAGTTATTCCTGGAGTACCCATTCTAATTCCAGAGGAGTAGAAGGGAGGATTAGTGTCAAAAGGCACACTGTTGCGGTTCAAAACAATGTTGGCTGCTTCTAGAGCTTCGGCAGCTAAATTACCCATCACTCCCTTGTTTCTTAAATCAATTAAAATCAAGTGAGTGTTGCTACCACCAGCTACTAAATGAAAACCTTTGCTTTTTAGCTCTTTGGCTAGAGTTTGGCTATTTTTGATAATTTGCTCTCCATATTTTTTAAATCGAGGACTCATGCTTTCTTTAAGAGCGATACCAATGCCAGCAATTGCGTTCATATGAGGTCCACCCTGCAATCTCGGAAAAACTGCGCTGTCAATAATTTTTGGTAAATCAGGATTTTTCTTCACTCCTTTTTTAGTGACCATAATCATTGCGCCTCTCGGCCCACGCAAAGTTTTATGGGTGGTGGTGGTGATGATGTGAGCATATGGAGCGGGAGATGGATAGACGCCAGCGGCGATCAGGCCAGATAAATGAGCAATGTCGGTCATTAAGTAGGCACCAACTTTATCAGCAATCTGGGCAAATTTACTCCAATTAACCTTTAGTGGATAGGCAGTAATACCCGCAACAATAATTTGCGGCTTGTGTTTGAGGGCAAGTTTTTCAATTGCCTCATAGTCCATTTTGCCTTGTTTGTTGAGGGTATAAGAAACTGATTTGTAATAAATGCCGGAAGTTGAAACTTTTGCGCCATGAGTTAAATGACCGCCGTGAGCTAAGTCTAAGCCTAAAATGGTATCTCCTGGTTTAAGTAGTCCAAGATAGACTGCTAAATTAGCAGGAGAACCCGATAAGGCTTGCACATTTGCGTGAGCTACGCCAAAAACTTTTTCTGCTCTTTTCTTGGTGAGATTTTCAATGTGATCAACAAATTCTTGTCCCTGATAATAGCGACGACCAGGGTAGCCTTCGGCATATTTATTGCCCAAGCAGGAGCCTACAGCTTGTTGAACAGCTTCTGAAGCAATATTTTCAGAAGGAATCATCATTAAAGTTTCCTCCTGCCTCTTACCTTCCTTAACAATCAAATCGGCCATTTCTGGATCAACTTTTTTAATTTGGGGAATGTAAACTTTCATGAACAACTCCTTTTTTTAATAATTGTTAAATGGTGCAGGCGGAACAATAATGTTATTATATGATCAAGTGTCTATTAATTCAAGTAAGATATTGAGTTATTTATGAAACAAAATTTATTAAAAACACAATTGTTAGCAACTATCAAACAAAAAGAGACATTGCGCAAGGAATTAATAATGCGTCGTGAGCAATTAAGCGAGCAAGAGCTGTTTAGTAAATCACAGTTAATTGAACAAAAAGTTTTAAGCTTAGCAATCCTTCGTGAAGCTAAAAACATTATGTGCTATGTTTCAAAAGATCAAGAAGTGGCAACTCATCAATTAATTAAAAGTTTATTAAAAATGGATAAAAAAGTCGCTGTGCCGTTTATTGTAAAAAAAGGCATGATGAAGCCAGCTTTAATTAATGATTTTTCAGAACTGAGCCCAGCTGGTTTTAATACCCTGCAGCCCAAAGTAGGCAATTTTTTAGAGCAAAAAATTGACATCAACTTGATGCCCGCTCTAGCAATCAGTAAAAAAGCTGATCGTTTAGGTTGGGGAGCTGGATTTTATGACCGATTTATCAATGATTATCGTCCAAAACTTAATCTGGCTTTGATTTTTGATTGTCAACTAGTCGACAATGTGCCAAGCGCAGCACACGACCAAAAAATTGACGGAGTAATCACCGAGAGCCAATACCTATTGTTTTAATGCCTTACCACAATTTGTAAGATATGGTCACTAATTTGGCGAGCTTGAAGGTGCCTTTGGCAGCCGCTTCTTCAGTAAAATCTTGGGAGAAGAATTCTGGTCTGACAGAGCTGGTGGAGCTTGGGTCACTGCTTTGCTCACTGATGGCAACTGCTTTGCGAATTAATTTAAAGTTTCTCAGACTAATTTTGCGGATTTGTTCTTTAGCTTCCTTTAGTGCTTTTTTAGTTGCTTCCTCTTCAAGTTTGTCTTGATTTTCAACATTTAATACTGGCTGATTAACCAGCGCTGCTCCAGCATTATATAAACTTCCAACTAATTCTGAAACACCGGCAATATTATTAGTTTTAGCGCTGATTTGAATGCTTGATTCAAAACCCTCGGCACCAGCAATTACTAATCCAGCTGGATAAGAAGTTACCTGCGATTCAGCAATATCACTTTCATTAATTCCGTTAGCAATTAATAAGGTTCTAATATTCTCACTTTTACTTTTTACCGCATCAATTGAAGCTGATGAAGTACTAGCGCTTGCCTTAATAGTTAAATTAATACTTGCGCTCGTAGCCGGTACGGACACTTCTCCTAAGCCTTGGACAGTGACCACCATTGGTGAGGAGATCCATTGCCAGAGAAAAACGCCAACAATTAATAATATTAAAGAAATCAATAATTTCTTTAAATCAAAGCCACCGCCGCAATTTAGTAAATATTTGAATTTGTGAGCTTTATTCTGCGTGTTTTCAGGTGCTCGGTTAGGTGGGGCAGTTTCATATTGATTCATATATGTCTATATTGAAGGATTTTTTTCAAGATGTCAATGCTTTTCTCATTGCTATTTCTATCTTAATCAGACTAAACTGCGCCCTAGTATTGAACAGGTATTTACTTTTTTAAATCAGCAAACTTTTTTTGCATGGTTGGGTTGCCGCGCGTGAGTTTTTTAATTGTTAAATCGTCCATTTTATTTTCAGCACTCAATAGATGTTTGTCTGATAAAGTGAGAGCATCTCTAACTTTTTCAAGATCTTTAATTGCTTTATTAATTTGTTCTATGGCTTCGACATGTTTTTGGCCAGCATACTTTATTGTGTTTAACCAGCTGCTTTTCCAGTTTTCTACTTCATCTTCAAAAGTGGTGATGTCCACATTTTGATTTCTAACTAAAGCTAATTCAGATTTATATTTAAGTGAATTTAAAGCTGCATTTCTCAACAAAGTGATCATTGGAATAAAAAATTGTGGCCGAATGACATACATTTTTGGATATTTATGCGATACATCAACGATACCAGTGTTGTATAGTTCATTGTCCGCTTCTAGCAAAGACACTAAAACAGCATATTCACAGTCCTTTTCTTTGCGATCTTTATCTAATTCTTTAAGAAAATCTTCGTTTTTTTTCTTAGTTTGCGTTTCATCGCCTTCATTCTTCATTTCAAACATGATGCTAACAATTTCTACTCCCTGACTATCGGTTTCTCTAAAAATATAATCACCTTTGCTTCCAGATTTTGCATCATTATCTTTTTCAAAATAGGCATTGGGAAAAGCGCTAGGTCGCAGTTTATTAAATTCGATTTCGCAGTGCTGCTCAAGTGTTTCTCCAAGTAATTTGGTCGACAGTTTGAGTTTAAGATCTTTGTAATATTCAATCATTTCATCTTTGCTTTTCAGTTCACCCTCGTGTTTTTCCTTAAGTGAAGTTTCAAGCAGTTTTGATTCAGAGTCTTTTTTATCTAATTTATGCAGTAATTCATCGCGTTCTTTTTCAAGCGTTTTGATGGCTTCTGTGACAGCTAATTTTTTTTCTGTTTGGGTGGCTTGCAATTGAGCTTGAAGTTTAGCAATTTCGGCTTCTTTTTTGGCAATATTTTCTTTGTTTGAACTATTAGCATTCGCTTCTGCTAATTTAACAGCTGTCTCTTTTTCCTGCTCTAAAATGGTTATTTTTTCGCTAAGTTTTTGCTCATTAAGTTTGGCTTCTAACTCTTTTTGCTGTTCAATGGTTTTGCGCGCTTTTTCTAACTCTGCTTCAAATGCATCTTTTTTAATAGAATCGACCACGCTTTTGATAGTTGATTGATCGATATCTAATTCGTGCAGTAAGGACAGATCAATGAGGTCGCCTTTTTGGCCATCTTCTTGTAATTCTAGAGTGTGTTCATCGCGGATAGAGACTTTGATTTTTTTCATTAAATTTTCCTTTTTATACTTTTACATTATATCAGCACCTCGTTGATGATGTGGAAAACAGAAGGCTATTTATCTTTACCGTAGTCTATTTATTTTGGCTGTTTGAAAGAAAGCCAGATTGCGCCAAGTCGACTTTGTCGGCTCGTTTTGATGTAAAAGTGACACCTTCGCGTATAAGTAATTGCTTTTTTTCTTGAATCCCGCCAGGGCCAGAGTAGCCATGCAAACTGCCATCGGTAGCTACCACTCGATGACAGGGAGTGTGTGGTGCATCAGGATTGGTGCGCATGTACAAGCCGACGGCTCGGGCTGCTCGTGGATTGCCTGCTAGCTTAGCAAGTTGGCCATATGTTATGACTTTGCCCGAGGGGATAGTGCGCAGAATTGCATAAACGCGTTCTCTAGAAAATTCCGATGCTGACATAGGATTGATGTAGCGATATTCAAACATAGAATATATAAGAAATCTAGTATATAAAGAAAGTAGAGCAAGACTAATAAATGCCGAGAGGGCTAGTATGAGGACGCAAACTAGAGTTTCTTCTAAACTAAAATCAAAAAAGGTGTTGGCAATCATTGTCATTAGCGCTCTTGCTTTATTGGGCTTATTTTTATTTTTGTTTAACTATATGGGTTTTGGATCTAGTCCACTGCAACCTGGCAACTCAGTCTTTATTGACTCAAGCAATCAATCAGAAACTAATTTTGAAACCAATTTTGTTGACTATGAGCTGGAAGTGTTTGCCACCGGGCTTCGTGTGCCTTGGAGTATGGTTTTTACTAGCCCCAATCGTTTGCTGCTTACGGAAAGACCGGGACGAATTCGACTCATTGAAAATGGAGTGTTGAGTGAGAATCCGCTACACACTTTTCCAGAAGTGCTGAACACCGATGAAGAGGGATTGATGGGCATAGCTCTTGATCCACAATATGAAATTAATCAACAGCTCTACGTCTGTATTGCCTATGAAAAAAATTTCGCAGAGCCAAGCGCAAGCAATACTATAAGTAGCGCAGTTAAAGTTGTTCGTATGACAGATGCCGGCACTAAACTAATTGATGAGCAAATTATTATTGATAACATTCCTGTGGCTCGTTTTCATGCTGGTTGTCGATTAAGATTTGGTCCAGACAATAAACTCTATATTTCAACAGGGGACGCAAGTAATAAAGAAAGCGCCCAAGATTTAAATTCTCTCTCTGGCAAGATTTTGCGTGTTAATGCTGATGGCAGTATTCCCGCCGACAATCCCTTTCCCAATTCGGCAATTTTTTCTTATGGACACCGCAACCCCCAGGGTTTTGACTGGCATCCAGAATCAGGCGTATTAGTTGCCACAGAACACGGCCCCAGTGGCAACGACGGCCCGAGGGGTGGCGATGAAGTTAATATTATTGAAGCTGGTAATAATTATGGTTGGCCAATAGTGTCTCATGAAAAAAGTCAAGAAGGATTGATAAATCCGCTTATTTTATTTACACCAGCAGAGGCTCCAGGATCGGGGATGTTTTATCGGGGCTCGGTTTTTCCTCAGTTCACCAACACCTTTTTATTTGGCGTTCTTCGCGGAGAAGGAATTATTCAAGTTGTTTTTGATGATAATGCTGTTGGCAAAGTTGTATCTTACCAAAAATTGCCAGATATCAATGTTGGTCGGGTTCGAGATATTGTTGAAGCTCCCGATGGCACAATTTATTTTAGTACAAGCAACACTGATGGTCGGGGACAAGTTTATGAGGGAGATGATCATATTTATCGCTTGATTCCAAAAAATAATAATCTTCCTTAGCTTTTTGGCCAACTCATCAACTTTTTAGCCAACTCATCTATTTAGTTTTTTAAACTACTTTCTTGTTGAAAGCAGCACAATTAATTTTTTTACTAAGGACAAAAATCTTAAGCTATAATTAAGTAAGCAAAGATATATATTGAAGCATATGAGAATACTTTTAGTGGAAGACGAATTAAAATTAGCAAATGCAGTGAAGCGAGTCTTGGAGTTGCAAAAATATGCTGTTGATGTGGCATATGATGGTGAATTGGGTTTGGATTTAGCTGTCGGCGAAGAATATGATCTGATTATTTTAGACATTATGTTACCCAACTTTAGTGGTTTAGAAATTTGCAAGCAAGTTCGCCAAGAAAAAATTACTACTCCAATATTGCTCTTAACTGCCAAGGGACAAATTAGCGACAAGGTGACTGGTCTTGACGTGGGTGCTGATGATTACATGGTTAAACCATTTTCTTTTGAAGAATTATTTGCCAGAATTAGAGCTTTGATGAGACGAGCTCCTCAATTAGAAGACGTTGTGTTGAAGATTGGCGATCTTGTTCTCAATCCAATAACTTCAAAAGTAACAATGGGTGAAACAGAAATTCAACTTTCTGCTAAAGAATATACAATTCTCGAATATTTAATGCGTCATAAAAATTCTATAATTAGCAAGGAACAAATAGTGAGTCATGTTTGGGATTACGATGCTGATGTGTTACCCTCTACAGTAGAAGTTCATGTGAAGCATTTGCGAGATAAAATTGATTCGCCATTCAACTTCAATTTGATAAAAACGATACGAGGTTTTGGGTATGAGATCTCAGATAAATAACATTAGATCTCAGACAAATAACATTTATGTTTAGAAATGCACGAATTAAATTAACTATTTGGTATGTGACAATTCTAATCATTATTAGTTCTTTATTTAGCGTTGCATTTTATGGTTCCGCTACACAAGAAATCGATCGCATAATTCACAGACTTGAATTCGAAAAACAAACAAGCCAAGAGGGGCTTCGTCCTCCTTCTCCTCCTGATACTCCATCAATTGAAGACCTGCTATCTTATAAAGATCGCATCAAAATGACTTTGCTATTTATTAATGGCTTAATTTTATTGTTGTCTGCCGGAGGTGCTTATGTCATTGCTGGAAAAACTTTGCAACCAATAAAAATAATGATAGACGAACAAAATCAGTTCATCTCAAATTCTTCTCACGAGCTTAGAACACCCATTGCAACTTTACGAGCTGAAATGGAAGGAAAACTTTTAGAAAAGCACATATCTGATAAGGATGCACGCAAACTCATTTCAAGTAATTTAGAAGAATTATCTGATTTGCAATATTTAGTAAATAATTTATTAAAACTTACTAGAGTTCACCAAGCGGCTGATTCATTTAAAAAGATAGAAAACGTTTCGCTAGTTGAAATAATTAAGCTGAGTTGTCAAAAAACTTTAGCTCTTGCAAATAAAAAACAAATCAAAATTGACAAGACTGTAAAAGAGAAAATTTTTAGTGGCAATAAACGAAGTAACTGTACCCAAAAACGAAGTAACTGTACCCAAAAACGAAGTAACTGTACCCAAAAACGAAGTAACTGTACCCAAAAACGAAGAAAAAGTAATAGAAGAATCAAATCCTCATAATCTACCAAAGTGGAGTTTTTTTGACAAAATCCGTATTGATTTTTTGACCGATTGGCTTGACGAGCGGAGTTTTTCCCAAACATCCTTCTATCTGCCTAGCCTTGAAACGAAAGTGAAAAATCAAAGCGCTAAAGAACTCGAAAAAATGTCAGTGTGATTGTTTATAATGATTTTTAACTACTTCTAGTGCATCAGAAAGCTTAACTTGATTTTCTGGATTAGCCAACAGTCGCGGACTAAACATAGAATCACTTGGCGCATACCAAGGAGTGACTTGAATTCCTAAAATTCCAGGATTACCTGTGGTTGCACAAGTTAAGTCATCTATTAATGGAATAAGGTAAGGTTTCATAAAGGCAAAAGCTACTTTTTTATCAGCAGCTGAACCCATCCACAAAAACTCAGATTCTGTATCTCGACCCTCCATCTGCGGATGGGAAAATAATTGATGCTGCTGCGCCAAAGCCATATATTCTGTCATTAGTTTTTTAGTTGTGGGATCAAAAAGATCTTCATCACACACATCTATAAGATCTGTATAGGAAGGCGAATTAATAAGAATCAAATCATCCGACCAGTATCCAAATTCTTGTAATAATTTTTGGACTTCTTCCCAACTAGTGGCGCTTGTCAAGATAATAACGGTGCCAACTTTTTTCAACTCTTGAAAAGGAGCTAAAGCATCTGGGTTAGGAGTAATCGGCAGCTCATTATTGACTAGGACATTGTTAAAATCCACCAATATAGGATTGTGTATTTGTTGCAATAATTCGGCAACCTCAGTAATACTTCTACCTTGTTTAAAAGCCTCATTGAGTCGATTCGATATAGCTGGCTCTTTAGGACTATTGTCTTTCTTAAGACTTATTTTTTCATCTCCAGGGGGAATTTCTGTTTTTATAGGCATATAGTATTTATATTTTGTCTTGCGGAAGCGGTGGGATTCGAACCCACGAAACCCATAAGGGTTCAGGTTTAGCAAACCTGTGCAATTGGCCACTATGCGACGCTTCCTTATTAAATAACAATCCCACAACAGCTTAGAAGCTCTTGCATTATAACAAAGATGCTTCTAATTGAATAGCAATTCCCTCTAGTTTTATTTGGTATTTGTTTAGTGAATTTCTGCGCTTTTTTCTTTAAGAAAATTTTGCCAATCTTCCACCAAACGGATAATGGCAGAGAAAGGGGTGTCTACCAAAACAGTAAATAAGGCTGCGACAATATTATATTCTCGCCACTTATTACTAAACCATTGACCAAATTTTGCCATGGGTACGGAAAATAAGTCAAGAAAAGATTCTAATATATTGCCCTTATCCTTAATGGTAATTTCTTTAGAAGAAGCTTTAATGGCTGTGGCAGCAAAAAACACCATTGCCACATTGATAGTGTCAATATACATAGATGTCCATGGAACCTTAGCAATTTTAAACAGCCAAAAAACCAGTGCCAAACCAGCCAAGCCAAAAAGAGTGGATGCCAAGATAAATAAGGCATTTAAAAACTTATTTTTCTTTTTGTAAAGTTCAAGCTCATAAACATCTTCTTCACTTTGTTGATAGACAATTTTTTTAATTTCTTGAACAATTACTGGATAATTGCTTGGATGTGGTGGTCTGATCGCTAACACCAATAAAAACATTACCAAGCTTGGAATTAATAAATCAAAAAACAGTGTTGTTAATTTAAAAGGTTCACCTGCTAGTCTGGCTACTGGACCTTCAAAAATGATAAAACTAGCCATGCCAGAAACAAAAATTGATAAAGTCGAATAGATAGATGATCTAAACAGTCTTTTTTTGAGGGTTTTTCTTCTTGTTTCGTAGACCGATTCAATTAATTCATTGAGTTTTTTTTCATCGGCATAAGTGTTTCTTACCACGCTGGGCGTGTTGTTAATTTCTCCTGTGATATCATTAATCAAGCGATAAGCCGCATCATATTTACCAGCAATTTGAAAAAACTTCTTACCTAAAGGGTTTTCTAAATCTTCTTCAAGATCTTGGCGAATTTTAATCGCTTCTTCGATAACTTTTTTAACACTGGCGGGGTCTTCTTTGACCCAAAATGGATATTTTATTTTAATTAAGTTATAAGCAATAATTGAATTGTCAAAATTATATAAAGTTCGATGGACGGCAATATAAGTTTGCAAAAATTTTTCCATATCATCAACTTGATTGCTCGGTGTGATGCCAATTTTTTGGTAAAGGATATTCGTCATCAAATTGATCAAAGCATTTTCTTTAAAGTTTGGAAATAATAATTCCTCAATTTCGCAAGCGGCTATCTCAATAATCCAATTATAAAAATTAATTTTTTTCTTCACATAAAGATCATCATTATCTTTTGGCAAACGGCTATCGCTGAGGATTTTAATATATTTATTGAGGATTTTTTCTAGCTCGATCACGTGACTCCGACCAACTCGTCCACGATCAAAATAACCACTACGCATTAATTCTAAAGCGATTGGCTCGGCAATTTCGCTAGCCTTAACGTCGGGCATAATACTAATGCCATAAAGTTTAGAAATTAAGTGACGTTTTAGTATTCTTTCAATGGTGGCTCGACGTAATAAATTTTCGTCTTTCCAATCAACTACCTTGCGCACTTTTTCGTAGGCTTTGGCAATTTTTGAAGCTACGCCATCTACTTCGAGAGCGGCAATTACTGGTTGATTGTGGTATTCCCAATCCATCTGGTATTGTTTGATGTAATCCTCAAAATAAGGGGAAAGGGGCAGTAATTTTTTAGCTTTTTTTATTTCTTCCGACATAAAGATAAGGTTCATTATAGCAAAAAACTCGGCTTTCGATATAATGGTTTAATTATGGCTGATAAATTTAAAGCAACTTGGGTTTCTCACAGCTCTATCAGTGATTTTATCCAATGCCCTCGAGCCTATTATTTAAAAAATGTTTATAAAGATCCCAAAACTAAACACAAAATTCAGCTAATGTCGCCACCACTGGCTTTGGGAGCAGCTGTTCACAGCGTGATAGAAGCTTTATCAATAATCCCTGTGAATCAACGTTTTTCTGAGAGCTTAATTAAAAAATTCGATCAAGAGTGGAAAAAATATAGTGGAATTAGAGGTGGTTTTTTTGATGAAACAACAGAAATGGCTTATAAAGAACGAGGTGCAGAAATGCTGCGCAAAATCATGAATAATCCTGGGCCTCTCAAAGGCTTGGCTGTCAAAATTAAAGAAGATTTACCCTGGTTTTGGCTTTCTGAAGAAGAAGAAATTATTTTATGTGGCAAGATCGACTGGTTAGAATATTTGCCAGAAACAGATCAAGTGCATATTATTGATTTTAAGACTGGAAAAAATGATGAAGATG
>JAAYYE010000006.1 GCA_012515515.1 Minisyncoccota bacterium
GTTGCATGGCTGTCGTCAGCTCGTGTCGTGAGGCGTCCACTTAAGTGTGGTAACGAGCGCAACCCTTATCCCGTGTTACAAGTGTCACGGGAGACTGCCTTGCTTTTTGCAGGGAGGAAGGAGAGGACGACGTCAAGTCAGCACGACCCTTACATCCAGGGCAACACACATCCTACAATGGAGCCGACAACGGGTAGCGAAGCCGCAAGGCGGAGCCAATCCTTATAAACGGCCCCTCAGTTCAGATTGTTCTCTGCAATTCGAGAACATGAAGTCGGAATCGGTAGTAATCGCAAATCAGCAGGTTGCGGTGAATACGTTCTCGCTCCTTGTACACACTGCCCGTCAAACCAGCAAAGTTAGTAGCGCCCGAAGCGGGTGACCGTAACTCGCAAGAGAACGGCTCTTCTACGGCGAGATTAGCGATGAGGGTTAAGTCGTAACAAGGTATCGGTACTGGAAGGTGCTGATGGATCACCTCCTTTCTAAGGAGAATGGGTAGGAGTTTTCACGACCTCCTTCTCCCGTTTAAGGCAACTTAAACGAAAAATTAAAAGCCTATGGACATAGGTGCCTAGGTCATTTTCTATCACTGTATTTACTGTTAATAAGAGACGAGCCCGCGGCTCGTTTTTTTATGATTTAGCCCCAGCGGCTTTTAGCCAATCCTCGTTTTCTATGATTTAATCTATCAAACTGTATCAAAATATATAAGATAGATCAAGCAAAAATAATTTAGCCCATAATTGGCAGAGTACCGTTTTGACTGCTAATTGCCCCTATGCAAAAAAGATCAGTCGCGCTAAAATTGCTGTAGCAATCATTTACTTTTAATTATTTTGGGCCATTTAACTTACTTAAATGGAGACAATATGAATTTTGATCGATACACCACTAAAGCAGCAGAAGCCATGCAAGACGCCATGCAACTCGCTGGTAAATTAAAGCACAGCCAAATCGATATTTGGCATTTATTGTTGGCTTTGGTTGAACAGGCAGGCGGCATCGTCCCTGATTTGCTAGAACAGCTAGATAAAAAGCCAGAAGCGGTTGCCAACTTAATCAGAAAAGAATTAAGTCAATTAGCTAGTCTTGAAACAGTCACCCAAGCTTACGCTTCACCAGAATTAGCTAAAGTTTTAAGCCAAGCTGAAACAGAAGCAGTCAAATTAAAAGATGAATATATCAGCACTGAACATTTGTTCTTGGCTCTCTTAAATCAAAAAAAAGTCAGTCAATTGCTCGATCTTGATTTAGCCGCAGTCACTCAAGCCCTAAAAACAGTGCGCGGGCAACAACGCGTCACAGATCCAGAACCTGAAGGAAAATATCAGGCTTTAGATAAATATTGTTTAGATTTTACTAGCTTAGCCCGCTTGGGAAAAATTGATCCAGTCATTGGTCGTGATGAGGAAATTCGCCGCATTACCCAAATTTTGTCGCGTCGCACTAAAAACAATCCAGTTTTAGTGGGTGAACCGGGCACGGGCAAAACCGCTATTGTTGAAGGCTTGGCAAAAAAAATTATTGATGATGATGTTCCAGAAGCCCTCAAAAATAAAAAAGTGCTATCTCTAGACATGGGAGCATTAATTGCTGGAGCAAAGTATCGTGGAGAATTTGAAGATCGTTTAAAAGCCGTCATTAAAGAAATTGAAAAAAGTGAAGGGCAAATTATTCTCTTCATTGATGAACTACATAATATTGTGGGGGCGGGTGCCGCTGAAGGCTCCACCGATGCTGGTAATTTGCTTAAACCAGCCCTAGCGAGAGGGACTTTACGCACTATTGGCGCCACCACCCTCAAAGAGTATCGCCAGTATATCGAAAAAGATAGCGCGCTCGAAAGACGCTTTCAACCGGTCATGGTAGAGGAGCCCTCAGTTGAAGATGCTATTTCGATTTTACGCGGCATCAAAAGTAAATATGAAGCGCATCATGGTGTGAAAATTTTAGACAGTGCCATTGTCGCTGCCGTTAAACTTTCTCATCGCTACATCAGCGATCGTTTTCTGCCAGATAAAGCCATCGACTTAATGGATGAAGCTGCTTCGGCTCTGCGCATTGAAATAGATAGCAAACCCAGCAATATTGATCAGCTAGAGCGTAAAATTCGTCAACTAGAAATAGAAAGAGAATCTTTAAAAAAAGAAAAAGATCAAAAAAGTTTAGATCGTTTAAGCAAAATTGAAAAACAAGTTAGTGAATTAAAAGAAGAATATAAAGGCTTAGAGCTCAGGTGGAAAAAGGAAAAAGAAATCTTAAATTCCATTAAACAAGCTAATCAACAGTTAGATGATTTACACGAAGAAGCCAAAAGAGCTGAACGCAATTATGATTTAGAAAGAGCAGCGGCAATCAATTATGGTGAAATTCCGGAAATTGAGAAAAAAATCAAAGAAGCTCAGGAAAAAATGGCCAAAATTGATCCAGCCAAAAGATTACTTAAAGAAGAAATAGACGACAGTGATATCGCTAACATTGTGGCTAAATGGACTGGCATTCCAGTGGAGCGCGTCTTAAGTGAAGAGAGCGATAGATTGCTTAATTTGGAGAAAGCATTGGCTCAGCGAGTGCTTGGTCAAACCCAAGCCATTAAAGCCATTGCTGGAGCAATTCGGCGCAGTCGGGCTGGCCTCAGTGAAGAGGGCAGACCAATCGCTAGCTTTTTGTTTTTAGGTCCGACTGGTGTGGGGAAAACTGAATTAGCTAAAGCTTTGGCTGAGCAATTGTTTAACGACGAAAGTTTGATCACTCGCATCGATATGAGTGAATACATGGAGAAACATAGTGTGGCTCGCCTCATCGGCTCGCCACCAGGCTACATCGGCTATGAAGAAGGAGGGCAACTGACTGAAGCCCTGCGACGCCATCCTTACACCATTGTTTTGTTAGATGAAATTGAAAAAGCGCATAGTGAAGTTTTCAATATTTTATTGCAAGTGCTGGATGAGGGGCGCTTGACCGATAGCAAGGGTCGCACTGTTAATTTTAGGAACAGTATTATTATTATGACCTCCAATTTAGGCAGTCAGATTATTAGTGAAACCAATCACGACCCCGTCGAGCAAAAAAAAGCCCTCGATGGTTTATTAAGAGTGCATTTCCGCCCTGAGTTTATTAATCGCCTCGACAATGTCATTATTTTCCAAAACCTTGGTCAAAAGGAAATCAAAGACATTGTTCGCTTGCAACTTAATTTAGTAGCCAAACGATTAGCTGAGCAAGATATTGCCTTAACATTTGGCGAAAAACTAATTGAGCATTTGGCCGATGCTGGTTATGATCATGTTTTTGGCGCACGGCCTCTGAAACGCTTAATTCAAAATGAAATTTTAGATCAACTGGCAGAAGAAATTATTGAGAACAAACTAAAAGCTGGTGATAAATTAGAAATAGATTGGCAAAAAAATAAACTTGAGTTAATCAAAGGCTAAGTTAATTAAAGGCTAAGTTTGAATTGGCAAAGAGCTGATTTGTGTTAAAATATGATTCTGCTTAATTTTTAAAAATATATGGGTGTGTAGCTCAGTTGGTTAGAGCGCAGTCCTGATAAGACTGAGGTCCTTGGTCCGATTCCAAGCACACCCACTTTTAAAAACTCCCATTTAGCAATCAAACTTGCACTCTGCCAATTGCTCAACATTTTTGCCTAAAGTTAGGGTATAATTAAACAGAAATTATGAACAGTGAAGTTATTCAACTACCCAGTAATTCCTTGAATCTAGCGGTGCTTCCTATCCGCGAAGGAGTCTTATTTCCGCAAACTGAATCGGTTTTAGGTTTTGGTCGGGAGCTGTCTATTCAAGCTATTCGTCATTCACAAAAACAAAGTAAACATATTATTTTACTCACCCAAAAAAACGCCCAAATTGAAAAGCCTCAAGCTAAAGATTTATACCAAATTGGCACCTTAGCCGTGATTGAAAAAACCATTCGTAATAATGATAATATCAGCGCTTTGGTACGAGGCATTAGCCGAGTCAAAATCCAAAAATTCACTCAAGAAGAACCATTTATCCAAGCTATAGCTGATAAAGTTGTTAGTTTTATTGAACGAGATGACGAATTAATTGCCCTCAGTAATCATTTACAAAAATTATTTCGCCAAACTGTGCAAATGGGCAAACAAATAGAGTTTTTAAATTTCATTAAATTATTAAGCGGTGTTAATGAGGGAGAGATGGCCGATCAAATTGCCAGCACCCTCAATATTGCTACTGCCAAAAAGCAGCAAATATTAGAAACCACCAATGTTAAACAGCGCATCCGCTTGATTATTGATCATCTATCTAAAGAGGTCAAAATTTTAGAAATTGAACAAGACGTTAATCTCAAAACCCAAGAAAAATTTGATGAGCACATGCGCGAAAGTGTGCTTCGTGAGCGTTTACGCACCATTCAAAAAGAGTTGGGTGAACTAAGCGATGAACAAAGCGCTGCTCACGAATATGAAGAATTATTAAAAAAGAAACAATTACCTCAAGAAGCTGAAATCAGAATTAAAAAAGAAATTGCCCGCTTGGGGCAAATGTCGCCCAATAATCCAGAAACTGCTTATATTAGGAGTTGGCTAGATTTAGTGTTTGATTTACCTTGGCAAAAAAGTAAAAAAACCAATATCAATATTAAACGAGCGGCCAAAGTCCTCAATCAAGATCATTATGGTTTAGAAGAAGTTAAAGATCGAGTCCTCGAGCATATGGCTGTCATGCAGTTAAAAAATCAAAATGATAGTCAAGAAAAAAATTTACCAACTATTTTGTGTTTTGTTGGACCTCCGGGTGTAGGAAAAACCAGCATTGGTCGCAGCATTGCTAAAAGCTTAAATCGACATTTCATTAAAATTTCTCTTGGAGGAGTGCGCGATGAATCAGAAATCCGCGGTCACAGGCGCACCTATGTTGGCGCCATGCCTGGTCGCATTATCAAAGGTTTACAAAACGCCCAAAGCAATAATCCAGTCTTTATGCTCGACGAAATTGATAAATTAGGCCAAGATTTTCATGGCGATCCAAGCAGTGCTTTAATTGAGGTCTTAGATCCTGAACAAAATTTTAGTTTCGAAGATCATTATTTAGACATGCCTTACGATTTGTCTGAAGTTTTGTTTATTGCCACTGCTAATAGTCTAGAGAGCGTGCCAGCGGCTTTATTAGATCGCTTAGAAGTGATCCAGTATTCTGGCTATACTCTCAACGAAAAATTTGAAATTGCTAAGCGTTATTTATTGCCCAAAACTATCAAAAAAAATGCCCTAAAAAAACAGCAAGTGGTCATCAATGACAAGCTTTTGAAACAAATAATCGCCCGTTATACCAGAGAGGCTGGCGTTCGTGATTTAGAAAGACAACTGAATAAAATCATGCGCAAAAGTGCTAGAGAAATTTTAGAAAAAAATAAAAAAACCATTACTATTAATAATAAAAAAATTGTGGAATTTTTGGGGCCAGTGATTTTTGATGAAACCATCGCGGAAAAAAGAGATCAGGTTGGTTTGGCTGCGGGCTTAGCTTGGACCAGTGTGGGTGGTGATATTTTGTTTGTTGAGGTAGCTCTTTCTCCAGGAAAAGGCCGCATTAAACTGACCGGTAAACTAGGAGAAGTGATGAAGGAATCGGCTCAAGCTGCTTTAACTTATGTGAGAGCCCACCACCAAGAACTAAAAATTGATATCGAGAAAATTAATCAAACCGATGTGCACATCCACGTTCCAGAAGGGGCTGTGCCGAAAGATGGCCCATCAGCGGGGGTGACAATTACCACCGCCATTGTCTCGGCTTTTAAAAACAAGGCCGTGCGCCGTGATGTTGCCATGACTGGAGAAATCACTTTGCGAGGGAGAGTCTTAAGAATTGGCGGTCTTAAAGAAAAAGCCATTGCCGCTCATCGAGCTGGCAGTAAAATCGTCGTCATCCCTCAAGATAATGAAAGAGATTTGCTTAAAATCCCCAAAGAAGTCACAAAAAATCTGCAATTTTTTCCCGTTAAAGACATTAAAGATGTGCTCAAAGTCGCTCTTAACTAAGACATCGGCAAATTTGTTATACTACGAGTAGTAATATAAAATTAATAGATGATTAAGCGTTATTGGCCATTTTTTCTGTCGATTGTGATTTTAAGTGCTGCGCTGTTTCTGTATTTTAATCCTCCTCAATTAATTAATGTAGCTGGCTTACAAATTGAGTACCATGGCTCAGACCAATACGCCAGTGTTTTTTTAGATAATCAGTATTTGGAAAAAGCACCCTTGTCTGAAAGAACTATTAAGAGTGGCGACTATGTTCTGAAAATTATCCCTGATGATAAAAATTTAGCCGAACTGAGTTTGTTCATCACTTTAAATAAAGGCACGCTCACAGTGATTTCCTATACGCCAGGAGCCAGTGCCAAAGAAAGTTCAGCTAGTATTTATGAACTTGAACCTCTAAAAAACTCAGAAGATTTGGGTGTGCTCAGTTTTGAAACTTATCCAGAAAACGCTCTCCTCAGCTTTGCCGATGATGCCGCTCAATACACACCAGTAACTTTAGAAAACTTAACACCCAAAGAATATACTTATCAAGTCAGTCTGCCTTCTTATCAAACTCAAGAAAATGTCGTCCAAGTTTTACCTGGATATAAAATTAAGGCAACCATTATGTTGGCTAAGTTAAACTCAACTGTTATTGATCCAAATATTGATCTACAACAGGAGTCGGTCGACTCTATTGTGGATACCACTGCCAGTGACTCGACCCAGTTGCATGAAAATTTAACAGAAGATGAAAGCTGGGGCAGGGCAGAGGCAAGAGCAATTATTGGCAAAAAGGTCAAAATCAACAGCACCAATTTTTTTGTTGATAATTTAGAAGTTTTAAGAGTTAGAAAAACAGCTGATAAAAATGCCAAAGAGCTGGGTTTTGCAAAAACTAATTTTTATTATCCTTATTTAGAAGATTTGCCAGCTGATTTAGAGGCTACAGCCAGTGCGCAAACTAAAGACTGGTTAAAGATCAGGTTTGAAGGGCAAGAGGCATGGGTGAGTGCCGAATTTGCTGAACTCGTCACTGACTAAAATTGAAGGACAAGAGGCATGGGTGAGTGCCAAATTTGCTGAGCTCATCAGCGATAAAGAATGTTACTCTTACAGTGTTTTTACTTATTATTTGGAGTTCCTACACTTTTCAAAACCAGCCAATCTGTGCAATAATGACCACAATATGAACAATAATAACAATGCCTTTTTTAAATTTTTAATAGTTTTTATTCTCGGTTTTTCAGCTTATTTTTTAATCCAAAATTTTACACCGCTCACACTGTTTGATAAGGAAAAAAGCATCATTACTGTTCAAGGTTTAGCACAAGAAAACGTCTCCAATCAGCTCGCTGAATTTTCTGCTGGCATTGAAGTAATTGCCCCAACAAAAGAGCAAGCAGTGAATAATGCCAATCAAGTTGTCGATCAACTCTTAATTGCTGTTAAAAAATTTGGCATTGCTGAAGAAGATATTCAAACCAATCAAGTAAGTGTCTATCAAGAAAATAAAGACCCAATTGTGCCATTGGCTAATCCAGAGACAATGATTAGTGAAGAAATTATCACGGGTAAAACTGGTGATTGGCGAGCTAATACCAGCATCAGCATCACTTTGCGCAATGAGCAGAGTGCCTTACTCAAGCAAGAAAGTGAAGAATTACTACATATTTTAAACCAAAGCCAAGCAAATTATGTCTATGGGCCTAATTTTAGGCTAGACGAACAATATGTGAGCGAGGGCGAATTAATTAATAGCGCCGTAGCTGATGCCCGTAATAAAGCAGAAACTATTGCTGCTAAAAATCAACAAAAAATTGTCAAGATTTTAGAAATCGTTGAGAATGATGTTAGTTATCGATCTTTTTACAGTAAAGAGTTGGCAGTTAATTCCGATATCTCAGCCACCTCACTAGAACCCGGATCCAGCACTTTATCTAAAACAGTGGTGGTTACTTTTCAAGTAAAATAAGATAATCCTGCTGCAGTCCGTCTTCGCTACCAGTCCAAGCTACTTGACCTAAGCTGAGTAGAGCCTGTTCATTTAAGTTGGGATATTTTTCTCGCTCACGATTGCTAATCACTATATATTTAATTTGATATTGATCTAAAAGAGCATGGCTTTGTTGACTAGTGGGATTTAGATAAATCGTTTCAACTTCGACCAGGCGCTCGGCTGGGAGATCCCAAGTGCCCCGCCACAACCATTCGTGAACCTGCCAACCAACAACAGTTGGCATACCAGAAAAAGCCGAAACCATGGAAAATTCAGTGAAACTTTCACCACTAGCTTCCAAAATACTAACTTGTTGAGCTTCATTATTTTTTAAATAATTAACCATGGCATAAGAGCTTGGATATTTTTTATTCATCCATTGCAAACCATCTAAACCCTGATAGTGCTTAAAGCCATAGTAGTTTTTAAAAGCTAAAACTGGATAAGCTGCTAAGCCAACAATTAAAGCAGTGATTGGTAAATAAAGAAATACAAAAGTGCGAACCGCTACTTTGACTTTGAATAATTTATTTTTTTTCCAGGGCAAAGATTCACGAATATCAATCAATTGCCAATTAAAGCATTGTTGGCTTTTTGCCCGACTGATAAAGAAAGAAATGGCCAAGGCCAATAAAATCGCTATCCAAATAAAACCTTGAAACATCAGCTTAAACATTGTATTAGATCGCGGATAGCCAGTATAAATATCTTTAAAATAAAAGAATTCAGTAAAAATTAATAAGACAAGGAAAGCCAAAAAAGCACCCAGTGTAAAGAACCAAGCTGCCTCTTCTTTTTTACTTCGTCGTTTTCTATTAAGCAACAAAATAATAATAAAAATTAAAACCGGTATTGTGTGAGCTCCCCATAATACTAATAATTGCCAAACTGGAGAATGTTCATTGGCCATGTGAACTCCTTCTGCAATAGATTGAAAATTTAGAAACCAGGGCGCACTGACAATTGCCGTAGTTAAAGTTAAACCTAAAGCTGAACTGCAAAGTGGCCAGAAAAAATCAGTTCGCCACATCAATAATAAAACTCCCAAGACTAATAATAAAATAGCGTAAATAAAAACATCCCAGGTGTTAGTCATGGCTAAGACGCCAAATAATATACCCATACACAAACTTAAAATAAAAAATCGCTCAGCAAAGAGTTTGATGATTTTTTGTCTTTTAACTTCTTCAATTAATTCGCTTAACCATAAAAAAATTGTCATTAACAGCGCAATAACTACAGGCATCGAAAAAACATGGGCGTGCAAATCGCTAACCACAAAACTATAAACAGGAAACTCATGAATAGCACGATCGATAAAACGGGTGGCATTAGGATACCAATAATCAATAAAGTTGCCCTTGGTCAAAAAATACCAAATTGCGTGGCCATTGCCAAATAAAGTGACTAGCAAGCTGGCGAGTAGAGCAGTCCCAGCCGAAGCTGAAAAATTAGCTTGTCCTTCAGTCTTTTTTTCTTTTTTAACTGATAATTTCCAAGCAAAATGGCTTCTAATATTAAAAGTTAAAGAAAAAACTTCGCTAGCCAACAAAGCCATGACGGTTGCCAATAGAAAATTGTAAGAGTAAGCCAAATCAATTCGCCATAGATGAACTAAAATCGCACCCATAAAATGACCAAAGCTATAATAATTTATTGATTCGCCAGCAAACCAGATATCTGCTGCGGGCAGAGTAGGTGATTTCAGATAAGCCTGAATAAAACCAGCATCCATGAATTTTTCTAAACCAAGAATCTCTGGTTGAAAACTTCGGACAATTAATAAAAAAACAAAAAAAGCTAAAAAGACTAGTTCCTCGATAATAATCTGGCGACGAAACTTCTTCCAATAATTTTTAAGTAATGCTTGTTGTTGCTGACGGTGTTTGGCAATAAATAAAAAATAAATATTTACTAAAAAAAACACTAATAAGACAAAATAGACGCCAACCACCGTGTTGATGGGGATTTTTAAGTAAGCGATAAAAAAGACCAGTAGCGACAGAATAAACCAGCTAAAAAAACGAGCAAAAGCCCACAGGCCATCTTTAATTTGTGTAAAAGTTTTACTCAAATACGCAAACAAGGGAATTGCTAATAATTGTAAAAATAATAAAGATAAATAAACTTGAAAAATCATCCTCACTACTATAACAAAAAAATTCTAAGTTGTGATCTAGAATATTTCAGCAACACTAAAGCCCCAGGTCTTGCTTAATCTCAGTAACTAGCTGGTTGCTGGCAACAATCGCCTGATTCAGTCCTCGATCAAAAGGATAAATGTGTTGCATTGATACCCAATAAAGCTTGGGGCAACTAGTGCGCATTTTTGGCAAATGTTGACTGTGATTGACCTTAACTAAGGGTTGAGCAAAATCTTCTTTATACAAACGATAATCAATTAGCAATTGCTCAATATTCGGGTTTAATTTGCGCAAGTATGGTAAATAACTTTGCCAAATTGTTTTGGCTGACTGGCGATAGGCTGGCTCATCACTCGATAAATATCTGCCTAAATAGACTAAGTGTTCCTGGTTATAATGCTTGTTATCAATAAAATTATTGTGTTCAACGACCGCTAAAAAAGGCCATCTTTTTTCATTAATATTTAACCAGTAGATTTTGTCTGGGAGAAGGGACTCTTTTAAACGGACAACCATGGTCATGGCCGATAAACCCCGCAAGTGATCATCTTTTAGTTCGGGCAATGCCACTATTTTTTTGAATTGGGTGGAGGGGAGAGTGCTAATAACTAAATCATATTTTTTTTCTTGAGTGGTGCTGTTTTGACTTTTCAGTGACTTAGTTTTTAATTTGAAATAGGCTTGATTATTTTTTGCTTGCTTTGGCAAGTAAATTTTTTCAACCCGCTCTTGCAAATGAAATTTAACACCCTTTTTAACTAGTTGCTTTTGAATTTCTGAGGCCAATGATTGAAAGCCACCTTCAACATAAGCTAATTTAACCGTTCTTGGCTTGATTCTGGCCCAAAACCAAGCCATATTAATATCCGCTGCCCAAGCAGAAAATTTAGATTTAAATAGCGGTTGCCAAATTATTTGCCAGGGCTTCTTGCCCATAGTTTTTTGTAAAAAAACACTGGCGGGATATTTTTCCAAAAATTGACCATTGGGTAAAATTTTTAAAAAAGCTAAAACTACGCCAGTGCGCAAACGATCAAATAAACTTAATTCTTGAAAAGCCAAAAGGCTCAAAGCCGAATCTAATTGAAAATTTTTACCCTGCCAACGGGTGCTAGTTTTAGTCTTTTTGAAAAAAAGTTTTTCCTCAAGACCTAAGCTTTTTAAAAATTTTTGAAAAGCACGATCCTTGGCAAAAAGATGGTGATAGTGTTTTTCCAAAGTCCAAGCCCAATTTTTCTCTGTAAAACCCCCAGCCATACCAGCTACTTGTTGGTCTTGCTCAAAGACATTAATCTGCAATTTGTCTGGACCAGCAATATTGCTTAATTGCCAGGCCACATTCAAAGCGCCGAAACCACCACCAATAATTGCTACTTTTTTCATATAAGCCTTCACCAGCCGAACTATTATTCTGCTAAATTATACCTTATTTATACTTATCGCCAGTTGGCTAAGAAAAAGTAAAGATAGTGAGCAGCTTTTTCTGGAACCGGTAAGGCAGTCCAATGGGGATAAAAAAGCATAGCCACTAACAGCGGCCAAAATAAGAAATGAAAGATTAGCGCTCGGCGCTGGTCTTTAGATTTGATTGTTAAACTAAATAAATACACTGGCCAAGCAACTAATAAAACCAGATAGGGGAGCGCAGGCAAGAAATGATAAAAAAACATTGGTCTAGCAAATAAAATCCAAGGTAAAAAAGATGCTAAAAAAACTATCAGCAGCCTTAAATAGGTGGGCTGAAAAAGTGTCGCTTGCCATTTTTTTATCAAAGCTTTGCTTTTCAAACTTTTTTTCCATTGCCATAAAAAAACAGGTAAAGCAAGCAAGTACAAAAAAAGCAGGGGATTGCCTTGCGCATAAATATCCTGACGCCAGTTGCTATGCGATAAATCAGTAAAATACCAAACCGGTCGCCAATTAAGTATCCAAGCTAGTGGCCCCGATTGATAAGGATGAGGACTGGCCCAATGTAATTGAAAATTTAAAATCTGCTTCTGTAACTGAAAAAAATCAAGCAAACTTTTACCACTGAAAAAATAGGGAAGATAAGCAAATACATAAATCACCACTGGGGTTAGCAATAAGGAAAAGAGGACAAATGCCAATTGTTGATAGGATTTTTCCTTAAAAATTCGCCATAATTCCAGAACTAAAAACAGAATAATTAACCAAACGGCAGACCACTTAGTACTGAGAGCCAAAGCCAACATTAGGCCACTCAAGAAAAAGACAATTAAGTTTTTTTGCCGACGATACAAAAAATAAAAATAACTGGCACTCAGCGTAAAAAATAAATAAAAAATATCGTTCATGGCTAGGCGACTCTGCACTAAAAATAAACCATCACTGGCAAACAGAGCACTGGCGATTAAGGCAAAATTGATGGCTAAATCTTCTTTTTGCAGCTTGCTTTTAATTAATTTATTAATTTTGTTATTGTCTAAAAGTGCAAGAGCCAATTCCTTAGCTAAAAAATAAAAAACTAGCAAAGCCATTAGCCCAAAAAGCACCGAGGGCAAGCGCCAGCTGACTGGGGCTGGCCAGAAGTTAAAAAAGCGCAAAGTAAAGGCTTGCAGGTACTTGGCCAAAGGCGGATGCAACCAATCAAAATAAATTGGCCAATCGGCCCGATGCCACCACTCAAAAGGCGTCGTAAAATCCCCAGCTGCTAACATTTGCAACGCTGGCACATGATAGACTTCATCAAAATACATCTGTTCGGGGATATTTAAACGCCATAGGCGCAAAAAAAGAGAAATTAATAAAATTAAACCCAATAAAATGATTTCTTTAATTTTCACTATCTATCAGAATATATATAAATAGTACAAATTTTCAAGTTGTAAGTTAAAAAATTACCCAGTCAATTTATCCCAAAGCCTGCATGAGCAGGATAAAATCATTTAATTCTAATGCGGCACTCGACACCAACACCCCATCACTAATCGCTAAAAAGTCTTTAATGTTGCTGGGATTGACACTGCCACCATAAATTAATGGATTAAAGGGAAAAAATTGACGAAGTTTTTGAAAAAAAGCCTTGACTGTCTCAGGCTCAACTGCTTGACCGCTGCCAATGGCTGAAACGGGTTCATAAGCCACACTCACTCGGGTTCTTTCTTGTTCTGTTAAGAGTTTAGCCTGTTCAGGAAAATCAGGCTCATCTAAACACAACATGACTCCGATATCTGCTGCTAAAGCTCTGTGCACTTTGCTAGCAACTAGTTGCGAACTTTCATTAAATAGCTTGCGTCTTTCACTATGGCCAATAATTGCCATTTCTACACCTAAAAATTCTAAATTTTTGGCCACTACCTCGCCCGTATAAGCTCCTGCTCCTTGTGCGCTAATATCTTGCACTGCCAAACTAATCGCCAATTGCTGATGATCAATTAAGCGACGCATCTGAGCGATAAAAGGAAAGGGTGGAGCGATTAATAATCTCAAATCTGGCTTATTAGCCAGTAAGTCTTTCGGAAAATTATTTAACCAATGCTCAACCTCAATAATATTTTTATTGGCTTTCCAATTTAGTAAAATTGTTTTTTGCACAATTTTATTTTAGCCAAAAGCAGATCACAAAGCAATTTTTAGCATTTAGAACAATTTTTGCCATTTAAGGCAATTTGCCATTTTGCCATTTATTAAAAACTAGCAATTTTATGCTACGATGATCATTATGTTTGAGAGTCAGGAAATCTTGGACCAGCTTAATAGTGAACAGCGCCAAGCAGTCTTACACAACACTGGACCTGCGCTTGTTTTGGCCGGGGCTGGGAGTGGCAAAACTCGAGTCTTAACCAGTCGGGCTGTTTATCTGATTAAAGAAGGATTAGCTAAAGCCAATGAGGTACTGCTACTAACTTTCACCAACAAGGCTGCCAATGAAATGAAAAGGCGGGTTTTAGAATACAGTGGCCAAGAACTAAGCTATTCTGGAACATTTCATAGTTTAGGAGCAAAAATATTACGCTTAGAAAGCAAGCGAGCTCTCCAAAATAATCAGGCATTACAAATTAATCAAAGAGTTTTGAGCCATCAATTCACCATTTATGATGATCAAGATCAACTTCATCTATTAAAAAATATTTTAAAAGAAAAAAATATTGATCAAGAAAAATATAAGATTGCATTGGTTCAAGCACTAATTAGTAAAATTAAAAATCAATTGCTGAGTCCAAGTGAGTATCTTGATGGCGTCAACAATGATTTCGGTGAGACGATTGCCAAACTTTATCAAAGCTATGAGCGGCGTCTGCAACAAGAAAATGCCCTAGATTTTGATGATTTATTAATTCTGGCTTATCGATTATTAATGGAAAATGAGGCAGTGCGTCACCACTATCAAACTCAGTTTAAATACATCTTAATTGATGAATTTCAAGACAGCAATAAAGTTCAATACTTGTTGAGTAAAATTTTAGCTCAGCCACAAAATGAGTTGTTTGCGGTCGGTGATTTTTCACAAAGTATTTATGCTTGGCGCGGAGCTGATTATCGTAATCTTCAACAATTAAAAAGTGATTTTTCTCAATTGAAAGAATATCATTTGGAGCAAAATTATCGTTCCACCCAGAACATTCTAGATGCAGCAACGCAACTTATTCAACAAAACCAACTGCACCCAATTTTAAAATTATGGACTGACAACAGCAAGCAAGCACATAAAATCCAAGTTCACGAACTAAGCAATGGTGAATTAGAAGCTGAAACAATTGTCAAACTGATTAGGCAAGAATTTGTTGATTCGCTAGATCAAATTGCGGTTTTATATCGCACCAATGCCCAGTCTCGGGCACTGGAGGAAGCTTTAATTCGTCAGCAACTGCCTTACCAAATTATTGGTGGGACAAAATTTTATCAACGCAAAGAAATTAAAGATTTATTGGCCTATTTGCGCCTGTCTTTTAATAAAGATGATAGCCCAAGCTTGAATCGCGTCATTAAGCTCGGCAAAAGACGCTTTATGCGTTTTCAAGAGTGGTTGCTTAAAGCTGAACAAAATATTTTAAATAATCCCGGTTTAGCTTTGCAAGAAATCATTAAAATAAGCGAATACAACAATAAATTTGATAAAAATAATCCTGATGACCTAAATCGCTTAGATAATATTGATGAATTACTCAATGTGGCCAGTTTATTTGAGGACAGTCAAATCTTTCTAGAAAACGTCGCTTTAGTTCAAGATGGTTATTTGCCTGATAAACAAAATCAACAGCACTACCAAGGCGTGAAACTGATGAGTTTACATTCGGCTAAAGGCTTAGAATTTGACACTGTTTTTATGGTAGGCATGGAGGAGGGTTTGTTACCGCACAATCGATCTATGCTTAATGAAGAAGAACTAGAGGAGGAACGTCGATTGTGTTACGTCGGCATCACCCGGGCCAAAAAACAACTAATTTTTAGCTATGCTCGCAATCGTTATCAATTTGGTGGAACCCAGCAAAATTTACCCAGTCGTTTTCTTGGAGAAATTCATACCAGCTTATTAAGCATTCATCACCATTTTGATGAGGATACACAAGCTGGAAATTATTATGCTTATAAAAAGCGGCGGCAAAAACTTAAAACAACAAACAATACTAAAAGACGCTTAATTATTGATGAAGAACAGTTAGACGCCCTGTTAAATGATGAAATAGACATCAAAGATTTTATCAATGATTGAAGCCCTACTGACAAGAGAGCTTTTTTCTCCTATAATCAATGACTACAAATATGTTAATCAGAAATATTAGACCAGAAGAAAAAGACATTTATAACCGTGCGGTTATTCACCCAATTCAATCATATGAGTGGGGAGAGTTTCGTAAAAAAACCGGTTTAGAGGTGGAACGCATTGGCTTTTTTGCTGGAGGAAAACTGCAAAAAGCCATGACGGTCACCTTCCACAAACTGCCCTTTGTTAATTACACCATTGGTTATTTCCCTAAAGGTTTAACGCCAGACGAAGAGCAAATGAGTACTTTACAACAATTAGCCGAAAAGCATCGGGCTATTTGTATTAAATTGGAACCAGCCGTTATTAAAGAATTAGATCAGCAACATGACAATCATCCTAGCGTTAAATTTCTCAAAAAATATCAAATAGAGGAGGGGCGTTCTTTATTTACTCCTTTCACTTTTCATTTAAATCTTAAACTTTCTGAAGAAGAGTTAATGAACAAGATGACTAGTAAAGCTCGTTACAACACGCGCTTGGCCATGAAAAAAGGCGTGAAAGTCGTTGAAGACAGCAGCGAGCGGGGCTTGGAAGATTACATTAAAATTCTAGAAGAGACCACTAAAAGACAAGCTTTTTATGCCCATTCTCCAGAATATTTTCGCAAAATGTGGCAAGTTTTTAAAGATAGCGGCATCATGCATATTTTAAAAGCCAGCTATGAAAATCAAGTGTTAGTGGTGTGGATTGTCTTTGTCTTTAACAATGTCCTTTATTATCCTTATGGTGCTTCAAGCAGTAGCCATCGCGAAGTGATGGCCAGTAATTTAATGATGTGGGAAACAATTCGCTTTGGCAAAAAACATAATTGCCAACTTTTTGATATGTGGGGAGCGCTTGGACTGAATCCAAATCCCAAAGACCCCTGGTTTGGTTTTCATCGTTTTAAGCGTAGCTATGGTGGCCAGTTAGTTGAAAGCATTGGCACCTATGATTTGGTATATCAATACCCAATGTATAAATTGTACACTGTGGGGGACGCTTTGCGCTGGAAGTTCTTGCGCTTAAAGAAAAAATTTACTAAACTATAACCAAAATAAGGAGCCTGCCTATGAAAAATTTTGCCATTAATGGCCTTGGTCGAATTGGTCGCCTTGCTTTTAGAGTGTGGTTTGCCAAACATCGTCAAGTTTTAGACCTAAAAGTCATTAATACTTCAGGATCAATGGATGTGGAAGGCTGGGCTAAATTATTAAAATATGACAGCATTTATGGCACCTTTAATGAGGCAATTAGCTTTGAAGAGTTAAAAAAAGTTAAAGACTTGGCAGATGGCGAAATTGAGCTTGGTTATTTAATTATTGGCGAACATAGAATTGTAGTGACTGCCGAGCGCGACCCAGCTAAAATCCCCTGGGAAAAATATGAAGTCTACAGTGTCTTAGAATCAACCGGCGCTTTTGAAAAAGCTAAAAAAGCGGCTCTACATTTGCAAGCAGGCGCTAAAAAGGTTTTACTCTCTGCACCAGGGAAAGAAGATCCAGATAATTTAATCAACACCGCTGTCATTGGCGTCAATGAAATTGATCAAAGTAAAGATATTTTTTCCAATGCTTCTTGTACCACTAATTGTGTCGCACCAGTTGTGCAAATTATTCAAGATAATTTCGGCATCGAAAAAGCCATTTTAACCACTATTCACTCTTTTACCAGTGATCAAAATTTACATGACAATTCTCACCATAAAGATTTGCGACGCGCTCGATCAGCAACCCTCAATTTAGTGCCAACTTCGACTGGAGCAGCCAAAGCCACAGCTGACATTATCCCCAGCCTTAAGAGTAAATTCGACGGCCTAGCTATTCGTGTACCTACTCCAACGGTGTCTATTTCTGACATTACTTTTTTGTTAAGTAAAGACAGTAAGCTAGAAGACATCAAACAAACTTTTATCGAAGCCGCTCGGGGCAAATATCAGGGAATTGTCGCAGTGAGCGAGGAGCCCCTGGTATCTAGTGATTTTATCGCTTGTGAGTATAGTGCGGTGGTAGATTTACCACTTCTACAATTAATTGATGGCAATTTATTAAAGGTAATCGCCTGGTACGATAATGAGTGGGGCTACACCTGTCGCTTAATGGAACAATTAAGCAAAATTTAATAAGTAGCACGCATTTGACTAGGTTTTTCAAGCCCTCTAACCAGCTGCTAAATCATGAGGTATAATGCTTGCTTATGACAAAAACGAAAAAAGCACAACAGGCTAGTGTCAACTCCAAAGAAACTAAAAAACCCTCTTTAATTAGTCCTAATGATCAATTGCGGATTAATATTGCTTGGTCTGAAATTGAACAGCCCTATCAAAAAACCATTCGTGATCTGGCAAAAAAGCTGAAAGTTGAAGGCTTTCGCCAGGGGAAAGTGCCTTTAGCTATCGCAGAAAAGCAAATTTCTTTAGAAAAAGCAGCAGAAATTATTCTCAAAGATATTTTACCCGATAAATACATTAAAGCTTTAAAAGAAAGCAAAAAACAAGCCATTACTGCCCCAGAATACCATTTGGTGTCGCTCAAAAAAGGTGAAGATTGGGTAATAGATGCTTACTTTTGTGAAGCTCCACAAATCAAGCTCAAAGATTATAAAAATCACATTAAAACTGCTAAAAAAGCCGCTGCTGAATTTATCAAAAAACACAATGAGACCAAACCAGAAGTAAAAACCGAAAAAATAGAAAAAAAAGATGGAAAAAAAGAGGAAAAAACTCAAAGTGAAGCTTCAAAAACAGCCGGTCAAGCTCCAGCAAAACTCTCTCCAGATCAAGAAAAGGAAATTTACTACCAACATATTCTGCGAGAATTAGTGCTTAATATTCGTCCAAGCATTGGTGAGCTGTTACTGCGTCGGGAAACTCAAGCAGAATTTGCAAGATTTAAAGAACAGCTAGCTGCCTATCAATTAAGTCTTGAAAAATATTTAGCACAGCGACAAATCACTATAGAAGAACTAAGCAATGAGTTGGCTGGTACAGTCTTAAATCGTTTACAAATCGATTTTGTCTTAGCGGCAATTGCCAGGGAGCGTCAATTAAAAGTTAGCGATCAAGATCTGCAGAAAGCCTTGGCTGATATTCAAGACGAAAAACTTCGCGAACAAATTTCAGCCCATGAACATTATCTGGATAGTTTTAAGGCTCAATTATTGCGTCAACAAACTATTAATAGCTTATTAGAAGATTAAGCACTTAGTTTTTACTGATTCCAGAGGAAAAACTTGACTTTGTACTATTTTGATCCTATAATATATAGTTGATCTAATAAGTACTTTTAGTATTTATTGTTCTTTTCGCTAAACACGCTACAATCATGAATAACTTGAATCAAAATAATAAATCATCAGCGAGGAATACTACTGGGCAAAATCAAAATTTGGCCAGAGCTCTTCTAGAGAGAGAAAAAAACGCTAATTCTTATATTCACTCAAGCGATGGTGGACATGATCAGCTAGATGCTTTTGCACGCGCCTTGAGTCAAAGTGGAGGAGACGCATTTTCTTCACTAGATAATAATGAGCGAAGAATTCAGGCTAGTGAGCTTGCTCAACAACAAAAAGAAGCTTTACGCCAAAAATTACATGATCGCATCAATCCAGTTGAAACTCATGAAATTTTTACTGCTCAAGCTGAGCGAAATCTTAAAGAACTACAAGCAACTCGAGAAGAATTAAAAATGTTGGCTGCAGATATTAAAAACTTGGACAAAGAAATCGATCTTGCTCTCAGTCGAGAAGTGGTTGATCCTGGTACTACCGGCATCGGCTTCTTTAATTTTTTTCACAAACTCCGCGAGTGGATTATGTTGTTACGCCAACAAGTTAATAGCGCTCGAACTTGGATGAATCAAGTAGCTGGCAAGGGTAAAAAGGGACGAGGAACAGCTTTCAGCTTTAAAAACAGTAAAAGTGTTCATGATGCCATGAATAGTGAGAGAAATTTTGGCATGAACATGGGTGGCTAAATATTCCCTTAGCTTAATTTTGACACGAACGCGGGTGGCTAAATATCCCATTGGCTTAATTTCACAGCAAAATCATAAGCTAAGCTTACTTGATCTTGCTCAAGTGATAATTTTTCTTTTTCAATCTCCTCTGACAATCGCTTGATTTCAGCACTTAATTGATCAATATTTGAATTTGTTAATTCCTGAAGCTCATTTTGATCTTTAATGTATTGTTGTACAAAACGAAGAATGGGTAAAATTTCCTCAGCCTTACTATTAATGATTTTTTCACTTAATAAGTGTAGTGCCGAAGCTGAAACTTGGCTTGTTTCTTCTTCACTTAACCAATATTGAGTCCTAAGATTTATTTCGTTCTTACTAGCCTTGTTTCTTAAATTAATGACATTTTCTCTTGTTTGTGAATCAAGGGCTGTAATTAATTCATCTAAAAAAGGCACTGGACAAAAACTCAGCACTTCTACGGCCAATGCTAGCCGTTGATCTGCTGCACTATCCGCATTATCTAATTGAAGCAATTGCTCGACTCGATCAAGAACACGACCTGGATCACCAAAAAAATAATAATTAGCTGGTACATCCAGCTGTTTTTGTTTGATCTTTTCATCACTCATAAGCCCCTTACTAGGGCAGACTAGTTGTCAATACTAAAAAGTGAGCTTGAGAGGACTCGAACCTCTGACCTCTTCGATGTCAACGAAGCGCTCTAACCAACTGAGCTACAAGCTCGATCATGAAGCAAATTGCATTATACTTGATGATAGTTGGCAAATCAATCTGTTTTTTTTGCTAAAAAATTCATGTTATAATCATTAAGGAAATTTGGAGAACATTAACTGTTGATAATCTCTGCCAGAGATTACTCACTAGTTTTTTGGGTAATTTATAGTATAATTCTTAACCTCAGGTGATCAGAAAAAAATATAACAAACATATAAAAGATAACTTATTTGTGAAAGCGAATGCCAACATTCGTTTTCCAGAGGTGCGCGTTTTAACAGAACATGGTGAGATGGTGGGCACCATGTCGTCTAGAGAAGCTTTTGTGAAAGCCATGGACGAGGGTAAAGACTTGGTATTAATTACTGAAAAATCTCAACCGCCCATTGTTAAGATTATTGAATTGTCGAAATACAAATATCAGTTAAAAAAGAAAGAAGCTGATAATCGTAAAAAATCGAAAATTCAAGATCTAAAAGAACTGCGTTTCTCACCGGTAATCGGTGAGGGTGATTATCAAACCAGATTAAAACAGTTAAGAGAATTTTTGACCAAGGGTCACAAGGTAAAAATTACTCTTTTCTTTAAAGGTCGACAAATCACTCATAAAAAAACCGGTTATGAAGTTTTTGCAAGAATCGTTGAAGATTGTCAAGATTTAGCAAAACTCGAAATTGAGCCTCGCCTAATTGGCAAAAAGCTACAAGCTCAATTAGCGCCACTGGGCAAAGAAAACAAAAACAAGGATAGTCATGAAAAAAATTAAAGTTAAAACTAGAAAAGGCGTGGCCCGTCGTTTTCATATTACTGGCACTGGCAAAGTGATGCGACGTATTCAAAATCGTCGTCATTTGCGCAGAAACAAAAGTAAAAAAGCTATTCGTAATTACCGTATCCCCGTTGAAGTTAAGGGTCCTTACGCATTAAAAATTAAAAGAATGCTCGGTCTTAATTAATTTGTCAGAAAGTTATTATGCCAAGAACAAGAACTGGTACTGTTAGACATCGTCGCCATAAAAAAGTGTTAAAGTTAACCAAGGGTTTTCGCGGAGCTAATAGTCGTTTATACAAAAGAGCCAAAGAAGCCCTGCTTCATTCTGGTCAATACGCTTATATTGGTCGTAAACTACGCAAACGAGACATGCGTAAGTTGTGGATTATGCGAATTAATGCTGGTTTACATCAAATCAATCAACAATTTAATTATTCACGATTTATTAATAATCTAAAAAAAGCCAACATTGCTCTGAATCGTAAAGTCTTGAGCGAATTAGCTGTTAGCGACTTCGACACTTTCAAAGAAATTGTGCTTAAAGCACAACAATAATTATTGAAAAATTGGCATGAATTTATCAAGCCTAAACAAAAAACACCGCTTTACTCAAAAGTTTTTTAGCTTGAGAGTGGGGTAGTGATTTTACAATTTGGTAAAAAACCCCGCTACAAAGCGGGGTTTTTAGAATTAACAATAAGAGAAAAAACACAAAAAAACTGCTAAAATACTAAAAGAAAAGATTAGAAAGAAAATTAAACATGTCTGCTTACCAAAAATTAGTGACACAGGGTCAAGATTTGTTTGAGCAATTTCTCCAAGAAATCAATCAACAAAATGCTCAAGAATTAGCAGTTAAATATTTGGGTAAAAAGGGCTTATTTAATCAACTCGCTGCGCAAATTAAAATTTTAACAAAAGAAGAAAAAAAAGATTTCGGCAGAGAACTCAACCAATTAAAAAATAAACTCGAATCAAAACTGGCAGATTATCAAAAGCAAGATTTTGCAAGCCAAGTTCATCAAGACTTGACTATGCCGGGCATTCAGACCAAGGTTGGTCACTTACATCCAGTCTCTCAAGCCATTGAAGAAATTAGCCGAATTTTTGAAAAAATTGGTTTTGTTCGAATGAGCTATCCAGAAGTGGATTGGGATTATTACGTATTTGCAGCTCTCAATATGCCGACTAATCATCCAGCCCGCGATGAATGGGAAACTTTTTTTGTCGATCAAAAAGCTCATCCAAGCTTGGGCAAAATGGTGCTCACCACCCACACTTCCAATGGTCAAGTCAGAGAAATGGAGCGAGTTAAAGGTCAATTGCCAATTCGCATGATGAATATCAGTCGTTGCTATAGACGTCAAAGTGATAATACTCATACCCAAATGTTTCATCAGTTTGAGGGTTTAGTGATTGATAAAGACATCAATATTCAACATCTAAAAGGAACAATCGATTATTTTGCCAAAGAATTCTTTGGTCCAAAAACTAAAAGTCGCATTCGTCCATTTCATTTTAAATTTACTGAGCCATCTTTTGAAGTCGATTTTAGCTGTCATATTTGCCGAGGCACCGGCTACATTAAAGATGAGCATCATCACAAAATAAATTGCCGTTTTTGTAAGTCTGGTTGGCATGAAGTGGGTGGGGCAGGCATGGTCCATCCCAATGTCTTAAAAGCGGGTGGCTTTGATAGTAATAAATATCGCGGTTTTGCTTTTGGTTGGGGAGTTGAGCGCAGTTACACCCTTAAACAAGATTTGAACATCGACGACATTCGCTTATTTTATTCAGGTAATCAAGAATTTTTAGAACAATTTTAAAAGAACAATGCAGATAACAAAGGATTCATGAATATTTTAATACCACATAGCTGGCTAGGTGAATATTTGTCCAGTAAAGCGCGAGCTAAAGATATTCAAAAATACCTCTCTTTGAGTGGTCCTTCTGTCGAACGCTTAAACACTGTCAAACTAGCTAGTGGTAAAAAAGACTATGTTTACGATATTGAAGTTAGTACTAATCGCGTTGACATGATGTCCATCGAGGGTATCGCCCGAGAAGCCACGACCATCTTAAATAGAGCTGGCTACACAGCGCGCATGATTAAAAAAAATTGGCCAGCCCTTAAACAACACCCCCAGCGTAACTTGGCTTTGCCAGAAATTATTTATGAAACTGAAGGTGTGAGAAGAGTGATGGCTGTTGTTTTAAGTGATATTAGCCAACAAAACAGTCCTCAATACATTCAAGATCGTTTACAAGCGGTGGCCATTAATGTGCACGACGCTGTCGTTGATATTAGCAATTATGTCACTCATGAATTAGGTCATCCTTGCCATGTCTTTGATTACGACAAAATTATGCAAATGGGTGGCAAAATTATTATTAAAGAAGCTAAACCAGGAAAAAAATTCATCACTTTGGATGAAGAAGTTCATCATACGGTAGGTGGAGAAATTGTTTTTGAAAATAGCGCTGGAGAAATTATTGATTTACCCGCGGTTAAAGGGACACTGAACACTGGTATCGATCAGAACACTAAAAACATACTATTTTGGATCGAATCACTAGATGCTCATAAGGTGAGATATGCTTCAATGGCTCAAGCGATTCGCACCACAGCTGCCCAACTCAATGAAAAAAATGTTGATCCTTATTTAGCTGAAAAAGTGCTGCGCTATGCTGTTTATTTATTTGAAAAAATAGCTAAAGCTAAAGTTGCCAGTCCAGTTTATGATTATTTTCCAGATCAAAAATCCGGAAATAAAATTATAGTTAATAGTCAATTAATTAAAGATTATTTAGGCATCGATTTACCCAAAAAAGAAATAACAGCGATTTTGAGAGATTTAGATTGCCAAGTAACACTTACTAAAGATAAGCAGGCAGATAAAGACAGGCAGGTAGATCAATTTGTCATTCTTGCGCCAACTTATCGAGCTGACTTAGAAATTCCCGCTGACATTATTGAAGAAATTGCTCGAATTTATGGTTATCATAATTTGCCCAGCCAATTAATGGCTGGCCAATTGCCCAGCGAGCATCCCCAGCAAAAGTTCTTTCAAGTCGAAAGTCGAATCAAAAACTTTTTAAGCCATTTGGCTTGGCAAGAAATATATAGCTATTCATTAGTTAGTGATAAGGAAGCCTTAATGTCGGGTTACTCTTTGGCCAGCCATCTAAAATTGAGCAATCCGCTTAAAGAAGAAAATGTTTATCTCCGTCGTTCAATTTTGCCTTCTCTAATTAGTATCATGCACAATAATCCGCAGAATCATGATTGGCAATTGTTTGAAATTGCTAGAACTTATCAGCCGCAAAAAAATGCCCTACCCAAACAAGATAGCTATTTAGCCATGCTCAGTAGGAGAAATTTCCGTCAAGTTAAAGGTGATCTGGAATTATTACTCAAGCAATTTTTTATTTTAGAAAAAAAAGTTGTGGAGCTAGTTGTTGAAGAAATCATGACCAAAAATCATAGTATTTATCAGCAAAGTGCTAAATTAATTATTAAAAAACCCCAGGAGCGACTAGTGCTTGGTCATTTACATCTTTTTGAAGATGGCTTGGCTGGCATCGAAATTAAATTAAATAATTTATTAAAAGTTGTTAATTTTTATCCTCATTATCAGAAAAGTAATCAGTATGCGCAAATTATTGAACAGCTCACTTTCACCTTAAAAAAACCAGTCGCAGTTGGTGATTTTATCAACACCCTGATTAAAAGCCACAAGGATATTAAAGATTTTACTTTGGTCAATGTTTATCAAGATAATTATACTTTTGCTATTATTTATCAAGACAACAATAAAAATTTAAGCACAGAAGATGTTGAACCAATTCGCCAACAAGTGGTCAGTTTGGCAAAGAAAAAATTTCAAGCACAGTTGGTGGGAAAAATTTAAACAACTGTTATTATTTTTTACTGTCTTCAGTTTAAGCAGTAATTTATTTTTTAAATTTGCTATTGATCAAGCCTACCTCAAAGGCTTGTTAGTTGATTATTTAATCCCCAAAATATATTTGTTTGATTGTTTACTAATTGTTAATTTATTAATTTTTTTATTTAACAAAAAAAACTGGCTAAAACTAAAAAAAATTAAAATAAAATTAAAAAAAATTGATCAGCTAATTTTATTCTTGTTGGCTATATTTTTGATCAGACAATTCCTGCACATCAATTTAGCTGTCATTATTTATTTATTGCGCTTAGTGCTGATAATTATTTTTATGATCACTATTTATCTGGATCAAGAAAAGCAATTAATTGTGAGAAAAGCTTTATTGTGCTCGATACTCTGGCTAAGTTTTCTGGCTTATTATCAATTTTTTATGCAGCGATCTTTGGCTCCCTATCAATTTTTTGGCGAGCCAAACTTAGGCCATTTTGCTCTCATTAGTCGCGCTCAATTTTTCAATCAAGAAAAAATTTTACCCTATGCTAGCACTGCTCATCCCAACATTTTAGCTGGAATAATCAGTCTTTTTACCATGATCATCCTTGATAATAAAAATAAAAAACCACTAATTTCCAGCCTGTTGCTGCTGAATGCTTTAGTAATTATTTTCTTAACTCAATCTTTATCAGCTTTTCTTACTTTTTGTTTATTTTTAATTTATTCATTCATTAAGCAGCGTGCCACAAATAAGCAAATAAGTGCTTGCTTAAAATTTTTTAATCTTTCTTTAATTGCATTATTCATTTTTACTCCACTGATCATTAAACAATTGCAGCTCAATTTAGCTAAAGAATATCCGTCAATTTTACGACGAGCGACGCTTAACACTGCTGCTTGGGCCATGTTTAGCAATCAAACAATTTTTGGTGTAGGACTTAACAATTACGTCAAAGAAGTCGAAAATTATAGTCAAAATCAAGAAATTGTGCGCTTTATTCAGCCAGTGCATCACGGGGGATTATTATTGCTCAGCGAAGGGGGACTTATTGCTCTTGCTATCTTACTGTTGTTGGCTTGGAAATTTAGAACGCAAATTGCTTGGTCAAAATTATTAATTCTCAGCCCAATTTTTGCCTTGGATCATTATCTAATTACACAAGCAGTCGGGCTAACCAGCTGGCTGCTAATTATTACCATCAGCTGGAGGAGTCGGCGTTAATCCTGTGGGCGCTGCAGTCGGCTCTGGTGCTTTACTTGGTTTTGGAGTGGGACTGGGCTGTGGAGTTGGAGTTGGTTCAACATAATCCCAAGCAATACCGCCAACACCGATTCTAACTTTGCTACTGGTCTTTATTTCATTATTTTTTGCATAGGCCTTAGCATAAAGCTCATATTTACCAGGCGCTAAATTAATTTTGCCTCGATATTCACTTTTGCCCTCGATGGTTTCCAAGAGCTTGTCATTGACATAAAGCTCTAATTTTTTGACACCATCATTACTCCCTGCACGAATTTCGATCTCAACTTCTCGATCTTTAAAATTTTGTTTATCATCAGGCTTTCTTAATCTAACGCTCACATCTTCGAAATCACCACAATATTCAGTGGGGAAGTGATAGCGCGAATCATCTTGACTAGCAATCCAAGCATCAATGCCGATCTGCCAACGATTTTGCCCATCCTCACTAAAGGGGTCGTATTCTTTAGCATAAATGAATTCTCGTTTATCATAATTACCAGCAGCAATTTTCGCTTCAGTAGCTAATTTATCATTTTCCCCTTTACAAACTTTTTCTAAACGATGAATATGATCTGGAGAAGTAGCTAGCGTTCCCTTGATCACATAATCAGATTTACTGGGAAAATCATCATGCTTTGGAAAACCAGAAATTGCGTCAAGCTCAACTAATTCAACAGAGTCTGGCACTTCCCATTCGGGAGCCAAATAACCCATGTCCAGCGAGCCTAAAATAATGCGACGCCAAATTGGTGAAGCTCCAGTAATACCTGAAGCTACATAACTCATTGAGGTATTGTCATTATTGCCCACCCAGGTTGCCACTAAAACATCGCTGCTCCAACCAATTGTCCAGTTGTCTTTCATATCGTTGGTAGTTCCAGTTTTCACAGCAATTGGTCGGCCAGTATTTAAGAGAGAATTAGCACCAAAGGCTAAGAGGCGAGCATTATTATCTGAGAGTATATGATTAATTAAAAATGCTTCACCTTCTTCAATGATTTTTTTACCTTGAGTTTTTTTATACTCATATAAAACTTTTCCTTCATTATCTTCAACTTTCAAAATTGCCACTGGCTCAATTTTCCGACCACCATTGGCAAAAATACTGTAAGCACTACCCAAATCAAGCATGTAGACTTCACCGCCTCCAAGAGTCAAAGCTAAACCAAAACGTTGTAAATTTGCTTGACTCGGTTCAAAAGTTTTCAAACCCATATCGTAAGCTAAAGTTAAAAATTCTTCTAAACCAACAGTAGCAAGTGATTTAACCGCTGGAATATTTAAGGAGCTACCCAAGGACTGGCGCAAGTTCACAGGCCCACGAAACACGCCATCATAATTTTTTGGTGTATAGGGCTTTTCATCTTCATTGCGTATAAAAGTAGTTTGCACATCCATAATCATGTGGGCAGGACTAAAACCACGCCTAATCATGCCCAGATAAGTAATTGGCTTAATTGCTGATCCAGGCTGTCTCAAACCGTTTGTTACCACATTAAATTGACCACCAATCTCATCATCAAAATAATCTTTACTACCGACCATCGCTAAAATTTCTCCAGACTGAGGATTAAGAGCTAAAGCTGCTCCATTGCTAATTTCATATTTATTAACTGCCTCAACTTCTTCAGTCACCACCGTTTGAGCTAGTTCTTGTAATTCCCAATCGAGCGTTGTGGTAACTTTAATGCCACCTTTTAATAATAATTCTTCGCCAAAAAGCTCTTCAAGTTGTCTTTGCACATAAAAAACAAAATGTGGTGCCTTTATCTCACTAATTGCTCGATCAAAAGTTAAATTATCTAATTCACTTAATGCCTGTTGATGATCTTCTTTAGAAATGTAGTCATTGTCTTTCATTGCATTAAGCACGGCTGTGGTACGCATTTTCCAGAAAGGATTACCATTGCTATCCAAATGTGAAGAATATGGGGAATAAATACTGGGTCGCTGAGGCAAACCAGCTAAAAAGGCACTTTCGACAATGCTTAATTCGCTCATTGGTTTATTAAAATAAGCCTCGACAGCCGTGACCACCCCCCAAATATTACCACCATAAGGTGCCTCGTTGAGGTACATGGTTAAAATTTCATCTTTACTAAATTTTCGTTCAATTTGGATTGATAAAACCAATTCTTTAAACTTACGAACAATGGTACGTTCATTTGTTAATAAGGCATTTTTTACCAATTGTTGGGTAAGAGTAGAACCACCCACCACTCGTCCTCTAAAAATAAAATTGTAAGGAATACGCAAAATGGTTAAAAAATCAAAGCCACTGTGTTTATAAAAATCGCGATCTTCAATGGCAATGGTGGCATTTTTTAGCACCTCGGGAATGTCTTCAATACGACTCGGCTGACGTCGTTCTTCTTTAAACAAATCATATAAAAGTTGACCATCACGATCGAGAATTTTACTACTATAACCCTCTCTTCTAATGACCTCTCCTGGCTTTGGCAAGTCTTTAGAGAACCAAATAAACATGACAAAAAAAGCAATTATCCCTAAAACAACCAGCGCGCAAAAGGCAATGGCTAAAATTCGCCAAGTTTTGATTTTTCTTAATTTCTTTTCGCTCGGACTTAATTGTTTACGACTTAAGCGTCTTCTTTTTGGCATAATTAAATATAAAAAACTTTCCCAATAAATTGTTAATTTTGTTTTGATGCGTCTTAGTAACCACTGTAAGCGACGCCACCAAGAAATTTGCCTTTGAGGAGCTGCTACCCTGTGTTCCTCAGGTACTTGATGTTCACCATGCTCCTCATCTTCTTCGCCGCGTATTATTTGCTCAGGCAATTCTTCGCTTGATGGTGTTTGCTCAGGCAGATCATCCATGTCGCCATTCTATCAAACTTATCCACATGCTACAATAAAACGATTTTATGTCAAATAAATTAAATACCAATCTAGAAGAAATTAATAAAGTGCTTGAGCGCGGTGTTGAGCAAATCTTGCCCAAGAAAGAGACTTTAGCCAAACTGATGAGTGAAAGAGTCATCACGCTCTATCTTGGCATTGATCCGACCGGCCATCAATTGCATCTGGGGCACAGCGTCCCTTTGCGCAAGTTACAGGACTTTGCCGAACTTGGTCATCGCGTCATTCTCCTAGTGGGCAATGGCACGGTCAAAATTGGCGATCCTACCGGTCACGATCAAAGCCGACCAATGTTAAGCGATGAGGAAATCAAGGCTAATTTTGCCAATTGGCAAAGACAGGCAAGTAAAATTTTAGATTTTTCGCTAATCGAAATTCGGCATAATGCTGATTGGCTCGATCGCCTAACTTACAGCGATTTATTAAAATTAATGGCAAAAGCCACCGTCCAACAATTATTAGAACGAGACATGTTTCAAAATCGCTTAAAGAAAAATTTACCAATCTATGCCCACGAAATAATCTACCCCTTACTACAGGGTTATGATTCGGTGGTCATGGATGTCGATTTAGAAATTGGTGGCAGAGATCAAACTTTTAACATGTTAATGGGTCGGCAGTTGCAAAATGTTTATCAGCAAAAAGAAAAATGGGTGCTCAGCACACCGCTGATTGAGGGCACTGATGGTAGAAAAATGGGCAAGTCTTTCAATAATTATATTGCTCTCGATGATAGCCCCGTAGATATTTATGGCAAAATTATGAGCATTAGCGATGACTTAATTATTAAATATTTTGAAGTTTTAACCAGAGTCGATATGCTGCAAATTCAAGAAATGAAGCAAGCCCTTGATCGTGGAGAAAACCCCATGTTATTTAAAAAAGAATTAGCCAGGCAAATTACTGCCGATTTATATGATCAAGAAGCTAGTCTTAAAGCTAGTGAACATTTTCAAGCCATTGTGCAAAATAAAGCGACGCCTGATCTTGAAGAATTTACTGAATTAATTATAGAAATTAATGAAAAAAACGGCCAGCTATCTTCCTCAAATAACATCTTTAGCAATAGTGAATTAGGACGCTTGTTAGAGCAGGGGGCAGTCAAATTATTACCTGAACAAAAAACTATTAATTCTTGGCAAGAATTACTTGCCTTGGCTAATGATAGTCAATTAAAAATTGGCAAACATCGTTTTTATCAATTAAAAATCAAAAGATAAACTATGTCATTGAGTCGAAAAAAAAGAGCAAAAATTGTCCGTTTTTTTGTAATTTTTGGAACTGCAATTATCATTTTTAGTAGTCTTGCTAGCCTGCTTTTTGTCTTTTTCTAAAAACCAACTTTGTCTTTATGTACCAACTCACACATGCTTTAGATAAGGTCCGCGGAATAGGGGATAGTTGGACTACTGCTTTAGCGAAAAAAAATATTAATAGTATTTTGGATTTTTTGCTCTATTTGCCCATTCGCTATGAAGATCGTTCGCAAATTTTTTCCATAGCGCAACTCAAACGCCTACATAATTCAGTGCTAGTTGATGATGTCAATCCTGGGCTAAAAAATGAGCCAAATCATCAGCAACAAACGAGCAAATTTGCTAAAAAAGAGCGGAATTATCAAGCAAAACAAGAGTTTTTTACACTAGTCATCAAGGTCAAAGATTATCGACAATATTATAAAGGGCGGCTACTGATTGCTCGCGCCACCTTAGTTGATCAAAGTGGCGAATTACCAGCCATTTGGTTTAATAATAAATTTTTAAAAAACAAAATAAATGCTCAGCAACAATACTATGCTTCTGGTCAATGGAAAAACGGCAGTTTACTGCAAGCCAATTTAGAAGCAATCACTACTGATAGCCCTCATACAGCGCGCTTGGTGCCGATTTATAGCCAAGTCACTCCATTTAAACAGGGTAGTTTACGCCGCTTACAAAAAGAAATTATCGATCACTTAAATCCTCAAGAACAACTACTTGCCAAGCAACTTACCAGTTCAAACAGCACCAGTCAAGTTTTTAGTAATGTGCAAGAGTTTTTCCAAGCCCTTCATTTTCCTCAATCAAGCCAAGATATCATCCAAGCTCGAGAACAATTGGCTTTAGAAGAAATAATTTTTCTAATTAATAAGGCAAAAAAACTCAAAAAATCCTGGCAAGAAAATCACACTGCTCCCCAAATTGCCATTAATGCTCAAGAACTCATCCCCAGCACTTTGCCATTTGCCTTAACCAAAGCTCAACAAACAGCCATCAAAGAAATTAGCGCTGATTTACAAAAATCCACTGCCATGAATCGACTCTTAATTGGCGATGTTGGTAGTGGCAAAACCGCAGTGGCAGCCATCGCTGCTTGGCACTGTTGTCTAGCTGGTCACAATGCTGCTCTCATAGCACCAACGCAAATCTTAGCGCAACAACATTTACAAAGTATTAAAAATTTATTGCCTAAACAAAAAGTGCAATTAGTCACTGCTCAAACAAGCAAAAATTTTAAACTAGATTCAGCGACTTTATATATTGGTACTCATGCTTTAATCAATAAATTAGAAATCATCAAGCCAGCTTTAATTATTTATGACGAACAACATCGTTTTGGCACTAAGCAAAGACAAAGTCATCAGGCCCATCTTTTAACCATGAGTGCCACCCCCATTCCGCGCAGTTTAATGCTCACCATTTTTGCTCATTTGCAAAGTAGTATTCTTGATGAAATGCCAAGCAATAGAGTAATAGCAAAAAGCTGGGTAGTTCCTCAAGTAAAAGAGGAAGCTGCTATCATGTGGTTGGCAGAACAATTGCTCAGTTCCAAAGACAAACAAGCATTTATCGTTTGTCCTTTTATTGACCCATCTCAACACGCTGCTTTAGAAAATGTGGCAGCAGTCAAAAATAGTCTCGAACAATTAGAAATAATATTAAACAAATATTATCAGCAACAAGGTCTTGCTAAAAACCAACACTTAAAAGTTGCCATCTTACACTCAAGGCTCAAAAAACAGGAACAACAAGCGATCATCGATCGTCTTTACCAAAAAGACATCCAAATTTTAGTTAGCACGCCGATGATTGAAGTAGGCATTGATTTACCCAATGCTGATCTAATAGTTATTCAAGCTGCCGAGCGTTTTGGTTTGGCTAGTCTGCATCAATTACGGGGCAGAGTAGGCCGCGCTGGACAAAAAAGTTATTGTTTGTTGTTTAGCACTCAGCAAACAGAACCAGCCCCAAATAATTTATTAAATCGGCAGGAAAGCCACAAGCGTTTACAAATTTTTGCTCAAGAAAAAGATGGTTTCAAGTTGGCACAACTTGATTTACAACACAGGGGCGCCGGCGATATTTTTGGCAGTGCTCAAAGTGGCTTTAATAAATTGCAATTTGCCTCTTGGACCAACCTTAAAATCATCCAAGAAGCAAAAAAAATTAGTGAAGAGCAGCTTGATTATCAATCCCTCTTAACAGCCTATTTTGAAAAACAAGATTTTTTAAATACTATTAATAATAATTAAACGCAGAAATTAGATAACAACTAGATAATAATAATTAAGTACAATAAACAGTAAAAAGCGCTTGTTCTTGTTTCTTTTTTGCTTTATGATGAATAATATGTCCAAAATTTCTTCCCGCCCGATGAGTGGTCAGATTGGTATTATTGTGGTGTTGATCACGGCTGCTGCTCTAACTTTTGGTCTGTCTGTAGCTAATCGAGTAGTCCAAGAGAATAAGGTTGTTGTAGATCGTAGCGATTCAATTAGAACTTTCAATACTGCTGAAACCGGTGTTGACACCGCTCTCAACAAAATTTTTCAATATGAAAGTGGCTCGATACCTCTACCAGTTGGAAATGTTGTCGATGATGATCTAAACAAAGTTTCAATTGCCCAAAGTAATTCTTATGAGGGTCACATTAATCAGGGAGAAAGTTTGCAAATTGATTTAACGGGTATTGGTGGAAATATTACAATTAATTGGTCTAAAACTGCTTGCTCCTCAACTCATAAAATAGGTTTATTAATAACCCTGTTGCACCGCAGTGGCAGCGAGTATCAAAGTAATTATTATTTACTTGCTCACAGCGATTGTTTACATAGTAGTCAACAAAATTTTATAGGAGCCACGGCCACTGGTGGCACATTTAAATATAGCTATAATTTTTCATTACCAGCTTCCGCCGATGCAAGTCTATTAATTCAGCCACTGGGTGCTGCAACCGATATTAACATTACCAACGCACCTGGCCTGATCGCCAACACCCAATATGAAATCGAATCTCGGGCAACAAGTGATAGTGAAAATGCAGTTAGTAATAAAACAATCAAAGTCAGTAAAAGCGTGCCTAGCGCACCAGGATTTATGAGCTTTGCTTTATTTAGCGGAGGTAATATCGTAAAATAGAAACTAATCAATATGTCAATCACTGCCCTAGACATTGGTACTCATACCATTAAAGCCATTTCAGCAAAAACTGGTAAGCAAATTCAATTGCTCCAAACAGTTGACGTTCCCAATACACTTAATCTCCTCATCCCGCAAAACGAACAAGAAAGCGCTCAATTTAGCGAAATGATTGCTAATTTAATGAATGATTTCAAACTTGATGCCAGCGATGTGCGCTTAAGCTTGCCCGAATCAGTCATTGCTAATAAAGTAATCGAAGTACCAGTGCTGACTAATGCCGAATTAGCCAGTGCTATTGGTTGGCAAGCAGAACAATACATCCCCATTCCAAAAGATGATCTATCACTGGAATATCAAGTTCTAGCTCGACCAAATAATAAAAATGCAGAGGCAAAAATGAAGGTTTTGCTAGTTGCTTCTCGCAGATCTTTTATTGAAAAACTAAACGATGTTTTTCTTGGCCTGGGTATTGAGCCAACCATTATGGAAACACAAATCTTTTCCATTATTAGAGCTCTTGAGTTGACTAGCGAAGATCCAGAAACCCTGATTGTTCACATGGGAGCTAGCAATCTTGACCTGGCAGTGGTAGCCAATGGCCTATTCGACTTTATCTTTAGCAGTAAAAATGGCTCACAATTGGTCACTAATTCCATTGCTCAAAGCTTTGGTCTTGATCTTAAACAAGCCGAAGAATACAAAACTAGCTATGGTTTAAACGCAGAACAACTTGAGGGAAAATTGGTGCAGGTAATGTTGCCAATTGTTAATAACGTTGTTGTCGAAATTCAAAAAGCCCTACATTATTTTAGTCAATTACATCCTGGCCAAACAATCAAACGAATAATTTTATCAGGCGGACCAGCAGAAATGATTGGTTTTAGTCAATATCTAGCGCAACAAGTCAATGCTGAAATTTTGTTAATGAATCCTTTTGCGACAGCAAAAGGCCAAATCCCTGAGACCAAGCAGTTGCATTACACCGTCTGCATGGGTCTGTTAATGAGAAAATTGTCATGACAGAAATAAACTTTTTGTCTAGCCGAACTAGACATAAACAAAAACAAAGAGAACAAGACAAAAAACTCTTTAAAATATCCAGCATTGTTTTAATAGTGGTCGTCAGCATTCTAGTGGTCATTATTGGTGTAAAACTGGTAATTAATTTAAGAATTAAAGATAAAAACAAAACCATCACTAGCTTAAAACAAACCATTGTCGAAAAAGAAGCAGTTGAGTTATCTTACCTAATTTTTGTCAACAAACTGAAAGCAGTTGGAGAAATTTATGCCTCACGCAGTGACAAACAAACAGCAATGAATTATTTTGCTGACTTAATGAGCGATGTCGCAACGATTACTGCCATGAATTACGAAGAAGAGAGCGGGGGATTAACATTAAGTTTAGATCATCAAAACGTTTTTTTCCTAGAAAAAAGCACAGCCATCCTTGATTCTCCACAGGTCAAAGAGGCTTATAAAAACGTCAAAAGGGGTTCCTTAACTCGTGCAGATCAGGGTAATTATGTATTAAATTTAACAATTCAATTAAAAACCGTAGAAGACTTGGGCCTATTTGATGCTACTCCAGTAGAAGATGAATTTGATGTCAATCTTGATCAAGAAATAAACAATGATCTTGAATCAGAAAGCTTGATAGAGGAATTAAATTAAATGGCAGAGAACAAAGAAAAATTCAACTATCGATTAATTTGGAACACTCGCAAGGAATTAGTCTTGGCAATCTTGTGCTTTGTCCTGGCTGTTTTCATCTTATTTATGCTTGTTCTAAAACAAATCGAACCAGTTAAAGGCGTTTTTGCACAATTAGAAAAAACCAATCTAGAATTAGAGAAGTTTCAAACAAAAGTTGACGAGCTCAACAACATTTCAATAGATGGTGAATACAATAAAATGACCGAAATTGACAGTGTGCTTCCATCTTATAAACCATTATTAGAGCTGCTCAACAATCTTAATAGCGTGGCATTACAAAGCAACACCCTGATTAAAAACTTTTCTCTTGCTCCTGGAGAAATTGCCACTGATAGCACCTTAGTTGCTAGAACTAGAAGACAACAATTTTACGATGAATTAGTTTTAGAATTTTCCGTTTCTGGCACCCTGGCTGATGTGCAAAATTTTATGAATCTCATTGAACTGGTCACACCGCTTAGCACCATCACCAACATTTCGCTCAATCAACAAATGAATGCTGATAGTGCAATAGAAACAACTGCCAACCTTACCCTAAAAACTTTTTATTTTACCCAACCGATTACTGTAACCTTAACCGAAGCTTTACCGCCAATCGAAGATGAAGATTTAATTGTTTTGGAAGAAATTAAAAAATTAATTCCAAACAACTTACCCACTCAAGAAGAAATCATTAAAAATGATCGAGGTAATTTATTCAATCTTCAAGGGATGAGTATTGAGGAATTAGAAAATCAGCTAACAGTCACCGACACTGACTCCGATCAAGTCGAATGGCAAACAGTTGATGAAACTGGGCAAATTGTTGAGGAAACTGGAGAAATTATTAACGAAACCGGGCAAATTATCGAGTAGTGAGAAGCAAAATTCCCTGATAACTAAGCGCAATTATTGAGCAGTAAAAGGCTTATCTTCGACCAATTCAATCCCAACTCGCAACTGATCTTTAATCGCTCTCACTTGAGCTAATTTGCGAATCGCTCTGATGACTTTACCACCTTTGCCAATCACTCGTCCGTAATCTTCTTCATTCAGTTTAATCAAGTACTTCTGAAAACCAGCTTCTTCATTTTTTTCAATGGCTAGGTCTTCAGGAAACTTGATGATTCTCAGTAAGATAAATTCTAATAAACTTTGCATTTTTTTTCTTTAAGCTTTTTCGGCTGTTTCAGCTGGTGCTTCTGCTTCTTGTGCGGCTGGAGCTTCGGCTGCTACGCTTGCTTCTGTCTCAGCCACCTCTGCTGTTTCTGCTGGAACTTCGGCAGGAGTTTCTACAGGAGCTTCTGCTGGCTTTGCCACTTCCACTTCTTCTTTTTTCTCTTTTTTGCCCTCTGCTGCTTCTTTTAACTTAGCTTGAGCTTTTTTAGATAATTTGGCTTTTTTTTCTGGGAAAAGTTTACCTGATTTAACTCGCTTATAAAGAGCTGCCACCGTTTCAGTAGGCTGAGCACCTTTAGCAATCCATGATTCATAGGCTTTTAGATCAAGTTCTAAAACTTTAGGTTGATAAGTAGGCGAATAATGACCCAATAAGGCCACATATTTGCCATCGCGTCGATCGCGTGCCTCATTTACCACAATACGATAATGGGCTTGATTTTTTTTACCAAAACGAGCTAATTTAATTTTCAACATACCGGAGGATTCTACAAGAAAAATACAAATATCTCAAGGGCAAGTTTCGGAAAAACTTAACTAGAGATCGAGTGCGCGTCATCTTCACCTGCTAGCTTTTGCAAAGCCATGGCCGCACTCGCTTGCTGCGCTCGCTGTTTGCTATTGCCCGTCCCAACACCCCAAACTTTGTCATTAATTAATACCTCAACAGTAAAAGTTTTATGATGATCTGGTCCTTCTTCCTTAACTACTCGATAAATTGGCGTCGGCAAGGATTGCGCTTGGACAGTTTCTTGTAATAAACTTTTCTGATCGCGATAAGCCTTGGTGCTTAAAATATGACTAAATTTGGGAAATAAGACTTTAGCTAAAAACTCCTCAACGACAGCGTAACCCTGATCTAAATAAAGCGCACCAATCACTGCTTCAAGCACATCAGCCAAAAGACTAGGATTATCGCGGCCACCACCAGCTTCTTCTCCTTTGCTGAGATACATCTGTTGATCTAAACCCAACTCTTTAGCCAATTCAGCTAAACTCTCCGTACGCACTAAGGCACTGCGATAAGTGGTCAACATTCCTTCAGCATCACTGGGTCGCTGTTGATAAAGAAAAATGGTACTGGCCAACTCAATCACCGCATCACCAAGAAATTCTAGGCGCTCATTTGATTCACTAGCTGCTGTACCAGACTGTTCTTTTTCATTCAGCGCACTGCGATGGGTCAGGGCCGTCATTAACAAGTGGGGATCATTAAACTTTGGCAACATAAGTAAACCTATTTTAACCCAATTCGTATTCGTCGTGAATTAGCTTAGCCAACTCGGCAACAGTGGCACCTGCTTCGCTGAGCTCTTCCATGACTACATCTGGATCTAATTCAATGGCAAACTGGCGATTGATTAAACTAACTAAGCGCGTTAAATCTTCATCTAGATTTAAGCCCAAATCTTCTTCTAAACTGGCCTCAGGCCTAATTTCTTGACGACTGAGGACCGTCATTGTTTCTAATAAATCTTGGACTTGTGAAAAAAATTGCGCATCTACATTCATGGTTTACTTTCTATTTCTATGAAAAACTAGCTTTTTTGCTCTACTTTTAAGGCTTTTTTTGGCTTTTTAGCAGCCGGTTTTTTAGTTTTTTTGCTAGCTGCTTTCTTTGTTTTTTTACTAGCTACTTTCTTTGTTGTCGGCGCTTCTGGCAAAAAAAGAATTTTGCCCAAAACTCCATTAATAAATTTTGGCGAACTGTCGGTGCCAAATTCTTTGGCTAATTCAATTGCCTCATCAACCAAAACTTTTTTAGGCGTATCTTGAGTTCGACTTTCAAAAACAATTAAACGCAAAATAGCTAAATCAATTTTGTTAATGTCATAAAGCGGTCGCTCGGGAGCATAGGCTGCCAGTTGCTGGTCGATATCTGGCAATTCCTCAACCAAATCAGCAAACCAGACTCGATCAGGCGCGGCCAAAATCATTGGCTCCGTTTCTGGATCCTGGGGCCTTAAAAAGGTCCTAGCAAATAAAATTTGCATGCGCTCAATGCGCCGACTATGACGTTCATCCATGACAGTAGATTAGGGGAAAAAAGTTAAAGATGCAAGAGGGAATTTGCCTTCTTTTTGCTCAAGAGCCAGATCCACCAAGCAATTAAACTTAGTTAATACCTAATTTTTTGAAAATACTAGCCGTCAAACCCTGTTTGTGGGCTGGGGTAGAGGCGCGTTTAATATCTTTTTTAAGATTTGGTTTATTACCCGCTCGTCGCTTACCTTGCTCAACTCGAGTGATTTTGTTTTTTGGTAAAGCTCCCATGAGATCCTTTTTATTTAAAAATGTTGATAAATAAGGGCTTTATTTTAAGGCTAAGCCAGCAAAAAGGCAAGGGGAGAGCTGGTCAGTAAAATTGCCAATAAGCTCGCTCTTGCTAAATTAATCAGCTAGTCCTATAATAATAGATAGGGAATAAAAATATATGGCAAACATTGAACAACAAAAAGATAGCAAAGTTAATAACGAAGTAGCTCAGCATGACAAGTTAAACAAGTTAAGAAGACAAATTTATAAAGCCTTAGGGCCAGCCCTTGTCGCAACCATGCTCGCAGCTGGCTGTGTGCCTGAAAGTGGCGTTACTGAACCGAAGCCAGCCATTACCCAAGCAATTGGCGATGCCGAGCCAACTCCTGAAGAAGAAGACCCTGAATTGGGCACTGAAGTTGTTCTTGTTAGCCCCGAAGCCAGCGAAACAGTTATTGCCAGCCCAACTTTAGAAAATACCCCCACCAAAACAGCTACTGCCACACCAGAGGCAACGGCTACACAAGAAAACACTGCCACACCAGAGGCCACAGCCGCTCCTAAAGAATTAACTCAGGCTCAAATTCGCTCTGAAATTTTAAAAGCTGGCGTTAATCTTGACGATCTAGCTAGCTCCACTGATGAGTGGACTAGCAGCCACCTAGCTTTAGATGTCATCCAAAACTCCATTGATCATGAAAATTTTGGTAGAGAAGGAGAAAATTGGGTGACCACCGTAGTGATTGGCTTAGAAGAAGCAATTAAAAATCCACAAGAGTTAGAGCAAGCGATACCCACTGATGGCGGTTGGAAACTAATGGCTTTTGTTAAGGTGGCTTTTAAAGATGTGAGTGGCGATTGGCAAATTGCCAAATTGCCAGTGGTGGCTTTTCATGAAGACAATAACTTGATTTGGATGAAACCAGCTAGTATCAAGTCAGAACCAAACTTTTTTGATGTTAATATGTTATTGCCACGTGATGAAAACAATTTATATATACTTGATGAAAAAAAGAATTTCATTAATCCACCCATTAACTTTTGGACTGGAACTAATGATGCACGTGGCTACCATCATGGCATTGGCAGCTTTATTAAATTCTTTACTGCCTCGGTAGATGATCCACGCTACGCCGGCAATGATTGTCTTATTGGAGAACCCCCTCGCTACACTGAAGAGCAACTAATTGAGTTTAGAAAAACCGGTGATCCACATATTTTTGGCTATAAAGATGTCAAAGCCTATCCCATCATTTGGCCATTGACTACTTTTCAAGCTGATTTGTCTGACAAAAATTTTTATAATAATCAGCCTTAATCTACAAGCAACTAAAAAGCTCAGTAATTGGCTGATAAAGAGCGTTTCATTCTTGACGATTGGCTTTAATATCTTTAAACTAAATTAAGTGAAAGATTTGTGGTGGAAATATTTATTATTGTTGCTTTTGCCAGCACTGTTTGTTGGCTTGTTTTATTGGCGTAAAACCAGTATTCAAGAACAACTGCAACTTGAACAAACAACTGGTGGTGAAACAGCTAATACCATCCCCGAACTTCCAGAAAACCGAGTGACTAATCCTGTTGACCTTAATAGTTTTCCTTTAAGCCCGGGAGGGGAGGGAGACCTGTTTTATCGGCTAGATTGCCACTACAGCAAACTCATTATTTATCGCAATTATCAACAACTACCTCTTTTGCCTGGTAATTGGCACTCTTTGGTCGACATTGCCTGTCAATACCTCAATAGTCAGGCAAAGCTAGAGACTATTTACCTACCCCTACATGTTTATCAGCCAGAAACTCAGCAATTGTTGCTGGTTGGAGGCTCGATTAAACAAGCAGAAGAAGCGGCGGTGCTGGAACTGGTTAAAGAAGCCGATGAGGCTTTTTATGAGGCCATGATGCTCCATGCTCTAGATAAAAAACCAGGATTGGAAACTCTTAAAATTGTCACTAATTACCCAAACGATGATTTTAAAGATAATAGAACTAGGGGTATCGGCTTTGACAGCCTACTAGAGGTTGATCCTCCTTACACTAGAGAAGATTTAATAAATTTTTATCAAACGGGTTTTAGTCAATATTTGCCAGAAATAGCTGGCAAAGCTTATTTTTGGCCAGTAGCCAACTACAGTTTTTAAATGAAAAAATATTTATTACTAACCTCTTGCTTTATCTTTAGTCTTTTGTTTTTAACCAACTTAAAGACTGTTGCAGCACAAAATTACGACAACTATTGTACAGGTGGCTGTTGTTGGGAATCAACTGGTGGCACTGCCACGTTTTATAGTGGTTGTACCAATAGCCGGGGATATTGTGCTGGCACTGGTAACACTTCTCCAAATTATTGTCGTTGCCGAAACGATAATCCTAGTTATGCAGGAGAGTGCAAATGCGATTTAAATTATAATAAGAATGATAATTCTGGACCAAGTTGTGCTACTACACCCAATACTTGGGGAACTTGTTTTAGGGCTAGATATAGTGATGGAGTGGCTGTTGCCTGTGAAAAAAACAGCGATTGTATTAATTATGGGGGGACTGGTGCTTATTCAAATGATTTTTGCGTTATTGAGTCTGGCACAGATTGTAAAGTTCAAGAACCCCCTTGGGTTTTGGGGTGTTGTTATTATGGTAGTGATTGTGGTGGCGGTGGCGGAACTGGCCCCACCAATACACCACCAGTAATCGCGCCACCAACCAGCGTGCCACCTACTTCTACTCCTAGTCCTACCCCCAGTCCTACTCCTACCCCCAGAGTAATTGCTGTTAATATCAATGTTTTCCGCGCCTCTAGTGCCGCCTATAACAACTCCACCAGCTCTTGTACAACTTCAGCATCAAGTGTTACTCCATATAATCAATCTGCTAAAATAAGCCTTAACTACGAATCACAACCCACGCAAACACAAACACAAGCTACTGGATTATTCTCTTTTACTGTGAGTGGTGTAGAAACCGGCAACCAACTCACTATCAATATTGATCCTTTAGACAATAGCTACTCTTGTCTCTGTCCCAATGGCTGCACCTATGCTTTAACTGTCCCAGCTGTGGGGACAAATGTTATTAGTCGCAATATTTATCTGTCTAACTTTACTGATTCTTGGTGGCAGGTTGTTGGTGGCAATGCTTTTGTCAATGGTATGTTGAAGTCAATTGTTCCTGATCACCTGTGCACATCACCAACTTGTCTGGCAGGAGTCTTCCTGCCCTTACCAAGTCAGAGTGCTTTCACTAGTGGTTTTCCTTTTTTGCATGGTACAAATCTTAATTCCATTAGCACCCATCAAAACGCTACTGAAAACTTAGCTAATATTCATTTATCTGGTCAGCGCACAAATTCTCAAAGTGCTGATGGTCTAGTACTTGGCTTTACGCCTACCGATCTAAATTATAATTATTTTTACCAATTGGCAACAAATAATGGGACGATTAATAATGTTACTTCACTTGATTTAGCTCAATGGCGAGCTGATACTAATCACAACACCCAAGGTCTTACTATCTTTAAACTACCCACTGGCGATCAAACAATTAATCAGAACAACAACTTATTTGTGCAAAATGGAGAAAGAGTAGTCATTTTTGTCGATGGCAACCTCACAATTGAAAACAATCCATTTGTGAGTGGGCAAAAAATTACCACTGTCAATCAGGGCGGATTTTTAGGTATTTTTGTTAGCGGTGACATTATCATTGAACCCAATGTTGGTACAGCACTCGATACCGGCAATCCTGCAAACATTACTCCCGTTACTTTAAGCAATACCCACTTAAATGGTGTCTTTTTTAGCGATGGTACTCTAACAATTGAGGGAGATACTAGTTATCCAAATTATAAATTTATTGGTGCTGGCACTTTTATTGGTAAAACCAGTGTAACATTAGGTCGTCAAACCAACGATGACACAAAAATCCACAACAGCTACCAAGCCCTAGAAAGCTTTATTTACCGTCCAGATCTCTTAGTTAATTGGCCAAACGAATTAAAATCTAGCATCATTAATTGGCGAGAAGTAGCTCCCAAGAGCTTGAATTAGGGGTATTGAATTAAGGGTATACGTGTCAAAAAAAAGCCTGCAATCATCATCACTCGCTGCTTTTACTTTAATCGAAATTTTAGTGACGGTTAGTATTACTGCCTTGATTATGCTGGGCATGACCAGCCTGTTTATTAGTTTTGTAATGTCAGCGAGTAAAAGTCGCATGAGTCAAAGTGTTCGAGAAAGTGGCACTGTTGCCATGCAAAAGATAATTGAAGAGTTGCGCAATGCTAAGAACATCAACATAGCTGCAGCTCAATGTAACGGCACTATTCAACTTGCAACACTGTCTTTTAAAAAAACTAATGCTGATAATGCTGAAATCAGCGGCAAGTTTTCTAGCTCAGGTATTTCAAACAAAAGAATATTATTTACAGAGGGGACTAACGATTATTTTCTCACCGGCGATAATCATTATCTAAGTAATCTTACTTTTGTCTGTCATGGCGGGGCAATGCCAAAATACATTGAAATTAAGTTTACTTTAGCCACCAGTGCTATTGCTGCCAACAACCCAAACCAAAGCAAACTGGATTTCAAATCTGGGGTAACTTTGCGTAATTAATATTTTTTGAAAGTTTGCTCGACGGTGTAAAAAGCATCATCCGAATCGCCAACCGGAGATCCTGATTTATCAAAGCGATAAATATCAATTTGCACCTTCACACTCTCTTCATTTAGACTATCAATTTTTGTAATAGTGGCTTCAATACTATAATAAAAAAAGTTCAAGTCTCCCTGATGAGCACTGCAAGAACCGAGAACAGAGTGCATATTAGCAATATCTCCTGGAAAAGTATTTAGACAATATGTTGCATTATGATTCAAGTTTGAATAGAAAGCAGTCCAACCCCTAACCAGCCGTTCACGACGAAAAAATTCTATGCTCTGTTGCGCCTTCATCTGGGCCAATTGCTCCATTTCATTGGCTTCTGCCACTCTTACCGATAAAGCCATCATCGACCCCAAAGCGGTCATTACCAGCGCTACAATTGACACAGCAGCCAAGACCTCAACAAAGGTAAAAGCTCCTTGTTTCTTTTGCCATTTTTTTCTTTTTTTTAACATAAAATAATTAATAAGTAACTTTAATACTTCCTCCATGATCGATATTGAAGGTGGCAGTAGAAGTACTGCCTGTCGAACTAATTGTAAAAGAAGCATCTCTACTTAAATTGCCAAGCGGATAAAATTTTAAATCATACAAGTTATCACTTGTAGTAAATTTGTTTCCCTCTGAAACTCTGACAAGAGATTTGTTACCTGGAGAATATGTAGCATCTGCAGGTTCTCCATAACACCTTATTGAAATTTGATAATATAGCCCTCTACCAGGATCACTCTCATAGTTATATACACTAAAATTTACAAACTGTAATTGGTCACATTCGCCCAAGTAACCAATTTTGGCCATATTTTGCGCTTCCCTAAAACCTGACTCTATTTTTTCTGCCACTGCCACTAAGCGCTGTTTTTCTATAAAACTGGTATAACTAGCCACGGCGCCACTGACCAAAAGCATAATAATAACTATTGAAACTAGCAGCTCGATGAGGGAAAAGCCTGATGATTTATGGGGTGAGGATGACATAATTAGAAGCAGGATCAGTCTCTAGCTTAGCGCTTAATTCGACTTTATTACAATTGGCGCCAGGTGTAGAAGTACACCGCGCCTTATAAACATAGGTGGCGTCACCAGTTTTTGGATCAGCGATGCCAGTTGATGTTAAATAACCATCAAGTGCTAAGCGATCAAGAATATTGGTAAAATTGCCTGCTGTAGAACTCCCAGTAACATTTCCATAACTACCCTTATCTTGTCGATATAAAACTAGTGCCTGACGTACTGTTTCTAAATCGGTTTTACGTTTAGAATTTCTTGAGTTTTTTTGCGCATTGGAAAAACTAACCGCAGTTACTGTAACCAAAACCGCAATAATCGTGGCCACTACCAAGATTTCAATCAAGGTAAAAGCGCGAATTTTTTTGATTTTATTTGACATAATTAACTTTTTTAATTAATAAGAAGCAAAATTATTGTAAATTACTAACACAAAAGAAATTTTTAGTACCACCATAGGCGCATGAGGTACCAGTAGCAGCTGCATTCGCGTTGCCTGCTCCAGCGGTTTCTAATTGCGCACAAACACAATACTTGTCGCCATTTGATCTACCACCATATTGATATGGACTTACATTTTTCGGATCAACTGGTGCCCCGGCAGGAAAATAGTCCGTACCAGCAGTAGTTATCATAGTGGGTAGCGTAATCATCGCTCCACCAGCACCTTTTGGATAACCACCATCATGGTCTGCATAATATTGCTCTAAACCATTTTGTACTGCTTTTATATCTTCTCGGCGTCGGCTATCTCTTGATTTGCGCTGGGCATTACTAAAACTAGCCACTCCCAGAGAAATTAAGATAGCCATAATAGCAATTACTACCAATAACTCGAGCAAAGTAAAAGCTCCTAATTTATTTTTTTTCATAAATTTCCTAATTACTTACTATAATTTTTAAGCGACTTAATTCGTAATCCACCGAAGGCGTCAAACGAGCGTCTTTAGCCTCGATCCAAGCCTCAAAATAACAAACACCTTCTCCACAAGTATACACATGATCAACCACTCCCTGCAAATCTTGCGTGCTAAAACTTTGCCCATCACCAAAAAAAATCGTGCTGCTAATCGGCAATTGCACTGTCTCAGCCGATTTTTTTTCAATATTACTCAGCAAATCAACAAATACTTGCAAATGACTTTTCCAGTGTAAAAAAGAGTTGTCTTGTTCATCTAACACAGTTTGATTACTAAATAACTGTTGTTTGCCATCGCCAACAACATAGGCAAAGGCCACTGTTTGTCCTGAAGCAATACTCACCATTCTTTTATCATTGGCATTACTTGGCATTGCATTGAAGGCTAAAACAATCGGCCGTGGCTGACAACCCTGGTAACAAGTTTTTGGACAATCGGTGGCTGAATCTTGTTTTTTGCCAATCCCTTGCTCGGTGTCATTTTGACAACACTGATAATTAAAACCAGCACATTCACTAGCTGGACCAGATGTGTAATCGATCATGGTGGGAGCTTTTCCAACAGTTAGCTCATTGATTTCTTTAAAAACAGTGGTTTCTTTTCCCAGAGCATTTAAGACTATTTGACTAGCTCTTTTGTTTTGGAGATCAAAAACAAAACCAGAGCCACCATCAACTTTTTTCACAAAAATTGGTAAAGTTTTAGTTTCAATTAAAATTGGTCTTTTGGCAAAATCACTACAGACAGTTTCTAGCTGATATTCTCGCTCATTAATAAAGCGCAACTGGCCCCAAGCCGAGGGAGACCTGGAAAAGCCGTCATAACAATTGCTGAGATGATTTTGATTGTTCATTAATAAATTGGCCGCTCTTTGCAAATCATTAGTCGCCAGCAGCATTAGTAACTCTCGACCTAAAAAAATACCAACTAGCAATAAAAAAACAATGAAGACTAAGCTTGAAAAAATAAAACGAATAATTCTCATATGCTCACGTAATTAAGGCTAAATACCAAGCCCATATTGGTTCTGCCCAAAAATAAGTCAGGATGAAACCAACTAGTAAAAATGGCCCAAAGGGCAGCACTTGACCAATTTTTTTCTGTTTAAGGAGCAATAAAATTGTAGCAAAAAAACCACCAACAATAAAGCTAAGGAAAATCGCTAAAACCACTTTTGGCCAGGTTAAAACATAGCTTAAAGGTAGCATTAATTTAATATCACCCAAGCCGAGAGCATCTTTTTTTAAAATCCAGGATGCAAAAAAGTAGAGTAGAGTAAAGAAAGCTATCGAAACTGCAACAGCAATTAAGCCACTGGTGTAAGCAGAACCAGTTAAAACAATGGCTAATAAGCTTAATAAAACAATAAAAAAGTCAGGAATAATTAGATATTGAAAATCAGCCACTGCCACAAAAATTAAGAGTAAAAAAAATAAATATTGAGTAGCGACTAGGATTGGATCTAAGGCTTGACCAGCACTAATTTGCAAATAAATAATTAGGGCAAAAGCCAGTGAGTAAAGCCCTGCCAACAATTCAGTAAAAAAATGCTTTTGGGCAATTTTAGCCCGACAATGGGGGCATTTTCCCCTCAGCATTAAAAAAGAAACAATGGGAATATTGTGCTTGGCACTGATGGGTTTTTGACAACAATCGGTGAATGAGCGACCTTGCCAAAAAGGCGGTAGCTTCAATCTCTTTCCTTTTTTATTTTTAATAAGGCCACAATCACTAGCAGTTCGATAAATCACCACGTTCAAAAAGCTGGCTAAAATTGCTCCCAAAAAGAAGCAGACTAGAGCAAAAATAAAATAATAAAGGTAAAAAATAATAGTCACTAATTCATCATAACAAAAAAACCCGAGCCTTGGGGCTCGGGTTTTAATTATTAACTTAAACTGTTAGGGGAGACAAATACAGTTGCCTTTTTCACCACAACCACCTTCTTCAATTGGATCTGTATTATCTATTGCTTTTGCTACTGGGTAATCTTCTGGTAAATCAGTTAAAGCCCGCTCACCCGCTTCTTGTTGCATGGCGTTAGACTGCGGAGCAAAACAAACATAGGTAGAAGTATAAGTTGAATCATTGTGATAAACATTTAAGCGATTATTTCGATCATCATCCATTTTGGTAACAAAGCTCAGTTTCAATTCTTGAGTACCTGGCTCATCGTTACAATTGGTGGTTAGTCCACTCGTCACTTCGCTCAAGCGGTTAAGAACTGGACACTGGCTAAAAGGTGAAGTATCTACTACCCAACCACTGTTCACTTCGACCCACTCTAAGTTTGGAGACTGACCAACCGCAGTATTCCATGGGTAATAACCGGTCATCGCGTAGAAACGCTCAATAGCCGACAATAATTGCTCGGCATCAGATCGGCTACCCGTATCTCGACCTCGATTAATCTGCTCAATTGGGTTAATGGCCGACAGCACTGCCACCGCCAAAATACCCAAAATGGCAATTACAATTAATAACTCAATCATGGTAAAAGCTAATTGCTTTTTTAATCTGGGGAAAAAAGATTTGGTTTTCATATTTTTCTTTTTTTATTATTTGTAATTATATTCAAATACCTCCTAACATATTCAGTGTAAACTATGATCGATACCTATTTCAAGTAGCAATTTAGAATTGACTGGTTAAACTGTAAATTGGCATAATAATTGCCACCACCATAAAACCAACACCAACAGCTAAAGCAATCATAATCATTGGCTCTAGTGCTGCAGTCATATTTTTGACCGCATACTCGCTTTCTTTTTCAAAATATTCAGCCAATTTGCCCAATATTTCATCTAATTTACCAGTTTCCTCACCCACACTCATCATTTGATGCAAAATTGGGGGAAAATCTTCATAACGAGAAACTGCTGCTGATAAGGAAGTACCGCGTTCCACCTGTTTGGCTGCTTCCGCCAATTCCTCTCGATAAACAGCATTGTCAATGGCTTCTGCAACAATGTTAATCGACTCTAATAGTGATACTCCAGCTCCTAATAATAAAGCTAAAGTACGCGCAAAGTCGGTGAGAATAATTTTCTGACGCATAGGACCAAAAACGGGAATAGTTAACATCCAACGATCAATAGCCAACTCTCCCTTTTTAGTTTTTTTATAAGAACGCAAGGCAAAAATGCCGCCCACCACTATTAACAACAGCACCCACCAAAATTGCACCATAAAATCTGAAATACCCATAAATATCTTGGTTAAAGCTGGTAGTTCAGCATCAAAATCGTCGTACATTTGCGTTAATTTGGGAATAACTGCCACCATCATCACCACCATCACCACTACCATGGCTATTAAAATAATGACTGGATAAATCATGGCGCTTTTGGTTTTGGCTTTAAAATCTTTATCTTTTTCTAAATTGAGGGCCAAACGCTCTAGCACTTCATCTAAAACACCTCCTGCTTCTCCAGCTTTCACCAGTTGCGTATAGATGCGAGTAAAATTATCTGGATATTTTTGTAAAGCATCAGAAAAACTTAAGCCGCCTTCAACATCTTTAAGTAAATTGGCACTTAATTTACCCATTTCACTTTCACTCTCTTCTTCTAAGATTGATAGGGAGTTCGCCAGGGGCAATCCAGCATTAATCATCGTTGACAATTGCCGCGTAAAATTAACTAATTCGGCAAATTTTACTTTGGGTTTAAAAATTTTAGATAAAAAACCTGCTTCTTGACCCAAGCTTGATACATCAATCACAAACAAATCTCGGGCAAACAAAGTCGAAACTGCTTGCATTTTCGAAATGGCTTCAACTTTTCCTTTAATCGTTTCTCCGCGTTTGTTTTTTGCTGTATATTTAAAAATTGGCATAATTACTTTATTACTCTTCTAATAAGCGTAACATATCTGTTGGGCGAAAGGCATAATTTAATGCTGTTTCTCTACTAATCACATTTTGTCTATGAAGATCGAGCAGATGACTTTCCATTAACATCATGCCAGCCACAACATTAGTTTGAATAATGCTATCAATTTGAAAAACTTTTGCATCGCGAATTAAGTTGGCTACTGCCGCATTGTTAAATAACAACTCTATGGCTGCAGTGCGACCACCATGAATTTTTGGCACCAAACGCTGCGAGACAACCGCCTTCAAGACGCTAGCTAATTGTTGACGAATTTGGCCTTGTTGATGCGATGGAAACACATCAATGATACGATCGATGGTTTGCGCCGCAGTATTGGTGTGAATCGTTGCAAAAACCAGATGACCTGTTTCAGCAAGAGTCAGTGTGGAAGAAATTGTTTCCAAATCTCGCATTTCACCAACTAAAACTACATCTGGATCAGACCGAAGAGCACTTCTTAAGGCTAATTCCCATTGGTGAGTATCCTTACCAACCTCGCGTTGAGAAACCACACTTTTATCTGACTGATAAACAAATTCAACCGGATCTTCGATGGTTAAAATATGTTGACTTTGAGTGTGGTTAATCTCGTCAATAATCGCCGCTAATGAAGTTGATTTTCCCTCACCAGTTGGACCGGTAAAAAGCACCAAACCCTGCTTGTAAGTGCCAAATTTATGAAAAACCTGAGGCAAAGCTAATTCATCAACAGTGCGAATAGTTTGAGGAATTAAGCGCAGAGCTGCTGCATAGCTACCCAGATGCTGATAAACACAGATACGAAAACGAGCCCACTCATTAAACTGATAAGCCAAATCAATTTCTTTTTCTTCTTTTAATTGCGCCTGCTGCTTGTCGCTTAATAAGTCAAAAATCCAAGCTTGAGCTTGATCTGCTTTAAGCAATTGCGGACCAGCTGGAAAACTTAAGACGCCATTAATTCTAATCGACAGAGGCGATTCTGGAATGATGTGTATATCTGAACCATCATTATCAACTAAGAATTGTAGTATTTCTTGCACTTTCATAAAGATTTTTCTCCATTAATTAATGCTATATTTTGCTTTTTTTGCATATAATTGACTAACCAACTTCTGCCACCCGCAGAATCTCTTCAATGGTGGTAATTCCTTCTAATACCTTGATGTATCCATCTTGTTTCATTAAAGTCATGCCTTGTTGAATAGCGGTGGCTTCTATTTCACTTGATGGTCGACGATTTAAAATTAAACTAGCAATTTCTGGAGAAGTCGGCATCACTTCAAAAATTCCAATTCGCCCTCGATATTCTGGCTCAGTGGCTGGTCGCTTACTACTTGGTCTAAAAAGGGTAATTTTATTTGGATCTTTACCTTTTTCTTTACACCAACGCTCAAAGTGAGGACCCAAGACTTTTTTGATATCTTCGACCACCACCGGTTCTGGGGTGTATTCTTCTTTATATTTTTCATTAATTCTTCTCACCACACGCTGACCCATTGATAAAACAATTGATGAAGCCAATAAAAATGGTTCAGCTTCCATATCCAATAAACGTGGTAGCGCACCTGCCGAGCTGTTAGTGTGCAGGGTAGAGAAGACCAAATGACCAGTTAAAGAAGCTTGTAGCGCTAGATCGGCAGTTTCATTATCTCGAATTTCTCCCACCATAATAATATCTGGATCTTGACGTAAAAATGAGCGCAAACCAGAAGCAAAAGTTAAGCCCGCTTTAGGATTGGTTTGCACCTGACTGACTCCTGCAATCTGGTATTCTACTGGATCTTCCAGGGTCATGATATTAACCCCCACCTTGTTAATAATGTTCAAAATAGAATACAGAGTGGTAGTTTTACCAGAACCAGTTGGTCCGGTGATTAAAATAATCCCGTAGGGAATTTTGATGGCTTCTTTAACTTTTTGTAAACCAAGACCTATCAAACCTAAATCTTCCAAAGACGGCACGGTGGTATCTTTTTTCAAAAGACGCATCACTACCTTTTCGCCATTAACTGTTGGTAGGGTAGAGGTACGCAAGTCAATTTCTGCATTATTACTCCTATAATTAAAGCGTCCGTCTTGAGGTAATCTTTTTTCATCAATCTTTAAATTGGCCATAATTTTGATACGAGAAATAACCGCTTCATGAACATTCTGCGGTAAAATTAATTTTTCAACTAAAATTCCGTCAATACGATAACGAACTCGAGTCCGACCAACTTGCGGCTCAATATGCACATCAGAAGCAGAAGATTTGATGGCAAAATCTAAAATATTTTCCACAATGCGGTTGATGGGGGCATCTCGTAAAATTGCTCCGCTTTGTTTGTTTAATTCAACAGTTGCAGATCTTTGATCGTCTTGCTGAGTGGTGCTTTTTAGTGCCTCAGTGACTTCTGTAGATAAACTTTGCGCATAATATTCATTAATCATCCGCACAATATCACTGTTTTCAGCAAAATAAGCCTGAATCTCATGATTAGTTTTTTGTTTTAAAAATTCAACCGCTGCTAGATCTAAAGGGTTAACCATGGCCACTTTTAAAGTGTTTTTTTGCTTATCAATGGCAAAAGGTAGGGCTTGGTAACGTTTGGCTATGCCCTCATCAAGCAAAGTTAAGGATTCAGGGTCAACGCCAATTGCTGATAATTTTATGTAAGGCACATTGCTAAATTCAGCCTTAGCCTGAGCGACATCTGTTTCTGTAACTAATTGCTTACTTAAAACCAATTCCTCATAACTAGTCCCTTGGCTTAAGTTTTCTTGACGCAACTCTTCGGCTTGCTCTGGTGAAATTTTCCCCTGATTAAGCAAAACATCAAAAAAAGAATTTGTTGCTACAAAATTGACAGTAGCCTGTGTGGGGATATTGGGGTGGGGAAGATCTGGTAAGGCCTGAGTTGGCAAAGTTGTTTCAGCCTCGCTATCATCCGCGGCTGGTGTTTCTTCAATATTGACTGGTGGAGTAATTGCTTCACTCGTTGGATCAATATCGTTTGACTGATCACTTGTTTCATCAGCCGCACTAAGAGCTTGATCTGGTGATTCATCACTTAATTCTTCTGTCTGTGCCTCGTCCAAGTCAGCCACGCTCACGGGAATTGCTTGAGAAAAAATTGGCTCGGTAATGCCTAAATCATCTGGAGCGTCACTTGTTGGAATCGAATCTGTTGCTGGAATTGGATCCTGTGTTGGAATCACGTCCTGCGTTGGAATCACATCCTGTGCTGGAATTAGATCTGATGTTGGAATTGGATCAACGGTCGGAATCGCATCATGTACTGGCTCCGGCTCAATAGCTGGCAATGAATCAATAGACGGTAGCGAATCTACTGTTGAAAACTCAGTTGGGGCTGAACCGATATCTTGATCCACACTTGGCAGCGGATCTATCCTTGAAGTCGAATTCATAACAGGAGCCACATTCTCATTAACAGCCACTTTATTACCGGCAATTAACAATTCTTGTGCCTCAGCATCCGACATCGCCTGATCACTGTCACCCAAGGAAGGTTGTATCTCTAAATCTTTAGCGATTTGATCTATTGTATGCTGCAAATCAGCATCAATTTGTACACTGGAATCGTCTGGTTGATTATTTTGGGCAGTTAACATAATCACTTACTCCTTTTATAATGCCATAAAATGTCAAAATTTTATATAAGCGAAATTTTATATTTAGCCAAATTTACAGAGATAAATCGGGATAATGACGCTAAATTGGCAGATATTCAAGAATTAGTCCTCAAACACCTGCAAAATAAAGAACTGCAAGCAAGCATTAAAAAAGAGCAAATCCTCTGGTACAACACTCAGTTGGCTAATTTTAAAATCGAATTAGTAAGAGAAATCATTAGAGAAACTCAATATGCTAATTGGGATAAACAAGGCCTGAGAGTCATTGTTTTGCTTAATTTCACCAGCGCTAGTTTGGCAGCACAAAATGCCTTGCTCAAATTAATTGAAGAACCGCCGGCAAATACTTTAATCATCTTGCCAGTTATCAGCGACAATCGCTTATTAAGCACTATCACTTCGCGCTGCAATTATTGTCAGATTGATAGCCAACATAGTCAAAAAAAAGCAAAAATTGAAGAAACTAGCTGGCCCAACGAGCCAACCGCCATCTTTCCGCTGATTGAGCAGCACAAAGATCGGGAAGCAGCTAAAGAATTAATCCAGAATTTGCTGAGACAAAAACTCAGTTATCGGCAAAAAAAAGCCTTAAGTCGCGCTTATTTGGATTTAGAAGCCAATGCTAATGTGCGTTTAACACTGGAACATTGCTTTCTCACAACTGATTAATCCACTAAATACCAGACTATTTAGCCTGGAGCCTTAGAAAAATTAGCGCTTAGAACGCCCAAAATCGGCTTTTTTCGACTCAGACATACTTTTTGAGCTTTATTTTATATAATAGATGTGGTACAAATAAAGGTCTTATGGCAAGTCAGATAGATGTCAACAACTACCAAGCAGAACAAATTCGAGTCCTAGAGGGCCTAGAACCAGTAAGAAAACGTCCTGGAATGTATATCGGCTCAACTGATGCTAAAGGTCTTCATCACTTGGTTAAAGAAATTTTAGACAACTCAGTCGATGAGGCCATTGCTGGCTTTGGTCAAACAATTCAACTGTTCCGTGATCAAGCCACCGACCTACATCGAGAGTTGTTCCTAGCTCACAAAGCCAATAAAAAAATTCCTGCCGCTGAGAAAATCATTGGCGAAGAAACAATCACCGTCGTTGACAACGGTCGTGGTATTCCAGTCGCCCAACACGAATCTGGAGCTTCAGCCATGGAAGTCGTCATGACTAAATTACATGCAGGAGGCAAATTTGAAAGCAAAGCTTACAAGGTTTCCGGCGGTTTACATGGTATTGGCTTAAGTGCAGTCAATGCCTTGTCCTGCTTAATCCAGGTCGCAGTTAAACGCAACAACAAATACTATTACCAATATCATTCTCGAGGAATTCCAGCGGCTCCAGTGGCTGAAATTAGTGAAACAGAACTTATTGCTAAATTTCCCCAACAAAGTCGCGACTTTGTTACTTATGAAAGCGGAACCATGGTGCAATTTATCTCTGATCCTCTGATTTTTAAACAAGCCACTTATCAACATAAAAACATTATTGAAATTGTCAAAGATCGAGCCTATTTAATGGCTGGCATCTATTTTCAACTTTTTGATCGAGTTAATAATCTCGAACAGCACTTTTATTTTGAAGGCGGCATTCGTTCTCTAGTTGAACACATTAATATGTCAAAAAAATCCTTACATCGGGTTTTTTATTTTAGTGACCAATGGGCTGATGAAGAAACAAAGAAAGAAATCGGTATTGAAGTCGCAGTCCAATACAATGATTCTTACAAAGAACATGTTGAAAGTTATGTTAATGTCATTAATACACCAGACGGAGGAACCCATGTTCAAGGTTTTCGTCTCGCCCTAGGCCGAGTGATTCGCGATTATGCAGAGAAAAATGGTTTAATCAAAGAAAAAGAAAACTTCAATTCAGAAGACCTCAAAGAAGGTTTAACTGCCGTCGTTTTTGTAAAAATGCCATCTAATGATTTGCAATTTGAATCACAAACAAAGGCAAAATTAAATAATGCCGAAGCTCAGTCTGCCGTTTATCGAGTTTTTAAGAAACATTTTGACACTTATTTAGAAGAACATCCAAAAGTTGGAAAAATTATCGTTGAAAAAGTCTTAATCTCTGCTCGCGCTCGCCTGGCGGCTCGCGCAGCCAAAGACGCCGTCATCCGCAAGGGCTTGCTTGAAGGCATGTCTTTGCCTGGAAAATTGGCTGATTGTCAATCCAATCGACCAGAAGAAAGTGAAATTTATATTGTTGAGGGAGATAGTGCGGGTGGCAGTGCCAAACAAGGCCGCGATCGGCGTTTTCAAGCAATTTTTCCTCTGCGTGGAAAAATCCTCAACACTGAGCGCGCACGGCTGGACCGCATTGTGTCTAGCGACGACTTAAAGAACTTAGTCATTGCCCTCGGTTGTGGCATTGGCGAAAGCTTTGATCAAGAAAAATTGCGCTATCATCGCATTATTTTGATGAACGATGCTGACGTTGATGGCGAACACATTACCACCTTAGGCTTAACTTTTTTCTTCCGCCATTTGCCAGAATTAATAGAAAAAGGCTATTTATATGTAGCTATGCCACCACTCTTTAAAATTACTTATAACAAAGAAGAAATCTATGTTTATGGCGAAGAAGAGCGAGATAGTGAAGTGCAAAAAATTGCTGCTAAAAATCCCAATGCCAAAATTAATATCCAACGCTACAAAGGTTTGGGAGAAATGAATCCAGAACAACTCTGGAGCACCACCATGAATCCAGCCACTCGAGTCCTGAAAAAAATTGATGTTGAGGACGCAATCAAGGCTGACAGCACTTTTGAAGTGTTGATGGGTGATGAAGTTGCTCCTCGTAAAAAATTTATTCAGGGTCGCGCTAAATTAGCCAAATTAGATATATAAGGATCTTATGAAAACTTACATCATCGGCCATCTAAAACCAGATACAGATGCGGTTGTGTCAGCCATGGCTTTGGCTGAGTTTTATCAGCAGACTCCTAGTTTTTCTCGTCCGGCGGCGACAGCGGTGATCAGTGATCCAGTCAACAATGAAACTGCCTTTTTACTAGAAAAATTTGGCTTAGTTGCGCCACCAGTCATTAAGGCTAGCGACATTGATCCACAAGATCAGATTGTTTTGGTTGATCACAATGAAATGGATCAGCGACTTGACGGCATGAATCAAGAGCAGATTGTAGAAATTGTTGATCACCACAAGGTTAATTTGTCTCTTGGCCAAGCAATTTTCTTAACTTTTAAACCCTGGGGTGCTTCCAGCACCATCGTTTATCATCTGATGAAAAAATACCAATTTAGGCCCAATCCTAATTTGGCTGGTTTAATGCTCTCGGCCATTCTTTCTGATACAGTTGGTTTTAAGTCAAGCACTTGCACCGAGCAAGATATTGAAACAGCCACAGAGTTGGCTGATATCGCTGGTATTAGTGATTTATCTGCCTTAACCCTAGAAATTTTTAAAGCCAAATCAGATCTTGGTCAAATGACTTGTGAAGAAATGGTAAAAAATGACTACAAAATTTTTGAATTTTCTGGAAAGAAAGTATTGATAGATCAATTAGAAACTGTTGAGCAAGCCAAAATTATTAGTGAAAAAAAAGCCTGTTTGTTAGAAGCGATGGCTAAGGTTAAAAGCGCCCTGCAAGTCGATTTAATCTTTGTCGTTGTGTCCGATATCTTAGCCAGCAATAGCAAAATTCTATTACTTTCTCCTGTCGAGCAAAAACTGGCTGAATTAGCTTTTGCTGAGACTGCGACAGATCAAATTATCGATATTGGACCTAAACTATCCAGAAAAAAAGATATCGCTCCGGCTTTAGAAAAAGCCATACAAACTAATAAGTAAGATATCAAAAGATTAAACAACATGTCAGAAGAAACAGCAGCAGAGAAAAATCCAGAAATTACTAGTTCAACTAGCCATGACGATGTCGCCAATGACGACAGTATCGCCAACAACAGCAACGGCAACAATAACAATAATGGCACAGACAACAGCAATGGCAACGATGATCCTAGCAGCAAATTTGGCACCATAGAACACACTGAATACGGTCAATTAAAGCACACTGATATCGTTGACGAAATGGAAAAATCTTATCTGGATTACGCCATGAGCGTCATTGTTTCTCGAGCCCTGCCAGATGTAAGAGATGGCTTAAAACCAGTTCATCGTCGCATTCTTTATTCGATGTATCGATCTGGCATTCATTACAATACTCCCTATAAAAAATCAGCCAGAATTGTTGGTGATGTATTGGGCAAATATCACCCTCACGGTGATAGCGCTGTTTATATGGCACTCGTCCGCTTAGCTCAAGACTTCAATATGCGTTATCCTTTGGTTGATGGTCAAGGTAACTTTGGTTCCATTGATGGCGACAGTCCAGCAGCCATGCGTTATACCGAAGCTCGCAGTGCAAAAATTACTCAAGAATTACTAGCCGACATCAATAAAAATACTGTCGATTTTAGTGATAATTTTGATGGTTCACTCAAAGAACCAGTGGTTTTACCAAATCGCTTGCCTAATTTTTTACTGATGGGTTCTGAGGGTATTGCTGTGGGCATGGCCACTAAAATCCCACCTCACAACTTGACTGAAAGCTGTAATGCAGTGGCAGCGATGATAAAAAAAGGTAAATCCACTAGCGAAATAAGCATCAAGCTTGATGAAAAACAATTAAATTCAAATTCTGCCTGCATTGACACTTTACTCACCAGCGAGCCTCGTCAACTAGCAGGTCGTTTTGAGAGTGACATTGATCACGATGAAATCATGACTCATATCAAGGGTCCAGATTTTCCCACAGCCGGCATTATTTATGACACCAAAGCCATTAATGAAGCCTATCGCACAGGCAAAGGACGCATTGTCGTTCGAGGCAAAGCTAGTATTGAGGAAAGTAAGCGTGGCCAAATGGAAATTATTATCACCGAGTTGCCTTATCAGGTTAATAAAGCTCGTTTACTAATGAAAATTGCCGATTTAGTTCGAGATAAAAAAATTCTTGGCATTAAAAATTTGCGCGATGATTCAGACCGAAATGGCATGCAAATTACCATTGAATTAAGAAAAGACGCTCGACCAAAAGTAGTTTTAAACAAACTATTTAAGATGAGCGAGTTGCAAAGCAGTTTTTCACTCAACATGGTGGCTCTTAATAGCGAAGGCACACCTCAATTAATGACTCTCTTTCAAGTGCTGAAAGAATATATTGTTCATCGACAGCTAATTATTACCCGTCGTTCTCAAGCAGAACTCAGAGATGCTCGCGATCGAGCCCATATTCTTGAAGGACTATTAATTGCCTTAGCCAACCTTGATGAGGTAATTGCCACCATCAGAAACAGCAGTGATACAGAAGTCGCTCATCAAGCTTTAATGAAAAAATTTGGTTTAAGTGATCCGCAAGCCACAGCCATTTTAGAAATGCAACTGAAGCGTTTGGCAGCCTTAGAACGACAAAAAATTGAAGATGAACACAAAGCCATCCAAGAAACTATTATCAATTTAATTCATCTACTCAGTGAACCTCAACAAATTTTACAATTACTGCTTAAAGAAAATCAGGAAATGATTGATCTTTACGGAGACGAACGCCGCACCAAAGTCATTAAGGGCCGCGTTGGCGAATTTAATGAAGAAGATTTAGTGGCAGATGAAAATACCGTTATTACACTGACTGAAAGTGGTTATGTGAAGCGCTTGAGCCCAGATGCTTTTCGCTCTCAATCTCGCGGAGGAAAAGGGGCTAAAGGCCTCAACATGAAAGCTGAAGATGTCTTAATGTCGATTGTCACCTGTACCACTCACGATCAATTATTTTTATTCACCAATCAGGGCCGAGTGTTTACTATGAAAGCTTTTGAAATCCCTGAAGCAACGCGGATTGCTAAAGGCACGGCCATTGTTAATTTACTCAATCTTAAACCAGAGGAAAAAGTGTTATCTATTGTGATTGTTAATGCAGAAAAAGATCAAGATAAATACATCACCTTGGCTACCAAAAAAGGTTTAGTCAAAAAAACTGCCGTCAAGCTCTACGACAACATCCGCCAAAATGGAATTGTGGCCATTACTCTCAACGAGGGCGATGAATTAGTCTGGGGCAAAGTCACCACGGGCAAAGATAATATTATGCTCATTACTCATGACGGTAAATCAATTCGCTTTAGTGAAACAGAAGTCAAGACTTCTCAACGCGATACTAAAGGTGTGAAAGGCATCACGCTGAAGGCAGGAGATTATGTGATCGGGGTCGAAGTTTTTCGCGATGATCCAGAGATTTTTAAAGAACACAGCCTGATGATTATTACTGCCAATGGCATGGGCAAACGCACTTTACTGGAACAATATCCAATGCAAAAAAGGTCGGGCATGGGAGTCAAAGTTTCCGAAATTACCAAGCGCACTGGTCCAGTGGCCGCTGCCAAACTAATTTCTGATCGACATGATGAAATTGTCATTAGCACTAAAACTGGCAAAGCCATTAAGATGCCAATCAGCAAAAAATCAATTCCAACACTTACCAGACCAACTCAGGGAGTAATTTTGATGAAGCTCGACGACAGTGATCAAATAGCTGCCGTAGCCCTCACTTTAGCAGAAAATGACAAAGCTTAAGCTTAAACTCATCCGCCATGGTGAAAAAAAATTGTTCTTGCCTAATCCTGGCTTAACTGAATTAGGTAAAAATCAGGCAGAAGCTTTAGCCAAAAAACTAGCACTTGTCAACAAAGTAGAGCAGAGCAAAAAAATCCTACTCTTGGCCAGCCCTTTGCAACGCACTCAAGAAACAGCCGCTATTATTGCCGAGCAAGTGCGTTTGCCAGTTGTAACTGATCAATTTCTAGCCTTTGATCAGCACATTGAGCCAAATCCTCAGGGAAAACAAGCCATTATTAAGCATTTTAGCGATTATTTTAAAAATTTAGGTCCAGAGATTGAGCAAAATTTAGGCCCAGAGATTGAAGAGGGAGAAATTTTAGCTGTCACTCACAGCCAAAACATCAAAAATTACTGGCAAGTCTTGGCTGGACCAGGTAAAGCCATTGTCGATGTCTACGAATGTGGGGTTTGGACAATTAATATTGAGGGTCAACTAGATCAGACAAACAGTGAGATTAATCTTGATTTTGAGTGGACCGAAGGGGACTTGAACCCCTGACCTCTTCTATGCCATAGAAGCGCTCTAGCCAACTGAGCTATCGGCCCTTTTTTCTAACTTTTTGATTCTAACATTGATCGAAATAATTTAAAAGTAAGAGTCAAAACTGCATTTCTTAAATACTCATATATAGTTAACAGTTGTTTGATATGGTTTAAAAAACAAATTGAGAATATTTGTTATATTAATATAGTTTTATTTATTTATTTTAATATTTTGATAGTGTTAATTTAAAATTAATAGCGAAATTAATTAGCTTTCTCTTTACTCACTTGCGAGCCTATATCACTACCAACATCTAAACTTAAACAATAAAATATTTTTTACTCTAAAAATTTATTAAGAAAATTAAAAAAATAAATCAGTAGTTGTCTAAAAAACAAGCCCACTGCCTAAAAAAACAAGTCTGCGCCAATTTTTTTCCGCCCAAATCATTATTAACACTTAGCAGTCAAAACAGCACTCTGCTAAAAGCAGCTTTTTAATCTATTTATTGATGAATCAAGCTATTTTTCAGTGTTTTTTTTAATTAATGATTTTTTTGCTAAATAATTTTTTTCGGCAAAAGGACGTTGCACTCGAGTAAACAAAAATCGGCTAGCACAGCTAAAGTTCGGCTAGCATGCCTAAAGTTTTGAGTGACGCTTGTCGTAAACTTTTTTTAACTGAGATTTAGTGACGTGAGTATAGATTTGAGTAGTGGCAATATTTTTGTGACCTAAAATTTCTTGCACATCACGCAGGTTGGCACCATTAATTAAGAGATCAGTAGCAAAGCTGTGACGAATACCATGCGGCGACAGTTTAACAGTCAGTCGGGCTTGGCGCGCATATTTATCTACCAAGCGTTGTACGCTCCGACTAGTCAGCCTCATGCTTTCATCATCAAAAGCGGGATGCACTTTTTTACCAGAAAAACGAATAAAAACCGCTCGCCACATATCTTCGCGAGTTGCTAGCCAACGCTCAAGCCAATCTGCCGCCCGATCACTTAAAAACACCACTCTTGGTCGACGGCCCTTACCAATCACCCCAAATTCTTTGCGAGTGAGGTTAATTTGATCGCGATTGAGCTTAACCAGCTCACTCACCCGCAAACCAGTAGAGAAGAGGACTTCTAAAATGGCCCGATCCCTTAAACCAGTTTCACTGCTGAGGTCTGGCTGGATTAATAAGCGCTCCATTTCTTCAATATCAATGAAGCTCATTGGAATAGATTCAGCTTTGGGCAGATCAATTTTCTCTGGATGAAGCACATTGAGGTCGTTTTTGATTAGATATTTAAACCAAGAGCGCAGGGCGATCACATGATAACTTTGAGTTCTTTTGGATAAAGTTCTGCCTTGTTCATCAATATACCTGGCTAAAAAAACTCGATAAGCGCGCAAGGAATCGAGATCTAGTTGAGCTAAATCAGTGGCGCCCTGTTCTTTGAACCAGGCGTTGAAGCGTCTTAGATAATGACTATAATTACGAACTGTGAGGCGGCTGAGGTTCTTTTCTACCTCGAGTGACTCGAGGAAAGATATCAGGGCCTGATCTGGATCAGTGCTCAAACGAGCAATACTTTTGAGCACCTGTTTGTTTTTAGGCCCAGTTGTTACTTGATCGCTACTCATAAGCTCAATTTACAATAAATTTAAGTTTTTGCCTACTGGTAGATCTGGTTTGAAAAAAATCTGCTGTGAAAAAAGGGGAGAGGGGAAAATGTTTTTAGGTAAATTTTTCAGAAAAATTAGGCAGAAAAATAACTGATAATGGCAAAAAAACCAGAGTAAAAAATAGGGGAGACTACCCTATTTTTCCCTAAGTATAGGGGACCCAGTAGCGTAATTTGCGCACTGGAGAGTCGTCTTGCACTAGAGAATTAGCAAAAATCCCGCCATTTTTCTCGATAATTTTTTTTGAACCCAGATTGGTTTCATCGCACGTGAGCAGTGCTTGCTTAGTATCAATTTTTGGTTGATGCTGACGGATTTTTTCTAGAGTTAAAGCTAATAAACGACTGCCGTATCCCTGGCGACGAGCACTTGGCCTAATGACGTAGCCAACATGGCCGCCAATTTTTCGCAACTTGTCATTGAGTCGATGGCGAATAGAAACTCGACCTATCCAGACTAATTGGCCATCAGTCTGTTCTTCCATTAACCAATAAATGCTTTGTGGCACTCGATTAGGCGCTAAATTAATACCCAGTTCTTGTTCTGCTAAATAAGCTAAATATTCTTTGAAAAACTTTTTGTTGCTTAATTGAGCGAGATCAAGATTTTCTTCTACGTAATATCGTTCATGTTGGTGGGCTTGTAATTCGCTAAGACCATCAATGAAAGCCCGATGATGAGCTAACTGTGGTTTTAACAAAAAAACTGCATTTTTTGGCATATGAGCTATTATAGCCTGATTTGCAACGAGGGATTAATCATATAAAGGAAAAAAAGCCGATTTTAGGCTTTTAGCGGGCTTCTTGAGGTATTTAGATTGATATATCAATTTAATATGCAATTTAGCTTGTAGATTCTTTAAAGATTTTAGCCTGGACAGATCTGGAGAAATGGCTAGGCAAGAGGCAAAAAGGTCGGAAATGGCACCGGGCTAGATAATGAAAATACCAGGAGAAATGATCAGGGAGCAAGCAGCAGATAGGATAAATAAAGAAAAATAAGCACAAATTAATCGAGAAATTAAAAGATAAGATTAAATGTTTAAAAGTGGTCTCTTTGCCAATTCTAGGGTTTATGTCGCAAAAGTTATATTGTGCGACATAACCCCAATCTCTCGATGGCTCCTACACTGCCAACAATGCTCTAGGGCAGTCAAGGGTAGCAGCTAGATATTATTGTCTTTCTTATTGATCTTTTTACACTGCACTCTTAAACTCGCTTGCGCTCCTTAGCGTGTCGATCTAATTTGCTCCCAAATGGTCTCCCTCAACAGTTTTTAAAAAAGCATATTCGGGTTTTTTATTGATTAATCAAGCCTTTTACTCCCCAGAGCGTGCCCGGGGATAAAAACTTAATCACTTGAGGAAATCCAGAGAGGAAGTTGAGCTGCAGCGCCTGGCTCTACCAGGCTATATTTATTTTTGCATCCTTATCTGTAACAATATCTAAGTGTATCATTGTTAAGTGTATCAAACTATATCACTCCAGGCTTAAAGAGTCCTATAATAATTGAGTTTTCCACAATTTTCACGCCTCTACCCTTTGCCGAGCTTATTACTTTTTTTCTTTCTACCCTAGCTAATATTTATTACTATTTTTTATTAAAAATTTTACTCAAAAAATTATTTTAAGCTTATTAAATAAGCCAAAACTGTGAGGGATTAGATATTTCTCTTCACTCTAATTTAACTAGCAAAGGGCTTTATTTTTCTCGCTCTTCCCCACTCCAATTATATAATAAAACACTGATACATCAATGTTTTATTCTTATTTACCAGGGAAAGCAAAGATAAAAGTAATGACAATGAAAATGGCTACTAATATATATTCGGTGGCAGTGTTTTTGAACAGTCTACCCTGCAAGAGGTTGTGAAACAATGACAAACCAACATAAACCAATGACATGATAAATAAAGAAATATGCCAAATTTGCATCGGTAAAAAAGAAAAAAAGATACTAAATTCGGTTAAAATTAAGACAAATAGCAGACTGTATTGTAGAATTTCTCGATCAATGCGCGGCTCTAATTTAACCGACCATAAAGACATTAAAATCAAGAAAAAGTGCGTCACAGCCACCAATAAAGCATTTATATAAAAAGGTAGACGCAAAGAAAAAATCGTATTGGTTAATAATAAAGAAATAATCATGGTGAAAAAGAGAGCGATCGCCTGTGCTGCATACAACAGCTGAATAGTTCGGCCCTTAGCCACCGAAAAAATATTGGCAGTTAAAAACAAAGCATACATGCCAATGCCAAAAATGGCTAAAATAACCAGGCGGGAGATTAATAATTCGGGTAATAAAAAATAAAAAAGCGCAACAGAAGTGGCATATAAAACGGGTAAAGGTAAAATTGTCAGCCATTCGTAAATCTGCAAATCTTCATTAAGCGCCCAGGCCGACATAAAATAGCTAATAACAGCAAATAAAATGATTGCTCCATAGCGCCAATCTACTGGCACATACTGAGTGGCCAACAAACCCAGGGCTAGCAAGACTGAGACAATAATAAATTTTTCACGACGACGCATAGACCTTAATTTTCCTTTGGCAAATCGGCTGCAACAAATACATCTTCAACATCTTCATTTGCTCTTAATTGCTCGACTAATTCCAGCACTTTTAATAATTGTTCCTCGCTTAAATCAACTTTAATTTTTGCCTTAAAACCACCCTCTTGATCACGTTCAAACATATAACTAGCGCTTCCAGGACCAGCTAAAGAACCAGCGTGCTTACTTAATAAAGTTCTTAATTCGCTAGCAGTCCGATTATTATTATTAGTCAAAGCCACAATCATCAAGGCTACTCCACCCGGCGCAAAAGCCTCATAGACTATTTCTTTGACTTGATTTTCCCCGGCTTTTCCTAAAGCCACATCAATCGCTCGTTGGATTTTTTCTTTCGGCATATTGGCCAAGCGGGCTTTGTCTAAAATCAACCTTAAATTGGCATTGACACTGGGGTCTCCCGAACCACCGGCCTTGACCACAGCCCGAATTTGTCGAGAAAATTGACTAAAAACCACTCCCCTCACCTGATCCTGAGCACTTTTCCGATTTTTGATATTGCTCCATTTACTATGTCCTGACACATTACTATTATAACAAAACTTCGCTAGTCCCAGTATTTGATTTTGTGAGTTGACAATTTGATTAGCAAACTGTAACATCCCCCAAAGAAAGGTCTATTAAGCATATGACAATGTCAAACAGCTCTCAGCTGCGAGCCAACGCCATCCAAGCGGTAAAAGACTCTGACTGGAAAAGTGCCGTCTTAATTAATCAAGAAATTCTCCAACAAGCTCCTAAAAATTTAGAGGCAATGAATCGTTTAGGTCTTGCCTATTTAAAACTTAAGCAAGAAAAAGAAGCTACTAAAGTTTTTAAAAATGTATTAAAAATTGATCGCTCAAACATTATTGCCAA
>JAAYYE010000007.1 GCA_012515515.1 Minisyncoccota bacterium
ACCTCGGCAGCCCGCACAGCGCATTGTTCTTGATTCGGATCAGAAAAACAAATTACTTCTCGAGGAACTAATAGCTGGCCAGTTAAACGATTTATGAGATCGGCTAGAGCTAAAGCTTTCTTCTTCTTGCCAGAATTAATTACCAAAGCACTTAAATCAGCCATTAATTCTCGTAATTGCTCTTTTCTGTGCGCTCGAACTCCTTCTTCGTGAAGAAGGCGCTCGTTGGAAAAAAGTGTGACTGCCATAAATTAAAGTCTAAAATTTAGGTATTGTAGTTTTTTGATTGTTAAGAGGAGCTAAGATGTTTTTTTAATTCCTTAATCTCAGTTAAGGCTAATCCTGGTCTTTTTTCATAAGGTAACAAGGCACGCCAAAGTCGTAGTTGCTGTGAATAGTCGCCACTAGCTACTGCCTGTTCTAACTGTTGTCTCAACTCTGCTTTAAGCTCTTCTTCTTCAAGCGTTTTTTTCAATTCTACTTGAGAATTTGTCAAATGTTCTTTGCTCATTTTAGAACCTTTCTAATTAGTTTTTTTATAAAAATACTTAATAATTTTTTCTGGAAAATTGAGTTTTGTTAATCTTCCCTTAACAGTTATTTCATCAATACCCTGCTCTCGCCAATTATTGACTAATAAACTAGTCATTTCTCTCAGTTCAAAGGGGAAAATAATCCAGGCATTAACCAGGCTAGCATAAAAATCTGGAATAATAGCCGATCGTTCTTTTAAAAAAAGCGTGGCTGTTTTGACCTCTGTTGCCCCCTGCTCTAAGAGATAATCGCTAGCAAAAAGCAATGATTCACCGGTGTCGGCCACATCATCGAACAATAAAATTTTTTTTCCTTTAACACTGATTGGTAAATCTTGATACACCTCTGGTTCGCTGAGGCGTTGGTTAATTCCCGAGTAAAATCTAATCCCCAAACTCACTAAGTTGGACATGGCTAAATAATCAACAAGAGTGCGACTCATGGGCCAAGCCCCTTTGGCTAAGGCAACCACCAAATCAAACTCTTCTCCAGCAGCATTTATTTGCTTGGCGAGTTCAAAACACAACTGGTCTAAATCTGCCCAGCTTGGAACAATATATTTAGCTGGATCAAGATCAAAAATTATTTGTTTAAATTGCATTTTTTCTTTAATAAAAAAATGAGCGCTCAACTTTTCCTATTCTCTTGGTTTCCCTCTTGACTAAAAGTCAAGATTCGTTGCTTGGGAATACGAAAAGCTTAACGCTCATTCGCACTCTTCGCTTATATTTTGTTATTGTAACAAATTTAGTGCCTTTTGTAAATCAGCAGTTAGCGGCACCTCTATTGACTGTCTTTTTTCCCAAACTGGGCCCGTTGGTGAAAAAAATTTTAAACTGGCAGCATGTAAAAAGTGGCGAGGACACCAGAGTTGATCCAATGCCTGGCGTTTTCTGCCAGAGTAAATTTTGTCAGCAATTAGAGGATGATGCATTGAGGCAAAATGAACCCGAATTTGGTGAGTCCGACCTGTTTTTGGCTGGGCTTTGACCAGGCTAAAACCACCCTGATATAGCTGCGGCCCTCTTTTCAGCAGTTTATGCAGATTTTTACTGCTTGGTGAAGAATCATCTGTCCCCAGTTGCGACTGCAAGGTGTCCCGTAGTTGCGACTGCAAAGTATCCCAGGAAAACTCATCATATCTCTCAATGACCTGATAATGAGTTTCGGCCACTCGGCCAGTGGCACTCAGGGCAAAGCGCAAGCGGTCGTTCCTCGCTCTAGCCAATGGCACACTAATTTTGCCCTGATTTAAGGCAAAGTGCCCATGGCAGAGCGCTAAATACTCTTTATTAACCTGTTGTTCTTTAAATTGTGCCAGTAGGTTTACTAAAGCACCGGGGTTTTTTGCCAACAGCAGTGCTCCAGAGGTTTCTTTATCCAAACGATGCACCAAACCCTGTCGAGCTAACCAAATTTCTTCTGGTGAACCAAAATCATCTTGAAAGTTGTAAGGGACCAAATGTGCCCATTGAGCGCGCTGACGCTTGATGTTTTCCTGAGTAAAAACTGCTTCGCCCAAATATTCGACTAGCCAATCCTGTACCGTAGCGCTTTTATGAGTTAAAGCCTTGTTAACCACCAGCCCCGCTGGTTTATTAATCACGATGAGATTTTGATCTTCAAAAATAATTCTTATTTTATCCATACATAGTCGCCAACAAAAAATTATAAATTGATCTGGGGAGGTTTTTTGTGTTTGGCTTTGATCGTCAATCCAGATCTAGACAACAATAAAAATACACCAAAAATTAATAAGACTAAATAAACCCAATGGTCAATCACTGTGCCTAAAACAAGCATTCTAGGCACTGAAACAGCAGTCATCAACAAGTAAAAAGCACCAACGGCAATTAAAAAGGTCGATAATAAAAAACCTGATTGAGCGGTCTTTCTGCCGCGTCGATACCATTCAAAAGTTCGATAGCGATATTCAACTCTCAGTAAATAATTAAATAATAGTAGATAGAAAACAAAAAAATACAATTGCACTGGATGACTTTTTTCAAAATTACCTGGCATCACCACTCCCCACGGCATACTGGTAAAACGCCCAGGATAACTACCTGCGAGAAAAAAGCCAAAATAAAGGAAAATCATCCCCAAACTAATAGCTGTCACCCAAAAATCTAAAATTTCAAAGGGATCCCATTTGCGTTTTTTAGCCAGAAAATATAAACAAAAACCAGCAGCTACTAAAGTTAATAAGGGTATATTACCAGGCACCTGATTGAGATTAAAAATCAACCACCAATTGTCTTTAAATAAAGCTAAATTAAACAAGACAAAACTTAAACGACCGATTGCCACGCCAAAAGCACCAGAAATAAGAAAAGCATCAAATAACTCCATGTTGTCGTAATGCTCTTCTTTACCCTTGTGCCAAAAAACAAAGGCTGCAAAAAATAAAGCTAAAATCGCCAATAGTGTTAGAGATTTTAACTGAAAAAAACCAAAATTAATTAAAGTTGGCCACATAAGCGTGCCGAGAGAGGGAATCGAACCCTCATGAAGTTGCCTCCATAGGTTTTTGAGACCTACGCGTCTACCTATTCCGCCATCTCGGCTGATGACTTTTTTCTAAAGCTTGCTTATTCTACCGTAAAAAGACTTGTTTTTGTTAAGAAAATGCTTCATGATAATATTGAGATAAAAATATGGATGCTATTAAGAACTTAATTCAACAAGCCGTCGCAATTGATAGTGTTTGGTCAATTGTCACTCGTGGTGTGATTTGGGTAATTATTTCAGTGATCATTATTGTTAGCATGGATAATCCCAATGCTGATTTGGCTCAAAAAAATCTAAAAGCGAATCTGGGTTTTTTTATAATTTTTATGCTGTTATCTGGCGGTTTAATTTATTTACTTTTTGGTTTTCAGCAAGGCTAATTTATACCACCGGCTGTTTAAGCCATGCCGCCTTGAGAACGTTTCATTTCCATACCATAAAAACGCACCCGATTGCCTTTAAAGAATAATTCTAAGTCTCCCAAACTACCATTACGGTGTTTAGCAATTTTAAGTGTCACTTCTTCTCGATTATCTTCCTCTTTGCGATATAAAAATAAGACAACATCGGCATCTTGTTCGATTGAGCCTGATTCACGCAAATCAGATAATTGTGGAGAACGCTCACCTCGTTGTTCAACAGCCCGAGACAATTGCGCTAATGCCAAAACCGGTATTTTTAATTCACGAGCAATATTTTTTAATCCTTGAGAAATTTCTCCCACCTCCTGGACCCTATTCTCGCGATTGGCCCCATGAGCTAATTGAAGATAGTCAACTATGAGCATGTCGATATTCTGCTCCATCATTAAGCGGCGGGCTTTGGTGCGCATCTCAAAGATGCTTAAGCCCGGGGTATCATCAATAAATAGTTTAGCTTCAGCTAAAACACCCATGGCATCGGACAAACGCCCAAAATCATCTTGATCTAAACGACCAGTTTTTAATTTCCAAGCATCAATATCTGCTTGAGCTGTTAACAAACGATCAACTAATTCTTCGCGACTCATTTCTAAAGAAAAGAAGCCCACTTTCTTTTTAGCGACCACTGTTAAATATTGGGCAATATTGACCGCCAAAGCTGTTTTACCTGTGCCAGGACGAGCGGCTAAAATAATTAGGTTAGATTTTTGAAATCCAGCCAATTGCCGATCTAAATCAGCAAAACCAGACGGCATACCGCGCAACTCTCCTCCACTCTTTTGCAATTCATCTAAACGATCAAAACTTTCAACAAGAGTGTGTTTAACTGGTAAGAAATCTTTGCGAGCGTGTGTCTGAGAAATTTCCATCACTGATTTTTCAGCATTATCTAAAATTTCACTAATTTCTTTACCTTCATCAAAGGCTAAATTAGCTACATCACTTGATAAAGCAATTAATTCACGCTTGATGTATTTTTCTCGAACTACTTCTGCATAGTTGGCCGCATTGGCACTGGTTGATAATAAATTAGAAATGCGACTAATCCCCGATACTCCACCCGCTAAACTTAATTTTTTATGTTTTTTTAATTGATTTTTCAGTGTAATAACATCAATCGGCTGGCGATTATCATAAAGATCAAGCATGGCCTGATAAATTGCTTTATTAGCTGCGCTATAAAAAGATTGGGCAATCAGGATTTCTGAAACTTTTAATATGGCATCTTTATCAATTAAAATAGCTGCTAAAACAAACTCCTCAGCCTGTAAATCGTGAGGTGGGATTTTAGGATCAATTCTGCTATTTGCCATAGTTAAGTACGAGATAATACTACTAATTGCATTTCTTCTGGTAAACGATCCTTCTCAATAATTAATTTTTCCTCAGGTGCGGCTGTCGTTCCGTAAACTTGAAAAAAATCTTCAATTCTCTTGAGAGGAGCATCTTGAGGATAGGCGTGATCAGCATAATGCATCGGTATTACATAATTTGGGCTAATAGCTTGAGCCACTTTAACAGCAGTATCTCCCATTAAAGAACTGGGACCGCCAACAGGTAAAAACAGCACATCAATCGCTGCTAAATCTTTTAATTGCTCCTCACTTAATGGATGAGCTAAATCGCCTAAATGACAAACAGTAATGCCATCAATTAAAATGGTAAAAATTAAATTGTTGCCTCGTTCTTTACCATTTACTTCATCGTGATAAGTATTCACTCCAAAGACACTGATGCCGCCCACTTCATATTCTCCAGGAAAATCAATGATAAAAGGCTTTTTTCGATTGACCGCGCCTTTAATTTTTTCGATAGCATTGTGGCCTCGATGCTGATGTGAGATCGTGACAATATCTGCAGAAAGTTTGGGCATGCTGATACCATAAACCCCCTCTTCGCTATAGGGATCGGTAACTACCGTGCCGCTTTTTCCTTTTAGTTTAAAACATGAGTGACCATAATAAGTAATTTGCATACTCGCATAGTACCTGCAAAGTTGACTTTTTTCAAGATTTAACATAGGATAACCTCTCAATTACAATAGTAATTATGCGGAAAGAAGTTCTTTTAGCGATTCTAGTTGGGGCCAGCTTGGGTCTTCTTATCACTTTTGCTGTTTATCGAAGTCAGCGAAACGTAAGTGATGCTCAAAAAGATCAGGTGCAAGATGTGATTAGTAGTCAAAGCGCAGATGAACAAGAAAGCTCTGGTCAATTAGCCATCACCTCTCCTGAAGACAATTTAATTGTCGATAGTCAAAGACTCATTGTGAGTGGCAACACCCAGGCTAACAACTCAGTGGTTATTGCCCTTAATGATCTAGAAATAATTACTAATGCTGATGCGTCAGGTAATTTTTCCAAAGAAATCCGTTTAGATCAGGGCGCTAATGTTTTATCCATTTATAGTATTAGTCAAGATGGTTTGCTAACAAGAGTGGATCGAACCGTCATTGTCGATGAAGAATTTTTGAACGAAGACTTTTCTGAGCAAGAAGCGGAAGCAACTGGCGAGAAAACTCCAGATGAAGAACAAGCCGAAGCCGATAAGCAAAATTAAGATGAAGCAGCAGATCTAGAAAAATGAAAATGAAAAAGCAACAAGTGAAAATTTTTGAGCAAAAAAAATTTTATAAATCGCCACTGTATCTATTTTTCATTGCTTTATTTGTGCTTATTAATTTATTAATCATTAAACCAAGTCATCGCACTCAAGCTCAAGCAGAAAATGAAAAAGAAGCGAGTGAAGAATCAACCATCTCCAACATTAAAAAGGTTATTCAAGATAAAAAAGTCGAATTAGAGCAAAATAATCAGCAAACAAATCAGCAAAAACAGGCCTATTTGGCTCAAGTCAAAAGAGTCAGTGCCGAAACCTTGACGGTCTTGAATGATCAATTATCGATCGTGATTCCAGTTGCTGACGATTTTGAAATTATTAAAGAAGACAAAAGCATCTCTCTAGACCAAATAGAGGTTGACGATTGGGTGCTGGTTTACAGCATTCTCAAGGAGAATACTGCCAAAGTGGTGAGAATAGTTGTCACCAATAAAGATTTTACTAAAATTGAACGCAAAATTGCGCTAGGAGCAATTGTTGAAATTTATCCCAGCAATTTACTTTTTGATTCTCGAACAGGAGAAAATAATTTAACATTTCTATTAGATAAAGATACGCAATACCTTGATGCCGATGGTGAAGAAATTACTGTCAAAGACTTTTACCCAGAGTTGCAATGTCTAATTATTGCCAAACAAAAAGCAGATGGACAATGGCAAACGACCAGCATTAAAGCTTTGGCCGAAATTGATTAAGAGTGGACCTGAGGGAAGTCGAATCCCTGACCTCTGCAATGCGAATGCAGCGCTCTAGCCAACTGAGCTACAGGCCCGTTTTTCAAAGATCATTTTTCTTTTAAAAAGATCCTAAGAGGGATTATAGCAAATATTTATTTGACTATTAGCCTTAAAAAACATATAATAGAGTGTTGATGCAAAAAACAATTGCTCAAGTACTAGTCGCTCATCACTTCCCTATCTAAGGGGGATGTTTTGCTGACTAAAAAGCAATTGTAGAATCAATCCCCTAAGACTGGGGATTTTTTGTACAATAAAGATACTTAAAGGACTTATGAAAAAAAATCAACAATTACAAACACCAAAAGGCTTCCGAGATTTTTTACCAACAGAAGCCTTGCTGAGAAAGAAAGTGCGCTCTATTATCGAAGATAGCTTTAAGCGCTTTGCTTTTTTGCCTTTTGAAACGCCAACTCTTGAGTACGCCAGTTTGTTATTGGGTAAATATGGTGAAGAAGCTGATCAGCTAGTTTACACCTTTACCGATCGAGGCAATCGTCAGCTGGGTTTGCGTTATGATCAAACTGTCCCGAGCGCTCGTGTTTTGGCCAATTATCAAGATAAATTAGGCAAATATTTGCGTCGCTATCAAATCCAAACTGTCTTTCGGGCAGATAAACCCCAACGTGGTCGATATCGGGAATTTATGCAATGCGATGCGGATATTTTTGGTAGTAATTCGACTCTGGCCGATGCCGAAATTTTAGCCCTTTTTTATGATATTTTTCAAAGCTTGGGCTTAAATGAGGTTAAAATTGAAATTAATGATCGGCAATTATTAGTCGAAAATCTTCAAGAATATGCGCAAAAAGAAGTGTCGGTAGCATCTATCATTCAAAGCATTGATAAATTAGATAAATTAAAACCCGAAATTGTTGAGGCAGAATTGTTAAGCAAAGGCTTGTCGCAGCCAGCTATTAAGGAAATATTTTTCAAGATAGATAAGATTGATAAGTCTGAATTATTAATAGATATTGAACAAAAAGTTTTGGATTTGGGAGTCCCCCAATCTGCCCTAATATTTAATCCCAAACTAGCTCGTGGTTTAGATTATTACACTGGCCTGATTTTTGAAGCTAAACTACCTAATTCGACACTTGGTAGTTTAGGCGGCGGCGGACGTTATAATAATTTAATTAAAGAGCTAGCCGGTCTTGATTTGCCGGCGGTTGGCTTTGGTCTCGGCTTTGATCGAGTGGTAGAAATCATTAAAGAACGAGATGGTCTACAGGAAGCGAGCGCCCAGGTTTTAATTAGCTATTTTGCCGATGCTGGCTGTCAAAAAAGAGCTTTAGAATTAGCAAAACAATTAAGAACGGCTAATATCAGTTGTGAAATAGTTTTAGAAAAAAGCAAAATTGCCAAGCAATTTAAATTAGCTCAAGAAAAAAGTATCCCCTGGGTGGCCCTCATTGGTGAAGAAGAACTGAAACAAAATTTTATTAGTCTAAAAAATATGAAAACTGGCGAACAAACTCAAGTAAACGGCGAGCAATTAATTAAAGAGCTCAATAATTAAACTCTCTGTTTGAAGCTAGTTTTTTTGTGCTATAATTGCTCTTCGTTATGAAAAAAGATATCCATCCTAACTGGCATCATGACTGCGTTGTTACCTGCAGTTGTGGCAATAGTTTTACCACAGGATCAATGAATAAAACCATTAGTGTTGATATTTGTAGTGCCTGTCATCCCTTTTTTACTGGAGAAATGAAGTTTGTTGACCGCCAGGGTCGTGTTGACAAGTTTATTAAAAAACGAGCCACTGCCGAAGCGATTGCCAAAGAGAAAAAAGCTGCTAAAAAAGTTACTCAAAAAAGTAATGAACCAGTCAAATCTTACAAGCAAATTCTTCAAGAACAGCAAGCAAGCCTCAAACAAGAGAAAAAAGCTGCTTCAACCAAAGAAGTTAAAGCAGAAACAAGCACTAAGCAAGCTAGCGAAGCTGTCGCTGATAAAACTGTCGCCAAAAACAGTTAGCTTATCCCCCTTTTTTAAATTCAGCCACTCTATCGGAGGGCTTTTTCGCTATAATTAAAACAATTAAATAAAAATATGACTGAAAATAACAATCCTTACCAAGCTGCCATTGCAGAATGTCAAGAAAAACTTAAGAGAAATCAAAGTTTACTAGCTGACCCAAGTTTTGCAGACTCAGCTATGCAAGCCTTAGTTCTCGAGGAAATTGAGCAAATTAAAAAAGAATTGACAAGTTTAGAACAAGCTGCTGCAGCTTTAGCTGAAGACAGAAATAGCCAAGAAGGAGCAGATCTGACAACTAGTGTTGCTCAGTCTAATGCCATTGTGGAAATCCGTGCTGGAGCTGGCGGTGAAGAAGCAAAAATCTGGGCGCATGAATTAATGCGTATGTATCAAAGATTTTGTCTTGATCACCACTTACAAATTGAGCTTATTGATGATTTAGTTTTTAAAGTGAAAGGTAAAACTGAGCTACCGGTTTTTCAGATAATCGATAAAGACGGAGTTGAAGAACTTATTGAAACTGATCAAGTAGAAGAGCTGGGGGCTTTTGCTGTTTTGCGTTATGAGGCTGGAGTGCATCGAGTGCAAAGAGTGCCAACAACTGAAGCTCAAGGCAGATTGCACACTTCAACTGCCTCAGTCGCTGTTTTACCAGAAATTCATGCTAGAACTATTGAAATTAGAGATGAAGACTTAGAATTACAATTTATGCGCGCTAGTGGCGCAGGTGGACAATCGGTTAATAAAACTAGCTCCGCAGTGCGCTTAACCCATATTCCCAGCGGGATTGTGGTGGTGGCTAGAAGTGAAAGAAAACAGACGCAAAATAGGCAAATTGCCTTAGACATCTTAAGGGCTAAACTTTGGGAAATTGAAGAAGAAAAGAGACAGGCAGCTGTCGGTGCTGCGAGAAAAAATATTGGTCGCAACATGCGCGCAGAAAAGATTAAAACTTATAATTTTCCACAAAATCGCTTAAGTGACCATCGCATTAAACAGTCTTGGCACAATTTAAGTGAAATCCTTGAAGGCAAATTAGATGAAGTGATTGCTCAATTTAGAGCTTATTTAACTCGAGAAAAATAATTATTCCGGAGCAAGCAATTAAAGAAAAAAAGTTAGCTAAACCAAGTAATTAAAGAAAAAAAGTTTGCTAGACCAAGTAATTAAAGAAAAAAAAGTTTGCCAAACCAAGCAATTAGCCAGAAATCAAATAGTCTTTAAAATTCTTGAATAGCCCGATCTAGAACCTCATCGGCTTCGGTTTCGTAGTCTTGGGCGACTTCGATATCTACAGCTAAACCATTGTCATTGATCCAATCACCTTTTGGCGTTAACCAGCGACCAATAGTGACGTGTAAACCGCCGCCATTGCTTAATTCACGTCGATCTTGAATAGTCCCTTTACCAAAAGTCTGTTCACCAATTAACTTAATGCCCTTGTCGTCTCGCAAAGCCGCTGCCACAATTTCACTAGAGCTAGCACTACCCTTGTTGACTAAAATAACTGTTGGCACCTGCTCTAATTTTGCTCGGCCTGAGCTAGAATAAGCTTTTTGGCTATATTTACTCTTCTGCGACACAATGGTTCCCGACTTAATAAAATCACTCGCAATGCTAATCGATGCATCAAGATAACCACCGGGATTATTACGCAAATCAAAAATTAGTCCTTGAATTTCATTTTTGTGCCATTTTTCAAGAATTTTTGTCACTGCCCCATCCCACTCACCTTGAGTACGATCACCAAAGCGACTCAGTTTTAAATGAGCTACTGATTTATCACCTTGAGTAATAAAGTCTAAAACCACGCTCTCAACAATAATTTCATCACGGACAATTTCCACTTCTCGATTCTCACTCTCTGCTGGCTGACGCAAAGTTAAACTCACCTTTGTCCCCTTTGGACCACGAATTTTTTGGACCGCTTCGTCTAAAGTCCAACCACTAGTTTCTTCGTTTAAATTGGCTGCTACATCATTGACTTGCAAAATCATATCACCAGCTTTGACTCCCGCTTTCTCGGCAGGACTCCCAGCGAGTGGCGCAATAACGCCTATGACCCCATCAACATAACCAAGTTCAATACCAACCCCATAAAAACTGCCTGCCAAATCTTCACCTGCCTTTTCGTTATCTGCTGGAGATAAATAGGCTGTATAGGGGTCTTCAAGCCCCCAAACCATGCCTTGAATAGCTCCATCAATCATTTTATTGTAATCAATCTTGCTCGGATCGATATAGTCGCGTTCGACTATCTGCCATACTTCCCAAAACACATCCATTGAAACTGGCGCATTTTGTTCAGAACTCTGCACTAAACGCGCAAAATCCTCTCTTTGTTGGGAGAATCCGATTTTATCTAAAAATCCTAGACTTATTTTAACTGGTAAAGCGCCAATTGCGTAACGATAACCAAGAATAATGCCTAGAACTAGGATTAATAAGGCCATAATAACGGTGATGATTTTTTTGAAAAGGCTTTGTTTTTCTCTAGGCATATTAGTTTCTATAGCTTGATTAAATTCTTCCACAGAATGATCGATATTAGGCATCTGGGAAACCATTGTAAAACTTAGGCATTAAAAAAGCTAGTTAAAAACTAGCTTTTTTGTTATTAACAAATTAATTACATCGTTTGCGTAAACGGTAAAAGAGCTAAATGACGCGCTCTTTTGATTTCTTTGCTAAGTTTTTTTTGCTCTTTAGCACTTAGACCAGTTTTACTTCGAGGTAATATAGAGCCATAAGGCGTAATAAACTTACGAAGTGTGTCTGGATTTTTATAAGTAAACTGTTGTTTCATTAATTCTTTCCTTATCTAGTTTGTTAAAAAGGGATGTCATCGCTGACATCTTCGACTTCTTCGCCCTCGGTTGATGGCGCGATTTCTTCTACTTCAGAATCGAATTCTTCTTCATCTTTTTTAGCTTTAGTCTTGCTTTTGCTTTTTTTATCAGCCTGCTCTTCGCCTTCAACATTATCAGCCACGTATCCTCCTCGACTACTTAAAAGCATCATGTTGTCGATCACAACTTCAGTGATGCGACGCTCAGCTCCCTCTTCGGTTTTCCAATCACGATTTTGAATGCGTCCTTCTACATAAGTTTTATCACCCTTGTGGAGTAATTGACCACAGATTTCAGCCAATTTACCCCAAGCAACAACATTATGAAAATCAACTCGCTCTTGCTTTTCACCACTATCATTGCTGGTCCAAGAACGATTGGTAGCTAAACCAAATGAACAAACGGCTGTACCGTTGGGAGTAAATCTTAAATTAGGATCTCTCGTTAGGTTTCCAATTAACATGACTTTATTTAAAGATCTTACTGACATTTTTTCCTTTCTCCATCACAGAGTTATTTCATTAACAATATCTTATTATTACTTTTTAATTGACAAAATCCCTTATGTTTTATTAATTACTTAATTTTCAATTTTTTCTGCTGCTTTTGCTGTCTTTTCCGCAGCTGGCTTTTCTACAGGCTTATCACCTTCATTGACTATCACCAGGTGGCGCATGATTTGTCGATGCAAATCAAGCTCCTTATTTAACTTTTTTAGTTTTTCTGGGAGTAATTCAATAAGTAAATGAGTGAAAATTGCTTCGTGATGAGCCTGACCATTATTATTGATTTTGTAAGCTAAGAGCTTGCGTTCCCAATCTTCTTCTTCAAGAACCTTGCCTTTCAGCTTAGCAATTAGGTCGGTAATTTCTTTACGAATCTTTGCTACATCGGCATCTAAAAGATCGCCTGTAACCAGGTATGTTACTTCGTATTTTCTTTGGCTAGGATTTTTGACCAAGTTCATCTGTTCCATTCTAGTTCGCAGAAAAAATTGCCGGATAACAAATTTTTCTTTGGATAATTAATAAATTTAGCGAACTCAGAGGGTATTTTAGTATAGAATCTTTAAAATTACAAGCAAAAAATGCGCTATGGTCTTGATTGCTTTAGTCTAGGAGATATAGTCTAGAAAACTAGCGACCAATCATAAACTCCACCACATCGCCGTCTTGCATAATGTAATCTCGACCCTCTTGACGAATTTTTCCTGCTTCTTTAGCTCCTTGCCAACCACCAACACTCACAAAATCAGTAAAACTAATAATTTTCGCGCTAATAAATTTATCATAAAAATCACTGTGAATAACGCCTGCTGCTTGCCGAGCGGTCATACCCCTAGTAATTGTCCAAGCCTTAACCTCAATTTCGCCAGCCGTTAAAAAACTCTGCAAATTTAAAGTGTCATAAGCAACCTTTGCCAAGCGCTCCAAACCGCTTTCTTTTAAACCCAGGTCTTGAAGATAAGCTAGCTGATCATCCTTGTCTAAAACTGCCAATTGACTCTCAATTTGAGCGGAAATAATGACTATTTGTTCGGGTGATAAATTGAGCTGCGTAGCCCACTCTTGCTGCAAGGCAGGAGCTTTAAGCAAGTCCCCTTCATTGACATTAATCACAAAAATTTCTGCTTTAGCCGTTAACAAACATAATTCTTGAGCAACTAAAGCCTCAGTCTCATTTAAACTAAAGTCATTGCCCCTTGTTCGAGCATCAGTTGGCAAAACATTTTGCCCTTGTTCTAAACTTTTTTTGAAGTTTTCAATAATCGACCAACGCTCTCGTTCGGCTTTACTAGATGAACCCTTCGGCGGGCTTTGTTTTTCAAGTGTATTCAAGTCAGCTAACTGCAGTTCAGTCCGAATCGTGAGCAAATCTTCAATGGGAGAAACACTGCTCTCTCTTGAAACATTTTGATCATCAAAAGCGCGCAGTACATGGCAAATTGCTTGAGTTTCACGAATATTAGCTAAAAATTGATTACCCAAGCCCTCTCCTTGAGATGCGCCTTTCACTAAACCAGCAATATCAATAAATTCAACTAAAGCGTGCTTAATTGGTGGCAAAGCAGTTAATTTTTCAGCCTGATGAGTGATGTCGGCCAAAACTTTTAAGCGTTCGTCAGGAACTTCCACCACTCCAACATTAGCCTTGATGGTGGCAAAGGGATAATTAGCGGCCAGCGCCACCTGTTTTTTTAGTAAAGCATTAAACAAAGTTGATTTACCAACATTGGGTAAACCAACAATACCAATTGATAATTGACTCATGGCAGTTATTGTAGCATTGATAATTATTAAGAATTGTTACAGTCTAGAAAGTTTGGTTTTTGCTCATTATTTTCTAAAGATTAATTCTAAGCATTAAATTCTAAGCATTAATCTTCTAGTGGCATTATTATCCAGGCAATAATATAAATTAATAAACCAGGAATCCCTCCAGGAATAAAAGTTAAAGCTAAGATGAGACGCACTAATACTGGATCTATCTCAAAATAATTAGCTAAACCGCCCGCTACTCCAGCAACTATATTGTCTGTCTTAGAGCGAGTTAAACGTTTAATGGGTTTTTTCTTACTTGGCATTTTTACCTTTCGTCTGACAAATAATTTCTTTAGCTTTATTATACCTGATCAAGTAGAATATGCCTGATGAACAAATTTATTGTTGATAATAGCTCACAGATCTTACTAAAAAAGCTGCCGGTGTTTATGCCCGATGCTACCTTGGGCGTGGTGCGCAGTTTAAGCCCTGAGGATTTGCAAAGCCTTGGCCTAGAGTGGCTGATGGTTAATACCTTTCACCTGATGAATCAGCCAGGAGAATTAGCCTTAAAAAAAATCGGCAATTTGAAAAAATTGATGAATTGGCCAGGCTTTCTTGCCTCCGATTCTGGCGGCTTTCAACTTTATTCTCTTATTCACAAAAATCCCCACTTAGGCAAAATTACTGATGACGGGGTTGTTTTATATACTGGACCTAAAAAACAAAAGAAAAGTCTATTCACTCCAGAAGAATCAATCCGTTTGCAGTTTGCCATTGGCAGTGATATTAAAATTGTTTTGGATGATTTTAGTCCTCCAGATGCTGATGAAGCGCGCCTGGAGAAAAGTGTTAAAAGAACCATCGCCTGGGCGAAACGCGCTAAAGCTGAATTTGAAAAAGAGCTCCAGGCGCGCCAAAAAAAAGCCCAGCAAAAGCAAAACCGCCAATTGCGCCAGCAAGAAAAACAAACTCGCTCTCTCTCACCAGCCCAGCCTCGTCCTTTACTACTTGCCCCAATCCAGGGTCTTAATCATCAAAAATGGCGTCGCTATTGTGCTGATGCCCTGCTGGAGATCGGTTTCGACATGTATGGTTTAGGTGGTTGGCCTCTAGACAAACAAGGTCAATTTGATTATCAACTTTGCCAATTTAATGCTGAATTAACTCCTAACAAGCAACCTCGTTTTGCTCTGGGCGTGGGCAGTTTAGAAAATATTGTTCAGCTGTTTTTTATGGGTTATCAGTTTTTTGATTGCGTTCTCCCCACTCGCGACGCACGACACGAACGTTTGTATATTTTTAAAACTAATCCGCAAGAATTAAGAGCTCAAGATTTAAAAGACTTGGCTGAAAAAAATCAATTAGAAAAAGTTTTTGACTATTTATATATAGGGCAAGGTCGTTATCAGCATGACTTATCAGCAATTAATGAACACTGTGATTGTCCAATCTGCAGAAATACACAGATAAATAGGGCTTATTTGCGTCATCTTTTTCAGGTTAAAGATAGTAGTGCTTGGCGATTAGCTACTCTACACAATTTGCGAACTTTTCAATTACTGATCGAAGTATTGAGAAGATAAATCCTCACTCAAAAAAACAAATACTCACTCCCAAATTCAAATCTTGTTTTGTCACTTTCTTGTCAACTAACAAGCCTAAACTTAATTAGTGGATAATAATCGACAAGCTAATAATAAACAGCAAAATAGTCAGCCAGCTATTTACCGCCCCAGAGAAAAATTGTATTACTCTGGAACAGATAGTCTAGATAATAGTGAATTGCTTGCCATTATTCTTAATCATGGTCATAAAAATCTACCAGTTTTAAGTTTAGCTAAGCAAATTTTAAAAAAGATTCCTCTTTCTCAATGGCATGAAATTTTTTTATTAAAAAATTTCCAAAAAGAACAACAACTACTCAGAGATTTGCAAAACATTTTAGGCTTGGGTTTTGCCCAAGCTTGTAAAATCATTGCTGCCATAGAACTAGGTCGCCGCAGTATTCAAGAGGCAGTCACTAATCCACTCCATTCACCCAAGCAGGTTTATCACCATTGCACTTCCTTAATTAATAAAAAACAAGAATATTGTTTGGCTTTTTTTCTTAACGGACAACAAGAGGTGCTACTCAAGAAAATTATCACTATTGGCGGCTTAAATTTTAACTATTTAGAGGGTCGAGAAATTTTTGAAATAGCCTTCCAATTGCAAGCTAGCAATTTAATTTTAGTGCACAATCATCCATCTGGTAATTTAGAGCCTTCACTAAATGATCTCCGAGTAAGTAAAAAATTAGCCAACTTAGCCGAAGCCATGGGCATCAACTTAATTGATCACTTAATCGTTTCAAAAAAAGGCTATTTATCGATTAGAGAAAGGTGCGGTGAATTAAAAGATCTTGATTGTAATTTTTAATGCTTAATTTTTCGGATCAATAATTCTTCGTTTTCAGCATCTAAGATTTCGTAACCTTGATTCTTTAATTGTTCGCGTAATTCATCTGCCTGAGCAAAATTTTGAGCTCGCCTGGCAATTTGTCTTTGTTTAATTAATTCTTGAATAGAATTAGGCAAATCTGCCAAAGCAAGAACCTCTCGTTTGAGACCCAAACTATGGGCAAAATCTTGATCAATAATTTCTTTTGCCAAGGAAGTTTCGACTGTCTCCAAAAAATTTTCCTCGTTTAAAGCAGCTAGACCCAAGCCCAAAACTTGATCAAATTCCATGATTAATCGATATAAAATGTCGGCATCA
>JAAYYE010000008.1 GCA_012515515.1 Minisyncoccota bacterium
AAAATTAATACCGCTATCTTGACTAAACAAGCGGGTTATTGACTGATATAAAACAATTAAAATCACCAACTGGAGTATTTGCGGTAAACAGCCAGCTAAAGGATTAATGTTGTAACTTTTGTAAAGTTGAGACTGAGCCAGCGCAAAACCCTGTTGGTCGTTTTTATATTTTTCTTTAATTTTATCGAGCTCTGGTTGAAGTTTTTTAATTTTCTGAGATGACTTAATGCTTGGTAGGGTTAAAGGTAAAATCAATGCGCGAATTATGATGGTGAAAACTATCAAAGCCCAACCAGCACTGCCAAAAACACCATTCAAATAAAGTAAAGAGTTAGAAAAAAAATTAATTAAAAAATCCATAGATAAATTAGTGGTGGCAGTGCAATACTCGCCACACTCCTTTCGTTAGTCCAACGATTATACCATTTTTTTTAATTTCGATTGCGGTGTATTGGCTGCAGCTTGGTTGCTGACGACACACTGGAGAATAACCAAAAACACTATACATAATATTGTGATAGATGGTGCTTAATAATTTATAAAGTTTCATGAGATTAATATAAAATTTTTGAAAAAACCACGTCTAAATCTTTTTTTAAGTCCGCGGGGGAGAAGTCCTTTTTTTTATAGACTAGCACCACATCAACACTCTCCTCAAAGATGTTTTTAGCAATATTTTCATCCAGCTCCTTGGCTTTTTCTCTAATTAAATTATAAATTAATCGACGACAGCAGTTGCGCTTAGTCGCCTCTGGGAAAAGGCGAGAGGGCGCAAGTGCGGCAACTCTCAAGAGCGAAAGATTGTTGTGTTGATAATACACAATTAGGTTTTTAGTTAACAATCGCTGGCTTTTTTGAAAATCAAAACCATTATTATCTATTGCTAAAGATAGATTAAGGCGATGTTTCTTTGCTAACATTGAATTAATTTAGTCTAAAAGGATTATCCCTTTTTGATAACCGTCAGTTTGCTTCGTTTTTTAGCCCGACGCCTGGCTAAAACTTGACGTCCACCAAGACTAGACATTCTAGCCAAAAAACCATGCATTCTGAGGCGCTTTTTTTTCTTAGGATTCCAGGTTCTTTTCATAAGTGGCAATTATAACATAAGCTACTCGTTAACTCTAAACGGCATACTGATATAAAAATAGTCTTTATTATTCTGACCAATAAAGCGAGCTGGCTTAAGGCTTTCGTTAATTGATATAGAGATTTTTTCCGAATGAACGGCATTAATAAAATCAATTAAATAAAGAGCGTTAAAGGCAATTTGTAGGCCTTCTACCTCTTGATCGCTTAAGTCTGTCTTAATCTCGACTGGGATTTCGCTATTATATTCACCAAAACTAGGCGAAATCGCTTTAATCATTAAGCTACTTTCTTCTTTGGTTTTTTTAAAGGAGAAACGAACGATGTTAGAGGTTTCTCTAGCAAAAATTTGTGCTCTTTTAAGTTGGCTTAAAAATTCGTCGCTATCCATTTCTGCCGTAAGCTTGAAGCTCGGAGGAATAATTTTCTGATATGGAGGAAAGTCTCCCTCAATTAAACGTACAAAAAAATCAACGCTACCAACCTTAAACAGCAATTGCTTAAGCTCATTAGAAACAACGACTAACACCTCGTCCACCTGCCCCTGTCTAGCAATTCTTAATAGTTCGCTAATTGCTTTAGCTGGCACCAGTAGGTTTTGCTTAAAAGAAAAATTAAGCTGCTTCAAGTTGAAACTAGCCAGGCGAAAACCATCCGTCCCAATCACCAGTAAACCTTTTTCAGAAAAGTCCATTAACAAGGAAGTTAAAACTGGTCGAGTTTGATCATTGCTAGAAGCAAATACGGTTAAATTGTTAATCTTTTCCAAATCAGCAACATTTAAGTTAAAATTGTCGCCAGTTACTTGTGGAAACTTTGGGTATTCTTCTGCAGATTGACAGCTTAATTTAGCTGTTGTTTTACCCTGATTAATATATAAAACAGCTTCTTTTAATTCTAAATTGATTTTTCCCGGGGAGAGAGAGCTGATTAGACTTCTAAAAGTGTCTCCATCAACGACTAAACTTCCATTTTCTTTAACTTCAACCACTGAACTAGCTCGCATTCCCAAATACAAGTCGGTGGCCGCTAAAATAAGCTTATTGCTTTTTGCTTCTAGAAAAATTGATGACAGAATTGGCAACTGCGGCTTGTTTGGCACTATCTTTTGCAAATAGTCCAATTGCTGTTTTAAGGTTTCCTGAAGAACACTTATTTTCATATTCATTTTTTTATTTTAGTTTTTAGTATTGTCTGTTTTTATATTGTAACTGATGATTGCATTTAATATTTATTAAATTTTTAAAAAGTAACAGTAGTAGTAGGGTATGTGGTAAAGTGAAAAATAGTAAAATAAATAAAAAAAACAACGATTGTTTGCGATTATTTAATAATAAAATTTGTGGATAAGCGTAATATTGTTTGTGGATATTTTATTAAAAACAGCCTAATTTATGTAGAAAACTTTTAAAGAAATTAACATTGTAGAAGAAGTTATTCACAATCATTCACAACATATTCAGAAGATTTCCACAAAATTAAAAATTTATGTGGAAAAAAGAATAAACATTAGGCGCTTTTCTCTAAAAAAGCCTTAATCATCAGTTTTTTAATGTGCTTACTACATTATTTAGAAACAGCAATTAGAGACATTTTTAAGGCAGAAAGATCTTGGGCGAGGTCTTCATCAACCAAAAGTTCTTGTTCGATTTTTTTTACCGCGTGGATAACGCTAGTGTGGTCGCGCCCCCCAAACCATTGGCCAATTTCTTCCAAAGAACTATTAAGTTCTTGCCTCAATAAATACATAGCCACGTGTCGCGCTCTAACCAAGTGTTTATTGCGACGTCCGCCTTTAATTGCGCTCTGTTTAAGGTGGTAGTGGTTGCCAACGCTTTGAATAATGTCTTGAGGTTTGACGCGCAGGGTTGTTTGGTGGTTTTGTCTAATTTCCTTTTTTAATATGACGTCAATTAGTTCACTGTTAATTTCAGCTCCTTGTAGCTCGACAGCGCTACGGATTTTTTGAATAATTCCCTCAATTCGCCTGGCGCTATCAACTTGAGAAGCAATTTTTTGTGCTAAATGGTTGGGAATATTAATATGGCCCGTTTCTGCTTTAAGCAACAAAATCGCGGTGCGCAATTCTAAAGTGGGTTGCTGGATATCAATTATTAATCCCGCTTCGAAACGCGAGCGAATTCTATCTTCTAGTAGACTTATTTCGTGAGGTGGAAGATCAGAGGTTAGAACCACTTGAGAGTTGTTAGCAGTAAGTGCGTTAAATGTGTGAAAAAACTCTTCTTGAACACTTTTTTTACCAGCAATAAATTGAATATCATCTAATAAAAGTAGGTCGGCCTTTCGATATTTATTGCGAAACTGAGCGGAGTTTTTATTTTGTATTGAGCGAATGATTTCATTAGTAAATTGTTCTCCAGTACAAAAAACAATGTTGGAGTCTGGGTTGTTTTTTAACACGTAGTTAGCAATCGCATGCATCAAATGAGTCTTGCCAACGCCTACACCACCGTATAAAAAAAGAGGGTTATAGCTCGTCCCCAAACTACTAGCAACCTTGGTTGCTGCGGCGTGAGCCATTTGATTGCTTGGATCAACGGCGAAGTTTTTGAAAGTGTAGTCTGTTTTTAGGCCAATTTGTTTTGCCGTTAAAACGTACCTATCAACAGTATTATTCTTAATATTTGAGTAAGAAAATAGTTCATCAACGGTGGGTGATAAAAGGTCTGGTCGACTGCTTGTGTCATCCATTGCATTTTCATTGTTTAACGCTATTTTTTTGTTTTTTTGAATTCTTTGGTCGGCTTGGGTGAAACCTTCGCGTCCTTGTTGTGGACTTCGATTACCAACAATAAAATTGATTTCGATCGGTCGATTGACATATTTTTCTAAGGCAGTTTTAATCGGCAAATAGAGATTAGACTTAAGATTGGTTACGTGAAAAGCAGTCATGCAGCTAATGGTCGCCTCGGCTTTTAAATCATCAACAATCGTCAGTTGCACTAGGGGGCTTGGGAGAATCCAGGTGTTAAAAATTGCAGGGCTGAGGCTGCTTTCTAGATCATTTTTAGCCATTTGCCAAATTTGTTCTACGGTTTGAACATCATAGTTTTGTTCAGACATATTAACGTAACCCTTAAATTTACTGGGGGCAGAATTAGAATAATAAGTGAAAACTAGCAAGCATAGTTATACACAGAGTTTTTCACATTTGACAAGGGGCAATTTTATTCTGAACCTTTGTAGTCGTCGATGGAGTAGCCGTATAGTTGTCTGGTTTTCGGCTGAGCTTGTTGCTCAAACTCTTGAGTGTTGTCAAAATTATTGTTTAAATCGCTGTTTTGGCTGTTTGCTACCTCGTTTTGGCTGTTCGCTGGCTCATCTTCAACAACTGTTTGTTGTTTTTGTTCAGCATCAAAAATATTTTTGATTTGCGGTAGAGTATTACTTTGACGTAAACTGAGTTCTGCTTGACGCTCGGCATTTTCTAGCAAATCATTTTCTATTTTAACTTTTTCTCCTTGCCAGGGAATTTTTTCAGGTCTGCTAAACTCTCCAACTTTTTCCTCGCTTTTTTTAATTGTACTTTCTTGTTCGAGTCGACGACGTCTAAGCTCACGCTCTGCCTCAGCCTGTTTCTTTTTAGCCAAAATTTCTTCAGGATCTGTTGTAATTGCTCTATCTTCTTTTTCTGATGCGATAACTCGTAGTGCTACGTGATTTTGACCAGCAAAAAAGATGCCTTCACCAACATCTGAAGTGACCAGTAGTTGTCTTTCTCCCTCAGACAAATAAAAAGTTTGCGCTAAAAGAGGAATTGAGGATGTTGATTGTTTCATTAAAAACTGGATAGAGGAGTTGGAAACGATTGCTCGCCCATAATCATTGCGCAGAAAGTCTTCAACATCTTGAGTAATAGTGGTAATGCCGAGAAAATATTTACGAGCGCGTTTAACCATTGAATATACAAAGGCGGAGCTATCTTGATGCATCATAAAATACCAGGCTTCATCAATCACTAAAATTCTCTTTTTAAGATCTTTTTTCACTTTTGTCCAAATGAAATCAAGAATTACATACATGGCAATTGGTCGCAATTCTTCTTCCATTTCTCTGACGCTAAAAACAGTGAAGGGGGAGCGAATGTCGATATTTGAGGCCTTGTCAAAAATTCCCCGAAAAGACCCCGTAATAAATTTTTCTAAACGTGCCGATAAATCATCGCTTTCATCTTGTTCCATACCAACCAAGGCCTTGTATAAATCTTCCATTAGGGGTGGGGTGTTGGTTTGGGTGTTAGGATCGGGAGTAATGCCCTTAGCTTTATAACTAGCAATGATGGCTCGATCAAGAATTGCCTCCTGCTGAGGAGTCATTTCTCCCAACATTACTTTTAGCAGACCATGTAAGGACAAAATCTTTTGACCAAGCTCATTTTCTCCCTCTTCATACAAATTAGACAGATCAAATGGATTAATTTTTGCCTTAGAACCAAAAGTAAAATTAATGTATTCTCCGCCAACCATATTGCATAGCTCTTCATATTCATGTTCTGGATCTAAGACGATAATTTCCGTGTCAAACATAAGTTGGCGCAGAATCTCCAATTTTACCGTGTAGGATTTTCCTGCACCAGATTTAGCAAAAATAACCATGTTGGCATTTTCCATTTTGAAACGATCAAAGATTACCAAAGAATCATTGTGTTCGTTGATGCCGTAAACAATGCCGGTTTCCATGGTTAATTCTGAGGAAGTAAAAGGAAAGGTTGTGGCCAACGAAGTGGTGTCCATGTTTCTAGTGATTAACAGGCGATCAGTTCCCATTGGCAGGGTGTTTTTGAAGCCCTCGTCCATTTGTAAAGCGGTTTTTTTTGAGACAATTAATAAAGAGCCTAAAGAAGACTGGATGGCTTTGGTAATTTTGTCCAATTGCTCTCTGGTTTCGCTTTTAATAGTGACATATAGGCTGAATTGGAAAAATCTTTCTGAGCCGGCCGCCAGTTGCTCTCGCATAACTCGCGCGTCATTCAATTTGATTTCAGTGTTGATATTGCTAATTTTTCCATTGCGGAGATCTGAGGTTATTTCTGCCTCCATTTCAGTGATTTTTCTTTTCAAATCATCTAAAATTTTGCTGGTGTCAGATGGAAAGACAAACATCGAAATATTAGCCTGAGTGGGAAAATTAATGAGTGGCGACAACCAGTTGGCCGGGACAGTACGCGGATAACCAGCCACAAAAATAGTTCTTGTATACGTTGAATTAATTTTTTGATAGGTGAAATCCACCTCAATTGCTTCTGGGGCAATGATGTCTTGAATGGTTACTAGGCCACGAGAAAAATCTTTTAGCCTTTCTTGAGTATATTGCTCTGCATCAATCTTTTTTTTCTCAACGGGATCAGTAACGGCTTCTTTCTTTTTAAAAAATGGTAGGTTTAGGTTTAGTAATGACATTTAAAGTTCTATGGGCGCAGGTGAATTGTTTGCTTTCTTGTTAATTAACGTTTGGCTGTTTGCTTCTTCTCTGTGACCGGGGACATGTTTTTGGCTAGCAAGTGTTTGTTCTGCTTCTTGAATCACGGGATTTTGTTGATCAATTTGTGTTTGAAGTGAGGGAATTTCCTCTCTAAAATTAGATGAATAACTTGCTTGCCGAGGGGGAATTGTTAGATTTGTTGGTCTGTTAGTGGGAGCAACTTCCTCTTGCTTGGGTTTTGGCGCTGGCGCCTCAACCTCTTCTCGTTTGCGCTCTGGCAGCGAGGCTTTAACTTCATCTTGGTCAGATGCTGCAGTTGTTGTTGCAACATCGTCATCTCTTAAGGACCCGCTTTCCGTATAAAGTGTTTGGCGGAAATTTTGCCGTATTCGTTTTGGATCTTGTTCTTCAGCAAGGCTAGCCCTCACGATTGGCGTAGTGTAACTGTCACTATTAGCCACCTCTTGACCTTCCGTGGACTCCGGATTGTAATTGATGTAAAAATTTTGAATGATTTCTTGAGTGTCTAGTTGTCTAGCAAATAAGCCCACCCGATTAAATTGGGCAATGAGGTGGTCTCTTCTTGGATCGAGAATGGCGCTGGCTTTTTCAATTAGAACGGTTTTTTCGTGGTTATTAATATCAAACTTGGTTTTACCAGGTAAAACACTTTCTGCAGTGTATAAACCCATTTCAGCTGCGTTGGTGGGAACAACAACAAAAAACTTTTTTTCTAAAACATTGCGCTCATAGATTAAGTTAGCTACAAATTCTCTATACTCAGCAATTAATTGAGATTTAGCTCTTGATTTGCTTTCCTTAATTTGATTGTCTAACAATCTTAAATAGCGACTAGCATCCTTAACATTCGATTGAATATTGATTTGAATTGGAAAATTTAAAGAATTAAGCAAGGCTCCATAGGTGTACATAATGGCGTCTTGTTCTTGTTCGGCTAAGAGGCTAAAGTTCATGGTGCCAATCTGCATAATTATTGACACCACGCCATCTTTAAGAATCACCATGTCGTTGGTGATGTCATAAACATCCAAAAATTCCTGCGTGGTAGAGTTAATACTGTTGTCACTCATAAAGCTATTTCAGTTTACTAGATTTTAGGTGCTAATAAAAGAGCTTTGTCCCTAATTAGCAATAATTTTAATTTCTGGTACTATCCTTCCGGTTAATCTAATAGAGATAGGATCAAAGCTTAAACCCTTGGCTTCAGTTTTGATGAGGTATTCGCCGTTGGGAAGGGCAGTTTTAATGGAAAATTCACCTCCCACATTGCTTTTACTAATGCGCAAAGCTTGGTCGTCATTGCTAGCAAAAACCTCAATTAGGGCATTGCTTACTGGCTCGTTTTCTTGATTAAAAACAAGACCAAACAGTTGATTTGCTAACATGCTTTCTTTTTCCGACTGCTTTTCCTCATCAACCTGATTTTCTTTGTTAGTATTTTTTAGAGGGTAGTTGTCTTGGATGGCTTCTTCTTCGGCTTTTTCTCGTGTTTCTTGTTTGATTGGTAGCGGATCACTTTCTTGGGCGGATTGCGCTTGTTGTTGTTCCTGAATTTGCTCAAGACTTTTAATTTTTCTCACTCTTGTTTTTAAATGAGGCTTGTTCACCTTCGTTTCTTTTTGAACAGAAATATTTTCTGCTTTAATTTCTACTCGACTAAAATTGGCTAGCAAATTTTCTGCTCTTTGGTTGTAATGCAAATCCCACTGATCAAGTTCTTCGTCAGCACTAGGGATGCTTTTTAGATATTCTTGAATACGTTGTTTTCTGGCTGGTGAGTAATTTACCTCTGGAGTAATATCTAAATTTTGATTTTGATCTACTTGGTAATTAAAAAAGTCGGGAACCTTAGGTGTTTTTTTCCAAAAAAATTTAGTTGGTTTCCATATATTTTTGAAAAAAGTTACGATCCAAAAGTCTAGAGGCCTTTCTTCAACTGGAACAAAGGCAATCATGACAGCCAAAATAATAATAAAAATAAACAGTGGCCACTTCACTATGGCAATTAAGTTACTTTTGAAAACAATAAAAGCAATGATGGCGCCGGCAGCCAATTCACCAAACTGCTTCAGAGTCATGCTGCCAATGAGGTGAAATTTGTAGCCAGTTATATCTTGGGGAATAGAGTGTTGTATCATAGGGACAGCTTGTTTGACTGATATTCAAAGCGACTACTATCGATATCGCCCAATCCTTTTTCATTTAACCATATTTCAAGCGCTTTTTCTGTAGCATTTAGGCCCATATCCGATTTAACAACAAAACCGCCAGTCTTGTAAGAAAATTCGATAGTAAAATTTGGCGTGCTTACTGGAGTGATGTTTTTTAATTCTGTGATCTGACGATGCTGTTCAGTAACTTCTTCGCTGAAATCTGGCTGATCTGTGGGATAGCCAGGATCATGAATGCTTTCAATTTTTTCGAACTCTGGAGTGGGCGACACTTGCTTTGGCACATTTCCTTCCTGACCTCGTTGCTGAGCTACTCTTTGCGATATTATTATGGCGATTAGAATAAGTATTAATAAAATAATAATGAACAGGGTTTTTTTCTTTTTTTTCATATTTTTTAATTTACTATTAGCACAAGGTTTTTAATTACTGTTTCAGACCCAACTTGGTGAACTACGTTTTGTCCCCACCACGGATCGTAGGCAGTGACGGTGCCGGGGGTTTCAACACAGACAATAACGTAATAATGGCCAAAGCCTTTGGTGTCGGTGTGTGCTAGCAAAAGATTACCTTCTGCTAAATAATTGCTAATTTCATTAGTAATCTCAGTTGGAGAACCGGTTGGAGTCGTCACCCAGTTAGCAGTCACACCATTGCTATTGAGAGTGTTGATTAAGTCCCCAAGAGAACTACCAGCGCATGTTGTTTTGCCACAACCTAGATAACCCTCCCTGATAGACATTTGCTCAGGATCTTCATTTAAAATCATTGCGATGCTTGTTGGGCCACAAGCAACATTGCCAAACCAACATCCACCATTACAAATCCTAATATGATTCATGCTTCTCTGATCATAATAAGTTAGATTTCCCACGTTTGTTCCGTTGCAATAAACCGTTTCTCCACCACCGCCACCACCATCAGTGGGGAAATGGGTTAAAAAAGCACTGTTTATTACAGTTTGGTAAAAAAGAGTTCCGCCAGCTACTAAACCAAAGGCTGTGATAACAGCTTGGCCGGCAGTGGCCATGACACCTTTGCCTAAAGCCGTTGCCGACGATAAACCGCTAGCGTTTAGCGCTTTAGCTTGAACGCCAATTGTGCTTTGAGCTTCAGCACTCAAGGCGCCTGGCGTTGAGGCTGCTGCACCTTTTCCTCTTCCAAGTAGAGAGTTAACGGCCGTTGCTGAAGCATCAGCAGCTTGTGAGAATAAACTATTTTGACTTAAAGCCGCACCCGCTCCTTTTGCTCCGCTACCCAAGCCAAAAAAATTAAGAACCTTTAGGGCTAAAGCTATTAAGGCGCCGAAAGCAGCCACTGCTGAAGCCAGCATTAGTTTTAATAGCGGTTCTACTATTTTTCTAATTCTTCCCCAAGCCTCTTGCTCTATCATTTGCTTTATTGGCTCAGGAAGACTTTCAAAAGCACCAGCTGTGGCATAATTAAGTCCAGCTCTAACAGCCTTTTGGCCAACAAAATCCATCGCTTGATTACCAACATTTTTAACAGCGGCAAAACCATCCTGGAGACCATTCTCAATTCCTCCTTCTCCATTCAATGATCTGTACAGCGGATATTCATTGTTTTCATAATCTCCAAAAGCTTGATTGTAATTAATTGCGCCTAGGTCATAAGGGGAAAATTGCGTCAAAGTGTTGGCCTGTAGGACCATGTTACCCGTAGGGTATGCTTCTCCAGGCAAATAATAATGTAAGGTAACAATTTGCGCTTGAGGACCAGCGTCATTAATTACGTCCAAGAAGCTTTGCCGATACACCGTTGTTAACTTGTTTAAATTATCAATTTCCTCACTACTAAAACGAGAAAAGTCTATTTGATCTTGAGAGAAGCCGGCTAATTTTTTGCTAACGACCTCCGCGTCAATGAGGTTGTAACTTGCCTGGTGTTTTATTTGTTGAAAATAAATGTTTTGTTTTTGTAAGATTTGCCTATCTTTTTTTGAAAGATTTTTACGAGCTTTATCTTTTGAATCAAACTTAGTTTGTTCAACGCTGTCGAACTCAGCCCAGATTTGTTCAAGATCTTCTGGGGTATAAAGTTCATTATCAATGCCTTGGTGAATACTACGACTCCATTCAGCACGCTGAGTTTTCCAGTAACAAGTGAGCAGGTCTTTAATAACACGCTCATTGGCAACAAAAGTGTTCTCTCCAATAATATCTCGGCCAAAATGTGCTTGAAATCGTGTCCAATTAAGATTTTCTATATATTCAACCGGATAATTTTGTTGAATAAATACATCAATAACTGGCAAAATGTTGTCTTCAACCAAGAAAGCTTTGTCGACGGCGCTTTTATCATTAGCAATAATTTTAGTCCATTCACCTAAAAAATTGTTTTTGGTGACTCTGGTAAAACTGACACCAATATTTGCTAAAAAGTCTCGATTGAGGTCTTTTTTTTCATCAATTTCGGCAAAGAATGCCTCAGCCTCTTCAGTGGATAATTCCTCTAATTGTTTTTGTAAATCTTCAGGAATATTTTCGCCATTAACACTGAATTTTGCATCAAGTAATTTTTGTCTAAATTTTTGTTCCTCGTTTGCGATTAGGTGTTTTTTTAGCTCTAAAGGATCTTGTCCACTCTGAGTTAATCGACCAAGTTCTCGGGCAAATATTTCGCCACCCCTAATGTCGGTCATGACTTTTAGGGCAACTTCTTTAGCGAAGCTGATGCGCATCGAAGGTGCATTAATTAATTTTTCTAGATTGTATTGACCACCTATTAGCAAGCTTTCGATTTTAGAAAAAGTAATGCCTAATAACTGTTGTCTACTTTCTAAAGACAATTGATTGAAGTTGGGAACTTGTTCAAAACCCATGTTCATTAATTGCTCTTTACTTAAATTAGCAAATTGAAAATTTAGAGCTTGGTTAACTGAAACAATAGCCAAAGAGCGAATATATAGTTTCGAATTATCATCAAGACGAGCCAAGTTAAATTCTTTAGAAAAATTTTCTGGTAGTCTTTGTTGAAGGTCTTCTTCGGTGCCACCCGTGTCTGGTTGATCTTCTACTTGTGTTTCTGTCGCCCCCGATTTACCAAGCAAGCCAGGCGCTGTTGCTGGAGCTTCACTTTTTTTCTGATCGTGTTTTTTTTCTTCCTCGAATGTCTTTTCTTCTTCAGCAATAACGTCCAGTAGTGTTTGTCCAATATCATTGCTAATCTTTTGCCAATAATCATCATTATCTTCAAGTTTTTTTAATTCTGACAAAGCTATTTGATTAGCGCTTATTTTTGATGCAAGTCCGATTCGCCTAAAATAATCGTTGCCCAGTTTAGCCAAAGCCCGTTTATTATTTTGCTTAAGATGTTTGGAGAGCGGAAGCGCGCTTTGCTCAAGAAAAGCTAATAAATCACTAGCAAATATATTGTTTTCTAAGACTTGGTTTTTTTGTTCTTTTAGTTCATCAATGGTTTTTTCTTTTTTTTCTGGATCAAGCTCTTGGTCTTGACCAGCCTCAGCCATTAGATTGAGGTAATTTTCAATCTTGTTACTTTTTATTAATTTAAAAGTTTTCCCAGTAAAACCCTGGATTGAAAAAGGTAGATTAAAACTTTTCTCAAATTGTTGAGGTAAATCTTGATCAAAAAAATTAGCACAAAAGGCAATAATTTCTTTTAATTCCGCTAGCTCAAGACTATCTTGACTAGCAAGCTCTTTTAGAGGAATTAAAAACCTATCGCTATTAGTTCGATCCGCCATAACTTTATTATAGACAGAAATTTAATGCGTGACTAGGCAAAAAAATTGAAAAATAGTATAATAACTAATTATGAGCACAAATCCAAATATTGTTGGAGGCTTTTCTCCAGAGAGGGGCTTTTTTAACCAAGCGGACACTGGGATGGGTGGTGGTGCAGGCAATGGCAAGGATGATGATCCCGGTGTTAAAAATCCCGATCAAGAGCCCGATCAGGAAACCGCTGATAAAAAACCAGATATTGCGAGTTCACTAAGCGTTAATTTAGACAAAATTGGATCTTTAATTCGTGGTAAAGACCCTAAGCCTGGTCAGGCTAGAGATTTGGTGAAAGAATCTCTGAAACTAATAGAGGACTACGAACCAAGTTCTGAGGATGAGAAGGCCGACATACTTTTCTTTATTGATAAGTTAATATTGAGGGCAAAAGCTCTTTACTCCCCCGAATTAAACGAATTGAAGACAGAATCTCTTCGCCTTAAATCAGAATTAAAGGCTTCTTACGACGGTGAAGAGAGTACAAAGAAATCAAATATAAGTTCAGCAAAACCGGAGAAAAAAATTAAAGAAAGCGGTGTTGAAGGCGATGAGCAAAGTGAAGTTGAGCAAATTGAAGACGTTACTCAGTTGTTGATGAATTTTGATGACGAGTTAAAAATTCTAGAAAATCAGTCTTTTGTTTTTGCAGATGATCGAGACTGGGTAAGCGAATCTTTTGAAGAGGTAAGTAGCCATCTTGCCACATTGAAAGGATTGAATAATGTTGATAAGGAAGTAATAAAAGCTAAAGAGATTTTGTTGTTGCAGCTTGAATATAAAAAAAGAAGAGAGGCGATGTTTAAAACCTTGACCGGCAAGGAACAAGAGGGAGTGTTAACGGAAGGGTTTTTTGCTAGAGCTCTTGAAGGACCAGGATTAGCTAGAATGAGCAATATTTTAGCTAGATTAAAACTATTAGCGAGTAGGGAAGAAAGTATACTATATCAAGAAGATTTGGAAAAAATCAAAAAGCATTATCTAGCAAGAAAGTGGTTGTTTTTTACTTGGTTATATGTAGCTCCTAAAATATATGAGGGCTCTGGCTCAGGAGGAGAAGGAAGAACTTCTTTTGGACAAGTTAGTGATAATCAGTTCCCACTTAAGGGTGAACATTTTCAAGAACTTATACTTGGCGGATTAGACTTTGATTCTGAATTTGGAGGTTTATTAAATCAAAAGTTGGGCACTGAATTGTTTTCGTTTTATAAATTTGGCGATAAGTTAGATGCCAAAGAAGAGCCTGACAAGAAAAACATCGAGGTAACTTTATTTACCTTTTGTATGCGGGAGTTTGACAGAATATATAAAGAGGGGTCGGACAGCACTGATCCTGAAGACAAAAATCAAACTATTACTAAAATTACAACGCAAAATTTAGTAGCAAATAAGGACTCCCTAATTGATTATGTTTGGAAAAAAGCAAAAAAATATGTCAAAGAACATGGTGGCGATCAAGATTCTCAATCTAAAATTGAAAACGAAAATAGTAAGCACGCAATTGAGATGGCTTTTAGAACGCATTTAATTTTAACCATGCATCATTGTCGTTATGCTAGTGGGAGTCCTAATGTAAAAGATGATTGGTATTATGCCTTTAATTGGCCTGCTTATGTTCTTAGTTATCGTGAAAAAGGCGTTGATAAATTTGATTGGTTGGTTACGATGTTGCAGTTTGGACTCAGGCCTGGTTTTAATGGCGATCAAGTGTCTGATAACAACCTTCTTGCTCAGTTATTTGATCCTTATACGGTTCGAAAAGCTAAAAGAAAACTGGAAGAAAAGGGTCTATTAAACGAAGAAGATAGGGGCTTAAGGTCGTTAAGGGGTTTAATAAATGGATATGCAATTGGTTTGCTAGACGTATCTCCACAAGTAACTAAAGATGTTTCAGACTCCTCTAAAAAACCAGAGTACTCATTTCTCGCGCCGCCACTTAGGTATCTAAGGCAAAAAGACAAAGATGGAAAGTTTATTGCTCATTCTGCTCCTGAAGGAAAAAATGGATTGCATGTTTTTTTGGATGAAATTAGAGATGAAAGGGGAGACGTGCTGTATGAGGAATTTAATTATGAGCAATTGGGCAATGAGTTAATGGATTATTACAACAATATGAATGCGCACGGTATTGATAATTTTTTAAACAAATTTATAAAAACAGAGCGTTTTGAATTTATGGATAACGCCACGAATCCCAAGGTTTTAAAAAATTGGAAAAATGAGGCTAGATATTGCGCAACACTTTTGCCTAGAGTTGGAAAATTTGCGCTAATGAATATAAAAGATTCTGGAGATCCAGTAAAATTAAACCCCGACAGGTATCCTACTGAAGATTCTAAAAGAAAAGCGCGGGAATCGGGTTCGCCTGTTGCTGAAGCGGTTATGGATAGAATTTTATACCAAATTGTTTTTATCAATTGTCTACTTCATACTGATTATGCTGTTGACAAAAAATATTTTTGGGCAGATCTTGAGCTAAAAAAGTATTTATCCAATCTTAGTGCCGAACAAATTTTAACCATTGAAGAGGCTAAGGCAATTTTTGATGTAGTTATGACTTATCGTGGCAGAGCAAAAATGATTCTTAAAGGAGTGCAAGACGAAGCCTTTAAACAGATTCAACAAGCAAATATTTATAAGTAATTTAAAGTGTCCGGCTTCTTGGATATTTGTGTTTGTGTCAACTTATTCGCCCACTATCCGATCTACTACTTCTTTCGCTCCTGCAGTTTCTGGTATGGAAGTAGGCAGATCCTGTTCATTTGTTTCTGGACTTTTACTCAACGAGTCTCTTACCACTTGTTCTGCAGCATCCGCTCTTTTGCTTGCTTGACTTATTTCTTTTTGTCTTCGTTTGTCTTGAATAGTGCTAATAAGTTTTGTATTAAGAGAGTCGCTCAATTGACCTAAAAAAAATTCTTTAATTTTTGTCATAATATCAAAATAATCTTTTTTATAAAATTAACCAGTGCTAATTTATTCGCCCACTATCTGATCTGTTTTTTCTTTTGCTCTTCCCTTGCTTGGTATGAATCTAGGCACATGTCGACCCCTTGTTGTTTCTTCCGGACTGCTACTCATTAGCCCCTTTAACGACGTAAGCATCTGATCAAATTTCCCTTTTGTCGACCTTATTTCTGTATCTTGTTGAGCATCGCCGATTGCCCCTGTGACCCTTGTACTTATTGCCTCTTGAGTTTGGCGAACACCCGCATCAATAGTGCCCCCTATAAGTTTTGGAAGTTTAGCTGTAACTGTCGGAATAGAGGCGCCAATAACTCCACCCTTAAGTGCTCCTTCACCAGCTGCTTTTAGTCTATCTTCAAAAGACGCTCCTTTACCAGC
>JAAYYE010000009.1 GCA_012515515.1 Minisyncoccota bacterium
TATTAAATCTAATAAAATGCTGAAATATCAATCTAAAATATTATTAAATCTAATAAAATGCTGAAATATCAATCTAAAATATTATTAAATCTTTTTATTTTACTGTGTTTTTTAGCAATTGGTATAAAAGATGTTCGGGCAAGTAATGAGGTCCTGGGCATGCACATTTTGCAGCCAGAAGAACTCAAGCATGTGCGCATGATTTTTGAGGATGATGAGTGGCGCTATACCACTATTCCTCTAGCCACTAGCGATACGCAAAACTGGCAGCGTTGGCAAAAATTTTTTGATGAAGCTTATCGACTTAAATTGATTCCGATTATTCGTTTAGCAACCAGCTATGATAGCGAGCAACAGCATTGGACAATCCCCACGCGCAAGGAAATTGTTAATTTGGTTGCTTTTTTATCAAGTTTAAATTGGCATCAAAAGGAAAAACTGGTAGTTGTTTTTAATGAAGTTAATCACGCTCAAGAATGGGGTGGTAGAATTGATCCGCTAGCTTACACGCAGGTTTTAAAATTTACTAGTAATTGGTTGCGCAGCGAGGGTTTAAATTATAAGGTTTTGCCAGCAGCACTTGATTTAGCCACAGCTAATATTTTTCCAACTATGGAAGCTTTTAGTTATTTAGAAACAATGCTCCGCGTTGATCCAGAGATTTTTACTTATATTGATTATTGGAATTCTCACTCTTATCCAAATCCAAACTTTTCAGCTTCACCCAAGACTAATGGGCAAAATTCTTTAAGAGGTTTTATTTATGAATTAAATTTTTTAAAAAACAAAACGGGTTTAGATTTTCAAACATTTATTACTGAAACTGGCTGGAAATCAAGCTATATGATTAATTTTTATTTAAGCGATTATTATGCCTATGCGCTCAAAAATATTTGGAGTGATGAACGAGTTGTGGCAGTTACCCCTTTTGTGTTAAAAGGCGATCCAGGACCTTTTGCCCAGTTTGGTTTTGTGGATGCTAGTGATTTACCCACTATTCAAGCTAGTGCACTAAAAAAAGCTTTAAAAAAAATATCGCCTTGATTTGCCATGACAATCATTTAAAATGTTAACTAAGTTTGCTAAGCAGTAATTTGCTAAGTGGTAAATTGCGCATTGGGCAAGCGCGGGTGTAGTACATCGGTAGTATATCTCCCTTCCAAGGAGAAGAGGCCAGTTCGATTCTGGTCACCCGCTCACTTTCTTCCCTTCTCACCCGCTCATTTTCTCTTGATTACTAATAGGGTTTTCTGCTTTAATGTAAGCAATGTCTAATTTTGCGCTATTTTTTATTGCTTTGTTTTTATTGTGGCTGGGGGCAGAACTAGTCACGCGGGCAGCCATCAAAATTGCCAAGTCGCTAGCCATGTCAGAGGGTTTTATTGGTCTCACTATCGTGGCAATTGGGACAAGTTTTCCAGAAATTATTATTGCGGTCACTGGGGCAATTCGCCAATTAAATGGCATCGATTCTAGTCAAATCGTGATAGGTAATGTCATTGGTTCCAGTATGGCTAATTTAGCCTTAATTTTAGGCATTGTGGGTTTGTTAAAAGTGATTAAGCTGCAAAAAACCGAATTATTATTGGATATGTTGATGTTGGTTATGTCGACTACAATCTTTTATTTTCTTGGTCAGGATGGCATCATCAATCAACAAGACGGCATATTATTAATTCTTTTTTATCTTGTTTATTTGCTCTTTTTAAATCGACAAAACTTAAAAAAACAGAGTTTACTTTGCAAAAAAAATAAAAAAATAAAGACAAAGAAAATTCAAAAAATTAATTATTTAAGTTTTTTCCAATTAATTTTAGGTTTAGTAATTTTATTTAAAGCCTCGCAAATGGTTTTAAGTCACGGGGTGTTAATCGCTGAAGTGTTGGGAGTTAATGAAATGCTGGTGGGTATTCTCTTGGTTGGTTTGGGTAGCAGCTTGCCGGAACTAATGGTGTCAATTACGGCCATGAGGAAGGGATCAACCGCCCTGTCTTTGAATAATCTAATTGGCAGTAATATCTTGAATGTTTTCTTAGCCTTGGGGCTAAGTGGCACTATTACTAGTTGGGAAATTAATAGGCAATTGGTGCTGTTTGATGTGCCCTACTTGCTATTTACGACGATTATAGCGGTGCTCTTTTTATTGAGCAAAAACAAATTTGAGCGCAAAGAATCAATATTAATGGTTGCTCTCTATGCAATATATATCATCTTAAAGCTCTCTGGCTTTTAATAATTGGCCTAATGGTACTATAATATCCGCTTGTGAAAAAAAATATGGAAAAAAATTGGCAAAGAATGCGTCATGATGAGTTTTTTGCTCAACGCTTATTGTTGCGTGAACAAGTCATTAAAGCCATCAGAAAATTTTTTGATCAGCAGCAGTTTCTTGAAGTGGAAACACCGCTCTTGGTTAAAGCACCTGGTTCAGAGCCTTATTTAGAAGTCTTTAGAACGGAATTAAAAGACGAACACGATCATAGTCAGCCCGCTTATTTACTCACTAGCCCAGAATATAGTATGAAAAAACTATTAACTGCTGGTCTAGATAAAATTTATCAGATTTGCAAAAGTTTTCGTAATCAAGAAAGTTTTGGGCAGAATCATAATCCCGAATTTACCATCTTAGAATGGTATCGGGCTTCAGCCGACTATCAAGATATTATGTTGGATCTTGCGCAACTCATACTTTTTATTCATGAAGAATTAAAAAAATATTACAGCACAAAAACAGACGATTTTGCACAAAGCATGCTGGCAAGATTGGGAGATAAGCAACTTGAATATTTGGGTAAAAATTATAATTTACAATTACCCTATCAAAGGCTAACTGTGGCAGAAGTTTTTGCCAAATATTTAAATATTCAAGAAGAAGAATTGCTGAATAGAGACGCTCTTTATCAAGTGGCAAAGAAGTTAAATTATCAATTAGCTAGCGATGCGAGCTGGGACGATTTGTTTTATCAACTATTTTTAAATGAAATTGAGCCACAATTGGCTCAATTAGATCATCCGGTAATTATTTGTGACTATCCTCTATCTCAAGCTGCTTTGGCTAAAAGAAAAACCAGCAATCCTCAATTTGCTGAGCGCTTTGAGCTTTATTTAGCTGGCTTAGAATTGGGCAACGCTTTTAGTGAATTGACAGATCATCAAGAACAAGAACAGCGCATTAAATCCGAGTTGTCATTGAGAAAAGAATTAAATAAAATTGCTTATGAGCTAGATCAAGATTTTATTAAAGCCCTGGAAGTAGGCATGCCAGAATCTGGAGGAATTGCGGTGGGTGTTGATAGAATTATTATGTTGTTTGCTGGAGTGAGCGACATCAATGATATTTTATTTTTTCCAGCTAGTGAGCTGTTTGCTTAAAGGCTGTTTGATAAATTAACTTGACTAGGCAAACAAATTAAGTTTTAATAAGCCTTGAATATTAACTTATGTCAATAATTAAAGCAGGTAACATCAAAAAAGGCAGTTATATTCTGTATCGGAATGCACCTCATTATGTGTCCTATGTGAAATTTGTCTCTCCTGGCAAGGGTTCAGCTTTTTCTCGAGTGAAAATGCGTGATATGCGTTCTGGAGCCAATGTTGAGTTTACTTTTAAATCTCACGACAATGTTGAAGAGCTAGATGTATCGAGCAAAGAAATGCAATTTTTATATAAAGCTGATGATGAGGTTATTTTTATGGATCCAGTGAGCTACGAACAAATACCTGTTCCTGCTAAACTACTTGAAGGCCAAGTGGAAATGTTAACCGCTGATATTAAAGTCTATGTGCTTTTTTATGAAGAGAAAGCTTTGGGAGTGAGTTTGCCTCCAAAAGTTAAACTGAAAGTGGCTAAGGCAGACAATGCTGTGACTGGTGATCGGCAAACTGCTGGAAAAAAACCAGTGATTATGGAAACGGGTTTAGTTGTTCAAGCACCCTTGTTTATTAAGGAGGGCGATGTATTATCAATTGATACTACTACTGGTGATTATGTTTCTAGGGTCAATTAATTTTTTTTAGTATATAATAAACGATTGTTCTTTAAGCAAAAACATGGGTCCGTAGCTCAGTCGGTTAGAGCGACAGCCTTTTAAGCTGTGCGTCCCGGGTTCGAGTCCCGGCGGACTCACAAAAACACAGGGTCCATCCACCCATCTTAAATTTTTCACTAATAGTTTGGTGATGGTCGAAATAACTCGATTCTTGTTGGCTGATTATTAAAAAACAGTATAATTGCTGATGATGCATAAAACGGCTGCAAAATACTATCTTTCCTCAATTCTAACAACTCTTAACAATTTTAATTGGTATGGCTTTCCTTTGCTTTTTATTAAAAAAGAAATTGTCATCAAAATTAAAAATAAATCTAGTTTTTATGTCAGTAATTTCATGGATATATGGACCTTAAAGGAAGTAATTGTAGATGATCAATATAGAACTAAGAAAATGATTAATAAAAAAGATGTGGTGATTGATATTGGGGCAGCAATTGGAGATTTTTCAATACTGGCAGCTCAGAAAGCAAAAAAAGTCATTGCTTACGAATGCAACGCTGAAAGAGTGCGGTTGATGAAAAAAAATCTAAAAATAAATAAAGTCATAAATGTGCTTTTAAAAGATACGAAAGCCAAGTCATTGGCTCAAATTTTAAAAGGTATTGAGCGCTGCAATTTTTTAAAAATTGATTGTGAAGGATGTGAATACGATATTTTTAATAACGCGAGTGCTAGGGATTTAGATAAGATTGAATTTATTGCCATGGAGGCCCATCAATTTAATCAGAAAATGAAAAAGCAGTATCAAGATTTATTGACTGTTTTAAAAAAACACAAGTTTGAAATAGAGATAGTCCCCAATCAAGTACACGACTATATTTGTTTTGTTTTCGCCAGTAAACAAAAATAGTAAAGCCTAGTGAGAGTTTTGTTTGACGCGTAAATTTCTTAAAAGTTTTCATTTTTATTTTTTTCTTGCACTCTAGGTGCTTTATCGTTATAATTTAGATATGCCCACAGAAACACGTCTTCTCTATATTCTTAGCGATTTAGCTTATATTGCTAAGTTAAATCCTACAAAAAAAGCCCATGAGTTTGTTATTAGCGATTTTCACCAGTTAAATGGTCAATTCTTAGATGAAAATAGTTTGATTGAAAAAAACATTAAGAAGTTGGTTGATAAACTCGAACCTGGGACATATCAATTAATTTTACCCGATTTCCTTTTTACCAATACCATGGTGAATGTGAAGGTAAAGACTGAGGAAGAAGTTAAAGATTATTTAAATGACCATCTATTAGTTGATTTAAAAATTGATAAAGAAGACTTTTATTTACACACGACTGTCTTAAGTAATTATGGCGGATCATTTAAGGTGCAGCTAACTGCTTTAGAAAAAGGCATTGTTTTGCCATTGGTGAAAGCTCTCAAAAATAATAAAGACCTCAAAATCACTGCGATTGCTCCGCTGAGCTTTAGTGTTAAGTCCCTAGTCAGTTTAGAGCCCTCAGTTTCAATTTTGCAAATTAACCGAGAATTATATTTGGCTCAACACTACATCGGTGTTGACCAATGTTTTAACACCTCAATAGATCATGCTAATGACTTTGCTGACACTGTCAAAACACTCAAAGGTGTTGAGCCAAGCATCCAAACCCTATATCTTTTGTCTGACGCTTTAGTCGATCAAAAAATTAAAGAAGCTCTGAGTGATACTCTCCCTGTTCAGCAACTAGCTGAACCAACCCCGGAGGGAGAAAAAATACCTTCTTATATCAAAAAAATTATTGAAGCGGGAGCAAAAACTTTTTCTATTCCTGATTATTTATTGCCACAGTTTGAAATTGATAAAAACTATGATAAAGAATTAGACACTAAACAATTAGAAGAAGCTGATGCAGAAGACGAAACAAGTGCGGCTGCAATTAGCAAGCCAGCAGTAATTGGCGAAGAAAATATTGTGCAAGAAAGTGACGATCAAGCGTCTGAAAGTAGTGAAGAAACAGATGCAGAAAAAGAGCCAGGCGAGCAGGAGCCAGCAGTAGATGCAGTTTTGCCAAAAGATTTAGAAAGTGAAACGCTACCTGCTCCCAAAAAGCTTGATTTACAGGAAATTAATCAGGTTGAGACTCAGAAAGATTTGGGGCAGGAGACAAAACCTGAACCAGAGGCAAAAGAGCTTAATCAAGAAATAAAAGAAGAAACTCAAAAAGAGTCGCCTAAAAATGTCAAAAATAAGCAGGAAGCGAGTGGGTCTACCGCTGGTGAAATTGATTTGGCACAGTTTGCCAATTTAGCTATTGATCCATCTGTCTTGAATAAAAAAGATGCACAAAAATTCAATAAGGAGCCAAGTATGTCAGACAGCAAACCGGTCATTAAGAATACTACTACTGAAGGAAAAAGCGTGCTCAAAATGATTGGCATTGCTTTTTTTAGCCTCGTTTTAACTGCTGCTATTGGCATTGGTCTTGGTTATGGGATTTTACAATTAACTAATAAGCAGCCAGCAGATGTCAAACCTAGTGATGAAACCAGCAACCCAATAGAAGAAGTAACGCCAACGCCTGAACCAGAAAAGGTCACAATTAATAAAGAAGACTATAAACTATTAGTGGTCAATGCGACTACTAAGGCAGGCTACGCTGGTGAGATAGCCAATGCCCTAGAAGAAGCAGGTTTTCCAGATGTAGCAGCCAAAAATGCTCGTGGCAAATATGAAGAGGGCAATTATTTATTGTTCAGTGATTTAAACGAAGCAACAGAGGCCACTCATCAGGCGCTACTCAAAGAAGTCAGCGAGCTGACTAAGCTTGACTGGGAACTATCAGATAAAATTGCTGGAGAAGACAGCGAAGGTGCTTTTCAAGCTGTCTTAGTTTTAGCCAAGTAGAACGACTTCAAAATACGTTTAGGGACTTGCAAAGAAGAAAAAAATCTTTATACTTATCGCCTGTTATGTCGAAACAAATCAAAGATAAAAACGATCAAATTATTTTAACCGAAGATGGTCTGGCTGATTTGACAACTGAACTTAAAGATCTTAAAGAAGTGAAGATGCCAAAAGCAGTGGCCAGAATTGCCAATGCTCGTGACCAGGGTGATTTGAGCGAAAATTCTGATTATCATTCAGCTCTAGATGAGCAAGCGATGCTTAATGCCCGAATAGATCAAATTGAAGATATTATTGATCGAGCTAAAGTGGTCAAGGAACAATCTGGTCATTTAGTGGCTTTGGGTTCAAAAGTAAAAGTCCATTTAATCAATACTAATCAAGAATTAAGCTATTCGCTGGTTGGTCAATATGCATCTAGCCTTGAAGAAGGTAAAATTTCCATAGAATCTCCAGTGGGTAAATCCCTTTTAAATAAACAAAAGGGCGATCGGGTTGTAGTTGAAACGCCGGCCGGGAAAATGGAATATTTAATTATCAGCGTAAGTTAAAAAAATAATTAAGCATGTCAGCCCCGCCAAGTGCGGGGTTTTTAGTCTAGATAAAGCCAGATATTCAAGCTAAAATATAAAGGATTTATGAATAAAAAGAAGCCCATTGAGCAGTCAGCTCATAGTTTAGATACCTTAGTTGAAGAAATTTTACTTTGGCAAAAAAAACAAGCTATTCAAGACTTGCATGTTGATGATATGAAAACTCCATCTGGGAGAGTGCACACGGGTGCTTTGCGAGGGGTCTTGTTACACGATGTCATTGCTAAAATCATTCAAGAACATTTGGACAAGGAGTCTCAAGAAAATCGCGCTCAAAAAGTGCTCAGCACTTATGTCTTTAATGATATGGATCCGATGGACGGTTTACCTCTCTATTTAAATAAAGAGGAATATCTTCAACATATGGGTAAACCTTTATATTTAATCCCTCCTCCAGCTTTGGATAAATCTGGAATTGATTTCTCTCAAATCAATGAACAAGAAAGAATGGAGCTAGAGGCTGCCAAAAATTTTGCAGAATTTTATGCCACTGATTTCATTCATACTTTTCGCGCCCTAGGTTGTAGTCAAGAAATAGTGTGGAGTCATCACTTGTATGAGAGTGGCCAAATGGATGAAGTCATTCGCTTTTCATTAGATCATGTCGATTTATTCAAGAAAATTTATAAAGAGGTGGCTGATTATGATTTGCCAGAAAACTGGTATCCATTTCAAGTTATTTGCCCAGTTTGTGGCAAAATTGGCACTACTTTAGTGACTGATTGGGATGGCCAAGAAGTTGGTTTTGTTTGTCAAGAACACGCGGTTAAATGGGCTGAGGGTTGCGGTCATCAGGGCAAAATTAGCCCCTTTTCAGGCAATGGTAAGTTGCTGTGGAAAGTTGATTGGCCAGCTCATTGGAGAACTTTAGGTGTGAATATTGAGGGTGCCGGCAAAGACCACACTAGTGCTGGTGGATCAAGAGACATGGCTAATGCCATTTGTCGAGAAGTTTTTAAAACTCAAGTGCCCTTTGACATCCCTTACGAGTGGATACTGTTGCGAGGGAGTAAAATGAGTTCTAGTAAAGGAGTTGGCACTTCAGCTCGTGAATTTACTGCTCTTTTTCCTCCAAGTGTTGGACGTTTTTTATTTGTTAACAAAGATCACAATCAGGTGATAGATTTTGATCCGGCCAGCATGGCAATTCCTGATTTATTTGACGATTATGATCGAGCTGCGCGAATTTATTGGGGACAAGAAGAAGGAGATCAGCGTTTAGCGCGTGCTTTTGTTTTGTCACAGCCAGATAATATAATTCCCCAAGCTCATTTTTTAACTCGTTTTCGTGATTTAGCTCAGTGGATGCAATATCCTGAAAAAGATGTATTTGTGGAAGCTAGTAAAGTTAAAGGGGCTGAATTAACTGCTTTAGAAAAAGAAGTCATCACTGAGCGACTACATTATGCTGAATTATGGATTAGCAAGTATGCTCCTGAAGAATATCAGTGGCGAGCTAAAAAAACCATGCCTCCGCAAGCTCAAGAACTGAGCGAAGAACAAATAATGTTTTTAGAAGAAATAAGTAAAATGATCGCTGGTCAATCTTGGCAGGCCCAAGAATTGCAACAGGCTATTTTTGATTTGGCTAAGCAAGGTCTTGGCACCGGGCCTGCTTTTAAATCAATCTATCTGGCTTTTTTAGGTAAAAAATCTGGTCCAAGAGCGGCGTGGTTTTTATTAAACATTGATCAACAATTACTTCAGGATAGAATAAAAGAACTAAAAGACTTACATAAAAAAAATTAATAAGGAATTATGCTTGACATTAATTTTATTCGTCAACATGCGCAAGAAGTTAAAGAAGCCTGTATCAATAAACAGCTGGATAGCTCAATAGTTGATCAACTATTGGTAGTTGATGAAGAAAGACGAAAATTACAGCTCACAGTAGATGATTGGCGAAAACAAAGTAACGAAAATGCTGGTCTTATTAAACAAGAGCTTGCTCAAGGCAAACAGGTTAGTCAAGAACTGGTCAATCGAGGAAAATCAATCAAAGATGAATTAAAAAAAATCGAACCAGAGCTTGCTGCTAATGAGGCGCGCTTTACAGAATTAATGTTGGCTATTCCTAACGTTCCAACCGCCGACACTCCGATTGGTAGTGACGAAAGTTTTAATCAAGTGCTAAGAGAAGAGGGAAAAATTCCTCAATTTAATTTTCCTGTTCTAGACCATCAAACCTTAATGGAAAAATTAGATTGGCTAGATACTAAGCGCGCAGTCAAAATTGCTGGTTTTAGAGCTTTTTTTCTGAAAAACGAGGCTTTACTCCTTGAGAGAGCATTATTAAATTTTGCTCTAGATTCAATGCGTGAGCAAGGCTTTACACTCTTATCTGTGCCAACTTTAGTAAAAGCAGAAGCAATGTTGGGCACTGGTTATTTTCCTTGGGGACAAGACGACCATTATTACACTCAAGATAAACAGATTTTAGCAGGCACAGCAGAAGTGGCTTTAACCGCCTATCATCAAAATGAACTGTTGAGGGAAAAAGATTTACCCATTAAACTTTGTGGAATTTCGCCTTGTTATCGCCGAGAAATAGGTGCTCACGGCAAAGACACTCGAGGAATTATTCGAGTTCATCAATTTAATAAGGTTGAGCAAGTAGTTTTAACCATCGCTGACGAAGATGAAACGCGACGCTGGCATGAACTAATGTTGAGTTTTGCTGAAGAATTATTAAAACAATTGGGTCTGCCCTATCGAGTGATGGCTATGTGCACTGGTGATTTGGGAGCAGGACAGCGTAAAAAATATGATATTGAAACTTGGTTCCCCAGTCAGAATACTTATCGAGAAACTCATAGTGCTAGTTATTTTAATGACTTTCAGTCTAGGCGTTTGAACATTCGCTACCAGGCTAAAGACGGAAGCATTAAATATGTTTATACGCTAAATAATACAGTTGTTGCTTCACCTCGTTTACTGGCGGCCATAATTGAGAATTATCAGAAAAAAGATGCTACAATTGAGATTCCGCAAGTGCTAAAAAAATATTTTTAATATAGTAATTTTTTAAGATTGTAGAAAATATGTTTAAATTTCTTAAAAGCCTTTTCGATGAGGAACAAAAAAAGCTCAAGAAGTATCAGGTATTAGTTGATCAAATCAACGCTTTTGAGCCGGAAATGGAGGCTAAAAACAATAAAGATTTAGCCTTGCAGACCAAGAAGTTTAAAGAAATTATTGAACAACATCGACAAAAAATTGATCCAGCTCTCGAAGCTAACTCTCCAGCTTATCAAGATGCTTTAAAGAAGATAGACCAAGAGACTCTGGAGTTAATTTTGCCTGAAGCTTATGCTACGGTTCGTGAAGTATCGCGTCGTCTCATTGGTGTGCGACATTTTGATGTGCAGATGTTGGCTGGTGTCGCTCTTCATCGAGGCAATATTACTGAACAAAAAACTGGTGAGGGTAAAACTTTAACCGTCACCTGCCCTCTTTATCTTAATGCTTTATTGGGGCATGGAGCCCACTTGGTGACAGTCAATGATTACCTTTCTGAAATTGGTGTAGGTTGGATGGGCCCAATTTATCATTTTTTAGGTTTGAAAACAGCGGTTATTGTTCATGACCACGCCCGTTTGTATGATCCAAATGTGGATAGCGAAGAACGAGGTGATGAGCGCCTTGAGCATTTTGTGGAAATTAGTCGACAAGAGGCTTATTTAGCTGATATCACTTACGGCACCAATAACGAGTTTGGTTTCGATTATTTGCGCGATAACATGGTGCAAAATTTACAGCAAATGGTGCAAAGGCAAAGTCATCCTCATCATTTTGCAATCGTTGATGAAGCCGATTCGATTTTAATTGATGAAGCGCGGACGCCTTTAATTATTTCTGCTCCTGATACTGAACCAACTAATAAATATTATCAATTTGCCGACATGGTGCGTTCCCTAAGCAAAGAGCAAGATTATAAACTTGATGAAAAGTCGAAAAGCGCCACCCTCACTGATTTAGGTGTTAAGCGTTTAGAAGCAAAACTAGGTGTTAGCAATCTTTATGAAGAAAACTTTGATACTATTCACCATATTGAAAAAGCACTCCAAGCGCAATCTCTTTACCACAAAGACAAAGAGTACATTATTAAGGATAATCAAATAATTATTGTTGATGAGCACACGGGTCGTTTAATGTTTGGTCGACGCTACAGTGATGGTCTACATCAGGCTATTGAAGCCAAGGAAGGAGTGGCTATTCAACAAGAATCTCGAACCTTAGCTACTATTTCTTTGCAAAATTATTTTAGAATGTACCAAAAATTGTCTGGTATGACTGGTACAGCCTTAACTGAGTCAGAAGAATTTAATCAAATTTATCACACCGATGTTTTAGCTATTCCCACCAACGAAGAGGTGATTCGTCAAGATCGTCCCGATCAAATTTATAAAAACACGGCCGCTAAATATTCGGCGATTGTTAAAGAGGTGGAGCGACTTCATGAAACTGGTCAACCAATTTTGTTAGGCACTCGGTCGATTGAACATAATCAAATAATTTCAAATTTTTTGCGCCGTAAAAAAATCGATCATCAGCTTTTAAATGCCAAGAATCATGAAAGAGAAGCTTTTATTATTGCCGATGCTGGTAAAAAAGGAGCCATTACTGTTGCTACTAATATCGCAGGTCGAGGAGTTGATATTGTTTTGGGTGGAGCAAAACCGGAATTAAAAAATTACCGCAAAGCGCAATTAAGCAAGAAAAAAAGCAAAATTCCAGCAGCTTATAAAGACCTAGATTTACCAAGTCTAATTAATCCAGCTAATTATAAATTGAAAGAATATGCCCAGGCCATGCAAGATTGGCAAGAGGCGCATCAAGAGGTGGTTGAGGTAGGCGGTTTGGCAATTATTGGTACAGAACGCCATGAATCAAGACGTATTGACAATCAATTGCGCGGTCGATCAGGTAGACAAGGAGATCCAGGTAGTTCTCAATTTTTTGTCTCACTGGACGATGAAATCATGCGCATTTTTGGTGGCGAGCAAATTGCTAAATTAATGAATTTATTGCAAATCGACGAGCAACAAGTAATTGAAAATAAAATGGTTAGTAAAGCCATTGAGTCAGCGCAAACAAAAGTAGAAACCTTCTTTTTTGATCAACGCAAACGCTTGGTAGATTTTGATGATGTGATGAACAAGCATCGTGAAATAATTTATAAGCGTCGTCGTCGTTTACTTGAAGTGGCAACTATAAGTATTAAGCAGGCACAGAGTGATGATCGTTTGGCCAATGTTATTGTGGATGAGCAAGGCCAAGAAACCACTTTAAAGGCACAAATTTTGGATTATATTCAGCAGGAAGTGACTTTGCTGGTTAATAATCGATTGAGCTTAGAAAACACCGATGCAGAAAGCGAAGCTGAGGCATATCAATTAATCGTCAAAGATTTTACTAAAATAATTCCTTTCGATGAAGCTTCTCAACAAAAAATAGCTAAAAAATTGGCTAAAGAAAAAGATCCATCAGCATTAATTGATGAATTAATGAAAGTGGTTGAGCAAGCCTACGAGTCACGAGAAGCTAAAGTTGGTGAAGCACTGATGCGTGAGTTGGAAAAATTCGTCATTCTGTCAACGATTGATGAAAAATGGATGGATCATCTTGATATGATCGATGATTTGCGTCAGGGTATTTGGCTGCGTGGTGATAAAAATACTGTTTTATCAGAATACAAAAGAGAAGCCTTTAAAATGTTTGAAGAACTTATCAACAATATTCAAAGCAACATTGCTACAAGAATTTTTAGAATCCAGCCCTTGGTGCAACAACAATCTGTCATACCCAAAAACATGCAATTAGATAAAGCTGATGTTGCTGACAGCTTATTACAAGCAGTCGCAGCAGATCCGAGGCGAGCTGGGCAAACTCCCTCTCAAGCAACTGGAAAAACAGCTAACACTAGTGATTTGGCTAAACTTTTAGCTAATGCTAATAATAATCAGCCAAGCGCTACGAGCACTAATCGCAGCGACTCGTCTGCTCCCACAACGGGGTCGGAAAAAATTGGGCGCAACGATCCTTGCCCTTGCGGATCGGGGTTAAAATATAAAAAGTGCGGATTAATTGGGGCCAAAGAACATCGACCCTAAACAATATGCCAGAATTACCTGAAGTTGAATCGCTAAGAAAAAATTTAGCTCCAGTCTTGTTAGAAAAAAGGATTAGAGACATTCACCTATTGAGAGAAAAAAGCTTTCCCAATTTTGCAGAAAATAAGAGTTTATTAATTGGTCAGCAATTTATTGATGTCAGGCGTCGGGCAAAAATACTCGACCTGGTGTTAAGTAATAGTCAACATTTATTGATTCATTTAAAAATGACTGGACAATTAATTTTTCTTGATAAAGATGGTCAACGCGCAGGTGGCGGTCATCCGACTGCTGATTGGCTTAATGATTTGCCCAGTAAACATACCCGAGTAATTTTTGATTTAGAAGATCGAAAACAAAGAAACAGTCAACTCTTTTTTAATGACATGCGAGTTTTTGGTTGGCTCAGACTCAAAGCACAAGATCAACTTTCACAAGAATTTGTTCACTATGGCTTAGATGTTAACGATCCCAACTTAAATATCAAATATTTATTAGAGAAAGCTAAAAATCGGCAGATTAGCATTAAGCAATTTATTATGGATAATCAGGTTTTAGCTGGAGTTGGTAATATTTATGCGAGTGAAGCGCTGTTTAGAGCGAAAATTTCCCCTCTTAGGAGAGCTAATAGCTTGAGTAAAATTGAAATGACTCGCTTATTATTAGAAATGCAGCAAATAATTGAGACAGCTATTCTTTCTGGTGGCACTACTTTTGACGGTCATTATGTTGGAGTTGATGGTTTGGCTGGTTCCTATCAAGATCAATTGCTGGTTTACGGTCAAGAAAATGCTATTTGTCCAGATTGTGGCCGGGATTTTAAAATCAAAAGAGTTAAGCTGGGCGGAAGAAGCAGTTTTTATTGCGAACGTTGTCAGCGCTAAATACTTAGTTGCCGGCGTTAAATACTTAGTTGCCGGCGCTAAATACTCAATAATTTTCTCTTTTTTTTCAACAAGAGCAGGGTTTTATTTAAAATTGCTTGGCTGTCTAAGTGATATTTGCTTAATAATTGTTGGGCAGTTCCCGATTCACCAAAGGTATTGTTGACGGCAACAAACTCAGTTAGCAAGGGTTTACTATTTTTTTCTCCTAAATTATTGAGGAGTTGTTGAGCTAAATAAGCATTAAAACCACTGCCCAATTGTTCTTCACTAATAATCAATAGGGCTTGGGTTTTTTGGCAACTCAGTAAAATAGATTCGAGATCGAGGGGTTTTAGTGAAATTAGATTAATTAATTCAGCCCTAATCCCGAGTTGCTGTAATTCAAAACAGGCTTGAACAGCTTGATGAGCAATAGTTCCCGACACAACAATAGTTAAATCTTTGCCAGAAGTTAGAACTTGGGCTTTATCTAGAGAAAATTTGTTTGAGTCTTCTCGCTTGTTAATTAAATTTTTTAAGGAAAGTTCTAAATCCGCCACAGCCAAGCGACTTAAGCGCAAATAACTTGGACCAAGATCTTTAGCCAGAGCAAGAGTGGCTAGCTTGGCTTGCTTGGCATCAGCTGGAGAAACAAGTCGCATATTTGGCAAGCTGATCATGAGGCTTAGGTCTTCTAAAGCTTGATGAATCGCTCCATCTTCGCCAGTAACCAGACCCGCATGTCCCCCAACAATTTTCAGGTTAAGATTTGAATAGGCTATATTTCTTATTTGATCAAAATTGCGAGCTGGATTAAAAGAAGCAAAACTAGTGGCAAAAGGTATTTTACCAAGCAAGCTTAAGCCAGCGGCTACACCAATCATATTTTGTTCTGCCACGCCACATTCAACATATTGACTAGGAAATTGCTTTTTAAAGTCTGCCAGCTTCAAAGAATCACTTAAATCTGCAGATAAAGCCATTATGTTTGGATTAACTTGTGCGGCTTTTACTAAGCCGGCAGCAAAACCATCTCTAGTGGCAAGTAGTTGGTTTTCACTCATGATCGTTTTGTCTTTTAATTCTTAACTCATGCATGGCACTTTCAAATTCCCTTTTATTGGGAGCTTTGCCGTGCCAGCGATAATCATCCTCCATAAATGATACGCCTTTTCCTGGAATGCTGTGGGCAATTAAGGCTACTGGCTGCTTTTTATTATTTTTAGCTTGGGTGAGTTTGTCTTGCAGATCCTCAAAATCATGAGCATCAACTTCAAGAACATGGAGACCAAAAGCAATCAATTTTAATTTTAAATCTCCTAGAGAGAGAATTTCCCTAGTTTTACCAGAGATTTGTATTTGATTGTAATCGATGATGAAAGTTAAATTGCGCAGTTGATAATGAGCGGCAAACATATAGGCTTCCCAACTTTGTCCCTCTTGCTGTTCTCCATCGCTTAATAAACAAAAAACGTGATTTTTTCTTTCAGCTAATTGCAGACCATAGGCTAAACCAGCCGCTTGAGATCCTCCCTGCCCCAAAGAGCCAGCTGTAATTTCAATACCGGGCAAAGTTTTTGGATCGATATTTTCCCCAGCCATGAGTAGGTGCGGATGACCCTGTAAGCGACTATTAATCAGGCGAAAACTCGCCAACTCTTCTCTGGCAAAATATTTTTGTTGAGCTAGAACAGCGTAGAGAGCGGGACAGATATGTCCATTGGACAGCAAAAAATAATCACGCTTTTCCCAAGTAGGTCGTTGGGGATCATGACGCAAAATACCAGTGGCGTATAAACATAAGATTAAATCAATCATGCCCAAGCTGCCCGCAGGATGTCCGCTTTGGGCTTGATAAATCATGGATAGAATATCTTGTCTAAGTTTAAAAGCGGTGTTTCGTAGCTGGGCAGGCTTGGTAATTTTCATTATTTATTGCAATAAGTTTTCAATTTCTTGTGCTAGCTTATCGTTCCAATCTACCTGATAAGGTAGATTGATTTTTTCTGCTTTTGAGCCATTAGGAATAATAATTACAACATGGGTTTTGCCTAGATTGGCTTTTAGTAGTTCGCCTAATTCTTTGAGCGTTGTTTTACTGGTTTTTCTGGGAATAAAAATTTCTTGATAATCACTTAAATTCTCTTCATTAATTACTTCGTCTGAGGGCAAAGTGATTTTTTCGGCAATAAGTTTTAGTTCTTCATCACGATTTTGCACTTTGGCTCGAAGCAGAATAATACTTTCTTCGGCGAGACGGCCAATCCATTTTTGATAAAGCTTGGGGAAAATTAAAAACTCAATTTTGCCGCTAGTATCTTCTAAAGTGGCAAAAGCCATTAATCTGCCATTTTTAGTAGTAATTTCTTTAAATCTAGTAATGACTCCACCAAAAAGAAAGATTTGGTCTTGATGAATTTCTGGATCAATCTCGGCAATTTTTAAACTATTTCTTTTTTGTAAAACTTGCATGGCATCAGCCAAGGGATGGCTGGTTAAATAAATGCCCAAAAGCTCTTTTTCAAAAGATAAAATTTCTTGTTTTGGATACTCTTCTAATTCAACAAAATTATCAGTAATTTTAACAACTTGATCTTCAAGATTGGCGAATAAATTATCTTGACCATCAATTTCTGAGCTAAATTGTTCTGCGCTTTGACGAATTTGCTCGAGGTTTTCTAACATGGACGAGCGATGAGCAAAGCGATCCATGGCACCAACTTTTATTAAACTCTCAATAGTTTTTTTATTAACCTTGCGCGTGCTGGTAGTTTTTAGGAAATGCGTGAAAGATTGAAATTCTTTTTCTGCATGTCGCACAGTGAGAATATTTTCAATGGCAGCACTGCCAACATGTTTAATTGCTCCCAAACCAAAACGAATAGCCATGCCTCCCAAGGAATCAGGATCTTTTTCAATAGTAAAATCTTTTTCGGAAAGATTAATATCAGGCGGATAAATTTTAATATTCATTTGTCGACAATTTTCAATGGTAATAGCTATTTTTTCGTCTCGATTCATTGAGTGAGAATTAGACTCAATACTCATGACCGCAGTCATGTATTCCACTGGAAAATTAGCTTTAAGCCAAGCAGTTTGATAAGCAATCATGGCGTAGCTAGCAGCATGAGATTTGTTAAAACCGTAATTAGCAAAAGCTTCAATGAAGCCCCAAACTCGCTCTGCAGTGGCTTTTTTATATCCTTTATTTACAGATTGCCTAATGAAGCGATTTTTATTGGTGTCTAGCAGTTTTTTCTTCTTTTTACCAATGGCTCTCCGTAAAATATCAGCCTCTCCCAAACTATAACCAGCCATAAAGTTGACAATTTCTAAAATCTGCTCTTGATAGACCATAATGCCGTAGGTTTCTTTTAAGAAAGGCTCAAGCGATGGATGAGGATATTCAATTGTTTCTGGATTATGCTTGCCCTCGATAAAGCGCGGGATAAGATCCATTGGTCCTGGTCGATAAAGCGCGACCATAGCTGTAATATCTGAAAATTTGTTGGGTTTTAAGCTTTTGGCAATTCGACGCATACCAGCAGATTCAAGTTGAAAAACACCGGTGGTGTCGCCACTGGCTAATAAAGCAAAAGTTTTTTTATCTTCTAAAGAAATATTATCGATTTTAATGTCTTGTTTTTGATATTTTTTAATTAAGGCCAGCGCTTCTTGAATAATTGATAAATTTCGCAGGCCCAATAAATCAAATTTTAGCAAACCAATGGCATCATCATCTACATTGCAATCTAGTGAATACATGTCTAATTGAGTGAGAGTTTTGCCAGACCGCGAATCTTTTTGAATAGCCGTGTAATTAGTTAATGGCTTATCAGCAATAATGACAGCACAGGCATGCATCCCCGCTTGACGAATGGTGCCCTCTACTTTCATGGCTAAATCAAGTAATTTTCTAAATCTACTCTGTTGATAATAGTTAGCCAATTCTGGGACACTATGAATAGCTTGCTTAATCGATACGCGCCGACCAGGGTCATTGGGAATTAATTTAGCAATTTTATCAGGTTCTTCGTAAGGTAGACCCAAAACTCGGCCAATGTCGCGCACAGCGACCCGAGCCTCCATTCGCCCAAAAGTGATGACTGAGGCCACATGATCTTCACCATATTTAGTAGCGACATATTTAAGGACATCATCACGTTTAATATCTGCAAAATCAATGTCGATGTCGGGCGGTGTTGGTCTTTCTGGATTGAGAAAGCGTTCAAAAGGCAGACCGTGTTCTAGAGGATTAAGCGTGGTAATATTTAAACAATAAGAAACCAAAGAGCCAGCAGCGCTGCCCCGTCCAGGACCCACAGCAATGCCCTGATTTTTTGCCCAATTAACAAAATCTTGAGTAATCAAAAAATAAGCAGGATAGCCTTTTTCATTAATAATTTTAATCTCATAATCAAGACGATCCTTAATTTCTTGAGTGATTTCTGGAAATTTCTGCTTAGCAGCTTGGTAAACAATTTTTTCTAAATAGCTTGCATAATTTTCGCCCTTGGGTAATTCAAAAGTGGGAAAAATTAATTTACCAGTGGGAATCGTCAGCTCACATTGATCAGCAATTTTTTTGCTATTGCTAATTGCCTCAGGAATATCATTAAATGCTTCGATCATTTCTTGGCTAGATTTAAAATAAAAATCTGGTTGGTCAATCATTTTCATGCGCCTGTCATCACTTATCAAGCGTCGTGTTTGCACACAGAGTAAGGCGTCTTGGGCCTCAGCATCGTTTTTAGTTAGATAGTGAGAATCATTGGTCGCTACCAAGGGCAATTTTAGTTGTCGAGCAATGGCAATTAATTTTTTAGTCAGGGTATAAGTTTCTGGGACATGAGGATGTCTTTGGATTTCTAAGTAGAAACGATCTTTAAAGATTTTTTGATATTTTTTAAATAGTTCAATAGCCTGGTCATCTTTATCATCTAATAACAGTCGACTGGTAAGACTGCTCATACAACCACTCAGCAAGATAATACCTTCGTTATATTTTTCTAGGAGTTCATGATCAATCCGCGGTTTATAAGAAAAGCCTTCAAAATTGGCTAGGGACACTAGTTTCATGAGGTTTTGGTAGCCGGTAAAATCTTTGGCCAGCAAAGTTAGATGAAATTGGTCGGTGCCCATTTTTAATTGTTTATCAAAACGAGAATTTTTAGCCAGATAAAGTTCTACTCCAATAATTGCTTTTAAATTGGCTTCTTTGCAAGCATTAAAAAAAACAATATGCCCATACATATTGCCATGATCGGTGAGGGCTAGAGCTTCTTGGCCAAATTTTTTTGCTTGAGCAATTAAATCAGGAATTTTACTCAGGCCATCTAAAATGGAATATTCGCTATGTGTGTGTAAGTGGACAAAATCATTATTTTGCAGGGCCATATCTAGACTTAGTATATCTCATTTAACTGTTTAATTGTGCTAACAAAATCTTTTTCACTTGATTAACATCAACTTTTTTAGCAATTTTTTTCATGCTTTGGCCAATGAGAAAAGCCAGGACTTCGCTTTTGCCTGCCCGATATTTTGCCACCGCATCTAAATTTTCTTTAAGCACCTCTGTGACAAAATTAGCAATTGTTTCCAGGCTCATATCTTCAACGCTGTTTAATTGTTGATAGCGTTTGATAAGTAATTGCGGATCATCACTTAATTGATAATCAATTTTTTTATTTAATAAAGCGTTAATGATTTTTTCCGCTTCAATATTTTCTTTTTTGGCTAATATTAAAATATTCTCAAAAAAATGTGCTTCCGCTGAACTGCTGACTAAGCGTGTAGATAAATTTAGGTCAAGCTGATATTCTTGACTAAGTCTGAGGGCGTAGTGATCAGGAAGCTCAACTAGTTCGTTTTTAATGCGTTCAATATCGGCAGGACTAAATTCTATGGGTGGTAAATCAGGATCTGGAAAATAACGATAGTCTTGTGCTTCTTCTTTGGCTCGTTGACTAAAAGTTTTACCAGATTGAGGATTAAAACCTCTTGTTTCTTGAGTTGGAGTTTCACTTTTTTCAAGCAATTGCGCTTGACGCTCCATTTCGTAATTAATGGCTAACTCCATGAAGCGAAAGGAATTGATGTTTTTACACTCGACTTTATAATTAGGTATAAAGTCGGTTGGATCGCTTGATTTCTTTAAAGAAATATTTGCTTCCAACCTCATGCCTCCTCTTTCCATATCGCAATCTGCCACATCTAAATAGCGTAAAATTTGTCTAATTTTTTGCGCATATTCTTTGGCTTGTTGAGCATTTTTAATGTCGATGTCACTGACAATTTCCACTAAGGGTACGCCTGAGCGGTTAAAGTCAATCAGGGTGTGGTCTTTTTGGTGAATTAATTTTGCAGTATCTTCTTCAAGATGAATGCGCTGAATTTTTACTCGACCTTGGCTGGTATCTAAATAACCATCATGACAAAAAGGAATATCGTATTGGCTAATTTGATAGCCCTTTGGCAGATCGGGATAAAAATAATTTTTTCGATCAAATTTTGAAAATAAATTAATTTGACAGTTAAGAGCTAAACCAATTTTGATGGTCCAGTCAATGGCTTTGCGATTGGCCAAGGGTAAACCACCGGGCATACCTAAACAAACTGGACAAGTGTGAATGTTGGGCTTTTCAGCGTTAAATGGGTCATTTTTACAAGCACAAAACATTTTCGAGGCAGTTTTTAATTCTGCATGAATTTCTAAACCACAGACTAGTTGATAATTGTTTTCAGACATTAACGATTTCTCCAGGTATTCCACTTGCTATTTTTTTCAAAGGCATCTGCCACTTTTATTACCAGATCTTCTCGCCACATGGGTGCGACAAAATTGGCTCCGAAAAATAAATTAGTTTGAGGGTCTCGATAGTAAGGTACATTGATGCCCGGCAAACCACTGACCGAACTTGCTTCGAGCAGCATATCTTCTAATTCTCCAAACATTGCAGAATTAGCGGAAGCACCAATTTTTTTTGCAAAACCTGGTGAAGTTGGACTCACCAGAACGTCATATTTCTTAAACAATTGGGTAAAATCATTTAAATATTGCGTGCGGACTTTTTGTGCCAAATTATAATATTGATCAGCATAACCTTTCGATAAAGTATAAGTGCCGAGCATAATTCTTCTTTTAGCTTCATCGCCAAAATAGGAGCGATCTTGGCCATAGCGGATGCCATCATAGCGAGCTAAATTACTACTAACCTCGGCACGCTGAACGACGGTGTAAACGCCAATGGCATTATGTGGGTCAAGTGCTTGGGCTTTTTCTATTTTAGCTCCGAGCTGACTTAAGATGGCTAATTCCTGGGCCAATTTTTCATTAGCTTCTTCAACGCCTTGAACGTCGTGATAAATTAAGCCAATTTTTAAACCTCTAATGTCTTGATCTAAAAATTTAGTGAAATCTGGAGCTGGCTCCTGATTACAAGTTGCATCTCGCGCATCTGGTCCAGCAATGGTGTTTAAGACGAGACAAGCGTCCTCGACTGTTTTGGATAAAACTCCTGGACTATCAGTCGACGAGGCCATAGCCACCACGCCAAAGCGACTGACTCGCCCATAACTTGGTTTTAAGCCAACTGTTCCGCACCAAGCAGCCGGCTGTCTAATAGAACCAGCCGTTTCACTGCCGATCGCTGCTAAACACAGGTCGGCGGCTACCGCAGCAGCACTACCGCCCGATGAACCACCGGGTAGGTAATCGGGGTTGCGCGGATTGAGGCTTGGTCCAAAATCACTGGTTTCAGTAGAGGAACCATGAGCCCAAGCATCTAAATTGCTTTTTCCAATAATTACTCCGCCAGCTTTTTGTAAACGCTCGGTAACAGTTGATTCATATTGTGGAATAAAATTTTCTAAAACTTTGGAGGCTGCAGTAGTTGCTAATTTTTTACTACAAAAATTATCTTTAACAGCAATTGGCAAACCTTTTAATTGTCTGTCTTGTAGTTGTTTGGCCTCTGCTTCTGCCTGTGGATTGAGTTGCAAATAAATGTTGTAAGACTTTTGCTTTTCTATAGCATCATTTAAGTCGCGATATAAATCACTAATGTCTAATGAACCAGCCTTGAGACCAGCCAGTGCTTCTTGAAGGGTTAATTGATTTAAAGTCATTATTTTTCCGATTTAATTGTTTTGCCGTTTAATGTTTATTTGTCCTCGCCGTTTAATGTTTACTTGTCCTCGCCGTTTAATATTTACTTATCTTCGCTGTTTAAGACCTGAGGAACAAGAAAATAACCGTCTCGTTGTTCCCTAGCGTTAGCCAGTGCTTCTTCTTGGGTAAAACTGAGGCTTTCATCGACAATGTCTTCTCTAGTAATATTTTTAAAGCCAGTGACCTGATGGGTGCCTGCTAGCTCGGCAACATCGGCTGTTTTCAATTGATCAACTACAGTTAAAGTTTGAGCAAAATCTTTAGCCAGCTGCTGACTTTCACTTTCACTAATAGGAATATTAGCTAGTTGAGCTATATGTTTAACCTGGTCTTTGCTAACAATTTTTTTTGACACAATAGGCATTAGTTTAGCAGAATTTAGCAATTTTTTTAGAAGTAATTCAGCTTATTTAGTAGTGATGGCTCTGAGAGCCTGAACTCGCTCAGCCACAGGTGGATGAGTTTGAAATAAATTTTTGAAAGTAGCAACTCCGCCGCGACTATTTTTTAGAGGGTCACTAATATATAAATGAGCGGTGGCTTTATTGGCTGCTTCTAAAGGCTCTTGATCTTGACTAATTTTAATTAAGGCCCTAGCTAGTCCCTCAGGATTCTTGGTCATGGCAGCGGCGCTAGCATCAGCTAAAAACTCATAGCGCCTGGAAAGAGCTAGTTTCATCAGTTTGCTAATAATAGGTGCCAACAAGGCCATGACTATGGCGACAAAAAACATAATCATATCTAACTGGCTGCGTTCTCCGTCTTTTTTATTATTACTTCGCATTGGACCATACATTGAACCGCGCATGACCCAGTCACCCAACAAAGCAATTAAGCCAACCAGGACAGAAACAAGTGACATTAATAAAATGTCATAATTTTTAATATGACTAATCTCATGAGCAATGACTCCCTCAAGTTCGCTGCGGTTTAATTTAGCCAATAAACCGGTGGTGGCACAAACCACGGCGTGGCTAGGATTTCGGCCAGTAGCAAAGGCATTCATCGCGCTGTCCTCGATGACATAAAGTTTGGGCATGGGCAATCTTTGACTGTTTACAATATTTTCGGTAATAGTATAGAAGTCAAAGTGTTCCTTACGATTAGCTGCTTTGGCTCCAGAGATGGTCAGAACGATCCTATCGGAAAAAAAATATGAAAAGAAAGTGCTCATTCCAGCAACAATAAAAGCTGTGCCAACTATAGAAAGAGGGTAATCAAAAGCACGCGCAATAACATAGCTAGCCCCAAGCACAAATAAGACAAAACCAAGCATAACTGCTACAGATCGAGCTTTATTTTTAGCAACTAACTGATAATGAGTCATAAATAGACGATCCTCTTAATTGAATATTTTTTGTAATTTTATTGCTCGGAATTAAAGATCCACTTTTGGAGTCTTCATTTCCTCTTCTGTAACCACAACATGTTCGCCAGTCATTGGAGTTTCTAAACCTTTTTCAGCTTTGAATCCAAATAAATTAGCTACAATGTTTGATGGAAACACCACTAATTTTTCGTTGTAAGATTGTGATAAATCTATCACGCTTCTGCGAGCGTAACTTAATTTATCAGCGGTGTCGGTGAGCTCATCCATAAACTTTTTAATAGCTTCATTGGCTTTTAGTTCTGGATTACTTTCAAGCACCACCTGAATTTGCGGAATAACTTTTTGAATGTCATCAATGGCTTGATTAATGTCCTTACTATTGCCACTTTGTTCAGCCTTAATTGTGGATTTACGGGCATCTGTTAACATTTGATAAATACCCTGCTCGTGTTTCAGTTGACCCTTAACCGTGCTTTCAAGGCTTGGAATTAAACCAGCTTGACGTTTCAATTGGTTACCAATTTCCTGAATACTGGCTTGAATTTGTGTTTTAAGACGTTGCAGACCATTAAAAACGCTCATAACATAGAGAGCGATAAGGATGATGGGAATTAAGATATAAAGCATTAAATTCCTTTCACTGTTAACTATTATATATTTCATTATATACGATTAATTTACTTTTTTCGCTTGTTTCTTGCAGTTTTGTGATTTTCCTTTTATAATCCAGGTGCAAATTAAAAAGGCCCTGTGGTGTAGTTGGTTAACATATCTCCCTGTCACGGAGAAGATCGCCGGTTCGAGCCCGGTCGGGGTCGCCAAATAAATATAGAAATTTCACCCATCAAAATATTAAAAATGTTAAAATAAGCTAACAGCGACCGTAGTTCAGCGGTAGAATGCGAGCTTCCCAAGCTTGAGGTGAGGGTTCGACTCCCTTCGGTCGCTCGCTAAAACAAGAACAGCCAAAGTAGCTCAGCTGGCTAGAGCAGCGGTATCGTAAACCGCAGGTCGTGGGTTCGAATCCCACCTTTGGCTCATAAATCGACTTTATGATATGATTAATTTAGTTTAATTTATAATTTAATATGGCAAGTTCAAATCGATATTCTTCTGTTTATAAAACTAGTTCTCGAAGCAATCGAGGCAATTCTCGTTTATTAAAAAAACAAGAAAAAGAGATGCGTAAACAAACCTTTTTCTTCATTTTTTTAGCGATAGTGTTGTTATTACTGTTTCTTTTTGTAATTATGCCGAATTTAATTAAATTGGTTTTTAATTTTATCGATAATGATTCTGGCACAGATATTAATAATGATTTGCCTCCACAGGCACCGGTTTTATTTGAGGCGCCTCCAGAAGCAACTTTTAGTGCGCAATTAAAATTGCAAGGCTATGCTGACCCAGATTCAAGAGTAGTTTTTATCTTAAATGGCCAGCAGGTTGAAGAAGAACTAATTGGCGAAAAAGGAGAATTCGACAAGCAATTGCAATTAGAAAAAGGTGATAATCAATTAACCTTATATGCGGTGAATGAATTAGGCACGGAATCCTTGCAAAGCAAGACCTATCAACTTGTCTACGATGATGAGCCGCCAGTCATTACCATAACAGAGCCAAAAGCAGACAGCACTATAGAGTTAAAACGGAATCGGACCACCAGTGTAGTTGGCGAAACAGAGCCATCTTCTAGAGTTTATCTTAATGATTTGTTGATTTTGGCTGATGAAAATGGTCAGTTTACTAGCACTTACTATCTAGAGGAAGGCGACAATCTTTTACGATTTGTGGCTGTGGATCGCGCTGGTAATCAAAGCGAATTAGAGATTAAAGTGAAATTTCTCAATAACTAAAGATAAATTAAAGATAAAAAGCCCAAAAAGTTAAGCTTGTCATAGCTTGAGTCATATTATTATTGAATAAGCTGTGGACAAGCAGAGCAATTAATAGACTGATTTGCCAATGATGTTTATGCTCCCACTCTTGTTTAAATTCTCTGATTAGTAAAAGTAAAATCAAAGAAGTACCAAAAATTCCAAAACCGTTATATAGAAAAATTAGAAAATTATCAGCAAAGCGGGCGTGACTAATACTGCCCTCTTGATTAATTTGATATTGGGGAGAAAAAGGTCCTTGGCCAAAGAAAATAGCTGGACCCCGATTGCTGCTTAAATATTGTTGAGCACTAGTCATTCTTGCCGAAATTGAACTAACTCGTGTTAAATTTACCCCTTCTCCGCCACTTTTTTTGGGTAAAAAGGGGATGAAAACAATGAATAAAAGTAAGGAGAAACTAATAAATAATTTAGTGATTTTTTGACTATTGATTATTAAATAGATGCCAGCCAGCAGCAAACTCAAATAACTTGCTCTTGAGTAAGTTAATGCTAGGCCGACTAAAAACAATAAGGCTAAGAAAATATTCTTTTTATCAAGATTTTTTTGCTTAAAATAATATAAACAATTAAACGCTAGAATCAATCCAGTGAAATTAGGATCAAGCAGTGTGGAAGCGAGTCGATAAAAATGATCATCATAACCTAAATGATAAAGACTAGTTAAATCTGGTAAAAGAAAATACTGCAACAAGCCCAGAATTAAAATCAAGAAGGAGGCAGACAAAAAGACATTGAGATTTTTTTTCTTAGTAAAGTTTTGCTTTAAGAGCAAAATAAATAAAAAATAGGCCACAGCTCGAGCCATATATAAAAAACTAGTCAATTGGAAGCGATTTTGATAAATTGCGTAGCTAATTGCTAAAAAAACATTAACAATTAGTAAGAAAAGTATTTTTTTATTAATTTTATTAATTTTTTTTAACTTTTTAATAATATTTTTTAAACTATTAAAATTAAATAATAGGTAGGCAATTAGTAAAAAATCGTGTAAATAAACAGCTATTGTTTCTGTCAGATGAATTTTACCCAACTCTCCCCCAGCAAGAAATAATAAAAGACTAATTAAGAAAATATTTTTCATAAAGATAAATTCTAACCAGTAAAGAATGAATACTCATTAGCCAAGCATAACATAAGCCAGCAAAACCATCTAAAAAACCTAATTTTAGCCAATAATTAAGTAAAAATTTACCCATTGGATAAAATATAGCTTGTAAAATAATTTTTGTCTTTGTGTAAGGAATGTTCTGAGCAAAACGATAATTTGCTTCAAGTTGGGCGTATTGATCAACACTCAGCAGAAAATTGGCTAAATTTTGATGAGAGAAATGCTTAATGATTAAATTGCTCTTTTTAACTTGACCAGTAATTTGCGCGACTTCATGAACTTGACGATCATATTTAATAGCATTAACTCTAGCTAAACGCGGACTATAATAATTGCCCGTTTCGCCAAACTTCAGTTTTCGCTGGTGAAAATAGTCAATTCTTTTGAGCAGATAAGCATCCACCAGCTCATCATTAAGTAGCTCTGCCAACTGCTTCAAATTTTCTTGACTCAGAATTTCATCACTATCCAAAAACATTAACCAAGGAGTACTTACTTTTTTGATCATTTTGTTGCGAAGAGCGGCAAAATCAGTGATGGGATTTTTTCTAAAAATTAGACGAAAGTTGAGCTGAGGGTTGAGTTTTTTTAATTTTTTTTCTAATGCTTGCCAATCATTGGCGCTTTCTTGATCTAAGACAATGATTTGCTCAGCAAAAGCAACACTCATCAAAGCTTGTTCAAAAAGTTGATCTTGCCGATCATTTAAAACAATGATGCTTAAATTTTTGATTCGCATGTACTCTTTTTCAGAGAAATTAGACTGATAGGAAAGCTAATAACCCTGGCTATTAGAATGCCCAAACAAGCACCAAATAAACCATAAGTTGGCGTCAGCAAAAAGATTGCCAGCAACATTAAGATTAAAGAAACAGTCAAATGCAAATTCATGGAGAAATATTTTTTTTGAGCAATAAGGAAGGCATAAACAATATTCACAACACTGTGTACTAGGCCCGCGAGGATTAAAACTGGCAAAACCTGACTGGCCTCTATCCATTGATCACCCAAAACCACCTTCACAAAAAATTCAGGCCAAATAATTAAAGGCAAACTAAACAACAAAGTGATCAGCAGGGTGCTAAAAACAGATTTTTTGAAAGCTTGTTTTAAACGAGCTTCTTCTTGCTCTCGATGGAGGTTGGCAAAAACCGGCATTAAACCATGGTGAGCAGCCTTAGAAAGCTCATAATTGACTTTATGACTCAAAGAATAGGCATTATGATAAATGCCTAGTTGATGAGAATTAAGCAATTTACCAATCACAAAATCATCTGCGTTATCATTCAAATAAGAAAACAAGCTTGCCAAAGCCAAAGATTTAGCATTTTTAAAAATATAGCGCCCGCGATTCACATGATAATGAAATCGCGGGCGCTCTTTATTCATTAGGAATGAAATAATAACTTCAAATACGGCTGCCAGAATGACACCGCCAACCAAGCCCCAGACTGTTTTTAAGATCAGCACTAAAATAATTTGTAATATAAGTTCAGCTGCTAAATGAAGAGCTTGATACAAGCCTTCCTTAGTGAAATTAAAGTTTTTTTGCCACTGAGCCACAGCTGGATTGATAAAACCCTTAATAATTGGCACCAAGGCTGCTGCCCTGATCAGCGGTAACAATAATGCTTCTTGATAAAAATTGCTCAAAAATGAGGCTAATAGCCACATAATTAAGCCAATGATTAAGCCACGAAAAATAGCAATCACCCAAGCAGTGTCCAGAAAATAATTAATATCTTTTTTAGATTGAACGATAGTGGTATTAATTCCAGTTTGCGTAAAACTTTCAGTTAAACCTAGGGCAATCATGACCAAAGAAAACAATCCAAAATCACTGGGCTTGAGTAATCTAGCCAACACCACAATTTTTACAAAATTAATGACAAAAACAAAAACCTTTTGCAAACTCTGAACAGAGAAACCAATAATGGCGTGTCGCTGATAACCCATAGCTTAATTATAAAGCAATCTTTTCCACTTGCCAGTTGCTAAGTGGCGGCGTTAAAATAGATGTTTATGACAAAAGTTTTGGGAAAAATTGCTGGTGGTTTTTTAGACCTCGTAGAAACGGTGGCTATTTCCTTATCGATTTTTTTGGTAGTTTATCTAGTGATCATGCAGCCACATCAAGTAAATGGTCAATCAATGGTGCCCAATTTTCAACATGGCGAACATGTGATGACCGATAAAATATCTTATAAATTTCGGGAACCGAGACGCGGTGAAGTAGTGGTTTTTCATGCTCCGCCCGCAGCCGAGTGTGTTGAAGGCACCGGTTGTGATTTTATTAAACGAATTATTGCCCTACCAGGCGATCGGGTGGCAGTTCGAGATAATGCCATTTGGGTTAATGGTCAAAAATTAATTGAATCATACATCCCTGCTAATTTTGAAATCTCTCCAGGGAGAGCGACCCTCAATGAAGAAATTTATTTGGGTGCCGACGAATATTTTGTTTCTGGTGACAATCGTCCCCATTCTAGTGATTCCCGATCTTGGGGAGCAATTAAAAAAAGTGATATTGTTGGTCGAGTTTTCTTGCGCTATTGGCCTTTAAACGAGATTTCCTTAATTGAAAAAGTTGAATATCTGACGAATTTTAATTAAATTTTATTTCTTGCTCATCTTTCATCTCATAATTGATTATAATAGTTTTATATTACCCTTGAGATTTTTCTTAAATAACAAGTACAATAGGCAGTAATGACGAATAATCAAAGATTAGTAAAAGCTAAATTTCCTGATTTGGACTGGTCTTTTAATTATCCTTTAGCGGAATCAAGTTATTTTAAACTGGGGGGCTTAGCAGAAATTTATTATAAAGTTAAAGATCAGCTACTGCTCAAAAAAATCCTAGTCTTTTGTGAGCAAGAACGGATCCCTTGGAAAATTGTCGGTGGTTTAAGTAATTTAGTCATAGCAGATGCGGGAGTGAGTGGCTTAGTTTTACAAATCGCTGTTAGAGATTTTCAAGTGCTTAGCGATCAAGAAGATGCAGTAGTTTTTAGAGCAGCAACGGGCATAAAAACCAGTCAGCTGGTTAGCAAGGCAGTTAATCTTGGCGGAACTGGTTTGGAGGGTTTTATTGGCGTTCCAGGTACTTTGGGAGGAGCTATTTACAATAATGCTCATTATCTCAAGGCGTTGATTGGCGATTATGTAGAAAGTGTTGTTGCGTTTCACGTGAAACATAATAAAGAAATTATCTTTTCACGTGAAATGTGCAAGTTTGCTTATGAACACTCGGTGTTTCAAGAGGATCCACAGCTGGTCATTTTAGCTGCAACTTTTTCTTTACGCAAAGATCAGCCAGACGTTATTAAAGAAAAGTTACTCCAAGCTCAAGAACATCGACAACAGACGCAGCCCTTACATCTGCCCAGTTCTGGTTGTATTTTTCGCAATCCTCCCAACACCGATGAGTTGCGACAACTTTTTCCACAGTTCGCTCAAAGGGAGTTTATTCCTGCAGGCTTCTTAATTGATCAAGCCGGGCTGAAAAATCAACAAGTGGGAGCCATTGTGGTGAGTGACAAACACGCTGCCTTTTTGGTCAATATGAGTGAAGAACTGCAATTACCCGCTAAAGCTCAGGATGTTAAAAAACTAATTGCGCAAATTCAGCTAGCAGTAAAAAAACAATTTAAAGTAGAATTAAAAGAAGAAATATTTTATCTTGGTCAAGATTAAATTAATCATGATTAAAAAATTAATAATACAAAGAAAGCAAATATGGGTGTAAATGCTAAAGCAGCTTTTTATATTCAAGGTGGGACGCCTTTGCATGGCAGCGTCAGAGTTGGCGGGGCAAAAAATGCTTCATATAAGCTGATGATTGCTTCTTTATTGGGTAGTCAGGAAAGTCGCTTATTAAATTTGCCTAATATTGCTGATGTGGAAATGGTCAAGCAAGTGATCAATGAATTGGGAGCCAGAGCTTATAACGCAGGCGAGCATAATCTGTTTATTGATCCACAAAATTTTCGTTTTAGTCGAGTGGATGGTCAATATGGTAAAAGTTCGCGAGCTTCATCCCTGTTTTTGCCGGTTTTGTTAGCCAAATTTGGCGAAGCGGCAGTGCCGCTACCCGGTGGTGATCAAATTGGCAAGCGACCATTAGAGCGCCACCTTCAAGGTCTAGAAAAGATGGGCGTGGTTTTTTCCCAAGAAGACGATATTTTATTAGCCAAAATTAAGAATAATGATCGTAAAAAAAGATTAAAGGCTTGTCATTACAAGTTTGAAAAAAATACTCATACTGGCACAGAAACGTTAATTATGGCTGCGGTTTTGGCAGAGGGAAAAACTATTCTTGAAAATGCCGCGCTCGAGCCAGAAATAGATGATCTGATTGTTTTTCTCAATGCTATGGGCGCTAAAATTCGCCGACGTTCTTTTCGCACAATTGAGATTGAGGGTGTAGAACGACTTGGTGGAGCTATTCATCGAGTGATGCCTGATCGTAATGAAGCGGTCAGTTATGCTTGTGCGGCCTTAATTACTCGAGGAGATATTGTCGTAGAAAATGCCGTGCATAAAGATTTAACGGCTTTTTTGGAAAAACTTGATGAGCTGGGAGCTGGTTACGAAATTGGCAATTATGGTATTCGCTTTTTTTATAAAGGTGCCTTGCAAGCGACTGATATCGAAACGGAAATCCATCCTGGTTTTATGACCGACTGGCAGCCTTTGTTCGCGACTCTACTCTGTTTAGCCCACGGTCAAAGTGTTATTCATGAAACCGTGATGCAGAGTCGTTTTCAATATGTTGACCACCTCAAACAAATGGGAGCAAAAATTGAATATTTTAATCCAGAAGTAAAATATCCTGAAAAAACTTATAATTTTAATTGGTCAGATAATCGTAGCAGCGATCAACACGCCATCAGAATTACTGGCCCTTGTGATTTTAAGGGAGGGACATTTGAAATTCATGATTTGCGGGCTGGAGCAACGATTTTATTAGCAGCCATTGCGGCCAAAGGCGAAACAATCTTAACAAATATTGAACAGATTGAACGAGGCTACCAAGAAATTGATCAAAAATTGATATCAATGGGAGCCAGAATCGAAAGGAAATAATATGGGGTCACTTGTTTTATTTTTAGGAATTTTATTATTTTCCTTTATTTTGACCAGCATGGTAGTAGTGCCATTTATTAATTTGCTTTATCGATTAAAATTTCGTCGTGCTCAACAAAAAACCACTGATGCTTTTGGCAAAAGGACGCCAATTTTTGATAAATTTCATCGAGGCAAAGCAGGAGTGCCAGTTGGTGGAGGCTTATTAATTATTGTTTTGGTGTCGATTTTGTTTGCTTTGATGATTCCTCTTTTGGAATATTTTGGTATTGAGATCACTTCTTTACATCAAAATAGCCAAGTTGAAGTTCAGGTTTTATTTTTTACTTTTTTATCTTTTGCTCTGCTTGGTTTGTATGATGATATTAAAAAATTTTTTGCCTTTGAAAAAAGTAAATTTTTTGGTTTAAGATTGCGCCAAAAATTATTACTGCAAATAATTTTAGCCCTCATCATCTCTTGCATGCTCTATTTTCGCTTGGGCATTTCAATTTTACATATTCCTTTCATTGGGACTTTTGAATTGTCTTGGGGCTATATTCCTTTTGCCACTTTTGTTATCGTTGCTTTTACCAACGCGGTTAATATTACAGATGGTTTAGATGGCTTGGCTTCTGGTTTATTGATGGTGGCTTTATTTGGTTTGTGGATTTTGTCTTCCAGTATTTTAGATGTGCCTTTGTCAGTATTTATTGCTTTATGGCTGGGTTCTTTAATTTCTTTTCTGTATTTCAACATCTATCCAGCTCGCTTATTTATGGGGGATGTTGGCTCACTGGCTTTTGGGGCGACACTGGCTGTGGTTGGTTTGCTATTGGGCAAAGTCTTTACCCTGATCATTATTGGTTTTATTTTTGTGCTAGAAATATTTAGTTCCTTAGTCCAACTGCTAGCGAAAAAATATTTTAAAAAGAAAATTTTGCCAGCAGCTCCTCTGCACTTAACTCTGCAAGAACGCGGTTGGGACGAGCCAAAAATTGTCCAACGAGCCTGGTTAATACAAATTATGCTAACTCTTTTTGGCTTGTGGTTGGCTTTTATTTAAATTAATGTCAAAAGCAAATTGGCGCTTTACTGTTTTAGTGATGATACTAGCTTTTACTGGTTTGTTTTTTTTATTTGAAGCATCAACTGTTCAGAGCGTTAAATTATTTGATCATCCTTATCATTTTGTGACTCAGCAGGCCAAGTGGCTGGGTTTAGCTTTTCTTTTGGCAATTTTTGCCTATTTTATTAATTTGAGAATTTTTCAGAAACTTTCATTAATCCTGTATTTTTTAGCTTTAATTTTATTAGCCTTGCCCCTAATACCAGGATTGGGCATCACTCTCAACGGAGCTAGTCGCTGGATAAATGTTTTCGGCTACACTTTTCAACCGGTAGAAATTTTTAAATTTTTTTTCATTAATTTTTATGCCAGTTTATTGGCTAAAAAAACTAACATTTTAAGTTTTTTGTTTTTTCTGATTTGGCCCAGTTTAATTTTACTATTACAGCCTGATTTTGGTTCGCTATTGGTCTTATTTTTTAGCGCGATGATCATGTTTTTTTTGTCGAATGTAGACATTAAACTGTTTATTTCAGTGCTAGCTGGATCACTAATTTTGGGTCTGGTAGCAATTTTACTAATTCCCTATCGACGAGAACGCTTATTAACCTTCATTAATCGAGATGTTAATGTGCAAAATGAGGCCTATCATAGTCACCAGGTGCTACTGGCCCTAGGGAGCGGCTCTTGGTTTGGTCGGGGTATTGGCAATTCTCAACAAAAATACGCCTATGTGCCAGAAGCCAGTAGCGATTCGATTTTTGCTATTATTGCTGAGGAGATTGGTTTTATTGGCTCTTCAGTAATTGTGTTGATGTTTGCCGCCTATTTCTTTTTTGCAGAGAGAATGATTAAAGATAAAAAATTAAATAAGTATCAATATCTTTTGTTTTATGGGATTTTAGCTTGGATTCTTGCTCATTTTTTGTTTAATTTGGGGGCTGTGGTGGCAATTTTACCATTAAGTGGCATGCCTTTACCTTTTTTCTCTCAAGGAGGTTCATCTTTAATTAGCATGTTTTTTGTGAGTGCCATTTTACTAAATATTAGTAAAAGCAATAGCAAAGTGTTAAGATAAAATTATGAAAATTCTGATGACCGGCGCTCATCTGACTCCTGCTCTAGCCTTGATTGATTATATAAAACTTAAACATCCAGGAGATGAGATGGTTTTTGTTGGTCGCTTGTATAGTCAAGAGCGATTAAAACAAAGAGCTGTTGAAGAGCAAGAAGTGAAAAAAAGAGGCATTAAGTTTATTCCTTTTGCGGCAGTGAAATTTGTTAACTCTTCTTTGATTGATTTGATCTTAGCAATCTTAAATTTTCCCAAAACAATTAATCGAGCTAAAAAAATTTTATTGAAAGAGCAGCCAGATGTTTTATTATCTTTTGGCTCGTATTTGGCAGTGCCTTTTGTTTTAGCTGCGAAAAATTTAAAAATTCCAATTGTCACTCACGAGCAAACCCTGGCCATGGGTAAAGCTAATCAGTTTATTGCCAATTTAGCGGATAAGGTGGCGATTTCTTTTGCTGAAACCAGTCAATATTTAAAAAAGGATAATTACACTGTGACGGGTAATCCCGTTAGACAAGCAATTTTTAAGAAAAATTTACAAAAACCCGACTACTTGCCCAAAGATTATAAAAATATTTTGCTCATTATGGGTGGTAATCAGGGTTCTTTTGTTATTAATAATTTGATCAAAACCCTCATTAAAGACTTGCTGGTTGATTTTACGGTGGTCCATCAGTGTGGTCGCCCTAATAAATTAAGAGATTTTCCCAGCGAGTTAAAGCAAATCAAGGCTTCTCTACCCAAAAACTTAGAAAAACGCTATTTTATTCGGCAATGGATGGAGGAAGAAGAGTTGTTTTGGCTTTACCAACGTGCCGACTTTGCTATTACCCGAGCAGGAGCCAATACGGTTTTAGAAATGTGTCTAGCTCCCTTGCCAGCAATTCTCTTGCCCCTGCCTAACACACATAACGATGAACAAACGCTCAATGCTCAAATGATGGAAAAAGCTGGCGGAGCAATTATGATTGAGCAAAAAAATTTAACAGCCGCAGTACTAATCTCGGCCGTGAAACAGATGAAAAAACAACATTCTGCCATGCGTCGTCAATTAAGTCAAAAAAATTTCTATCAGGAAGCTGAACCAAAAATTTATCAATTACTTGTCGATGTCCATCATTAAGAAGCAATATTCCACTTATTTGTTTTTTGTCAGCGTGCTGCTGTTGACAAGTTTATTGCTAGTATTTGCTTTTAGAGTGAAAAAGGTCAGCTGTTATCAGCCAGAAGCCAAGCTGGAAGAATTGACTCAGGTTTGTCAAGATATTAATGCTGCCTTTGTGGGAAAATCGCTACTGTTTTTTAATTTTTCTGAAGCAGAAATTTGGCAAGAATTGGCTGAGAAAAGTGATTACTCGCAGTTATATTATTTATCCTCACTAAAAAAAATCCCACCTGGAGAACTAGTTCTAGATCTAGATAGCAAGTTGCCCGATTATCGCTTAAGGATTATCAATGAGCAGCAAGAAGAACAAAGTTTTATCTTAAATCAAAATAGCCATTTAAAAAAAGATTTGAGTCAAAGCCAACTTTTTACAATTGTTTATCATGGAGACGAAGAGATTCTCAGTAAAAATAAGCAATATTTGAACGATGATTATCATCAATTTTTTCTCTCCCTCAAAACTAGCTTAGATTACTATCAAATTAATGCCAAAAATTTAATTTGGCGAAACAATGATCTTTTAGAATTAGATTTAGGAAAATCTTATTTGGTCATTTTGGACAAGCATGTTGATCCCAAAGAAACAATCAAAAAATTAGCCCTAATTCTAGAGGATAAAACTGTTATTGATGAAATTCAGAAGCAGGGCGTTTTGGACCTGCGCTTTAATTTGCCAGTAATTCGGGAAAAACCTTGATTTTTTGTCCTCGACAGTAAACAGTTAATTCTGTATGATAATTATTGATCAATATGAGCAAGGGAAACATCATCAGCGCTATCGATTTGGGTACAGACAAGTGTGTGGCTCTAATTGCCAAAGTAAATGAATCCTCACAATTAGAAGTCTTAGGTTTTAGTGTTGTTCCTTCTCGTGGAATCAGACGCAGCACAATTGTTAATTTGGAAGAAGCATTAACCACTGTTGGTCAGAGTCTTGATGCGGCAGAACGAATGGCTGGTTTAGCGGTCAAAAATGTGGTTTTGTCAGTCTCGGGAGTTTACATTCGTTATAAAAATTCTAAGGGAGTGGTGCCAGTTTCATCGCCCAATCAAGAAATTTCCTCTCTAGATGTTGATCGAGTCATCGAAGCAGCTAGAGCGATTTCTTTACCCAGTGAGCGAGAAATAATTCATGTCATTCCCAAAGATTTTAAAGTTGATTCTCAAGAAGGCATTAAAGATCCGGTGGGGATGATGGGTGTTCGTTTAGAATCTGAAACTCATATTATTACTGGTCTTTCAACCAGTTTACGCAACTTTGAAAAATGTATGGGTGATTTAGGTTTAAATGTCGATGCCTTTGTTTTTTCAGCTTTATCTGCCAGTGAAATTGCCCTCACCGAAACCGAAAAAGAGCTGGGGGTGGTGCTAGTGGACATTGGGGCAGGTACCACCAGCATTTGCGCTTTCGTAGAAGGCGTCTTGGAATTTTCCGCAGTGATTCCGGTGGGAGCTAAATATATTACTCAAGACATTGCCTCTGGTTTAAGGATTTCTCTAGAAGATGCAGAAAAATTAAAATTATATTTAAGCGGTGACGAAGAAGTTAAATTAGTGCCATTACCTGGAGAATCGAAAGTAGAGTTTACTAAACGGAAAAAGAAATTTGATCTAATTGATTCAGAAAAAATTGGGATTAGCAATCGAGATCCCATTTCTCGGAAGTTTGTCAGCGACGTGGTTATGGAGCCTCGAATTAAAGAAATTTTCTCTTTAGTGATGGAGGAATTAGCCAAAGCGGGCCTATTGGATGACAATAAATTACCCGCTGGCATTGTTGTCACTGGCGGTGGCGCCCTAACTTACAATCTAGTAGAAATAGCGCGTCATATGACCAAAATGGCAGTAAGATTAGGCAAACCCAATAGCATCTTAGGTTTGACTGACGACATAAAAGAGGTTAACTTTGCTGTTGCTCTGGGACTGCTGGCATATGCCAAACGTCAAGGGAATGTTGGTCCTGGAGCTAGTGTTAGTGATTTTTCCCTAACAAACATTTTGCCAAAAGACTTGTTTAAAACGATTGCGGAAAAAGCTGGTACTTTATTTAAAAAAATTTTCCCTTAATTTTTTTTAAAAAGTGCTTTTACTAGTTTACTTTTATGTTAAAATCAGGTAATTTAATTGTGATAGTTTGATATAAATAATAGCTATAATAAAGACCTATGGCACTAGTTAAACCCTCAAATACCACCTTTGCAAAAATTAAAGTTGTTGGGATTGGCGGTGGTGGCAATAATGCGATTAATTCAATGATCCTCTCTAGAGAAATTAAAAATGTCGAATTTATTGCGATTAATACCGATGCTCAGGCACTTTTAACTTCCAAAGCGGACACTAAATTACAAATTGGCAATAATTTTACCAGGGGTTTGGGGGCAGGAGCCGATCCTGAAGTTGGTCGAACAGCTGCAGAAGAAAGTCGAGAAAAAATCAAAGAATTATTATTTGATACTGATATGGTATTTATCACAGCGGGTATGGGCGGAGGAACTGGGACTGGTGCATCGCCAATTATTGCTGAAATTGCCAAAGAAACCGGTGCTTTAACCGTCTCGGTGGTGACTAAACCATTCGCTTTTGAGGGCGTGCGCAGGATGCAAACTGCTGAAGAAGGCATTGAATATCTCATTGACATGGTTGACACCCTCATTGTCATCCCCAATCAACGCTTATTAGAAGTCGTAGATAAAAAAATGACTTTTATTGATGCCTTCCGTTTGGCTGACAATGTCCTTGGTCAAGGCGTGAAAGGCATTTCAGATTTAATTACTACTGCCGGCATGATCAATGTTGATTTCGCTGATGTCAAAACCATTATGTCTGATTCTGGAACTGCCTTGATGGGTATTGGTGAGGCATCTGGTGAGGATCGAGCGGTGATGGCAGCGAGAATGGCCATTTCTTCTCCCCTTTTGGAGGTGTCAATTACTGGAGCTAAAGGCATTTTATACAATATTATTGGTGGCCCAGACATGACCATGACCGAAGTGTCTGACGCATCATCAATTATTGCTGATAGTGCTGATGCTGATTCTGATATTATTTTTGGGGCGACCATTGATGAAAACATGGGTTCAAAAATTAAGATTAGCGTCATAGCCACTGGCTTTAGCGACAATTACAATGCGACCGGCACTCGCGCTCTATTTGGCGCTTATGGACGAGAATCGAAAAGAAAAATGGGCAATATTACTACGACTAGCCCAAAAACAAGTGTTGAGGAAGCAGTTGAAGAAGACAAAATTGACCGTGCTCCAGATGGATATACTCAACCGCAAACCATAGCCGATCGCAAACCTGCAAAAGAAGAAAAAATTGAAAGCAACAATCCTTTTGTTAGAAGTGCTTTATTTAATTTAAAAAAAGACCACAAGCCTAAGCAAGAAGACCAATCAGACAAAAAAGAAGATGCGGAAAACGATGATGAATTTGGTGAGTTTGAGGTGCCAGCTTTTTTGAGAAATAAATAGTAGCTAAATTTTCTGTTATAATAAAAGAAGAAAGCCGTTTGAGTCAGTGATCATCTGACGAGGCGCTCGCAGAAATTTGACCAGTTAGTTGTGTCAAAAAGTAGAACGAGCCGCAGTGACTGCGTAATAGTCAAAATTGAGTAGTGATAGGGCTGGTACCTTTGCTTTTAGCAAGCCTTATTAATCCGTTAAGCAACGAGATTTAATAAGGTTTTTTTGTATAAAAAGGCAATATGAAACAGCTAGAAATTAAAGACTATAAACAAGCACCAGACCTAGCTTTACTAGAAGAAAAAGTTCTAGAATTTTGGGAAAAAGAACAAGTCTTCGCATCATCTCTTGAACAAAGACGGGGGGCTGAAAAATTTTCTTTTTATGATGGACCTCCTTTTGCTACCGGATTACCTCATTACGGTCATTTAATGCAATCAATGATTAAGGATTCAATCCCTCGTTATCAAACGATGAAGGGTAAATATGTGAGGCGAGTTTGGGGCTGGGATTGTCACGGTTTACCAATTGAAAACTTAATTGAACAAGAATTGAAGCTCAAAGATAAACAAGCCATCGAAGATTATGGCGTAGCTAATTTTAACCAAGCCTGTCGAGCTAGAGTCTTAACTTATGCTGAGGATTGGAAAAAAACTATCAATAGAATCGGTCGATTCATTGATATGGAAAATGCCTATAAAACGATGGACAAAAGCTACATGGAAAGTGTGTGGTGGGTCTTTAAAGAACTTTTTGATAAAGGCTTGATTTATCAAAGTCATAAAGCGATGCACATTTGCCCTCATTGCAGTACTCCCCTCTCAAATTTTGAAGTTAGTCAGGCCTATAAAGATGTTAAAGATTTGGCTTTAACAGTCAAATTTAAATTAGATCTTGAAGATGAGGAGATCTATTTACTCAGTTGGACAACGACGGCTTGGACGCTGCCAGGTAATATGTTTTTGGCAGTCAATCCAAGATTAGATTATGTCTTAGTTAAAATCGCTGATCATCCAGAAAAATATTATTTGGCTAAATCTCGTTTAGAAGCGGTTTTTGCTGATCAAGACTATCAAATTCTGAAAACTGTTAAGGGTCAAGAGCTAATTGGCTTGAATTATCAGTCAGTTTTCCCTTATTTTATGAATTTAAAAACTGATCAAGATTTGCCCGATGAAGCAAGAAAGTTATTGTTCACTGTTCAGGCTGGTGATTTTGTCAATTTAGAAGAGGGCACGGGTATTGTGCACGTGGCTCCAGCTTTTGGCGAAGATGATTATCGATTGGGAGAAAGTTTATTGCATTTTTCACAGCTTGATACTGCAGTTAAAAACAAGCTTTTTATTCAACATGTAGATATGAGCGGGCGCTTTACTAAGGCAGTGAGCGATTTTGCAGGACTTGAGGTCAAACCGAAAAACGAAATTCAAGCGACTGACATTAAAATTATTCAATATTTAGCCAAAAAATCATTATTATTTGCTAAAAAACAATTTACCCACAGTTATCCTCATTGTTGGCGTTGTGATTCGCCTTTATTAAATTACGCGACTAGTTCTTGGTTTGTCGCAGTTAGTTCTTTTAAAGAGCAATTATTGAAAAATAATCAGGCTATTAATTGGCAACCAACACATATTAAAGAAGGTCGTTTTGGTCATTGGTTAGCCGATGCTAGAGATTGGGCAATTTCGCGCAATCGTTTTTGGGGAACTCCCCTCCCTCTGTGGCAGAGTGATGACGGTGAATTAATCTGTGTTGGTAGTAGTCAGGAATTGGCAGCTTTGTCTGGGCACAAGCTTGATGATTTACACAAAGAGTTTGTGGATCAGATTGTCATTAAAAAAGATGGCAAGGAATTCAAGCATTTGCCAGAAGTCTTAGATTGTTGGTTTGAATCTGGAGCTATGCCTTATGCTCAATTCAATTATCCTTTTGCTAATCAAGATTTGTTTGAACAGAATTTTCCAGCTAATTTTATTGCTGAAGGTCAGGATCAGACTCGAGGTTGGTTTTATACATTGCACGTCTTAGCCACAGCTTTAACCATGGCTAATGAAAAACAGCAATCAAGTCTGAATAAAGCAGCGAGCAGTGCTTTTGCCAATGTGATGTGTACTGGTTTAATTATGGCCAGTGATGGCAAAAAAATGAGTAAGCGCTTAAATAATTATCCAGAACCAGAGTTAATTATTGATAAATATGGAGCCGATAGTTTGCGCTTATATCTATTGTCATCAGCCGCAGTCAAGGCTGAAACCTTAAATTTTGCTGAACAAGAAGTGGCAGATGTGCGCCGACGAGTGTTTTTGATTTGGTGGAATATTTTGGCTTTTTATCAAAGTTTTGCTCAAAAAAATCTTGAGCAGCTAGATTTGCAAAAAGTGACAAAAATCGACCATGTTTTAGATCGCTGGTTATTATCAAAGCTTAGCACTCTAAGCGAACAATTAAGCACACATTTAGATAAGTTCGATGTGATGCGTGCGACTCGACTAGTAGCCCCCTTTATCAATGATTTTTCAACTTGGTACTTGAGATTATCTAGAGATCGTTTCAAGGCGAATCAAAGTGCACAAGCCGCTCAAGTTTTTGCGACAGTGATTAATGTATCAGCCCAATTGTTTGCTCCACTCACACCTTTTTTTAGCGAAATTGTTTATCAACAGCTACATACAACTGGCAAATCGGTTCATTTATGCGACTATCCAGACATCCAATCGTATCAAGATCTGGAATTAGAAAAACAAATGGCCGAATTAAGACAATTGGTGGAATTGGGTCATGCTCAAAGAAAAACTGCAAAAATGCCTCTGCGTCAACCTTTAGCTTCAGTAAGTTTTAATAAAGCAGCGAGTTTTATGGGCAATGCTGAATTAGAAGCGATCCTCAAACAAGAGTTAAATGTTAAAGCTGTTAATTGGGGTCAAGAAACCACAGCTGATATGCGGGTCGACTTTGATTTAGAGCTTAATGAAGATCTCAGGGCAGAGGGCGAAGCCCGAGTTATTATCAGGCGCATTCAAACTTGGCGCAAGCAAGCTAATTTAGCAATTGATGAGCAAACTAAGGTTTATTTAAAAACCTGGCCCAATCAGTTTACTAAAATGATTGAAGAGAAAAGCAATAGTCAATTAGTGAGAGCCCAAATCGAAGGCCTGCAAGAGTTGTAAAAGCACTTTTTCTTTAATCAGCATTGAAAAAAAAGAAACTTTGTTTTAGTCTGTAGAAGTGCGAAAGTATTTTTTAACGACCCTGCTGTTCTTATTGATGATTGTCGCTTTGGTGACTTTAAGAAGCATTGCTCCCGATTTATTAAACGTTCAGTTATTGGCTTACGTCTTGGGTTTTTTACTTTTCTTTATTTTATCGAGAGTGAACATAAACTATTGGTGGCGAGCGAGTGCTTATTTATATTGCTTGCTTAATCTGCTTTTATTGGGCTTATTAATCTGGGGACGAACAACCAGGGGTATAGTTGCTTGGATTAACTTACCCTTTGGTTTACGCTTTCAGCCATCACAATTAGCAGTGCCAATTACCGCTTTATATCTATCTAGCTTTTTTAAAAAGCAAAATCAGAAAAGTAAAGAAAAACAACTATCCTGGCCTGAAACAATAAAAATTTTATTAATCATTCTCTTGCCTGCCTTATTGATCAATTTACAACCGGATTTGGGGACAGCAATGGTTTTCTTATTAGCCTTATTGGTTTTTATTTTTTATAACCCCATCGGTTGGAAAAAAATTGCTATTTTTGCTGGTCTGTCTATATTGTTGGTGGCTATTGCTTGGTTCTTTGTCTTAGCTGATTATCAGAAATCCCGATTAAGTAGTTTTTTGTTTTTTACTAGTCCTGAAAAAAGCCTAAGTAGTGATTTTACTCAAGAAAGCAGTGCTGCTTATAATGCGCGCCAGTCAGTGATTGCTGTGGGCGCTGGGCAGCTTTGGGGCCAGGGATTAGGTCAGGGGACGCAGTCCCATTTAAAATTCTTGCCAGAAAGGCAGACTGATTTTATTTTTGCCTCATTTGTTGAAGAATGGGGTTTTTTAGGCTCTTTGCTAATCTTGGGTTTATATTTTTCTTTATTAGGTTTTATTTTGTATCTAACTTATCATGAGGAGAATCGAGCTAAACAATTATATTTGTTGACAATTTTTAGCATGCTCTTGGTGCAAATTTTTATTAATATTGGTATGAATTTAGCTCTGTTACCAATCACAGGTATTACCCTGCCCTTTTTATCTTATGGTGGTAGTAGCATTTTGGCCTTATTTTTTTCTTTAGCCCCGCTACAAAACATTATCGAAGAAGAAGAAAAGCTAGCAAGCTCAATCTTTCAATAGTTTTAGTATATGTTATAATCACAATTCGTTATGAAATACGCTATTATTCAATTACAAGGCAAACAATTCCAAGTCAGTGAAGGTGATCAAATTACTGTTGATCGACTAGATAAGGCAGAAGGTGAAAAATTTTCAGTAAGCGATGTTTTATTGCTTGTTGATGGTGATAAGCGCAAAATTGGCCAACCCATTGTCAAATCAGCCAAGGTTGATTGTGAAGTTGTGGCAAACAATAAAGGCGAAAAAATTCGCGTAGCCAAATATAAAGCTAAATCTCGTCATCGAAAAGTCCAAGGTCACCGTCAGCTACAAAGCTTGGTTAAAATTTTGCAAATTACTTAGGACCTATGTCCAAATTCTTATTTTTGTTTGGTAATACTCCTCAGCTATCATTGTTGGAGTTAAACAGTGTCTATCCTCAATTAAAGGCTCAATTATTGAGTGCTGAAGGTGAGCTGGCTAATCGTCTGGCTGTAGCAGAGATGACCGATGAAGAATTTAAAAAAGCCGACTTCATCAACAAACTCGGTGGCTTAGTCAAAATTTTTCAACTAGAAAAAACCTTAAACAAGTCTAGCGATTTAACAAGCTTAAAAAACGCTGTAGTTGATTGCTTGATTAGCAAGAGTCATCAACCTTATTTTAGTATTTATCAAAAAGGCAAAGGGCAAAAAGCTATTAATCATGCCCAAATTAAAGATTTGTTGAAAGAAAGGGGTTATCGCTCTCGTTATTTCAAGGGTTCATTTGAGGGTAGTGCTTTTGCTCTGCATCAAGAAGCCAGCCAAGAAATTTTCCTTTACCACGATCAGGAGGCTATTTATCTTAGTTATTTAGTCGCTGTGCAAGATATTGATGATTGGACTAAGCGCGATCGATCCAAGCCCTATTTCGATCGAAAGAAGGGCATGTTGCCCCCAAAAGTAGCTCGGATGTTGGTCAACATTGCTGGCAGCTTATATTTAAGTGAACAAAAAAATCAATCAGCCGCAAAAATCAAGTTGATTGATCCATTTTGTGGCACGGGCACGATTTTAATCGAGGCTTTAAATCTTGGTCACCAAGTTTACGGAGCAGATTTAGACGAACAAGCAGTTTGGGGAAGCAGACAAAATTTAGATTGGTTTAGCAATGAATATAATTTGCCCAGGCAAAATTTTGCGGAACAAATCTTTGTGGCCGATGTTGGCCAACTCAATGCTGAAAAAGTGGCAGGTAAAAAGTTCGATCTCTTGGTGACTGAACCATTTTTAGGTAGACAAACACCCAAAGAAGAAGAATTAGCTAATATTTTTAAAGGTTTGAGTAAATTGTATTTAGGAGCTTTTAATAATTTCAGTAAAATTCTTAATCCCGGCGCCAAAGTAGCGATAATTTTTCCTAAAGTTGTGGCTGAGCATCGGGTTTTTTCTCTCGATCATTTAATTGACAAATTAAATGCAAAAGGCTACAATCTTGTAGTTTCACCTCTACTCTATGCTCGTCAAGGAGCCAGGGTTCAGCGCGAAGTTTATTTTTTTAATTTTAAATAAAGGGAAATATGGCACACGTTAAAGGTTCAGGTAGCGTTACACAACACGCACAAGGTTCAAGACCAGGTCGTCGTTTTGGTTTAAAAAAATTTGGTGGCCAAGATATTAAAGTCGGTCAAATAATTTTGCGACAAAAAGGCGCAAAATATAAAGCTGGTGCAGGTGCCAAAATGGGTAAAGATTACACGGTTTTTGCCATGATTGATGGTGCGGTTAATTTCACCAAGCGTTGGGGCAAAACTGTGGTTCGAGTCTTGCCTAAAAAGTAATTTTTTCGCTTTTTCCTCTGGTAATTTTCACGTCTTAGTGGATTTAGTGTTTTTGTGAAAACTGTGAAACAAACTCTAGGCAAAATTGATATACTGTGTTATATATAGAGTATGACAGATATCAAAAAAATTCCCGCCAGTCATTTACAAGCTAACCCTTTTCAACCTAGAGAAAAAGTCAAAAAAGAAGATTTAATGGATTTAATTGAATCAATTCGCATTCATGGTGTCCTAGAACCTCTAGTGGTAGCAGAAACTCCAGCTGGTTATCAAATTATCGCTGGTGAAAGACGCTGGCGAGCAGCCAAGGTCTTGGGCATTGAAGAATTACCAGTTTACGTGAAAAAAACTAGCCCCCAAGGTATGTTAGAAATGGCCATTGTGGAGAATGTGCAGCGCACTGATCTAAATCCTATTGAGAGAGCCCAATCATTTGCTAGATTAAGTCGAGAATTTGGCTTATCCATTGGTGAGATGGCTCAAAGAATTGGCAAATCTTCTTCATATATTAGCAATACTATTAGGTTGTTAGATTTGCCAGATGCTATTAATGATGGCTTGTTAAGTCAGCAAATCACTGAGGGTCATGCTCGCTCTTTAGTGAGTTTAAAAAATCCAGCCCTAATGATTGCTTGTTACAAGCAAGTCTTAAAGGAAAATGCTTCAGTCAGAAGAACAGAAGAATTAGTCAGACGAATTAAAGCTGGTCAAGATCAAGCCACACAAAAATATGACGATGGCCGAGGGCGTCCTTTAGCTCAAGATGAAGAGCAAGTGGCTCGTTGGGAAGACAAATTGCAACATTATTTTAAAAACAACACCACTCTGAAAGTGGTACGTTCAAGAAAACAGACTAAAGTTACCATTACCCTCAAGGGCTCGCCAGATAAAACTCAACTTGATCTGGAAAAACTCATGAATATCGCTAAATAGCGACTTGAGCCTAAGCGACTAATCTACATGTGGAGCAATATTAAACAAGAGCATGAGTTTGTCAGCAACTCGATACCAAAGAGGAGCAGCTGTCTCAGCAGACCAAGGACTTGATTTAGGATTTTCTAATTTTATCAACATCGTAAACTGAGGATTCTCCGCAGGTGCAAAACCAATAAAACTAGCAATTGTTTCATCACTTTTATATCCACCTTGGGGATCAGGGACTTGAGAAGTGCCGGTTTTGGCAGCCACAGTGTAGCGCTTAGAAGCAATCCATTGAGCTTCACCATGGGCAGCGGCAGCCACCATCATTTCGCTGACTAATGCGGCTGTTTCTTGACTAATAACTTGTTGAGCTTTTTTTTGCTCAACCGATATTTCTTCAGCTAGTTGATGATCATAAACTTTCTCAATAATCATTGGTTCGAGTAGTTTGCCTTTATTGGCAATGGCATTAATAGCTCGGATGAGTTGTAAGCTATTAGTGCTAATACCCTGACCAAAACTAATGGTGGCCAGTTCAACTGGGCCAATTTTTTGTGGAAAGTAAGTGCTACTGTCATCTTGCAAATCTAGTTTTAAACTCTGACCAATACCAAATTTTTTTAAATATTCAGCAAATCTTTCTTGCCCCAACATTTCTGCCACAAAAATCATGGCAACATTGTCAGACTTTTCTAAGGCCTCAGTCATCGTGATATTGGGATGATAGACGTCATTCCAGGTTCTAATCGTATAATTGCCAAACTGTCTAGGACTAGCGCAACGAGTACAGACGGTGTTGGGATTGATGAGCTTGGCATCAATGGCACTAGAAACAGTTAAAACTTTAAAAGTTGATCCTGGTTCATAAAGCCGTGTTAAACTTGGGTTTTTGAGGATTTCGGCTGGATATTTATAATATTGCCACTGTTGATAGTTTGGCCAAGTGGCAAGAGCTAGAATTTTGCCAGTTTGACTATCGAGAATAATAATTTCTCCTCGATCAGCAGCATATTGTTCAATCCCCCAGGCTAAATTAGTTTCAGCGATATGTTGTATGTCTCGACGAATAGTTAAGGTTACATCGCGGCCATTAAGATTTTTTAATTGATAATTAGAACCTGCCAGCAAAGCACCAAAAGCGTCGGTACGAAACCAACCACTTTCTTTTCTGGCTTTTAATTCATCTTCGAGAGCTCCTTCGATACCATAACGACCAATTTCTTGGCCATCTTCATCACGGCCAACAAAACCAGTGATGTGAGCAGCCATGGACGCTTCTGGATAAAAACGAGCTGAACTACTATCAAAAGCTAAATGAGGATTATTCAGAGCTAAAATTTCTTCTTTGGCTTTTAAGCTGAGTTGACTGGCTAGCTGCGGCCAGTTTGCTTGGCTGGAAAATTTATTGATCAAATTACTTTCAATTTGCTGTTGCACGAGCAAGCGACTGGCACTATCTGTAGCATCTTGGAATTGCCAATTTTCTGGCGCAATAATACTGGCTAATTGTTGGCTTAATTGCTCAACATCGCCTGTAAAATTTTGTCGATCGAGTTTTAAATCAAAGACTTCTTGATTGCCGACTAAAAGATAACCATCGCTGGTAAAAATTTGGCCCCGCAAGCCCTCATGGCTTTTGTTACGAATTGCCTGTTTTTCGCTCAGATTTCTTAATTCATCACCACGTATCACTTGCCAATAAAACAGCCTAACTATAATCAAGATGACTGCCAAGGCAATAAAGCTTAAAAATACTTTCTTTCTGGAAAAACTAAATTCTTCAGCCATGATTTGTTTAGCGCAGTGCTAGCGCATTGTCTTTTACTTTGAGCACAAGGTAATTAGTGGTATCTTCAAAGCTTGGATCATCGGCTAATTGTTGAATGGATATTTCTTGAGCAATAGCTTGATTTAGCACACTCTCTTGAGATATTAAACTGGCTTCTTCTTTCTTCAGTAATTCAATTTGTTGGCCATAAGCAATATTTTTGGTTAAGGTGGCCACGGTGCTAACTAATTGTATTAAAACAAGCAGGAAGATGATTTTGTAGTAAGTTTGTAATTTTTTGTTCATACTTTCCTTCTTTCTTTTTTCAGCAACTAGATGGCTAAAGCGCGCAATTTGGCACTTCTAGCTCGCGGGTTGTGACTTAGTTCTTGATCAGAAGCCGTCAGGGCTTTTTTACTTAATAATTTGGCAAAATTTTGTTCACTTTGTTTTTTAAAGAAGTGTTTGACTAGTCGATCTTCTCCCTCATGAAAGGAGATACAAACCAGCCTTTTATCTAAGGCGCTACTATTTTTTAATAAATGAAAAGCCGCTGGCAGCGCCAACTCAATGTTGTGTAATTCATCATTAACAGCGATGCGTAAAGCCTGCAGGGTTTTGGTCGCTGGATGTAATTTTCCAGATTTAGATTTTTTAACCTGCTCGATGATCTTTAATAAAGTGGCACTGTATTGCAGACTTTGGGGATTTTCTTTCTTAATTCTGTTGACGGCTTTGGCTATTTGTCGAGCTTGAGTTTCTCCCCCATATTCCATCAATAGATGAGCAAGCTGTTTTTCACTGAGTACAATTAATAGATCACCAGCTTTAACGCCCAAATCTTGATCCATCCGCATATCTAGCAGCTCATCTGCTTGAGCATTAAAACTAAATCCTCGCTCACTTGACATTAATTGCTCGGTCGAGGTGCCAAAGTCAAAAAGGACGCCAGCCAATTGAATGTCGAGAGTTTTACTTAAATTATTAATGATTTCACTGAGATTTTTAAAATTATCCTTAATTAAAATCAATTGTTTTTTAGCAATTGCTTCGCGAAACTGTTCTTGACCAAAATCAATGGCTTCTTGATCAAAATCTAAAGCAATGACTAAGCCGCCTCGATCTAAAATGGCTTGGGTGTGGCCTCCCCGACCAAAAGTAGCATCGAGGTAATATTGACCCTCTTTTGGGGCCAAAAAATCAAGGGTTTCTTCAAGCAAAACTGGTCGATGTTCTTTACTCAGCGACATAAGCTTGTTCAGCAATGCTTTCTGCTTTACTTTCTAATTGATCTAGATAGCGGTGATAACGCTCTTGATCCCAGATCTCTAGACGATTGAGACTACCAACAATCACTAAGGATTTTTTGAGTTGGGCAAATTCGATCAAATAATTGGGCAGTTTTATTCGACCGGTACTGTCGGGAGTTAACTCGCTTGCCTCATTGGTCATTAATCTCACCAAGTCTCGATTGGCTTTTTTTGTTAAGCCAACTTGATTGATTTTTTCCAATTCATTGCTGAAATTTTCTTTTTTTAAGAGGAATAAGCAACCATCTAGTCCTCTGGTAATTATCCAGGATTGACTAGTATTGCGAAATTTTTTGGGCAAAGAAATCCGTCCATTGCCCTCTAGATTATGATAATACTTGCCAATGAGCATTATTATGAGCCTATTTACCAATTCCTACCATATTTAACTATATAGACATTTTTTTAACTTGTAAAGAGTAAAAAGAGAAATTAGTGTCTAAATACCAAAAACAGGCACAAACTGGCCTGTTCTCATCAACAAATGAAAGATAAAGGAATAGCAATACTAAAGGAGAAAAAAATAGAAAAACTAATGGCTAAAAATAAGCCAGTTTATTTTTTAATTAGGACGTAGGCATCCATCAAGGCGCTACTAGCAGTGGCCAGACCATCGCTCTGTAAAGTCTCTATTTCTTGCCAATCATTACCGTCGTAGCCTAAAATTTGGGCTTGTTCTTCCTTGGATGAAAAAGTCACTGTAAATTCTGAACTCAATGTTTTTAGGCTTTTTTCCGCACTCAGACTGTAAATGTCGCTAATCAACTCGCCTTCTATTTCACCAGGATAGCCGGGGTTATTGAAAATAATCAAGTATGAGTAAGCGCTCAAACTGTCATTGGCAATAGTAAACTTGGTGTCTTGAGATTGAAACTCGCTTTCTCGCTTATTGTTGGTGAAATAACGCCAGTTACTTTTGACCGCATAATCTTCAGGGCCCATAAATTCTGCTAAAAAGCTACCACCCTTAATATCTTCGTGGTAAGTAATTGCTCCGCCAGCTGATTGAGAACCAAAGAGTTTTTTATCGCTAATTGGTAATTGATCTAGCTTGAGCATGCCTTGAAAACCCTGTAGCATCGATCCGGTTTGATATTCCATCTCGTAATTTAAGCTAGTAGCTGGCTTTTTTAATTCAAGAACTGAGATGGTAATATGGTGGCCATCAGCATTTGGCGAGAGCTGCATGTAGGGTCGCTCGCTAACGGGAATAATATTCACTTTTGGAGAAATTTTTTGTTTAACATTATCGGGAGTATCTTGCTCTTTATTTTGCTTGTTTTTAATATAAAAAAAGCTGCCTCCAGCAATTAAAAGCAGGACAGCAATTACAATAAAAATAATTTTTTTCTTTTTTGTCATGTTTTTCATAATTGTCATATTTTTCATAGTTTAGGCTAACATAGATGCTAAATAATTATCAAGTTCGCTGATAGCTAATCGCTCCTGCTGGGCAGAATCACGATGGCGAATGGTGACGGTGTCGTTTTCTAAAGTTGTAAAGTCGATGGTTAAGCAAAAAGGCGTGCCAATTTCATCTTGAGCTAAATATCTTTTACCAATGTTGCCTCGATCATCCCAAGCAACTTGATATTTTTGCCGTAATTGCTGATAAACATCTCTAGCTTTATCAACTAGTTCCTGTTTATTTTTAAGCAAAGGAAAGACGGCTAGCTGAAAAGGAGCTAGATTGGTTTTGAGAGCGAGTAGTAGGCGTTCTCGATCAGGATCTTTTTGATAAGCATCACAGAGTAACATTAAGAATATGCGACTAATACCCATTGCCGGCTCAATCACGTGTGGTAAAAACTTCTTCCCCGTTTGTGGATCGGTATATTCTAAAGATTGTTGAGAAAATTCTTGATGCTTTTTCAGATCATAATCTGTTCGATAAGCAATCCCACACAGCTCTTTCCAGCCAAAAGGATAATGATATTCTAGATCAGAAGTTTCTTGACTATAATGACTGCGCTCCTGATCAGTATGACGACGCCAACGCAAATTATTTTCATCAATGCCCAAAACTTTAGTCACAAAATCCCAGACATAATTTTGCCAATCTCTAAATAAATCTTGCCAATTATTTTGTTCTGGATCAAAGAAGTATTCAATTTCGGCTTGTTCAAATTCAAGAGTGCGGAAGACAAATTGACCAGTAGTAATTTCATTACGGAAACTTTTACCAATTTGCCCCACCCCAAAGGGAAGTTTTTGGCGATTACTATTGAGGATTTGCTTAAAATTAGTAAAAATACCTTGAGCGGTTTCGCCTCGCAAATAAACTCGGCTTTTTTTATCACTGACTGCCCCAATCGCTGTTTCAAATAAAATATTAAAATCTTGAGCTTTAGATAAGGGATTACCATCAGGAGATTTAATTTGGTATTTATCAATTAAATCAGCCAGTTCCTTGGTAGAAAGATCAGCGATCACTAGCTGTTCTTGGGGATTTTTTTTAAAATAGTCTTCAATTAATAAATCAGCACGATAGCGTTTGTGAGTGACTAAGTCTTCAACCAGAGGGTCGGTGAAAGAATCAACATGACCAGAAGCCACCCAGGTTTGCGGATGAAGCATGATTTGACTATCCAGACCAAGCATGTCATCTCGACGACGAATAAAATAATCCCACCACAAGTTTTTAATAGTTAATAATAATTCTGTGCCAAGTGGTCCGTAATCATAAGAGTTGGCTAAACCACCATAAATTTCACCAGTTTGATAAACAAAACCGCGCCTTTTAGCCAAAGCAGTTATTTCTTCGAGTGATACTGGTTGAGTTTGATTTCTTGTCATGTTCTTTGTTTCCAGACAAATTATATTATAAGTAATGGCGAAAAACTAGCTTGATCGAGTATTAACTTGAGTGAAAGGAATTTAAAAAATCAAAACTTTTCATTTTCTGCTCACTAATTTCTGCCACATAATCTTGAATACTCTGATGCTTGGTGTCCTTAATATCCTGATAACCCAAGCTAATTAAGAGCTGATTTAAAAGTTTTTTAATCTTGCCAGCTTGATTGGTGTCACTCAAGACTAATTTTTCAATTTCTTTGGCTAAGGTAAAACTGCCCTCATCAATAAATTCTTCAACATATAAACGATCAAAAATTTCTAAAATTTGTTGAATATGGCTGATTTTTTTCAAGGCTTGTTGTTGAGGAAGATTTTGATAAACGCAGCTGGTGTCAAAGAGCAAGCGGGTTTGGGTGAGCAAAGGCAGACCTCGAGTTTCAATACAGAAAGCTTGAATTAAATTGCCAGGTTCTAAATTGGCTCGATTGGATGAATTTAGGCGGCGCGCGCCTTTTGCCAGCACCACCAATTTGCCGCGACTCTGGGTAAGGAGAGTCAACAAGCGGTCGGTTTCGCCGATAGCGCGCCGCTTGAGCACAATGGCTTGAGTAGAAAAAGATCGCGACATGATTAAAAGACTGTTGAATAGCTGAGGTCTTGATCCATTAACAGTTCTTCTTCTCCGCCAGTGACGTCTATTAATACTGGTACTGGATCAATTCCTCCTTGTTTCCATAAGCGCAAATTGTAGTTTTCCTGATCTTGATAAGGCACTTTATAAGTGAAGCGTATTCTGGCTAAGCCCAGTGGCTCTAATTTAAAGAAACCATCAACGACGGTGTAGCCCTCTTCTTCATAAACTTCTTCTTGATCTTCTAATCCCTGAATCTCGATCAACTCACTATTTGGTGGTAAATATAACCTGATCCAGTCATTAAGAGTGGCATTTAAACACAATTGCCCAGCTTCTAAATTACAATTATCGGCTTTGGCGCTATTGCGGTAAGTGATCTCGACTGTATTAGTAATATAATTATTTTCAGGGGCGCTGACAGTAATTTTCAGATCGTGATCAATGAAGAGATTAGATTTTGCTCCGCCTAAGTTAGTATTAACAATGGCTAAGAAGTCTTGATTTTGCCCAAATTGCCAATTTTTAAAATTATTGTCCAGTTGATAAAGTCGACCAGCGGCGCGGATTTTTTCCGCAGCTATTTGTGATTGCTCATCGACAAAATAAAGCTGTACGTGACGTGCTTTCATGCTATTAAGAGCAACATTAATTAGTTCAGGAAATCTACTTTTATCTAGTTCATAGGTTTTACTTAAAATACCGCTCATGAGAGGGCCTAAGACGCCTTTGCGATCTTCACGCAAATAAGGGGTGGGTCGGGTAATAATTTCCGAAAGAGCATAAACTACTTGAGGACAGTCGCAGCGTTTATCTACTTCTGCACTAAAGGTGCCGTAACCAGCAACTTGAACTGGGCCGATGACTTCTAGCAACCAGGTTAAGAGTTGAGTGTCAACTGCGATGATGCCATCAATGTCGCTTGGTTCACTAGGAATGGTTTGATAGTTTTGATAAAAAGTTTCCATCGATTTTTTGAAATCTGGATAAATATTCATGTCGCGTAAATGCCAATAGCGCTCGGTGGTTAAATAACGACCCAATTCTTTGGGAATAGCGGTGTTTTGGCGAAATTTGAGATCTAAATCGTAGATATCTCCAGATTTTTCTGGGATTACTTGGCCTTTATCAACTTTGACGATGGAGTAAGCGGTTAAAAATCCACCGGTTGGTCGCAGCTCATTGTCATTTTGAAAAAGAATTAAATATTTTTGAGCTTCCTCTGCGCCAGCCATTTTAGCCAGTTCGCTCATGATGGGTCGATAGTCACTGAAAGTATGGACTACTTGGGTGATTTGCTCTTGGGCCTTAATAATTTCTTGGCGGACAGGCTGATCAGCGATTTGTTCTGGATAACGACTAGCATCGATGCTTTGACTCACATCAGCAATTTCTTGGAGTCTTTCTTCAATGTTTTCAATAGTTGGCTGGATTTCTTCAATGGTTTGTAAAATTAAGACAATACGATCTTGAGTGGTGCCACCTTCAAAACTGCCCTCGCCTGCAAAGCCAAGTAATTCACTATAAGGCAAAATATCTTCGACTACTTGTTCAGCTAGATCAAGAGCTTTGTGGGCTAAAAGAAAAACAGTTTGCCCGTCAGCATAATAAGTTTTAACAAAAGGCAGATATTGATAGATGTTTAAAGATTGATATTCTTCGTCAAGGCTGTTGAGACTCTCTTGCAGCACTTGAACTTTTTCAGGTAATGCGGGTAGATTTTGACTTTTGAGCAAATCCAGGCTTTCCATGGCTTGAATTTTTGCTGAATTTGCCAAACTGATCATGTTTTTGGCACGCAAATAGCTGTAGGTCAATAAACTAACGAGCGCAATAAAGAGCAAGATTAAAAGAATTAATAAAATTTTTTGCCAAGTTTTTAAGCGTTTCTTTGGCTTTTTTGCAACTTCATCTGGCTTGATTTTTTCTGAATTCATAGCTTGTTTTTTATTTAAAAATTTTTGTTTTAGCGAATGAAAAAAAGACTCGCCCTCTGGGTTGGGCAATTCTTGCTGATCTTTATCAAATAATTGTTCAACACTAGTAAAATCTTGCATAGAAACTAGTATAGCAAATTACCATTTAGAAATCATCGCTTTTGGTGTTTTAGCCAGAATAATTAAATCTTCTCGAATTGAGCGATTCTTGGCGTAATTTGAGTCGATTAAGGCTCTTTTTTTGAATGGTATTTCATTGCGTCCGCTGGTTTGCCAGGGCCCAGTGATTCCTGGTTTCACCGAGAGAATATCTTTAATATATTTTTTGGTTTCTGGATATTTAACTGTCTGTTCTTGCAACTCCTTTTTGACGTAGGCTCGTGGACCAACAATACTCATTTCTCCGCGAAAAACATTAAAAATCTGGGGGAATTCATCAATGGTAAAGGCGCGCAAAAATCGGCCCAAGCGAGTAATTCGTGGATCGTCTTTAGCAGCAATTTTCCAATCATTCTTTTTAAACTTATCTAAGAGCTCATGATTTTTACTGTGTAAAATTTCGTCAGCATTTTGTACCATGCTGCGAAACTTATATAAATCAAATTCTTTGCCGCCCTTGCCCACGCGTCGATGTGAAAAAAATATGGGGAAGCCCGAATCTAACACAATTAAAATGGGCACCACTAGCCAGAACGGCAAAAAGACAATGCTTAAAACTACGGCAACGGTTAAATCTAGTATGCGTTTTTTAGATTCGTATGTCATAATTTTTTTAGCAATTAACAATATTGATAAATTTTATAAAAATTGTTTTTTGCCTTCTTCTTTTAATTGATTTACCAATTTTTTTACTTCTTGAGCCTTATCTTTAGGACAGATTAATAAAATTTCTTTAGTATCAACGATGATAAAGTCTTTTAAGCCATAAAGAGCAATTAGGCGTTGGTTGCCATGAATGAGATTGCCATAGGATTTTTGGGTGACGGTTTGAACTGCACCCTCTTCTCCGAGAATGACGTTGCCAGCAGCATTTTTTGCACCCAATTGATAGACCACTCGCCAATCACCAACATCGTTCCAACCAAAATCACCTGGAATTAAAACCAGATTGTCGGCTTTTTCACTAATGGCATAATCAATGGAAATGGCCTCGGCATCTTGATAAACTTCTTTAATTGCCTGGTGAAACTCTTTAGTATTAAGTTTTTCTAAATGTTTGGTTTGTTTGGCTAATTGCGGCATGTGTTTGATAAAACTTTTTTGAATGGCTTTAGCTGACCAAACATACATATTGGCATTCCAAAAATATCTGCCAGTAGAAATAAAGGCCGCTGCCGTAGCTAAATTTGGTTTTTCAGTAAAACTATCAACTTTAAACAGGCTTAGATCTCGATCTAATTTTTTGATTTCTTTACCAGCCTTAATATAACCAAAAGCACTAGTTGGATGAGTTGGCGTAATACCCACAGTCACTAAATATTGATGTTTTTCAGCAACGCTAATTGCCTTATTCATGACTCGATCAAATTCTGCCAGATTTTCCACAATGTGATCTGAAGCGGCATTGATGATCACAGCGTTTTTATCTTTGCTTTTGGCATAAAGAGCACCCACTAACATCGCCAGGGCAGTATCTCTTTTACTTGGTTCAGCAATAATATTTTCTTTTAAAACTTTAGGCAACTGTTTAGCAATTTCCTTAACGTATTTATGATTGGTGACGACAATAATATTCGACCAGTCAACCAGGTCGTGAATGCGATCAGCAGCAATTTGCATCATGCTTCTGCTGCCAGTTAGTTTTAAAAACTGTTTGGGAAAATTGTCTCGTGATTTTGGCCAGAGTCTCGTTCCGCCACCTCCAGCTAACAAGACAGCGTAAAGATGTTTATTATTGTTCATTAAATTTCCTTTTATATGCAGTTTCTAATTGTCGATTAAATCTTCGTAAAAAATGGCTCGTATCATATTTTATAGCGTTTTTAGGTAAAATTTCCAGGTCAAAATTTGTTTTTTCCAAAAGTTCGATTTTATTACAGAGTTCAGTGAGATATTGTTCAGAGTCTTCTTCCTTCATAATTTCTGGATAATTCAAGAAAAGCGCGTGTTGTCCATCAACTAATAATTCGCTAGCACCAGAATGTTGATGGATAATCACTGGTAAGCCATGGAGGTTGGCCTCAAGTGCCACAATGCCAAAATCATCTATGCCAGGCATTAATAAGGCTTGAGCGTGACCGTAAAGCTGACTTAATTGTTGGTCACTCACTTCTTTGAGAAAGAGAATTTGCTTAAAATTGGCAGTTTTTGGATATTTGGCTAATAAAAGTTTTTGACTAAGTTTTTTTAACTGGCGAAAATCAGAACCATCGCCAACAATAATCAGTTGTTTATCAAGTTTAACACAGGCCCTAATGGCCAAATCAATGTTTTTATAAGGTACTAAGCGGGAGACTAATAAATAATAAGGATTGACTTGATAATTGTTTTTATCAGCCTTGCTAATTAGTTTTTGAAACTTGTCCAAATCAACTGGTGGATAAATAACTGGATAATGATCTAAATGATAATATTGATGAATTCTTCTAGAAACACTTTGGGAAATGGGGACGATGACATCTGGTCTCATGATGGCTAGATGATCCCATTTTTTCAAATAATTAAGTATTTTTTTTGAAAAATAGTTAATAATTGGCAACTTTAAAATTTTGTCTTTTTTCCAATAATTTTCTTGATAGTGATAAAGGTAGCGTGGCGGAGTCAATAAATAAGAAAAATGCAGTTGATCATTTCGAGTAATGACGCCCTTAGCTTCGGCACTAGTCACTGAAATAACAATCTGATAATCACGCAAATTTAAGGACTCAAAAGCCAGTGGCATCAACATCACAAAATAGCGATGAAAATATTTAGCCAAGGGCACTTTTTGCAAAAAACTGGTATAGACTCGGAAATTTTTTGCCCAAGGAGCTTTTTTAGGACGATAAACAGAAGTAAATAAGTCGGCTTGTGGATAGAGTTGCTGCAGAGCGAGTAAGACCTTTTCCGCTCCACCATAATGGGTGTTAACTCGATCATAAACAATAGCAATTTTTTTATTAGGCAACATAATTAAGTGTTTTTTAAGGCAGTCACATAAACCCGATAAGTGAGATCTGCCATATCTTGCCAACGATATTTTTTAGCAAAATTTTGCGCATTTTTAATTAGTTGTTTTCGTTTGGCAAGTTCTAACTTGTTAATCGCTTGTAAAAAACTCGTCACATCTTTTGGATCAAAATAAAAAGCATGATCTTGATAAATTTCTCGAAAAACCGGAATGTCGCTGGCTAAAACTAGGGTGCCAGCAGCCATCGCTTCAATGCCGGTTAAACCAAAACCCTCTGATAAAGATGGTTGAACCAGGGCTAAAGATTCTTGATAAATTTTAATTAATCGATCATCGGGCACGTAGCCTAAAAATTTAACTTGATTCTTAACTTTATAACGGGCAACCAGTTTTCTAGCTTGAGTTTGAAAAACATTACGCGAACCAACCAACAATAATTGATATTTGGGTAATTTTTTCAAGGCTTTAAAAACTAAAAGCAGATTTTTGTGCGGATAGAGTGAGCCCGTATAAACCAACTGCTTTTTAATTCTTTTTTTAGCTAAGTTTTGCTCAGACAGCATGGCCAAATTGTTTTGGTAAGCATCAGCAATGCCCTCTCTAGTGACCACAATTTTGTCTTGACATTGCTTATAGTAGTTGAGCACTGTTTGTTTAATATGGTGAGTGGGCACCAAGATAAATTTAGCTTGCTGAATGGCTTGTTTAACCACAATTAAGTAGGCGAAATGTTTAATATAATACAGTGGCGGGTTGAGAGTGGTGACATTCATCCCTCTTTGCTCATGCCAGAGTAGATCATGAATGGTAATAATTAAATTGTGTCGATAAAAAACAGGAATATTAAAATGTGGGACATGCAGCAAATCGAGCTTTGCTTGTCGATAAATTTTTGGCAAACAGACTTGTTCTTTAAGGCTGTAATGACGAATATCAACTAGTTTAATGCTCAGGTGATAGTGATTGGGCTCTTGGTAACAATCTGAGCCCAAAACGGCTTTGGCTTGATTGAGATTTCTAAAAAACAGAACCAGTTCAAAGAACTTTTTTTCTTGATTGATTTTAATTAATTCTCTAACTAAGTTTTCACAATAGCGACCAATGCCAGCGTTATCTTTGCCAGCTAGGCGGCAGTCAATGCCCAAACGATAAGTTTTGCGCGTCTTTGTCATATTAGTTGCCATCCTGTTTAAAGAAGATATATGAACGTACAATACGTCTTAAAAACTTTGGATATTTGCCAGCATAATACTTATCGTAATAAGTCAACATGGCATCATAAAAAAAGCGGTTAGTCTTCTGCGCTGTTTTTTTATTAATACTCTTAATGCCCGACTTATATTTATGATGAACAATACACACCTGGGGATGAAAACAGACTTGATAATTAGCATCACGAAAACGGCGACACCAATCCAGATCTTCACCATACATAAAAAAATCTTCATCTAATAGGCCAACTTTTTTTATGGCACTGCTGCGCACCATCATCGCGGCACCCGACACAGCATCTACCTGATGAATAGTATTAAGATCCAAGTGTCCAAGGTGATATTGAGCAAAAAATTGATGATGGGGGAATAATTTTTCTAAACCAATAAAATAAGAAAAAGCGGCCCAAGGATGAGGTTCGCCACGATGACTGGCAGGATCTAGCTGACCATTACTGAGTTCTAAACGGGGGCCCACAACAGCTACTTGCCGATTGTCATCTAAATATTTAATAAGAATATCAAGATTGCTGGCATTTTCGATAAATTCAGTGTCACTGTTAATGAGCATCACATAACGAGCTTTATTTTGTCGTAGAGCAACATTGTTGCCAAAAGCAAAACCGCCATTTTTTCCAGATTCTAGCACCTTCACCCATTTGAAATTTTTCTGCAAAAAAGAGACTGTTTCATCCTCACTATTATTATCGACCACCACCACTTCAACCTGATACTTGCTGTGTTTTAAATAATGCTTATCAATGGTGGGCAAAAGTTTTTTTAACCAAAACAAGCCATTGTAGTTGAGGATAATAATGCTTAGATCTAATTTTTTTTCCATAAAATTTTGTTAATTATTTCTTTATTTTACCGACTTTTTGGTAAATAGCATCAAGTTTTCTTGATATGATTTGCCAATCATATCGATCTTGAACAAACTTTTTACCATTCTTGGATAATTTTTGCCATAATTTTTTATCAGTTAAAACTTTAATGGTTAATTCAGCCAGCTCATTAGCGTCATTACTAACCAACACATGTTTGCCATTTTCCACACCTAAACCCTCAACAGCAATTTTGCTTGCCACGACGGGTGTGGAAGACGCCATAGCTTCTAAAATTTTGTAGCGAGTGCCTTTACCACTAAAAACTGGAGCCAAGAGCAAATCGGCACTATTAAAGGCATAACGGATATCTTCAACTTTGCCCAGCACTTCAATATTGGGATCTCTTAAACCATAATCTAGCACTTTTTGACTGGGGTCATTGCCGACAATTCTTAATTTACAGTGCTTCATGCGCTTTTTTACTAGAGGCCAAATTTTATTGACCAGGAAATCAACCGCTTCGCGATTAGGCAACCATTTAAAAGTACCTACAGACAAAATTGTTGGTGAAGCGGTTTTTTGTCGAGGCACCTGATCAAACCAGTGATTATCAACCCCGTTAGCGACCACCGCAATTTTGTCGTCTCTACCCAACTCCTTGGCAATAAATTTTTTATCTTCACCGCTCATGACAATTAATTGATCAGCTTCTTGCCAATAGTGTTTTTCCCAATCACGAATTTTATTCACATCAATATTTAAAATTGGCCGTAAAAAGAAATTGGCTGTTTTGGCATAGTTTTCATACCCGAGATACTCGATAGTTTGTTCAACTAAAATACTAGGGATTTTTAATTCTGGTAAGTGAGACATCATGTAAAAGGTTTCTACGTGAATTAAGTCATAATTTTTCTTGCTCAATTCTTCCTGAATGGCCCCCGTCACGGTTAGTGCTTGATTACGAATGACTAAAAATGGATAAGTGGAAAAAGCGGTTTTGACAATGTTACGTAAGGTAAAGGGTGTACGGCTGCGTTTAAAGACTCTCACCTCTTGGCAATATTTTTCTAATTCGCTAATGTGGGCCTTTTCACTTTCGTCCTTGATTAAGGCAAAGAGAGTGATTTGGTGTTTGCTAGCCAGCTTTTTTAAGAGATTGTAAGTGCGAATTTGCCCGCCTGACAAGAGAGGATAAGGCAAATATGGAGTAAGCATTAAAATTTTCATGGTATCATTTTTTTTCTTGAGTCAAATCTAAAATTAAATAACGCTCGCCGGTTTCCAGAACTTCATATTTATCTGCCAGGGCGCGTCGTTCACTATCATCATTAATACTTACATAGATTGTAGCACCTCTGGCAATTTTATCCTCAATATGATGGCCGATGGGCCAGCCACGACGATTAGTTTGAAACAAAAAGGCGGTGTCACCCATCGCTGGAGCGATGACTAGGGCATTTTTATCAGTTAAACGATCAACAGCTTCGCCCGCTTCAACATATTCCCAGGTATTAACATTAAAATAGGGAAGAATTTGTTGGGCCGATAATAATATACTACTGGAAATAATCAGTAAAATAAGGAGAGTGCTAAGACCCTTGTTAAAAATTTTTCCTTGAAGTATCAAGCTTCCTCGGGCCATACTGATGGCAAGGATGGGAATTAACAAGTTTTGATAATAATCATGTTGAATATTACCACTAGCTATAACAACAAAATAAGCGATGATGCCCAACCACCAAGCGGCATAAATTATTCGACTACGATCGCTTTTAAACAGATTGGCAACCAGCAAAATAATGCCAGTGTACCCAAGCAGGAGCTTAGTAATTCGCTCATAGAAGAGCCAGCGCCACCAAGCTGGTCGTAAACGAATATTATTTTGATTAAATAACCAAGTTGATGCAGGAATGCCCTCGGGAAAATTAGTGATCCACTGTCGCCACAGCAACAATGGTAGAAAAGCCAAAATCGGCAAAAGATAAATGGGGATTTTTTTGAAAAGCCCCTTGCCCAAATAATGCCAGGCGATGGCTAAATAGACTGGAGCTAAAAACACCACAAAAGGTTTAAGCAAGCTGGCTAGGGTCAGAGCCAAGAGCGCCAATAAATAATGAAGCACTCTCCCCTTTTTTAAATTATTGCTGGTCAAACTTAATTTTTGACAATATTCGGCCCATTGCCACAGGGAGAGTAAGGAAAAAGCTAGCATAAAGGGTTCAGGCAAAATAGCTCGACCATAATAGACGGCATAAGGCAGAATGGCATAGATCAAAGCGCTCAATAAGGCTAGTTTGCGATTATCGATCAGTTCAATCAGCCGATAGAGACAGTAAATAGCAACAAGTGAAGCAAGAACAGAAAAAAGCCGACTGACTATGACCAAGTCAAAGTTAAAACCCAGGCTTTGACTAAAACGCAAAAATTGAGCAATGAGGACATTAATAAAAGGCAACTCCACCATCCGATAGCCCTCAGGATTCTCTAAACCCGATTGAATATTGGATAGGTCTTGATATTGAGGATGAAGGAGATCTAGCTGATCATTTTTTAAGTATTCTCTAGTGACAGAAGCCGTATCGGCTTGGCGAAAACTATGCCAATCAAGGAGCGGATAATGCAATCGATAAAGACGCAAGATGAAAGCAAGTAATAAAATAGCCGCAATTGGCCAATTATTTTTTACTTTTAGCTTTAATTTTTTTAGCTTGTGGTTCATGAGCTTGTTGATAATTAATAGCTAAAATGGCTCCAGCCAGTGCCCAGTAAGTAAAGGCCACCTTGGAGGAAGCAAAAACGTCAATATATAAAGCGTTGGCTAGTAAGCCAATGCTGGCCGCAAAAAAAGCTAAATTTAAACTTTTCAACCAGGGACTAGCGTGTTTATTACTTTTCAAAAGATAAAAAATCAGCACAAAGATGCCGTAAAAAGTGATAAAACCGAGGAGCCCAGTTTCACCAAGGGTGCGCAAAAAATTATTATCCGTACTCTCAGCTTCTGTAAAATGGTAAAAATCTTTCTTATTGAGTGTGGCATAAGCACTGCCGAACAAAGGATTAGTTTGAAAACCGCGGATGGCATTGGGCCAGAGTTCATCCAAACGAATCGCTAGTGATAAACCATATTTCATGGCATTCTCCGACCAAGTTCGTTCTTTTTCGACTATCACATCATTGCCGTCTGAATCTGTTTCTACCACCTCTATTGGCACATCGACATAGACATCGACGGGACGAGTAGCGATTGGCCGCTCATCAGTTTCGGTCAAAATATTTTCATCAACTCCAATGCCATTATCAGGCGGATGACCGCGCAACTTAACCCAGGTAGCAATTACTTTATATTCTTCTCCCAGATATTTGAGTTGTTGTTGACCAAATTTATAACCTTCTTGATAAGTCTCATAAACTTTGGGATAAGCACGCAAAACTTGTACAAAACGATCGTGCATGTCGCCACCAAAAAAAACAATCATTAAAAATAATAATAAAGAAAAAGTCACTCCTCGATGAAAAATTTGCCAAAATCGTTTTAATAGCTTTTTTTCTTGCCAGGCCACCAGCACGATGCTCAAGAAAATAGCCAGACCGTAAGCAGCAAAAGAGGTGCGAGAAGCTGAGGTGACCAATAACCACAAACCAAGAATATGCAAAATTTTAAAGAAAATTTTCTCCCCTCGTTTTTGACTAGTAAAACCTAAAACATAAAAAATGGGCAAAACTAAAACTAAAAAGGCAGCTAGATCGTAGTGACCAGCAAAAGTTGATTGAACACGAGCATGTTCAGTTAAATATAAGACCATTCCCTTGCTAAATTCGCGATTCATGGTGGAAAAAACCGGCCAATAAAAATATTTTTGGCCATAGCCATAAATACAAACCAATAAGAGGGTGATAGCTAAAGTGTAAATGACAATTTTTAAGTCTTTTTCAGTTTTAACACTGGCGTAAAGAATAAAAAGTAAAGAAAAATACTCGATATATCGCAATAAATGTAAAAATGATTTGGCAAAATGCAAAGTTTCTAAAGGAATAGTGCGAATAATGAACATGCCAGAAATAATGGATAAAAAAGCCACAGCTACATAGGCAAACACCCATTTAGATAGAGGATTGTTTAGAGTTAGCTTTTTTCTATAAACCTGAATCAGATAAAATAAAGTCACCAGGCCAACACAAATATCCTCTAGTCTCAGTCGAACAATATAACCAGGAATCAGATCAAGCAAGGGCAGCTTGGGATAAAGAGGAATAAAAATTAAAAGAAATAGCGAAGCAAAAAACAACAGGCGTTGATCAATAAAAGTGAGTAGTTTTTGAGTAAAAGACTGTTTCTTGGTCATCATTAATCTAAATAATTATTTAATAATTTTTAAAGCTTCAAGATAAATTGTCGCCTGTCTACGATTGCCAGTCAAGCGATAAAAAAGGACACGAATCCCCGCTCCTGCTCGCAAAATCCAGCGCAAAATCCTTAATTGATAAGCTGGAAAATGCTTTTTCCAGATATATAAATAGCTCTGAAATTCGCCCAAAATGGCACTTTTACTAGAAGAGCTGGCACTGCCCCAGTGCATTACTTCAGCTTGAGGGTGAACAGCAATATCGAAATGATGATGTTTAGCTCGCAAACAAAACTCTTGGTCTTCTCCGTACATAAAAATATTGGGATCTAAATAACCAATGCGAGTAATTAGGTCTTTTCTAATCATCATAGCAGTGCCAGCTACCCAAGCTTTAGGAATCAGCTGGTGTTGTTGGTTCTGCTTGAGTTGCAGTTTTTCTCGGCTTAAATGCCGACTACGACCCGTCTGCTGGGTCGAAGGTAAGTGCTTGCCAATTAGCGGTAGATCATCAAGAAAAAACATTTGATTGAAAACTGCCAAAAGTGACAAGCTCGATCCGCCTTGTGGTTGCAAACTGCCATCAGGATTGAGCAAAGTCGGGCTTAAAATACCCAGATAATCGATGATTTTGTCGCTGTCTTGCGTGGCAGCAGTGACTAATTCGTCTGGTACATCAATAAAAGTTTTAACTAGGGTTTCGCAAGCTCCTTTTTTAACAACGGTGTCAGAGTTGAGCAATAATAAATATTGACCACTGGCTTTTTTGAGGGCTTGGTTGTTGGCTCGAGCAAAACCAAGGTTTTTTTGATTAACAATTAATTGGTAATCGGCAAATTTTACCTTGCTAAAAAACTTCTTTATGGCCGACACGCTGTCGTCTTGACTATGGTTATCGACTACAAAAATTTCAGTATCATTTTTTAATAAATCGCTAGTTCTAATATCGGCAATCAGACTTTCTAAACTTTTTATAGTTAAGTCTTGAGTGTTATAAGAAACAATAATGACCGACAAAAGTTTTGACATAATTTTCAATGATTATTGAAATAAGCGCGGACGTCCTAGACAATAATTGATAGCAGTTTTTGGACGCTGATCAATAACTTTGGCTGGTACACCAGCTACAATTTGATAAGGCTCAACGTCTTTAGTGACAATGGCGCCAGCAGCGATCACTGCTCCTTCGCCAATAATGACACCTGGCATAATAATCGCTCGGGGGCCAATAAAAACATAGTCACCAATGACCACTCGCTCTTCAATAGTTTTCATTTCACTTGATCGAATATCATGCTCACTAGTCCAAATCATTACTTCTGAAGCAATATCAACATGATTGCCAATCTGCAAACCGCCTTTAGAATTGGGTAATTGTCGTCGCCCGTCTAGGCTAACACGTTCGCCAATTAAGGTGCCCTTACCAATACTAATTCCCGCTGGATAATAAATTCTGGCCATCATGTGGATGGTTGATTTGGGGCCAATTTTCATGCCTGACAGGCGGTAGAAAAATCGTCGTAAAGTGTGGAAAGGGAGAAAACCCACACCCCACCAGAGAAAACCAGTCCAAATTTCTAGAAAAATTGTTTTAAGACGAGTTCTCACCTTACTGCAAACTTCAGCAGTAGAGAGAGCTCGTCCATTTTTATCTTGAATAGGCATAAGACTAGTATACAACAGAGCGAGCAAATGTTGAGCCTCTGCTTGTTTTTACTGCTTTATTCTTTTGGTGGTTCAATGCCGAAATATTGATAGGCTTTTTTGGCAACAATCCGCCCTTGGGGTGTGCGCCGAATAAAACCAATCTGCATTAAATAGGGTTCTAAGACTTCTTCAACGGTGCCGGCATCTTCACTAATGCTGGCAGAGAGAGTTTTTAAACCAACTGCTTTGCCGTCATGTTTTTTAATGAGGGCCATCAGTAAACGACGATCATTTTCGTCAAGACCAAGCTCATCAATTTCAAAAATTTTTAAGGCTTGTTCAACAATAGCGCTATCAATTTGTTCTTTTTCTAAAATTTGAGCAAAATCGCGGACCCTTTTTAAAAGCTTGAGGGCAATGCGCGGTGTGCCGCGAGCTCGTTTGGCTAGGGAGAGCCGAGCGGGTCGATCAATTTTGCTGCCCAATTTTTTACTGGCAACATCAATAATTTTCTCTAATTCTTCTGGTTGATAATACTCTAAGCGATGAATAATGCCAAAACGATCACGAAATGGCCCGGTGAGCAAGCCAAAGCGAGTGGTGGCACCAACCAGAGTAAATTTAGCCAAATCCAGCCGCACCGTTCGGGCACTGGGGCCCTTACCAATGACAATATCTAGGGCAAAATCCTCCATGGCTGGATAGAGGGTTTCTTCAACAGCTTTGGGTAAGCGATGAATTTCATCAATAAATAAAATATCGCCATCTTCTAGGTTGGTTAAAATAGCGGCTAAATCACTGGTTTTTGACAGGGCTGTGCCAGAAGTAATACGAAAATTAACTGCCATTTCTTTGGCAATTAATTGAGCCAAAGTGGTTTTGCCCAGACCAGCTGGGCCATAAAATAACAAATGATCTAGAGCTTCTTTGCGTTGTTTAGCCGCATCGATGGCAATTTTCAAAGATTTTTTAATATTTTCTTGACCTAAAAACTCTTGCCAATCATTGGCACGCAAGGATGTAAAAAGTAATTCCTCGTCTGTAGTATTAATTAAATGTGGATCAATTTTTTGTTGACTTATGTTCTTTTTTTCTTGACTCATATTTTTTTTCCGCTGGCAATTTGCAAGGCTTGTTTGATGGCAATGGCTAAATCTAGATTTTCTACGTCAATTTGCTCCAAAGCCAGATTAATACTCTGATCATCAAAACCCAAGGCCAAGAGTGCATCGTAAACATCTTGTTTTTTCGGCGAAAGAGTGGCTAGATTTAATTCTTTGAGGCTACCTAATTTACTCTTCAATTCAATAATAATTTGTTGAGCAAGTTTCTTACCTACGCGTGGCAAGGTGGTAAAAAAGCTCAAATTAGCCTCTTGAACGGCCTTAATTAGTTGCTCTACTCCACCATTAATTAAGCCTAAGGCAGTTTTTGGCCCAACGCCAGAAACAGTTAAAACTAGTTGAAAAAGCTCTAATTCTTTTTCTTGAGCAAAGCCATATAAATCGAGGCGATCTTCTTTGACATGAGTAAAAATATGGGCCTCGAGTTCTTCCCCAGCTAGTTCAGCCTGCGCAGCTGTTTGAGCAAAAGTGCTGGTCGTAAAAACTCGATAACCAACACCAGCACAAACAATCACTAGATAATCTTTTTTTACTGAAACTGGGCCTTTTAAATAAGCAATCATATTTTTTTTAACTTTCTGCTTGCCTGATGACAAATGACCAGAGCGAGCGCGTCAAAAGTATCATCTATGATATTTTTTGCTTCGTTTTGATCAATTGCTAACTCTAATCTTACCATCTTTTCTACCGCTTTTTTATCGGCTCGTCCATAGCCAGTTATGGCTTGTTTGATTTGCAGTGGCGTGTATTGGCTAATTTTTATGCCTGCGTCAAGTAAATTGGCAATAATTAAACCACGAGCTTCACTGACTTTCATGGCACTGCTTTGATTTTTAAACCAAAACAAGGTTTCAACAGCCGCTTCTTGAGGTTGGTAGCGCTGAATAATGGCACTTAAGTCGTCTAAAATTTGCTGAAATCGCTGCTCAATTTCTTCTTGTCGATCGGTGACAATACAACCTTGATCAAAAATATGCCAAGCGCCAGGGTTTTTTTGAGCCACTGCCCAACCGAGGCGGTCGTAACCTGGATCAATGCCGATGATAATGGGATTAGTCATGACTATTCCTGATAAATTTTCCTCAGTTCACGCAGAATAATTTTGGCTGACTTTTGCCAATTAAATTGCTTAATGGCTAATTGTTTTTGTTTTAATAGTTGTTGATAACGACTTGGCTTTAATTGACTAAATTCCAACATTTTTTGAGCGATTTCTTGGTGATTTTGTGGGTCAACGGTGAAATTGGCATCATGAAACAGCTCGGTCAAACTGGAATTGTTGGCCAGGATAGGCAGACAACCTGCTTCAATAGATTCTAGCGGTGGAATACCAAAACCTTCATATAAAGAGAGTAAAAAACTTAATTTTGCTTGCTGATAGAGGGCTTTTTTAAAATTATCTGGCACAAAACCAGTGATAATTATTTTATCTTTAAAAGCAAAATTTTTGATTCTATCTAATAAATCATCACTCAGCCAACCTATTTTGCCAGCAATGACTAGCTGAGGTGCCCGAGCTAGAGTGCGATCTTTAGCCTCTTTGCTAGTCGCCAACAAGTTCATCAAGAAAATATCGTAAGCCTTGACTAATGACACAATGTTTTTGCGAGGCTGCAAGGTGCCCAGATATAAAAAATAGCCTCGATGGATATTGTGTTTTTTGAAAAATTGCCTAATAGCTGGCTGTTTAGCGCTTTTAGCAAAATTAGTAGCGGGCGGAGCAACAATAATATCTGTGGCTTCTCGGCCATAATACTTGACAATTTCTCTCTTAGAAAATTGACTGATCGTAAGGACTTTTCTTGCTTTTTTGACGCTATATTTTGTCCAAGATTGAAGTTGTAGTAAATCTTCGGGGCGAAACTGGTCGGGAAAGTGTAGATAGGCCAAATCCATGACGCTACTCACATAAGGAATTGGGCAAAAACGAGGTGCATAATGACCAGGAGTAAAGAAAAGATCATATTCATCTCGGTGTAAAAGTAAATGAATGGGTAGTGCCCATTGAGTCCAGAGCTTACTAGGCTGAACATAAACATAACGCCAATTTTTGCGGGCTTTAGGCAAGTCAGCAACTTTGGGATGAGCTAATAAAATAGTGATTTGCCAATGATGACTATTTTTGCAAAGTCGGTGTAGCTGATCAATGATTTTCCAGGCATAAACATTAGAACCAACTCGATTTTTAACATTAGCCTCATTACCATCAATCGCTAGATGAATAATTTGTTTTTTTTGACTCATTTACCCTGTTCTAAGGCTTTTCGATAGACCTCGGTAGTTAGACGGGCAGTTCTTGTCCAATTAAAAAGTTGCAGACGAATAATCATTTGTTGCATGCGGATACTAGCAGCCTTCTTCTCTTCGGCTAATAAGAATTCTAAGCCGGCGCGGATGTCCTCAATGCTGTTGGGATTGACTAAGTGGGCAGCATTGCCCGCTAATTCCTTAATTACTGGCAAATTACTACTTAAAACTGGTAAGCCATGAGAAAAAGCTTCAAGGATGGGTAAACCAAAGCCTTCATCTAAGCTGGGATAAGCCAATAATTCTGCATAATGATAAAGAGCGGCCAATTGTAGATCACTAACTTGGCCTAAAAAGTGCAGGTGTTGATGGCGAAACTGAGCGCTGCTGTCCCAGGCTTTTTCACCTGCCACAATTAATGAAACATCATTGGCTAAAGGCGCCCAAGCCTTAATTAGCCGTTCCAGATTTTTGCGAGGTTCACGGCTGCCAACAAAAAGAATATATGGCCGTTGCAGATTTAATGCATTTTTGAGGCGGACACGTAATTCAACATTATTAGCTAATCGATCGCTAGCCTGTTTAACTTCTCGAGGTAAAGCTTCATAAGTAACGGTAATTCGTTGAGGAGGAATTTGCAATAAGCGAACAATATCTCTTTTACTAGCTTCAGAGACTGTGATAATTTGGGCTTGACGGCGTTTAAGAACTTCCCAAGAGCGTTGATGAGCCGCTAAAATTTTTGGATGAGCGGTTGCTGGATATTTTAAAATGGCTAAATCATGAATGGTAGAAACTAGGGGTAAATTTTTATCGGGAGGTTGCAACCAATCCCAGCTATGAAAAACTTCGACTTGGGGCATGGTTTTTTTAAGTGGATGAAGCCCCCAAGCCCACAATTTTGCCAGCAAGCGCGGAGGAATTTTACCCAGAAAAAGATCATATTTATCTGGTAAAACACTTTTTAGCTTGGTGTCTAGGGTTTTTTCTAATTGACGATAGGCACGCAGGGAATTGCCATAAAGCAATAATTCAATGTCGCGCAACTCGAGTAAAGAGAGCATTAAATTGCTCGTATATCGAGAAACACCTCGCCGATAAATTAAACTACTGACATCGAGACCCACCTTCATATGCGGTAATACTTTCTTTGCTATACATTCTAACAAAACCAATATTAGGATAATCAATAAGGCCAATTTCTGCAAAAGCTAAATCTTTAATTAAAGCCGGCAGTTGATCTTGAGGATCAGTTAAATCTCGCAAATAATCAAAGAGCAAAACATAATCGTAGTCGCTGATGACTTTAATTTTGTTGGCTAAATCAGTTTCTGCAGGCAAATAAAAGCTTTGCGTAGCAAAAGTAGGGAATTTATTTTCTGTGTAATAGGCAAAGGGAGCAAAAGGCGCGCTAAAAGAAAAGACAGCCACAGCGTTTTGTGAGGGAAAGTTATATTCGATTTGCTGAACAAGTCCTCGCCAGTTTTCTCTTTGTAAAGATGGCTTGTACCAATAAGTAATTAAAGCATAAAAATGAATGGCAAAAAGAGAAATTAAGAGTAAAAGTGCCAAAGATTGATGTTTTTTTTGAGCATAAAGAACGGCTTGGCTGATTAAAATAAAGAAGGCGGGCATGAGGAAAAGCACGCGTTTAGGTTGTAAGAGTGGAATAAAAAAGGAAAATAGCCACATTATTAGTAAAGGCGCTAGAAAAAAGTAAATAAAGAAAATTAAGCTCTGCTTGGTGCTTTTGAGTTTTCGTTGCTGAAAAAGTAAATAAGCAAGTAGACCAAAAATAAGCAGAGCTGTGGCCACAAAAAAGACATTGACTTCTAAATCTAGTAAACCATAGATAAATTTAAGCGGCACAAAAAGCAAGCTTTTTAATTGGGGTAAACTGACCACCTCTGCCCAACCAGGCATCTGCTGGCGTAGGGCTTGGCCAACGCGAACTTGTTCTAGTAGCTTGGGCAACCAAGGTAAAAAGCCCAAGACAATGGGAGTGACAATTAGTAATAATTTTTTAAAATCAATTTTTTTGACGAAAAAGAGGTGGGCCAATTGAGCCAGTAAAAAAAATGGATAAAGATAGCTGGAATAGAGGCCGAGAAGATTAAAGATAATAAAAGCTAGAGTGTGCTTATTAAAGATTTTTACGGTGCTGGTGGTATTGGCTTGGGCGCTGTTGGCTGCTTTGCTTGCAGCGCTGCTCTTTGCTTTGGCAGCGGACTTTAAACTAGGCAAAGTATTTTCTTGACTCAAATCTAACAAGCTCAATAAACTCAAACAGCCCCACATCATGGCTAAGCTATAAGGGCGCAATTCTTGGGAAAAATAAATATGTAGGGGTGAAGTAGCAAGTAAAAGAGCTGAAAAAAAAGCTAGAGCATGTTTTTTGCTGGTCTTAGCAGCATTAGTTTTAGCAGCACTGGTATTGGTAGCACTTGATTTGGTTTTTGGCCAAAATTTTAAGGCAATCTGGTAAGTAGCCCAAACGCTAACTAAGCCAGGGATGACGCTGGGCAATAATCTAACTAGAGCCTCACTGCGCTCTAGGCCAAATAAACCTAGAAACTTTAGCCAAAAAAAAGTGAGCAAGTGCATTAAAGGTGGCTGAAAATCGCCAGCGATCTGTAATTGCTCGGCTAGTGGTCGAGCGCTTTCTAAAACTTGGGCGGCTTCATCAAGCCAAAATGAATCATTAAGTCTAATAAGACGCAAAATAAAAGCCAAAACTAAGATTAGAGTCATAAGCCCCATTATGCCGATTTTCCTTCCCTCTGACAAGCGAAATTTGCTAGAATAAAGGCATGTCAGATATTATTGATAAACATTATTTAACAAACAAAACGGTGGTAATTACTGGTGCTGGAGGATTTATTGGTTCTCACCTGGTCGATAGATGCCTACATTTTGGCGCAGTAGTGATTGGGGTAGATAATTTTATTACAGGTCGGCGCGTAAACTTGCGTCATTTAGCAGATAATCCCAATTTTTATTTAATTGAAGCAGATGTGAGCAAGCCTAGCGAAGATTATTTAAGTTTAGCCATCGATCAGCTGCTCATTGAGCGACCAGAAGTGGCAAAAATTGATCTCATCTACCATTTAGCCTCGCCCGCCTCTCCTCCAGCCTATCAAAAAGAGCCGATTGCCACCTATTTGGTTAATTCTCTAGGCACCCACAATTTGTTGACATATTTACAAGCTAATTATCCCCAAGCACGCATGGTTTATGCCAGCACTAGTGAGGTTTATGGTGATCCACAAATTCATCCACAAACTGAGGATTATTGGGGAAATGTTAATCCTAATGGAGCGCGCTCCTGCTATGACGAGGGTAAGCGCTTGGGTGAAACAATTTGTGGGGTTTTTCATCGCCTCTACCAAGTTGATGTGCGCATTGCCAGAATTTTTAATACTTATGGCCCGAGAATGCGCCCCGATGATGGCCGCATTTTGCCGAATTTTATTAATCAAGCGCTGAAAAAAGAAGCTTTAACGGTCTATGGCGATGGCAAGCAAACGCGCTCTTACTGCTATGTCAGTGATTTAGTTGAGGGTTTAATTAATTTAGGCAGCAAAGATGATTTGGCTGGTGTGACCGTCAATTTAGGTAATCCAGATGAATATACCGTGCTGCAAACAGCCCTCTTGGTGCAAAAAATTATCAATGAAGAAATTACCAAAGGTGATGTGATTTTTAAAGAATTGCCACTTGATGATCCAAGCCGCCGCCAACCAGACATTAGCAAAGCCCAAGAATTGCTTGATTGGCAGGCAAAAATTGAATTTCGTGATGGTTTAGCCAAAACAATTGAGTATTTTGGCAGTGAAGAAGCACAAATTTTAGAGTAAATAAGGGAGCATGAAGCCACTTATAAAACTTTTTCAGTCTACTGCCGGTCGACAATCCTTAATGACCACCGTTGCCAATTTTTTAGCGGCTGGCTTGATGGCAGTGGCGATGATTATCCTTGGTCGAAGGATGGGGCCAGTTGATTTTGGCACTTTTTCAGTGGGCGTGTCTTTGATGTTGATTTTTCATCAAGTCATTAATGTCGGTTTTAGTCAATTAATCCCCCGTTTTGTGGGTAATTGGTATCAAGAGCCACAAAAACAAAAAGCCTTTTTAGCCCACGTTTTATTTTGGCAAGGCTTATTAGCTTTGATCTTGCTGATAGTAGTTGGGTTATTTTTGCCAAATCTGGCAAAAATATTAAATTATCCCCATTCAACAATGATTTTACTAAGTGCCTTAGGTGCGGTTTTCTTCGCTTTTTATAGTTATTTATTTAATTTATTTATTGCCAAACAAGAATTTGCCAAAGCAGGTTTAATCAATATTTTACAAGCGACCTTTAAATTATTAGCTTTTCTAGCCATCATTTTTGCTTGGCAGAGCAATTTATTAGCCATTAGTAGCAGTTATTATTTAGCTTTACTGCTGGCTGGCTTAGTGCTGTGGGCTGTGAGCAAAGAGCAGTTATTTTTTAAACCCAAAGCCCTGACAGGAAAATTAGCTAAACAGGTGAATCGCTTTTGGCTGCACAGCGCGATTGCCGCCATCAGTCTTGTTTTAATTGATAATTTAGATTTAGTGCTGGTGCAACAATCTTTGGGAGAGCACGCGGCTGGGCTTTATAGCGGAGCGATGAAAGTTGCCATGTTTTTAAGCATCATTGGCGCATCGCTTGAATCAGTGCTGAATAGTCGCGTTGCCAGATACAAGGATAAAGCAGTACTCAAACAATTTCTTAAAAAAAGCCAAATCTTAATTATTTTAAGTTTAGTCTTGTTGCTCGCTGTTTTACCATTGAGCAAATATTTAATCATTTTTACTCTGGGAGCTGATTATTTAGCGGCTGACAGCATCTTGCGCTTATTACTGGTCAATGTTTTTTTGCTAATCCCCGTTTTACCCTTAACTGCCGTTTTTTATGCCATCGATCGACCTGGCTATTTTTCGACAACAGGTTTAATGCGTATCGTGATTATTTTTGCTTTAAGCATTTGGCTCTTGCCTAAATTTGGTGCTGAAGCTGTGGCAGCCAGTAGAATCGTGGCAACGCTAGCAGTCTTGTTTTATAGTCTGGTGGTGGTGAGGAAGGAGATGAAATAAGCTATGCCATACTTAGCCAGCATCATCATCCCCACCCTGCTGAGCAACGAGCAATACTTGGCTAATTGTTTGTTATCGCTTAATCAATCTGCACTGGGCAAGCATTTTTCAGCAAAAAAAATTCAAGTGCTTGTTGTTTTTAATACTGATCGTCAGCAATTTGCCAAAGCCCAAGCAGAGCTCAAAAATATGCTCAACAAGACAAGTGCAAATCAACAATTTACCATCGATTACTTGTGCTTGGAGCAAAACTTGGGTTTTACTGGAGCGGTCAATGCAGGCATTGAGCAAGCCAAGAGCCAACATATTATTTTACTGAATGATGACACTGAAGTTGATAAAAACTGGCTTAAAGAATTGCTTTTGAAACAAGAAGTTACTGGAGCTGAGATGGTGGCAAGTAAAATTTATCTCAGTGATAAAAAAACTCTTGATTCTCAAGGTTTTGCTTTTGCCTGGCGAGGCAAAGCCGAAGCATTGGATGAAAACTTAAAATGCTCGCTGAGTGATAAAAAAGATTATTGGTCAAATAATCCAGATTTATTACCCAAGAACAAGCTGCAAGAACCCTTTGGCCCAGATGCCGCAGCAGCCTTGTATACAAAAAATCTGTTTGAGAAAGTCGGCTTACTGGAAAGTGATTTTTTTGCCTATTTAGAAGATGTAGATTTAGCCCTGCGAGCTAGACAAGCAGGTATGAGCTGCGTATTGGCAGAAAAAGCGGTGGTTTATCATCATAAACATGCCACAACAAGCAAACAGCAAAAAAGCTTTAAGAATAAACAAGATTTACAAAATTGGTGGAAAATCATCATGAGAAGGTATAATTTTAAGATATGGAAAAAATTTGCTGGCCTCATTCTTATAGAAAGAGGGAGAAATTTAAAGGGATATTTAAACAGTTTGTAGTAAGATAAAAATATATGAAAAAAACAAGCAAAATATATGTGGCCGGACACAAGGGCTTGGTTGGATCAGCAATTATCAGAAATTTAAAGTCAAAAGGATACAGCAAGATCATTACAAAAAGCAGACTGGAATTAGATCTATTAAACCAGGCGGCAGTTGACAATTTTTTTGCGACAGAAAGACCAGAATATGTCTTTTTAGCGGCTGCCAAAGTGGGTGGAATCATGGCTAATTCAAACTTTAAAGCTGATTTTATTTATGAAAATATTCAACTGCAAACAAATATTATCTATGCTGCCTATAAATATGCCAGCAAAAAACTCCTTTTTTTAGGCAGTTCTTGTGTTTACCCAAAACTTAGTCCCCAACCAATAAAAGAAGAATATTTATTAACAGGCCCTTTAGAGCCGAGTAACGATGCCTATGCTATTGCCAAAATAGCAGGTATTGCCATGTGTCAAAGTTTTAGAGATCAATATCAAGCTAATTTTATTGCGGTGATGCCGACTAACCTCTACGGGCCAAATGATAATTATAGCCTCACCTCCTCACATGTCTTGCCTGCGATGATTAGGAAATTCCATGAGGCAAAAATATCTGGTCAGATACCCGTTACCCTGTGGGGTACTGGTAGCGCTAAAAGAGAATTTCTTCATGTCGATGATTTAGCTGACGCCCTAGTCTATTTAATGAAAAATTACAATGACAGAGAAATTATTAATATTGGCACAGGCAAAGATTTAACTATTATGGAGCTGGCAGAGATAATCCAAAAAGTAGTTGGTCATAAAGGCAAAATAATTTGGGACAAATCAAAACCAGACGGAACACCACGCAAATTATTAGATGTCAGCAAACTTCATGATCTGGGCTGGAAACACTCAATTGACTTACTGAGTGGTATAAAAGCCTCATATTCCTGGTTTATTAAAAACAAGCATAGTCTTAAAGAGAGATAGTTAAAAATGAAACTTAATAATAAATGAAAAGTGTTAAAAAATTAGCCATTGTTGTTTCAGTATATAACGAAGAAAAAAGAGCGCTAAATACGGTCAAAAAGATACTGAAGCTTGATAAACAAGCAGTGCTTGTTTTGGTTGATGATGGCTCAAGTGATAATTCATACAAAATTCTACAAGATGAATTTGGCAAAAATAAGCAAGTTGTAATTCTTCAGCACATTATCAATTTAGGAAAAGGCGCAGCCATGAAAACAGGCGTAGAAAAAGCTTGGCAAATCGGCTGTGATGCGGTGGTTTTTCTTGATGCCGATGGTCAACATGATCCCAAACACCTTAATGAATTCAGAAAAGAATTAAAAAATAATGATTTAGTCTTTGGACGAAGAGCATTAGGGGTGGAAATGCCCATAATCAGAAGGTGGGGAAATATTTTAATGGTAAAACTAGTTAAACAGTTCTTCAATATTCAAAGATCTGATATTTTATGTGGTTATTTTGCTGTCAAGAAAAAAATTTATAAAGAAATTGAGTGGGATGAGCCTCGATATGGAGTTGAGGCGCAGATTGCTGCAATGACTGGAAAAAAGAACATCTCCTTTTCTGAAGTAAATGTTGATACAATATATATAGATAAATATAAGGGGCTGAGTATTTTTGAAGCATTCGGTTTTTTTATAAAGATCCCTTATTGGTATATAAAAAAATGACTATCGTAGGTGTACAAATCATTGTTTCCGCATTCGGTCTGCTCATGCTGTATAACTTGTTTATACACTGGAAAAAAGGTTCAATTGGCAATCGTGGTGCCATTGTTTGGCTAATTTTGTGGGCAGGCTTAATTTGGGTGACATTATTTCCAAAGTCTCTAGAACCATTAATCAAAGAATTATTTTTTATTAGGTTATTTGATTTTATTACAGTGACAGCCTTAATAGTTTTAACTTATGTAATGTTTGAGAATCATATTAGGATAAACAAGATGCAACAAGAGATTGAAAAATTGGTTAGGAAATTGGCGAAAAAAAAATGAAATCAAGGAGGCTTTTGGTTTTTTCACCCTATTATCCTCCGCATGTAGGAGGATTAGAATCACATGCTCAAGAATTTAATGAAAATGTCTCAAGCTACTTTGATGAAGTTGTTGTTTTAACTACAGATCTTCCCGAAACAGGCAAATTTGTTGAAGAAGAATCTGCTACTGTTAAAGTTTATAGGTTTCCAGCAACAGAAATAGTATCTAACTTTCCGATTTTTAAGTTTTGGAAAAAGGATTTTTGGAAATTATTAAAAATAATTAATGAGACTAGATATAGTATAGTAATCTCTAGAACAAGATTTTTTTTAACTTCCTTAATGGCCCTAATTTTTTCAAAAAAAAATCACTATACATGGATTCATATAGAACACGGTTCAGATTATGTAAAACTATCTAATCCATTAACAACCCTAATAGCTCGAATTTATGATGAAAGCATAGGTAGGCTTATTTTTAAAAATAGTGATTACAATGTTCCAATATCTAAGGCTGTTGATAAATTTATCGAGAAATTTGATAAAAGACCAAGAATGGTAATAACACGAGGTCTGAATATAAAAAATATCGAAGCAATAGAAGTCAATAAAGCAATATCCAAGAAATATAAAAATTTTACAAAATTTATTTTTTGCGGCAGACTTTACAAATGGAAGGGAATAGAAAGAAGTATTTCTTTAATTAATCAGTTGTTAAAAGAAAACGAGAAAGTTGTTTTTTTAATTATCGGAGGCGGTGAAGATTATGAAAAATTAAAAAAATATAAATCAAAAAACATTGTTTTTTTGGGTAAAAAAAGTAGAGATGAGGCAATTTCCATAATGAAATGTGGAGATATTTATTTACACTCCTCCTATTCAGGAGGTGGCTTATCGACATCTTTATTGGAAGCTATGTTGTGTGGTTGTTGTCCAGTGGCTACAAAGAATGAGGGAGCTAGTGAGGTTATATCTGATGCAGTTAATGGTTTCATATGTAATTTTGATAAAACATTAGAGCTTAAGGATAAGGTTAAAACACTTCTTGAGAATGATCTATATAAAATTTACGGGAATAAGGCTAGATTAACCATAATTGATAAGTTTAGTTGGAATAAAAGTATTAAAAATTATATAAAACTTTTTGAGGCAATATGAACATTATCATTAAATTACCCTTAGTTTTGGCAGAAAACGCCCTATTTTATTTTTTTCCAAAGTCAAGAAGATTGGTTGAAAAACTCTACAATCCTTATTTTAGAAAAAATTATGCTGAATATATACATGGACAATACGCTTCTTTTAGTAAAAGCGTTAATAAATATAAAAGTTTAAAAAAAACACGTTTGCTTGAACTCGGTCCGGGAGCATCTGTTGGTTTCGGACTGTTGGCAATTAAAGAGGGAGGTCTTGGAACCTATTATGCAATTGATGAAAACAATCATTTAAATTATAAAAAAACAGAGTCGTTATATTTAGACTTATTGGGCAATAAGAAAAATTTAGAAAAAGCTAAGAGTAAGGTTAAAATGATCTCATTCGCAAAAAATTATTCATACAAAATGGATAATTCTACTGTTGATGTTATATATTCATGTGCTGTTTTAGAACACATTAAAGATTTAGAACATAGTATAAGTGAAATGACGCGTGTTCTTAAGAAGGGTGGTATAATGTATCATTCGGTGGATTTAAAAGATCATGTTTTTTCAAAAAAAAGCCTTTTCTTCCTCTTTATTCCTCAAAAAATATTTAATTTCTTATTTGGAAATACTGGGTTGTGGGTAAATAGAATGCGACTATCAGACTATAAAGTTTTATTTAAAAAATATAATCTTAAGATATTAGATTTAAAAGTAAATGAGGTGTGGACTGATGATTTGCCATTTTATTTAAGAAAAAAATACTCTTTGAAAGATATTATTCATCTTTCTTTTGATGTGGTTTTAGTAAAAATGTGACACTAATTAATAATTAAATTGGGGTGCATTTTTTTGAATTCTTTTAGAGAGTATTTAGCTGATCTCCTTTTTACAATATTTATTAACATCCATTCTATGGATGTTGGAGAATATCTAAATACCATATAGCCGATAAAGTTAATCAGTGTTTTAATCCCAATCGGATTAATAGAAAAATATTCTTTAATAAATGCCATGTTGAGCTTATATCTATTTCTAGAAAAATTATTTCTATCACTTCTAATTCTATGAATAGATAGCGCATTAGGTATACAGTGTATTTTAGAAGAATTTCCACCTAATACGATCTTCTCAAAATGTTCATCACTAAAAGTAAACTTCTCATCATATTTGAAACCGATATTCCTAAACATTAAAGATATATGATTTACATAGTTAACTCTGAGAGGTTTCTTATCAAGTATTAAAATATTTTTATGTTCGTAGTAAATGTAAGTTTGTGTTCCACAGCAAATTTCTTTTGGACGAGTATCTAAATAATTTACCTGTTCTTTAAGCTTTGGAGGAAGCCATAGGTCGTCATGATCTAGTACAGCAATATATTTACCCTTGGCTTTATTAATTAAATAATTTAATCCTCCGTATGGTCCAATGTTTCTTTTTGATTTAAATACTTTTACTTTACTAGTCTTTAGCTTATGAATAATATCAACAGTATTGTCTGAGGAGTTATTATCAAAAATAAGAATTTCTATTGGCTGGTATTCTTGTTGAAGACAGCTATTTAAAGTGCTATATATATATTTTTGAGAATTGTGGGTTACGACAAGGACGCTAACTAGGTTTTTCATTTTTTATACGCGATTATGGTTATTCTCCCAGACTGTTTTAAGAAAGACAACAAATAGGAAAAAGGTAGTGTTACCAAATGATAGAAAATATTCCATTTTAAAACTTTACGCGAAATTTTTTTTATAAATTTAGGTGAGCTACTATTTTCAATTGAAACACTTAGACTAGAAAACACAGATGAGAAATTCTTTTGAAAAATAATTTTCTTTACGTAAAAATTATTTTTTTCTAATAACATCGTAATACTCTTCGGAGTAAAGTGATATAAATGGTTAGGAAGATGTAGTCCGTGCCAATTTTCTTTAAATAGTTTAAATTCCCAGCTAGCAGCATTTGGAACAGACAAACAAAATATACCATTATTTTTCAATACTCTGTGTATTTCTAATATAGCTTTGTTCAATTCATGAACGTGTTCTAATACCATCCAACCATAAACAATGTCAAGACTACTGTCTTTGTGTGGAATATTAGTCAGATTAGATAAATATGCATTTATATTATTTTTTTTAAGATAGTTTATATTGGTTTCACTAATATCTACTCCTGAAATATTCCAATTTGGATACAGAGTTTTCAATTCGTACAAATAATTACCAGCGCCACACCCAATTTCTAATATATTATTTATTTTTTTATGAGTGAGTAAATTAATATTATGTTGTGGATCTATAATGCTATAAATCAATGGATATTTCAATCTAAAATTAGCAATTGTAACTGATTTTTTAAAATCAGGATGATAAGGAATATACTTAATTGGATAATATTTTTTTATTTCTATTAAATTAGGTCTTGGATTAGTTAGTAGCAAATGACAACCTGTGCATTTTACAATGTTAAATTTTCCTTGAATTTTGTTGATATTGTCTTGACCAATTAAGATATGCGTAAATTTGTGATTATTGCAAATCGGACATCTTACCTTTTCCATTATTATTATTGTACTATAATAATAATGGAAATAAATATTATGAATATATTGGTTACCGGATCTGCTGGTTTCATTGGACACAAAGTTTGTGAAGAGCTAATTAACACTGGAAACCATGTTATTGGCTTGGATAATATGAATGATTACTATGATGTCCATCTCAAAGAATACAGATTAAGATCTTTAAATAGAAGTAATGCATTTAAGTTTATTAAACTTGATATTGAACATTATGATGATTTAGAAAAAATTTTTAAAGAGTATAAGCTTAATGCAATCATAAATCTGGCAGCAAGAGCTGGGGTTAGGTACAGCATGCTTAATCCACTCATGTATTTTAATACAAACACAATTGGCTTGTTGAATATTTTAGAGTTAATGAAAAAATATAAAGTTAATAAAATAGTCCAAGCCTCAACGTCTTCATTGTATGCTGGTCAGGCACTTCCCTTTAGTGAGGAATTAGCAGTAAATGAACCACTGTCACCCTATGCAGCCTCAAAAAAATCTTCAGAAATGATTGCATACACCTACTACCACTTATACGATATTAATGCCACAATCGTAAGGTATTTTACCGTATATGGGCCAGCTGGTAGACCAGATATGGCGGTATTCAAATTTATAAGAGATATTATTGAAGAAAAGGAAATAGTAATAAATGGCGATGGAACGCAAACAAGAGATTTTACTTTTATAGATGATGTTGCTAAAGGAACAGTTTTAGCTTTAAAACCAAGGGGTTATGAAGTAATTAATATTGGTGGTGGGTTGGCAGCTTACTCCTTAAAAGATTTAATTAATTTAATAGAAAAATATTCTAATAAAAAGGCCATAATTAAATATAGTGGATTTTCCAAGGCAGACATGAAGCACACGCTGGCAAAAAGCACTAAAGCCAAAGACATGTTAAATTGGGAGCCAAAAGTTGATTTTAGCGAGGGAATAAAGAGAAGTGTTGATTGGTACATGACAAATCGAAGTTGGGCAAAACTGTCTACATCAAAAGATGATTATTTGGGAAAATAAATTTTAATATCCACTATGAAAGAATTTATAATGAAAAATCAGAAAATATCAAACATATTTTTTTCTCTAGGAATTTTTATAATTTTTCTGTTTATTTTTTTTGTGCCACCTTTTCAAAAGCCTGACGAAGTGGTTCATTTCTGGAGAGCTACTTCGATAAACCATCATTTAAATTTAAACACTAGTCAAACAAAAGTTTTAAAAAGACTTTATGATTACCCCTCAATTAACAGAATTGGCTCGATAGCACACAATTATTCTCTAAAATACCCCTGGAAACTAGCCTGGCAAAAAGATCCCAGTAACGAGCTGGTTGAATATACCCCCGCCCTATCTCTAGCCTCTTTTATTTCCTATTTACCTGTAAGTATTGGAATAAATTTGGGTTCTTTTTCAGCATATCCAGCCGTTTCTTTTTATTTAGGACGTTTGTTTAACTTATTATTTTTTGCAATTTGTCTTTATTTTTCAGTGAAACTTTTAGCTAAAAACAAATCTCTATTATTCCCCTATTTATTGATCCCTATGCTGTGGTTTCAGGTGACTTCTATAAGCCATGATGTGGTGCCTTTAGGTTTAGGTTTAGTGTTGTTTTCTTATTTTGTATCTCTTTTTACTTCAAACAAAATTGATAACAAAAAAATTTTGATATTTATATTATTATCTTTTTTATTTTTAATATCCAAGCCAGGATATTACTCTTTATTTTTATTACCCTTGTTATTGATCGTAAAAAGTTGGAAGCATCTGAATAAAAATCAGAAAAATTTTTATTTGCTGTCTAGCCTTGCATTATTAGTTTTTTTACTAATTGTCTTTTGGAATACTTTTTCTAATGTAAGAACTTCTAAAACTGGTGGATATGGTGCAATAAGTCAATTTGATTTACTCAAATCTAATCCTCTTTATTTTTTTGATGTATTTAAGTCAACTATGCGTGCTGGACTACCCGACTTTTGGCTTAAAAGTTTTTGGGGAATTTTTGGATGGTTGGATTATGATTTAAACTTTATTACTTATTTGTGCATTGCGTTGTTATCTTTTTATTCAATTTATAAATACATTAAAAGCAATCGTATAGAAAATATAAGCTGGTTTAGCATTATCTTTTTGGGAATGATTATTTTTGGAGGAATTTTCTTAATCATAAGCTCCTTCTACTTTACTTGGTCCCCCGTTGGAGCAAAGATAATTGATGGGGTACAGGGTAGGTACTTTTTGGTTTATTTTCCTTTCTTAATTTTTTGGTTAAAGTTGTTACACGACAAAATTGGCGCTGTTAAGTTTAAAAATCTGTTATTGGGCTTAGGAATGGGTTTTATTTCTTATCAAATACTTTCCACAACTTATTATCGATACTATGATTATTCTATGTCTTTTGGCAATGACAGTTTAATAGAAAATAAAATTGAAGCCCTAAGTGAAATTGTAGAAGAGGAATTAGATAATCAAAGAATAACTTTATTTATCGGAGATGATAAATTTAGTGGCTTACAATTCTTTATGAAAGAAAAAGAAGAGGAAGAAACAAAGAAAAAAAGCGCAATTTATCAATTCACTGTATATGATGGTGAGTGTAGTGATAAATCAAAATTACTTTTTATTGATTACGAAAATAGTGAATATTTGCGAAAAAACAGAACTATTCCACTTAAGAGAGTTATTAATCCAAAAAATGATTATATTTGTGTTGCTATAGATAAACTCTCTAGAGAAGAAGGGTCTAAAGAGACATTGATTATAAAAAATGAAGACGAGTATTTACTCTACCCCCTGTTAATTTCGCGATAACTGGCTATTAATTCCTACAATATTATCCATTAATGCTAAAATCTACTCTACTAGTGCTTAAGTTTGGATTATAATTTAGATCATATTCTTTTTTTTCAATTATTTTTTGAGCCATCTTTATTGATTGGGATGAAAGTTTGTCATTTTGATAGTCTCCCTTATAAATAATTAATGGATTATATCCAAGAACAATTCTTTGCTTGTTTTTAGAGATTAAATAACTTAAATACAAGCCAATATCGGTATAATTATCAAATTCTTTAATAGGCTTTAGATCAATTTTAGAAAAAAATTCTCTATCAATTATGGTTCCCAACAAGCTAGTTGCTGAAAAATTTTTATACATTCGACTATAGTTAAAATTAAAGTAACCTCCCTCAGTCATTCCTTGAAAAGCATGGATTAATTTGTCATTTTTAGAAATTATAATTCCAGTTTTATATATTGTTCCTTTTTGATTAACAATCTTTATAGTTAGCATTTTAATTCCTGGAAACATAAACAGTCCTAAAGAACGCTGAATATTTTCATCAGATATTGAACAATTTTTATCAAGGAAAATAATATATTGACTAGAATTATTTTTTATAAAGTCATATACTTGAATTCCGAGTCTTTCGCCCGTCGACCTTGATATAAATTTTGCGTATTCAAAATTATTGTGAATAGTAAAATCATATAATCCTCGCCCAGCTCCTTCAGTCACTGTCGCCCTTATTTCTCTTCTTTTTAACGCAGACTCAATTGATTTTATGCCGTTTTTATAAGCATAATCAGATTTAGCATCAGAGTCTGAACTAGCTGTAGAACTTTTTAATGTTCTCCAAGAGTATAAAACTTTAGGAATATGATAGATTTGCTTACTTAACTCTGTAACTCTTAAAAATAAATCTAAATCCTGTGCTCCTTCGTAACCAACTCTGAAACCTCCAACCTTATTTATTAAATTTTTCTTAATCAAAGAGAAGTGGGTTATGTAATTTCCTGAAAGCAATGTTTCAGGTGACCAGTCGGGTTTAAAATGCGGCTCAAAGCGTTTGCCATGGGCATCAATTTTATCTTCATCTGTATAAATAAAATCAACAGTTTGCTGCTCATTTATTATTTTTATGCATTCGCTTAAAGTGTTTGGGTATAGAAGATCATCATGATCTAAGAGTCCAACATACTGCCCAGTGGCAATTTCTAAACAGGAATTACTAGCTTTGCTGATATGGCCATTAGATTCCCGAAAAACACATTTTATTCTTTTATCTTTTTTGCAATAATATTCAATGGTTTCCTTAACTCTGGCATCACTAGAATTATCATCGGCAATACAAAGTTCCCAGTTTGGATAAATTTGATTAATAACTGAGTCAATATTCATTTTTAAAAATTTAATTGAGGAATTATAGGTTGGCATTACAAGGCTGATTTTTGGTTTAACTTTTAGCCTAGATATGAGTCTTTTTTCATCTGCAATAAATTCATCTGTTAAGCTATTTTGTTTAAGATATGCAGTATATTGTTTATTGTATTGAGCTATCCGCAATTCTCTTTCGATTACTGCTGATGTTTTTTTAAGAAAAGAAGATAGGTTGTGGGAAAATAAATACTTAATACCTTTAAGTAAAATTTTTAAATTATATTTAGTAAACATTCTGTTATTAAAAATTAACATCTTTATGATTTAAAAAATGAGGATTTTTTAATGTTTTTTTACAACTTTGTATTTTTCTCCAAAATTTATAAGCTTTTGATTCATGAATAGTTACATATTGATCTTCAAGTTCCTTTTTTTTATTTTCTAGATCGACAAGTTTTTCTTCAAGTTGCTTATTACGTGAGACTAGATAATCGGTCATCTTTTTTTTCATTTTATAATTTTTTTTAATTTATTAAATTTTTGCCATAATAGATAATATCTACTGTTTTTAATTTTGTTTAAATCAAGTTTTAGTTGAAATATCTTTTCATTAAGTGAATTTACCCTATTCGATAATTCAACATAATGAAAACACTCATGCATAATTTTTTGATCATCTGATTCTAAAGAATTAATGTCCAGGCCTTGAATAGTTGAAGTTTGAGCCCGTAAGACATCAATAGAATAGAATCGTGCTTCTTCAACAGACCGAATTAAATGATATAAAATTTCATTATTTTTTTTAGATAATTGTTTCTTTTTGAAATTTTTAATAGCTTGATTATAAATATCTACAATTTTTTTAATCTGCTGATTAGCCTCATAGTTTTTTAATGCTTTTTTTCTTAATAATTCGCCTTGTTTGTAGTTATATTTTTGCAAATCATCTAATATGTCATTTTCTGTCATTATCCTTTTTAAAGATCTCCCAGAGAAACCGTTTTCTTTTAAAAAATCAAAATTTCCAGTATCTACTAGTCCATCAGTAAATTGTGTCGAATTTTCATCAAATAAAATTGGTATTCGTCCACAAAACATGCTTTCAATTGCACCCAAGCTGATGGTAAAAACTAAATCTGCATTATTGATATAATCAACCAATTTATTATTATCCACCATATTATTATAAACAGAGCCAATATGAACACTTTTCAAACCCAATTGATTAATCACGCTCTCAATAACTGTTTGCTTTTCTACAGATAACTTATTACTTAATACCAAAACATTTTTGATAGTTTTCGAAATTGGCTTTTTTACATAAAAAGCCTCTGAGTCAACTAAATTCCTAAAAACAATTATTTTGTGTTTCGGAACACCCAGTTTAAATACATGGTCACGCACGGTTTTATTAATAGTCAAAATATATGAGATATTTAGGTCAATGGCTGGCACTTGTTCTAAAAAAGGCACATATCCATGAACCCATAAAACCATCGGCAAATCTGGAAAATAATATCTTACTTCATAAGCACAAATATTGTGTTGAACGTGCGCAATATCAAATTTTTGATTTCTTATTAAATTTAAATTGTCGACAACCTTAACCTTATAGTCTTCCATTGTTTTAACTAACTTATTTCCTAGATATTTACTATAGAAAACTACCTCATGCCCTTCTTTTCTTAAATATTTACAAAGAATTAGAGATGAAACCTCTGTGCCAGTGTATTGATACAAATGATGATTGGTGACTAAAATCCTCAGAGGTTTCTTCATAAATTAAGTATTATATTAATTCACACCCGCATTTACATATTTTTCACTCACTTCTTCCACCTTCCCATCCACAATCACTCGATGTTCATTCAAATAAATTGCTCTAGTACAAAACTTTTGAATTTGTTCTAGGGCATGAGATACCAAAATAATTGTTACTCCTGCTTTTTTAAACTCCTCCATTCTTTTGAAACATTTCTTTCTAAAATTATCGTCTCCCACTGCCAAAATCTCATCAATTAGTAAAATATCGGGATTAGTATGGACTGCCACACTAAAAGCCAAGCGCAAATACATGCCAGAACTGTAATGTTTAATCGGTTGATCAATAAATTCCCAAAGCTCAGCGAAATCAACAATTTCGCTAAACCGATCTGTTACTTCTTTTTTACTTAAGCCTAAAATGATGCCGTTGAGAAATATATTTTCTCTGCCAGTTAACTCAGGGTGAAAACCAGCGCCAAGTTCAATCAGTGGGGCAATTTTACCATTAAGCGTAATTTTACCCTTAGTCGGCTTAGTTACCCCTGCCATTAGTTTGAGTAAAGTGCTTTTACCTGCGCCATTGGGGCCAATAATCCCAACTGTTTCACCCTTTTTGATCTTTAAATTAATATTTTCTAATGCCCAAAAGTGCTCCACAGCTTTTTGCCCACCAAACAAGGCTGGTAATAATTCCTTAAAAGTACGTTGTTTTTGCAAACGAAAAAGCTTGCTTGCTTCTGCCACACTAATAGCGATTGTTTGATTGTCTTTCATGGTTTAAACAACATCGGCAAAAAGGCCTTCAACTTTTTTGAAAAATTTATAAGCAAGAGCTAAAATACCCAGCGATAAAAGTAAAGCCAAGCCTAAGCTTTGTAGATTTGGCATTCCTCCAGCTAAAATTACCTGGCGATAAGCATTAATAATGATGGCCATTGGGTTGAGCTTAAAAATCCACTGATATTTTTCTGGAAAAAATTCAGTGGCATAAATAACTGGGGTTAAATACATCCAGATTAAGAGCACTAGATTTAGCAAGTATTGAATATCTCGATAAAACAAATTGGCCGCTGCTAAAAATAAAGACAGAGCATAAGTAAAAAGCTGCTGAATAAGTAGAATGGGAATGACCCAAAGAATGTTCCAAGTCACAGGAATTTGAAAGTAAATCATAAAAATAATAAAAATACTGCAGGATAGGGCAAAATCCACCATTTTAGCCAGCATCGTGCTCATGACAAAGATTTCTCTAGGAAAATAAATTTTACTTAATAAACCAGCGTTGCCCACCAATGAATTGACTGAACCTGTTAAAGAATTATTAAACAATGTCCAAGGCAACAAACCAGCATACAAATAAATTGAATAAGGCACGCCCAGATCTGGAATGCGTATAATGATACTGTAAACAAAAGCCATCACCAACATTTGAAAAAAAGGATTGAGAATGACCCAGGCATAGCCCAGCACCGACTGTTTGTAGCGCTGCTTAATTTCTCGGCTGGTAAGCTGGCCCAACAATTCATGATATTGACTAAAAAGCTTAATCATCGACATTATAATTAGTATAACATTGAAAAATTATTGAGTGATTGGGAGTTTGTGAGTGAGTTGGTGGCCAGCTCACTCAGCCCGATTGAGAGTTTGTGCAGTATAATGGCTATATGGCAGATCGAGTTTTAATTGTTGGCGCTGGTTTAACAGGAGCCACTTTGGCTAGACAGCTAGCCGATCGGGGGATGGAAATCTTGCTGATTGATAAGCGCGCGCATCTGGCAGGCAATTGTTTTGATCAGGATTTAGAAGATATTTTAGTCTCACGCTATGGCGCTCACTTGTTTCACACTAATAGTAAAGCGGTTTGGCAATTCCTGCAAAAATTTGCCGACTGGCGTGCTTATGAGCATCAAGTGCTGACTAAAGTTAACGATCAGAGCGTGGTTTTGCCTGTCAACATTAATACTATTAATCAATTGTTTGGCTTAAAGCTTAAAACAGGGGCAGAAATGAGGCATTTTTTGACCACTCAAGCCCTCAAAATCAAAGAAATTAATAGTTTAGCCGATTATTTGTTGTCCAAAGTTGGTGAAGTTATTTATCAGAAAATTTTTTACGGATATAGCTTTAAACAATGGGGTCTTGATCCAGCACTCTTAGATACTAGTATTAGTAATCGCCTACCCATTCGCTACAATTTTGATAATCGCTATTTTACTGATAAATATCAAGCCCTGCCGACAGCTGGTTATACGGCCCTGGTTAAAAAGATGCTCGATCATCCGCAGATTAAAGTGCAGTTGAAACAGAATTTTTTCAAATTGTCGAAAAATTATCTGCAAAAATTTAACAAAATTATTTATACCGGGCCGATTGACCAATATTTTAATTATAAATATGGCCGATTAGAATATCGCTCTCTCAAATTTGAATTTTGTAAAGTCAATGCCGAGTTTTACCAAAACAACAGCGTCATTAATTATCCAGATTTAACTGTACCCTACACGCGTATTATTGAGTTTAAATATTTTGCACCTACTAAAGTGACCAAACACACGATCATTGCTCGTGAATACCCAAAGAGTAAGGGTGAGCCTTATTATCCGGTGCCAAGGACGAGAAATCATCAAGTAGTTAAAAAATATCTTGCTAAAGTTAGTGAACTAGAGCAAAAAGGTGTTTATTTTGCTGGCCGACTGGGTACTTATCGCTATTTAAATATGGATGAGGCAGTGGCAGAGGCGATGAAGTTGGCAGAGAGAATTGATTAGATCACAAAGCTTATTTATAAATCTCTGAGTGAAAACCTAGATCAAAAAAATAATATTCTTCGTCAACCATATAGATCAAACGGAAGGATTTTGTCACACTAATACTCCAGGAATTTTGCAGCTTACCTTTTAATTTATGATGTCTAAGTGAAGGGTGTCGCGGATTTTCAGCAAATAATAAGAGCTGTGAGTTAATTTTTTTAAATAATTCTGGATTTCTTCTTTTGATATTTTTAAGTTTACGATAAAAATTTTGCGAGAAAGAAATTTCTATCATAAATTATCGAGTGTTTTTTGTAATTTATGAATTTTAATAGCTTGTTTTTTATTGTTTTTGGCATCTTCATATGCCATTTCAACCTGATCACTAACTAATTTTTCTTCGAAAGTTGTTTCTTTAATATCATCAATAATCAGATTTTTCACATAAGAAGACATGGTTAGGCCAATTGTTTGAGCTCTTTTTTGCAATATACTGTGCAATTGTTTAGATAAGGTGACTTTAAGTTGAATTGTGGACATATTGTGGACTATTTTAGTCCAATCAACAGCTAAAATCAAATTTGGATTGACACTGGAATACGTCATGTAACTATTTTTGCAAAAAAATATTACATAAAAGCATACAAATTTAATTTAAGCTCTGTATAAAAGAGATAGGCTCTGTATAATTGAATTGTGACTAAATTAAAATTTAAAAAAATCCTTCCTTATTTTTTGGCAGTTCTATTATTAATACTTTTTATTTTTTTGCGTTTTTATAAAATTAGCAGTTCTTTGCTTTTTTTTAATGATATTGGTCGAGATTTTTTAGTGCTTTGGAATTGGCAACATTCTAATAAGCCGCCACTTTTGGGGCCACAGACCAGCGCTATTCCTTTTAATCAAAGTGCTATTTATTTTTACTTGCTATATCCATTTTATTTAATTAGTAATGGTTCGCCTTATGCCACTTTAATAGCCTTGGCAATTTTTTATATTGTGGCTTTTATCTTGGGTTTATATTTATTGCGCAAACAGCCTCGCTGGCAAAACTCCTTGCTGATTGTCTTTTTTTTAATTTGCTTGCATCCGCAATATATTATTCAGAATCGTTTTGTCTGGAATCCTAGTTTTGTCACTCCTTTTTTACTCTTTGCTTTTTATGCTTTTTTAGCCCTGCGCAACAAATATCTTAAAGAAAAATCTTTAGATAAGGTGTTAAGTTGGGGTTTTGCCATGGCTTTAGCTTTGGCTTTGAGTTTCTCTTACTCGGTTTTTCCTGTTTTCTTGGCTTTTGCCCTGATGGCAGTCTTTGTTTTTAAAAAAGATTTTTGGCCTCTGGCTTTTAAAACAATCGCTTCCTTAGCTTTAGCCAACTTACCAACTATTGTTTTTGAATTGCGCCATAATTTTTTATTGACGAATATGATGCTCACTCGCGAAGCTATGCCTCAGCCAGCCAGCTATTTAATGGCTAAACTTGAGGCAATTACTTCTTTTGTCTTTCATTTGCCAAATGTTTTTTACTTAGCAATTTTCTTAATCCTGCTAACGACGATTGTTTATTTGATCAACAAAAAGAAAAAACTATCTTTTGACTTGCTACTAGCTCTGGCTTTATTCTTTTTGACTCTAATTATTACTTTGCTGATGCCGGTAGCTATTCAAGCTCATTATATTTTTGGTCTAACTACTTGTTTGTTTTTGCTTTTGGCTTTTTTACTAATTAATAATCGCTGGGCGCTCTTGATTTTGCCTTTTTTACTAGTTTTTTGGTTGAAACCAGCTCAATTGGCCAGTTATTTTGCTCCAGCTTATCGCAGTGTTGATGATTCACTGGCTTGTGCTAGAAATTTCTGCAATTCTCACCAAGAAGCTCTATTTGTAGCGGTGCAATCTGATTTTCATCCTTATCACAACGCTATGGAATGGCAATATTTATTCCTGCACAGCGCTTGTGATCTTAAAGACTTAGTCACTAACACGGCTGATGCCGACTATTTAGCAGTGGTGGTGGAAAAAAGCCAATACGAGCACAATAAAACTGCTTTTAACGAGTTAACTATTTTTGGCCCCAGTGAAGAAATTGAAACATTTTCTTGCCAAGATGATCTAGAAATTAGATTATTAAAGAAAATAGACCCTCTATAATTAAAAATAGCAGGCGACTAAAGTTTTAAGCTTTATTTTTAAACCAGGCAACCGTCCTTTTTACGCCCTCATCAAAATTTATTCTTACGTGCCAGTCTAAAATTTCCCTGGCTTTGCTCGCATCTAACGAGCTGGTCACTTGTTCGCCGATGCGCTCAGGTCCATATTCTCTTGGCATGTCTATGCCTAGTTCACTGACTAATTTGTCAAAAACTTCATTAGTTGAGGTTTCAATGCCTGTGCCAATATTTAATTCGCCAACAAAGTAAGTTTCTAAAGCTAAAACATTGGCCATCACCACATCGCTTACATAAATATAGTCGCGGGTGTGTTTGCCATTGCCATTAATAATGGCTGGTTTACCCTCACCTAGCGCTTCCAAAAAGATGGCAATCACTCCCGATTCGCCATGAGAATTTTGGCGCGGGCCATAAACATTGCTGTAGCGCAGTGACACATAATGAATCTGATGAATTTCATGATAATAGTTGAGGTAAAGTTCGCCAGCGCGTTTGGAAATGCCATAGGGAGATAGCGGTTGTTCTTTCATTTGTTCAGTAAAAGGGGTTTTTTTATTGCCATACATCGCTCCGCCTGTGGCAGCCATCACCACTCTTTTAACTCCAGCTTTTTTAGCGGCTTCCATAATATTTAGTAAACCGATGATATTATTTTGGGCATCAAATTGCGGATTTTTCACAGAATAGCCAACTTGAATATGAGCAGCGTGGTGGTTAATGGCATCTGGTTTTTCTTCTAGGATAATTTTCTGGATTTTTTTTTGATCGACAATGTCACACTCTATAAATTTAGCTTTTGGATTGAGATTGGCTCTTTGCCCCGTGGATAAATTATCAACTATCAAGACCTCATGACCGATAGCCACATAGGCATCGACAACATGTGAACCAATAAAACCTGCTCCACCCGTCACTAAAATTTTCATAAAACCTTTCTCTAAATTTACTAGCGAATTATTTACTTAATTCTTGATAAACTTTGATAGTTTGCTTGGCTGTTTTTTCCCAAGAAAACTTTTTTTCCCATGATCCAGCCTTTTTAATAAAATCTTGTCGTTCCTTATTTTTCCAATTTAAAATATTTTTGACAGCTTCGGCAAAATCTTCAGCTTTGGCTTTTTCTACATAATAAGCAAAATTGCCAGCGATCTCTGGTAAAGAAGAATTTTTGGCACAAATTACGGGAGTTTGACAACGCATCGCTTCTAAAATGGGCAAACCAAAGCCCTCATAAATTGAAGGCTGAATATAAGCAATGGCACTCTGGTAAATAGCAGTTAAACAGTCTGGGTCATTGCTGGTCACATCTTCAATAAACTTAACTCGCTTTGCCACATCGCTTAGGGCAATTTGTTTTTCAATGGCGGCCCATTCTGGAATTTCTTGAGGATGAAAATTGTTGCCAACACAGACCAATTTCACATGCGGCGGGATAAACTTTAAGCTTTTAATTAATTGCACTAAATTTTTGTTGTAATTAATATCGCCCACATAGAGTAAATAATGGGCAGGGAGATTTAATTTGCGCTGCTGACTGCGTAAAACAGTTTCGCTGAGGGGTTTGAGTCTAGGATTAGCAGCTAAATAAATGACTCTAATTTTTTTTTCTGGCACTCCGAGGAATTCGATAATGTCTTTTTTGGATGATTCGCTATCAGTAATAATCAAATCGACCGTTTTCAGAGCTAACTTTTGGCGAAATAGCTTGATTCTACCGCGTATTCCTGGATTATAATGCTTGGGAAATATCAAAGGAATGACATCGTGAATGGTCACCACTGTTTTAGTCAAAAATTTGAAAGGCAAGGTGGAGTGAAAAAAATCAAAATAGGGATAATGGATGACATTAGCTTGAAAATCGCTTAATTCTGTTTCGCTCATGGCGCCAGATTGAAAAACTTCGATCCTCTGATCATTCAATAATAAACGATCTAACAAAAATCTAGTGTAAGTACCGATTCCTCTGGTCGCATTAGCATCACTTAGCGGACTGGTATCGAGCAAAACCCTCATTTAATCCTCTCCCAGCTTTAATTCCCAGCATTTCAAGTAAGCCATTGGATGATGGAGAGCGCTAAATAGGGCAAAAACAAAACCGGGCCAGGCATCCAAAAAGCCCTTGTGTCGAATATATAATTTTAGGAAAGTGATTAGCGGTTTAATGATCATGTAATTAATAAAAGTGAATGGATTGATTCTGAGTTTTGCATCGACCAATTGCTGAGCTTTAAAACTAGTATAAGTATTGAATTTGTGTAAATAAACACGAAAAGTTGGATTGCTATAGTGCCACAAATGACCTTCGGCAACTCCTGTTTGGCCATCAACCCACATTTGCTCGTGAACATCTTGTTGGGGTAATCCAGCCTTGCCGTTAACATATAAACGAATGACTGGATCTGGGTATTGTCCGCCTTTTCTTAGCCACCTGCCCATAAATAAATTGTGGCGTCTAATCCACCAAGCGACTGGCGCATTGGTAGTGGCTTTTTTTTGCTTGCTCAGATTTTTGTCGGTTTTTTTAATAAAATCTGCTAATTCTTCATCGACCGCTTCATCGGCATCGATTTGCAAAACTAAATGGCCTTTGGCCTTATCCATGGCCAGCTGTTTATTAATGTGAAAGTTTTTTTTGTTGCTGGTTTTAGTGACTTTTGCGCCAAACTTTTTTGCCAACTGGCGGGTGTTATCTGTTGAGTCACCATCGATCACAATTATTTCATCAGCAAAATTTTTTACTGAGTTTAAACACTTTTCAATATTGTCGGCTTCATTGTGGGTGGCTAAAACGACTGAAATCATATGTTCATTATAACAAATTATCAAAGATAGCAAATTATAAACGATAGCAAGCTATAAAACTTATAAACGCTCTAAAGTGTCAATGCCGAGGATATTTAGGCCTTTTTTAATGACTAAAGCTAGCTCTTCGACCAATTTAAGCCGAAAATCACGCCTTAGAAGGGCTAGTTCTCCAGAGGAGTCTTGTAAAATTTGATATTTATTGTAAAAACTGCCAAATTGACTGGCCAAAGTATATAAATAGTTACAAAGTAGTGCAGGATTTAATTCTTGCTGAGCTTGTTTAATGATTTTTTGAAAATTCGCTAGCTGTTGAATAAGTTCTTTTTCTAATGTTTCTAAGTTTAAATCTGGATGAGATTGATGATCGATGCTCAGTTCGCGCTTCAGCTCAATTCCTTGTTCCTCAGCTTTGCGCAAAATGCTTTTTGCCCGAGCATAAGCGTAAAGCATGTAGGGGCCAGAATTGCCTTGTAAATTTAAGACCTCTGCCCAATCAAAAGTGATGTGGAGCTGGCTGTTGCGTTTAAGGTCGTTCCATTTGAGAGCCGCAATGCTCAACACTTTGGCTGTTTCGGGATCGCCACTTAATTCTTCGGCTTTGGCTTGAGCTTTATCCAAAACTTCATTGAGCCAAATACTTTGACCTTTGCGGGTAGACATTTTGCCATCTGCAAAACGATAAAGACCGTGTTTGAGATGAATTCTTTCGCCAGCTTTGTACCAACCTAGCATTTCTTCTGCTTTAAATAATTGTTGAAAATACAAACTTTGTTCGCTGCCAACTTCATTGATAATAACTGGGGCTTCATTATTTTCACCACGATAACGAACTTGGCTCAAACGCCATTTATCAGCCGCAAGATCACGAGTGGCGTATAAAGTAGCACCGTCGGCTTTTTCAATCATCAGTGGGGGATACTGATCATCGGGGAAAAAGATTAATTTTGCTCCATTCTCGCCTGCTCTAACAAATTCTTGTTCACTTAATTCGGCGATCAGTTGTTGCAAATCTTTTTCGAAATAGGCTTCGCTAAAACCCTGGCCATTATTTTCAGTAAATTTTACTCCAAGGCGCTGGTAAATTTTATTAAATTCGACAAGCGACCAATTAATACAAGCTTGCCACAAGCGGCGAGCCTCGCTGTCGCCTGCCTCCAATTTTTTGAACCACAGTCGAGCTTCGTCATTCAGGCTCTCATCTTCTTCTGCTTCTTGGTGAAACTTAACATAGAGTTTGACTAGTTCGGCTACTGGATTGTCGCTTTTAGCGATTGCTTCTTCATTACCCCATTTTTTAATTGCCACAATCTGTTTACCAAATTGCGTTCCCCAATCGCCCAAATGATTATCGCGAAAAACTTCATAGCCAACTGCTTCATAGAGATTGGCCACGGCATCACCAATAATTGTTGAGCGCAAATGACCAATGCCAAATGGCTTAGCAATATTTGGTGAAGAGTATTCAACGATCACTTTTTGCGATGGTCGTTCTGTTGATAAATAATTAGCCTCGTTTTTGGGCAAATTATTGGGCGGGTTATTGGGCAAATTATTAAAAATTTCCCAAAAAACAGCATCGCTTAAATAAAAATTAATAAAAGCTGGTTTAGCAACTCTGGCCTCAATGTCTTGATTTTGTTGATTAAAATTGTCTGCAATTATTTTAGCCAACTCTTCAGGATTTTGAAAATCTTCACTCACTAAATGATGTTTATTCATGGCAATGCTAGAGCTTAAATCCCCAAAATTGTTCAGCTTGGGTTTTTCCACTAAAATATCATCGGCTGACATTAATTGGCTCAGCTGCTCAGGCAAACTAAGATAAATCGCTTTTTGTAATTTTTGCTCAATGTTCATAGTCTTTATTATAAGCGATTAACTAATCTTTTGGTAAATAAATGCGAAAACGCTCACTTCCGTCACTACCATAAATAGTGTGATCAGCTTTGTAATGTAACATCTCGTCATCTTTAGCAGCTACAACAATGGTTTTTTCACGATTTAAATCCTGAAAATCAATGTTTTCATTAAATTCGTAAATGGCTAAGCTTCCACCTTGATAAGCAATTGGATTAATTTGATTACCAAACAAAACGTAGAGATAAGCGTGTTGATAATCATTGCTAAATAAAATTTTATCAATGCCTTGCTGGTCAATCGTCTTTAAATAATCTACCGTTTCTAAATAGCCCTCGTTAAAAGCATCGCTAGTCATTTTCTGATAATTTAGATAATAATTACGCTGATAAACAAAAGTAAATATTAAATAGGCAATAATAATCGGATATTTAAGTCCCCAACGATGATCTTGAAAAAAATGTCTAAGCCGATCATAAGCTAAGACTTCCAAAAAAATCCAAGCCGGCAATGCTAAAAGAGCCCGATTGCTATGATAAGCCTGATCACCAATAATTGCTGGTAAATTACCAATAACTAACCAAGCTATTATTAATAGTAAAAGTTTTTTGCTTTTTTGCTCAAAGCGAACTTGGGGTGAAAACAAACTTAAAATATAAGTAATAATTAATGCCAAAGCTGGATAGCTTAAAACACCAAAACGCCCATCTCCATGACGCAATTGTCCATTAAGCTCTCCTTTGGCTAAGAAATTCCAGGAAAAATAGGAGAGAGCATTCTGCGCAATAATTTTTATTTTTTCTATGATGCTGATGTCTTTAAATAAAATGCTTGATCCTGCTCTAGTTAATCCTTGACCATAAACAGCATCGTAAGCTAGAGGACTAAGAAAAAATAAGGCCAGCACGACTGCTGCCAGCAAATGCTTCCAATTAATTTTCTTTTTTCGCTGCTCAAATAAAAAAACGATAATAAACAATAATGGAGTGGTAATTTTACTACTGTGATAAGCGTAAAGGGTCGAGCAAGCAAGAATTGTCGAAAGCAGTAAATGAGAAAAGCGTTGCTGTCGGAAATATTTATAAAAAAAGTAAAGTGCCCAAATCAATAGACTCAGGGCTATGCCAGCTTCAAAACCCAGACGACTATAATGAATATGCCAAGGAGATAGCGCCATAAAAAAAGTGGCCCACAGCGCAAGTTTCTGATCCATTTTATTTTGTATTAATAATTCTTTAGCCAAAAAATAAAGGCCTAGAAGTGCCAATAAACTAAAAATAGCAAAGGGTAGACGCACTGCCCACAAATTTAAACCAAAGAGGGCAGTGCTAAAAGCATTTAAATAGATCGCTAAAGGGGCTTTGTAATCACCAAATGAACGAAAAGAAATTGGTAAAAATTCTAGCCATTCATCGCGCCTGCTTTGCCAAATGGCAAAACCGTTATAACCAATAGCCGCTTCATCCACAGTCATTCCTTGGGGTACTCTCCCCAACTGATAAAAACGCAAAGCTCCAGCTAATAATAAAATTAATAATAAAATTAAAGAATTTTTAAATTTAGTTTTATTTTGTTTTTGGCGAAATTCCTTGACCAACCAATAGGGGCGCCACAATAAATAAGCAATTGCTTGCCAAAAATCGGCATTTTTTCTCGTAAATTTTTTGGCATTTCGCCAGCTAACTCGATCAATTTCTTGCTGGCCAAAAACTGTTTGATTGGTACTTTCATGATGATGCTCAACAATTGCCTTGGCTTCAAAAATTACTTGCCAGGCTTTTTTCTTCGCTTGAAAGGATAAATCTACGTCCTCCCAATATGCAGGTTGATAGCGCTGATCAAAGCCGCCAATTGCTAAAAATTTCTTGCGGTCAATTAAGCTACTACCACCACTTGCCCAAGCATTTGGCCCACTAGTAAAATTATCCGCTTTGCTGTGTTGAAAAATTCCTCTTTCAAACCACAATTTATTTTTGCCTGCCCAATCTTTTTCTTGACTGCCATTTTTTTCTAAACAGCTGACGGCAAATACTTCTTGATCCTGAAAATGAGGGATTAAATATTGTAAAACGTCTGGATGCGGCGCTACATCGTTATTTAATAAAAAGACTAAGGGATGTTTGGCTAAGCTAAAGCCAAAATTTACTGAAGCGCCAAAGCGCAAGTTTTTTTGATTAATCGCTAGAACAATGTCAATGCCTTGCCATTGACCCTGATAGAAATTGGCTTGATTTTGCTTTTGCTCTTGCCGCTGGTCTTGATCTGGCTCTTGCTGTTTTAATTTAAATTTTTTAACAATAAAATTAAGCGTGGCATTATCGTCTGGACTAGCATCGTCAACAATAATTAGTTGATCGCCAGCCTGCATAATGGCCAAAACTTTGTTTAAATGTTTAGCTAATAGGGCTTGACCCATGTAGCTGGGTATTAAGACGCTGACTGCTGGTCTTTTATTTTCTTTTGGCATTTTTATATTTTAAAAAATTGCTTGTGCATAATAAAAAACTGCTATACATCAATCATTTTAAATAATAGTTGATTAAAACGCTCAGGAGCAAAAGTTTCGGCTCTATGGCGCATGGTTTCGGCAACTTTTGCTCGTTCGCGCTCATTTTTAATTAAGAATAGAGTTTTCTCAATGCACTCCTGATCAGTCTGCCATAAATAAGTGCTCAATTCATCTCCCAAAATTTCCTTATGTCCGCCTTTAGCAATTAAGATAGGCACGCAATATGCAGCCATGGCTTCGAGCGGTGCGATTCCAAAATGTTCGACCGCGCTTGGGGATTTACTTTCATCCAAACCATAGCCGGTGGCATGCCAATAAATACTAGCTTCTTCATACAATTTGACTAAATTGCGGCGATCTAATTGCTGATGGAAAACAACTGGTAAATTTTTGGCCAAATTTTGCAGACTTTTAAAATAGGCCTCATCTTCAACTACTCCTGCCAAATGTAATTCCCAACCTAGCAATAATTTAGGATTAGTCTTAATTAATTCAGCAAAAAGCTTGATGAGAACGTCTTGTCTTTTACTGTGTAATTGGCGAAAAAATCTACCAACATGTAAGATAATCTTTTTTTTGTGCTTGAGCGGATCAGCTTGCTTGGGAAATTCTTCTAAGCTCACCAGCGGTTGATGAACCAGATCAATTTTTACTGGCCAAAATTTTTCTACATAATTTTTGGTGAAATAGGAATTGGTATTTTTTAGCTGATAATTTTTTAGTTTTAAACGCTCAATAATGGAGCGTTTATTTAAGGATAAAGGCACCTGAATGTGTAGAATGTTTTTTTTCGCCAGTGAAAAAAAGAGTGAACCATCGGTTAAATGATAAAGAACATCAAATTTTTTTGTCCACATTAATTTTTGCCAAAAACTAGCATCGGTGCCAAGTGGCGTAGCAATAATTTTTAGGCGCGCTAAATCATGAGCACAAAATTTCTGATATTTTTGTCGAATAATTGTGTTTTTTTCTTCAGTTAAAAAGTCTTGAGAGGGCAAAGCCAAAGATACTTCATCTTTTCCTCGCTCCAATAAAGCACTAATACAATCTAATAAATATTTCTCTCCCCCACCAAAATGTTTGGGAAAATAAGGTGAATAGAAAACAATTTTCATTTTATAATTTTAGGGTTGAACCTTCTGTTTGCCACAGTTTTTTGACTTGCATTTCTTGTTTGTGATAGCGATCTTCTAAACTGGGCTTTTCTTGCAATTCCCAGACTTGAATGTAAACCAACATGCGATTTATTCCTTGAACTAAGGCTTCGATTAAACCAGCTAAACCATCCTTATATCCTTTAAATTTAAAAGCCCGTCGATAAAACTCCATAATGCCTTTGCGCAAAATGGTTAAAAAAGTCACTTTCTTCGTTTCTTTACTAGCTGCAATTAAACTTGCTTCTTTAATTGTCCACTGAGCACTCTTAAATAAATTGTCCTTGGTAGAGCGATGGGTTAAATGAATTAATGGATAAGTTAATAAGCAAGGCTGCCCAGAATAAATAGGACTTTCATGAATTTCTCCTTGCCAGCCCTTTAGATTATCACGATGAAAAACCCTTAGCACTCGATCATTTTGCCAATTACCATAAGCAAATTTTCGGCCATAACAAATATTTTCTCTAATAATTTCCATCACCTGGCAGTCTTGTTTTTCTAAATGAACTAAAATTTCTTTGGCAAGAGCAGGTGTTACTCGCTCATCAGCGTCGATATAAAATAAATAATCAGTCGTCACACTTTCCAGCGCTTTTTCGCGAATTTTCGCAAAAGAATAGTGGTCAAAACCTATAACTCTAGCGCCGTATGTGTCTGCAATTTGCGCTGTCTGATCGGTCGAGGCACAATCGATGAGTAATAATTCATCACACCAAGTCAACGTTTCCAAACAAGCTGGAAGCATTTTTTCTTCATTTTTAGCAATAATTACAGCTGTAAGTTTGGCTCTAGACATAAGTTTGCTTGCCTAAATTACTTTTAATTAAGTCTAAAACTGCTTTGCGTTCGGTAGGAGTGCCTTTAGTTAATAAATCAAATATTAAATGAAGGGCAGTTAATTTTCTTCTATTCCAACCGTGTTTTAAAGTTAATAATAAACGATTTCGAGTTTGATAATACTCCTGAAGCTGTGAGCCAGTGCCGCCAGTTGAACCAGAAATTTTATGATAAACACTGGCGCTGGGACAATAATAAACTTTTAGACCTGCGCGTCTGACACGCAAGCTATAGTCGACATCTTCATTGTAGAGAAAAAAGCGATTGTCCAAGGTGCCTACTCGCTCCACCACCTCGCGACTAATTAACATACAGCAACCAGTGGCAAAATCGGTTTCACGCGCTTCTTCAAATTGGCCACGGTCAACTTCATCAACACCAATGTGGTAAGAAAATAAATTTGACCAATCGATTTTGCCGCCAGCATACCAAATGATATGCCCGAGTTGTTCTGGGGAATAACTGTCAGCATGAAATTCATAGCCCTTTTGAAAATAAATTTTTGGCGAAATTAAGCCAATTTTCGGATCATTTTTAGCCATTAAATACAATTCTTTAAGGAAATCTTTGGTGACAGTGGCATCACTATTGAGCAATAAAAAAAAGTCGCTGTCATAGGCATTAGCCGCATGCTTAATGCCTAAATTATTACCACCAGTGAAACCTAAATTACTAGAACTAGTGATGAGTTCTAATCGAGGATTATTTTTTAGATATTGTTTACTAAATTTTAGCGATTCTTTTGAACCATTATCAACCACAATAATTTTGTAATCAAAACCCCAAGTTTCAATATCAGCCAGCGAGCGCAAACAAGCTTTTGTTTCATCTGGAGTATTATAGTTGACGATAATAATACTAATGTGATTTTTCATTTTTACCTGCCCAATTTATATTTAAGTGATAGGTAGATTTTTCGCCAAGTCGGAGCATTACTTTTTTCTAAATCAAGAAGCCAATGTCTAAAGTCTTTTTCTTGTTGTTTGAGGATTTTGATCAGCTCTTTTTTCTCTAACCGTTCTTCGGTAAACCCCTGAGCCTGCCACTGTTTTAGCTTAATTAATAATTCATAATTAGCCTGTAAATAAGATAAGGCGATGCCATGCATGCCGTCTTGATAAGCTTTATTGAAAAAAAAGCGTCTGAAAAATTCGCCAGAAAAGGCCTCCATTAAGCCCTGACTAGTCACTTGACCATCACTTGGTCGCTCCTGAGCCTGTAAACTAGTATATTGTTGACTGCGATTCACAAATTCCTCTACATTAAGATAGTTATAATGAGTAATTGCCCAAGATGATTCAGCTGGCAAATATTTGACTTGTCCCTTAACGTCTGGCTGGCGATGCACGCCAACTTGCCAACTAACCATGCCTTTTTTAAAGAATCGCGCCTGATAATCTGGCCACCAAGCACTATGTTCAAGAGCTTTGTTGAAAATAATATTTTTTCTAGGCAAAAAATAAACATCAATGTCTGGCTTTTTTGCCAGTTCTGTAATTTTTTTAGCCAAAGAGTCTGGCACTTCTTCGTCTGCATCTAAAACTAATATCCACTCGCCTTTGGCTCGACTCATTGCCATATCTCGTGCTGGATCCGCATAACCAAAGTCCTTGGGAGTATCAAAAACTTTATCGGTAAATTTTTCGGCAATCTTTTTTGTCTGATCAGTGCTGTGCATATCAAAAACAATAATTTCGTCAACAAATTTTAGAGACTTTAAAGCTCGAGCTATATTATTTTCTTCATTCTTCACCACCATCACTGCAGAGATTGACATGAGTATATTATCGTCTATTATGGATATTGTGTCAAAAGTTAAACCACTCGAGTCATTAACGGTCTTTTTTCCTATTTATAATGAAGCTGAAAGTATTCCATTACTCATCGATTCTGCCAATAAAATTATTCCCAAGTTGGCCAAGGACTACGAGTTATTAATTATTGATGATGGGAGCAGTGATGCTAGCAAACAAATTGCAGAAGAATTGACTCAAGGCAATGCGAGATGGCGCATCATTTCTCATCCCAAAAATCTTGGCTATGGTGAAGTACTAAAAACTGGCATAAAAGAAGCAAGTAAAGATTGGCTTTTTTTTACCGATGGCGATTTACAATTTAATTTAGCAGAGTTGGGGGATTTTTTACCCTATACTTCTGATTATCAGGTTGTCATTGGTTACCGTAAAAATAGAGCTGAGGGTTGGAGACGGAGTTTTAATACGCGTTTATTTAAACTTTACATTGATTTATTATTTAGGCTTCATGTCAAAGACATTGACTGTGCTTTTAAACTGATAAAAACTGATTTATTAAAAAGTTTAACCCTAAATTCTGGTAGTGCCTTTACCAGCAGCGAAATTCTTTATCGTCTAAAAAAGAAAAAAATTAAATTTAAAGAATTGCCAGTTAATCATTATCCCCGCCGCTATGGACAGCCAACGGGTGCCAATTTGCAAGTGATTATTAAAGCTTGCTATGAGGCTCTTATTACCTATCTATCAATTAAATTTAAACGCAATTCTACAAATTAATAATGCTAAAAATAATCAAAAATATTTTAGCAAATTACCTGACCATTCCCATTTTGTGTTTAATTTTTTTAGCAAGTAGTTACTATTTATTTCAAAGTGGGTTTTTTTCTGTTCATGATTTTCCAATGGCTGCCAGAATTGCTGAAATGGCTGATATTATGGCTTCTGGTCAATTTCCCCCTCGTTGGAGCGCTAATTTTGGCTATGGCTTTGGCATGCCACTATTTAATTTCTATGCACCACTGCCATATATTATTGGAGCCTTACTCTATTTTTTTAGCCACAATTTAATTTTTGTTATTAAAGCTTTGTATTTGATAATTAATTTTTTTACCATGCTTGGCAGTTACAAATTGGGTAAACGGATTGGCGGCAGAGCTGCAGGTTTGGCCCTAGCCGCTATTTTTACTCTTGCACCTTATCGAGCTTTATTACTCTTTGTCAGAGGAGCCCTCAGTGAAGCGATGGCAATTTCTTTCTTTCCTTGGGCAATGTTGGCTGTGGTGAATTTGCAAAAACAAGCTGGCAAAGCATTTCAGCATTATAAAAATTATTTACTTTTGTTTTTTTCATTACTCGGCATCGTTTTGTCACACAATTTAAGTGCCCTAATGTTTATTCCGCTACTTTTACTGTTTGCCCTTTTAACCAGTCAGAAAAAACAGCGCTTGCGGATTTTCTTCACTTTTGTTTTAGCTGGCTTAAGCTCTGCTTTTTATATTTTACCTGCTTTTCTTGAGCAAAATTTAACTAGGGTGAATGCTATTTTTACTGATTATTTTGATTATCGCTTACATTTCGTCTATATTCGTCAACTTTTTTGGGACAATTGGGCTTATGGTGGATCTGCTTGGGGTACTGGCGACGACATTTCCTTCTTTTTGGGATATGGGCAATTGTTAGCAATAATTGCTCTCCTATTAATAATTTTTCATAAGTTATATCCAGAATTTCTTGCTAAACTTAAAAATAAAAAACATAAAATACTGCTGTTTGATCAGCGCTTGAAAAATTTATTAATTGTTTTGGCCTTTTTTATTGTCACCCTTTTTCTCACTTTGCAAAAAAGCCAATTATTGTGGTCGATTTTCCCAATTTTTTCTTATTTGCAATTTCCTTGGCGCTGGTTTGGTGCGAGTTTGTTCTTTTTAGCTGTAAGTTTTGCTGCTGGATTATTTTTGTTTAAAAAATTACATGTTCGTTATTGGTTGGTGCTACTCATCACCCTAGTCACTTTGACAAATTTTAGATATTTTCGTGCCGAAAAAATCATTGATAATCCAGGAGATTATTATACTGATCAAAAAATTAGTATTGCTGGTGACATTAGCAAAATTCTGCCCGACTACATTCCCTTACAAATGGCTAATCAGGAACTTTTAGCAGAATTTAATCAACAACATCCAGAACCCGTAGTTTGGCTAGAAAAGGAAAACGCTGCGAGCAATGATGGTGAAAGTGATGCTGAGAAAATGAGTGATATTAACCATACGAGTGATATTAAAATAATTGATGCTCAATTAGAAAAAAAACAAAGTCAGCGAGAAATTTGGTCCTTTAATTTAGAAAACGAAGAATTAGTTAACTTTAAAATTGCCAATTTTCCAGGCTGGCAAGCCAAAGTTAATGGTCAAAATATCGAAGTATTAAGCAGTCCTAATTTAGGAAATATTCAGCTGGCTCTGCCAGCTGGGGAACTGGAAGTAGAATTATATTTTACAGAAAACAAACTGCGCTTGATTGCTGATTGTTTAAGCCTGTGCGGACTCTTAGCTTTTTTTATTTGGCAATATTCTCTGCGGAAAAAAAATTCCAATCTTTAAACTCTTGCTCTTGCCAATTTAGTTTTCTAATAAAACTTGAATCCTTCTCATCGACGCAAAGAATGTAGTCGATTTTCTCCTCATCAATAGTGTTTTGCAGTCGAGCTAGATCTTGTTTTTCAAAAATTTCTGCAAATTCTCGGAAATCATCAGTCTTTAAATTTAAAAGATTAACTTGTCCTGGATCAGCTAAAAATACTACCGCTGGAGTTAAGGCAGCCACTATTGATGAGTGGTCATACCACATGCCATCATCGGGGCAAATTAATATTTTTTTATCAGGCTCTAAATTAGCTAAGTGCTCAACTTCTTGTTGAGGAACAGAAGTAAAACTTTTCCAGCGAACAGTCATTGCCTGTACAAAAGTGGGAACACTCAGTAAAACTAGTATCAACAAAGCCAATAAATGCTGCCGCTTTTTCCAGTGTTTGCTTAATTTTATCCAGATTGCGACAGCTAAAATATTGGTAAAAATTAAAGCGTAATACCAAAATTGAATCGAATTCCAGACCGTCCCTCTTTGTAAAAATAAGAGGGGAAAAATTGAGCTAAACAAAAATAAAATAAAGAGAAAATCAAAAAGAGGCTGCTGCTCTTTCCACTCTTTCCTCTTAAGCAAGCGCCAAATCGGATATAATAAAGAAATAACTCTTGTGCCTAAATTACCAATATAAAAAATGAAGATTTCGATAATTCTTAAAATTAGAATTCGCGGATAATTATTAGTTAACAGATAATGATCGAGCAAAAATTTCCACTTTAAATGATTTAAGCGATCTGGCGCCTCAAGCATTGAGTCAATAAACCAAAGGGGGTGATAAAAAAAGTTATTGGTCCTGAAACCAGTAATTAAATAAATAATTGGCAAAGATAACAATAAATAAAGTAATCCATATAAAATATATTTAAAGTCTTTCTTAGCAAGAAAGTTTGTTAATAAATCCATCGCATAGAGTAAACTCATTAAGATCCAACCGTAACTTTTAAAACCAATGCTGGGAATAATTAATAAGATTATCAATAAATGACGCTTTTTCATTTTAAAGAAATCTTTTGTGTAAAGAATTAATAGAGCATAAAAAGTTGCAATAGAAAAAATTAGTTGGGGGTTGGTCATCGTTACAAAGGTTTGACTCACCCAAAAACTCGATTCAGACCAAGCTTGCCCTGGTAAAAAGAGCGGAATTAAGTAGGCAAAACTACCGACAAAAGTCGTAAAAAATACTAATAATAAACCAGCTTTTGTAGAATGCATTCTCCGACCAAGACAAAAGGCACTCAACACTAGCAAAGCAGCCATCAGGATTTGACCAAGTTGGTAGTGAAGATTTAAAGCAGGCAAATGACTAAAAAAACCTAAACTAGCCAAAAACACATCATAAAAATAATGATAATTATTTAAAATAATTTTTGGATTAGAGGGATGATGAGGGGGTAAACTTCTCAAACTTTCTTCAATTAGAGCGACGTGCCAAGAGCCGTCATACCCGTCCCTTAAGAGTAATTGATTGTCTTTATAAAAAGAAGAAAAAAACAAGCCACTAGCTAAAACTAATACAGCAAATAATAGAAAGATGCTTGGCCACAATCTATTTTTAAATTTATTAATTAATTCAGTAAAGATATCGCGTTCATGCCACAAAGCAATAGCACCTAATA
>JAAYYE010000010.1 GCA_012515515.1 Minisyncoccota bacterium
AAAATCGCAGTTTCAACTTGGTGCCAGCGCTGACTTTAAGTGTTGATGAATTAGCCACTATCTATCATTTTCCTAATCAAAAACTGAGTAATATTAATAATATTTCTTGGGGTAAAAAAATCCTGGGCGAGGCTCCAGACAATTTGCCAATCATCAATATTAACAGTTCTGAAGAAAGTAAAAACAAGATTAATATTATTGCCGAAACCAATTATAAAAATCAAACCAGTAAATATGGCTTAACTGATGCTGATCGGCGTCGTCATGTGTATGTAATTGGTAAAACTGGCACTGGTAAATCAACTTTATTAGCCAACATGGCCATTAATGATTTAAAACATAATAAGGGTTTATGCGTTATTGATCCCCATGGGGATTTGGTGGAAACCTTATTGGATTATATTCCCAAGCACAGGATTAATGATGTTATTTATTTTGATCCAGCTGATCAAGAGCGCACAGTGCAAATTAATTTATTTGAGGGAGAAAATGTAGCTCATCGGGAGCTAATTGCTTCTGGGATTATTTCAGTTTTTAAGAAATTGTATGGTTATTCTTGGGGGCCAAGACTTGAATATATTTTACGCAACTGTCTGCTAACTTTATTAAAAAGTGAGCAAGCTAAGCTCTCAGATGTTTTAGATTTACTAACCAATGAAAAATTTCGTGAGCAAGTTGTCAGCAAACTCGATGATCCAATTTTAAAGAATTTTTGGGTCAATGAATATAACAAAATGAGTGATCGCCAACGCCAAGAACAAATTGCCTCAATTCTAAATAAAGTTGGTCAATTTGTTTCTTCACCGCTGGTGCGCAATGTGGTTAATACCACTCAATCATCTTTTAGTATTGAAAAATTAATGAACGAGGGCAAAATTTTGTTAATTAATTTGTCTCAGGGGCGTTTGGGTGAGGACAATGCCACTTTGTTGGGCGCGATGATGATTACTAAAATTCAATTGGCAGCGATGGCTAGAGTCAACACCGACGAAGCAGAGCGTCGTGATTTTTATTTATATGTTGATGAATTTCAAAATTTTGCCACCGATGCTTTTGTCAAAATTTTATCTGAAGCAAGAAAATATCGACTCAATTTAATTTTGGCCAATCAATATATTGATCAGATTCCTGAAGAAGTGCGCAACGCTATTTTTGGCAACTGTGGCAATATTATTAGTTTTGTGATGGGAGCGGGTGATGCTAATTATTTCCAAGCTGAATATGGGGGACTCTACACTCAAGATGATCTAGTCAATTTGGGCAAATACCAAATCATTAATAAGATTTCTATTGATAATGTTTTGAGTCGGCCATTTCCAGCTTATACGCTAAGATTAGCCAGCAGCAAAAACCAAAACCGAGAAAAAGTGATTCGCAGTAGTCGAGAGCGCTACGCTAAACAAAAAATGGGTTAGTCACTGGTTGTTTATTTCTTTTTCTTATCTAATTTTTCCAAGCCCAAGCCTTTAACTCCAAAGTAAACAACGCCAGCGACAATGGTGAAGTTAATCAGCGTAGTGACAAAGTTTCCCCAGGCGATTTGAGCTGAACCAATTTTCAAGACAGCTTGAGACAGATCAACTTTTCCTAGAATAAGTCCCAAAAGAGGATTAATGATATCGACAACGATTGAATCAACCACTGAGCGAATTGAACCGCCTAAAATAAAACCGACGGCTAAACCAACCACTCCTTGTTCTCTAATAAAATCGAAAAAGCCTGAAATTGGCGAATTAAGTGATGTTTCGGCAGTCATTTTTTTCTTATTTTTTTTCATAATGTCCTATTGTACCATTAACCCTATTATTAATCCTATTTTATAATAAAATCTTTAGCTTATAATTAACATTTACACAATGTCATTAAACATTAAAGCTAAACCAAAAATTAACAAGATTGCCATTTTATATTCTGACGCCAAGCGAGAATATTTTCCCACCGAAGAAGTTTATATTACCGAAGTAGAAGTCAAAGGACGCGCTCAATTAATTGCCAAAATCTTAAAGAGCAAGGGTTATCAAGTAGAAACTTTTCCAGGCAACGCTCAATTACACAACACCTTGCTGGAATATAAGCCAGACAAAGTTATCAACTTAGTGGACAGTGTTTATGGCCAAGAATATTTAGCTGGTACTATTCCAGCCACCCTCGAGTTATTACAAATATCTTATACTGGCAGTGGCATGTTGGCTACTTCTATTAATGCTAATAAATATTTGACCAAATCCCTTTTAGAGCAATATGGCGTGACTACTCCCAAGTATCAATTGGTTAGACACTCAACCGATGAGGTTGATGAAGAATTAGATTACCCTTTATTTGTTAAACTTAATGAAAATCATGGCTCTTTGGAAGTGTCGCAGTCCTCAGTCTGTTTTGATGAAAAAATGGCTAATCAGCAAATTAATTATTTATACAACACTTATCAGCAACCAATTTTATTAGAGGAGTTTGTAGCTGGTCGAGAAATTACTGTGGTGCTTGTTGATGGTGGTAATAAAAAAATTTACGCGGCTGAAAAAATCTTTCATCGATCAGATGAGGATCCTTTTAGAAAAATTGTCACTTTTGATGATAACTGGATAACTGAAGAAAAAACCATTACTTATGAAAAGTATGAATTGCCAGAATCAGTTAAAAAAGCGGCTAAAACCGCTTTTAATATCTTAAAAATTGAGGATTATGCTAAATTTGACTTTCGCCTTGATGAGGCTGGTCGCCATTATTTAATTGATGTCAACGTTAATCCCGCTCTTGGTCCAAGTGGCAGTTGTGCCATTGGCAGCATTTTAGAGCTTCATGGTGTATCTTTCTATACTTTATTGGATAGATTAATTCACTATTAAACATAAAATATATTTGTCGCCCCTTGATTAAAGTTGGCTAATCAGGCTTATGTCGGTTAGAATATCTTTATCTGCAGAAAAAAATATATTTATCTTTGTTAATTGTTGTTTCTCTTTTGTTCTTGGCATATTTGTTTAGTTTTTTAAACTTTGCCCAATTTAGAGATCAATTTAATTCAACAGTTAACAAGCCTAGCCAATCGCCGTCAGTTCCAGAGCTGGTCAGAAAAGCACCTTCTCCCACTCCCACTCCTCAGAGTTTTACTTTGGCTGTGGGCGGAGATCTGATGTTTGATCGACATATTCGCAGCAAGGCTGAAACTCAAGGCAATTACGATTTCATTTTTGATCAAAAACTAACTAATTATTTGAATAGCGCTGATTATGCTTTGGCTAATTTAGAAGGGCCGATCACCCTAGAGAACTCAATTAGTCAAAATACCGTTCCCGGTGGCCCTGGTAACTTCACTTTTACTTTTTCACCAGCCATCATTCCCGTTTTAAAAAAGAACAATTTAACTTTGCTTAATTTAGGCAATAATCATATTTTAAATTTTGGTCAAAAAGGCTTGATGAGTACGCGTCAATATTTAGCTGATGCCAATATGATTTCTTTTGGAGATGTGGGTGAAGAAGCCAGTGAAGAAAATTTTTATTACTTAGAAATTTTTGAGCAAAAGATTGCGCTGATTAGCTATAACCAATTTGTTAACGGCAGTAAAAATCGGGCTTTAGCAGCTATTTTGACAGCTAAAAATCAGGGAGCCAGCCTGATTATCTTATTGAGTCACTGGGGCAATGAATATGTTCCCGAGGCCAATCAAGTCATTGTTAATTTAGCTCATGAATTTATTGACGCAGGGGTTGATTTAATTCTTGGCGGTCATCCTCATGTCATCCAAAATAAAGAAGTTTATCAAAACAAAACTATTTATTATTCTTTGGGCAATTTCGTTTTTGATCAATATTTTTCCAAAGAAACTCAAGAAGGCTTATTATTAAAAATTAAGTTTACTTATGATCCCAAGCAATTATTATGGAGCTACCAGATTGATGAGCAGATTATTGAAATGAGCCAAGACGGCATTACCAGTTTGCGCTTAACGGAGCTTGATTAAACATCATATTTTTCACGACTTTTTTCCAGCAATGAATAAAGACAACCGCAGTAATTTTGTTTATAAAAACCGCGATGGGAGTGATCTCGCATCGCTTGATCAATTTTTGGAACATAAAAATCAATTTGATATTCTTCACTTAATTTTTGGGCAATCAATTTCACTTTGTCTAAATCTTGATAATTGCTGCTAAATAAAGTTGAACTCACTAGGGGAATTTTTTCTGCCTGAGCTTTTTCAAAGAGCGCTCTCAGCCTGAGCTCCCAACACAAGGGGCAACGTTTTTGTCGTGAAATGATCGTGAAACGATCGTCAGCGCTTTTGTTTTCACAGTTTTCACGATTTTTAGCATCACGATTTTGACGACCACGATTTTTAGAACTATCACGATTTTCAGGATTAGCCTTTAATTTTTTGATAGTTTGAAAATAATCTTGAGGCTGATAGTTAGCGACAATAATTTTAATGTCTCGGTTGAGACTTTTGACGACTTTTTTAATGGCTAATAATCGGGCTTGATGTTCTTCTCTGGGGTAAATATTGGGATTATAAAAAAAGATTTGCACAGCTGCCTGCATTTCCTCACTCAGCGACTGATAGAGCTTGAGAAAACAATCGGCGCAACAAGTATGAATTAACATCTTCTGTAGGATAGCTGTATTATATTGACTTTTATTTATAAACAGTATATTTTACTCCTAGAGATGTCACAAATTCAAGAGGTTAAAGACGCGAATAATATTGTTGAAATTATTGGGGAAAGAATTGATCTAAAAGCCTCTGGTAGTAGTTTTAGGGCTCGTTGTCCTTTCCATAATGAAAAAACCCCCTCATTTTTCGTTCATCCTGAAATGCAACGCTATCGCTGTTTTGGCTGTGGAGAGTCAGGAGATGTCTTAAATTTCTTACAAAATTATGACGGGATGACTTTCTATGAAGCTTTAAAATATTTAGCTGATCGGGCAGCCATTACCCTCAAAGACTTTAACCGCACTAGTGAAGATGAAGAACGCGAACAATTATTAGCGATTTTAAATTTAAGCAAGGAATATTATCACTTTTTATTGACCGAGCACCGGGCTGGCCAAGTCGCTTTAAAGTATTTAAAAGATCGGGCAGTTAACAATCAGTCAATTAAGTTGTTTAACTTGGGTTATTCTTTAGCTAGTTGGGATGGATTAATCAATTACTTGCATAAGAAAAAGAAATATCCTTTAGATTTGATTGTTAAAACAGGCTTAATTATTAAGGGTAATGATGGTCGCTATTACGATCGCTTTCGCGGACGCCTGATGTTTCCTTTAAAAAATCATCGTGGTCAGGTGGTTGGTTTTTCTGGTCGCTTATTAGACCAGCAAGCCAAAGAAGCTAAATATATTAACAGTCCAGAAACGAGCTTATACCATAAATCAAAATTGCTTTTTGGCTATAGTGAGTTATTCCGAGAGATTAGGAAAAGCAATAAGGTGTTGGTGGTTGAGGGTGAATTTGATGTTATTTCTTCTGCTCAAGCGCATCTTAACTATGTGGTGGCCATCAAGGGTAGTGCTTTAACCAGTGATCAAATTGATTTGCTATCGCGGGCAGCGCAAACAATTATTCTAGCTTTTGATCAAGATGATGCTGGTATTGAGGCTAGCAAAAGAGCTATTACTTTAATTAAGGATAAAGATGTTGATTTGCGAGTGATCGACTTTCCCAGTTTAAAAAAGTTGGCTAAAACGGACAATCTTAAAGATCCAGATGATTTTGCTCGCTTCGAACCCAAGTTGTGGCGGGAGGCAGCTAATCAATCCATTTCTGTTTATAGTTTTCTATTAAATGTGATTTTTGCCAATCATGATGCGCAAACTCCCGATGGCAAACGAAAAATCATCAATGAATTGGCGCCAATTATTGCTAGTATTGATCATTTGGTTGAGAAAGAATTTTATTTGCAAAAAATTTCTGAAAAGTTAAATGTTAAATTAAGTTTGATTAAAGAAGATATTGAGCGAGTTGCTCAAAAAAAATCTTCAGCAGAAAAGCCAGCTAAAAAAGATGCGCCAAAAAGCGATCAAGTCAAAGAGCACCAACAAGTTTTAGAAGAATATTTATTATTTTTATTGTTTAAACTAGACTCAGAAACGTTTGAACAAGAAGTGAAAAAAGTTTTAAGCCTTAATTACCAAACTCCAGGAATTAGCAATATTCTTGAGTCCCTAGCCAGCAAGCTTAACAATTTTAATTTAGAAAAATTTAGTAAAAGTTTAGCCGATGATTTGAAAGAAATATTAATGGAATGCCTATTAAACCCTGTTTTTATTAAAAATACAGAAAATGTTGATCTGAAAAAAGAATGGCAGAAAATTTTAGTACAAGTCAAACAAAACATAGTGCATAGTGAAATTGAAAAAATTAATTTAGAACTGCAAGCTCTGGATAATAAAAATGAAAGAAGTGCGAAAGAAGAACAGCGAGTGAATGATTTATTAGAAGAAATTGTGAAGAAACAAAAACAGCTCAAAGCATAATCTCGCTTACAGAATTGCCTCTTGCCAACATACCCCCATAGGGTATAATGAAATTATGGCTTTCAAAAACACAATCACCATTAATGCAGAAGATAAAACAATTGCTCAATTAAAACGGATTCGGGGTCAGGTTGATGGTTTAATTCGTATGTATCAGGATGAACGGTCTTGCGTTGAGATAGCGCAACAGATTACCGCTGTCCGCAACTCTTTAGCCAGAGTTTCTAGAGATGTTTTAACTGGAGCTGCCAATCGCTGCGTCAATGATCGGGAGCAGAAGCAGTTAAACTCAATTTTAAAGGAATTATTAAAGTAATTATTATAAAGAAAGGTGCTTATGCCAGCACAACATTTAGATAGTAGTAATTTTCAAAGCACATTAGACAATGCCCAAACTCCAGTTTTAGTGGATTTTTTTGCTGAGTGGTGTGGTCCTTGTCAAATGGCTGCTCCAATCATGGATAAATTAGCTGATGACTACAAAGACAAAATGCTCATTGTTAAAGTCGACATTGATGAGGCCAGAGATATTGCTGGGCAATTTAACGTGATGAGTATTCCCACAGTAATTATCTTTAAACGCGATGACAATAAAATGCTAGAATTTGATCGTAAAATTGGTTTTCCTGGAGAAAATGCCTACAAGGAAATGATTGAGCAAGCTCTAGCTTAAATATAAATCTAGTTAGAATCGGTATAGAGGATTATTTTATGCAAAACATATCAGTGGCAGTAATTGGTTCTGGTCCAGCGGGTTATACTGCGGGCATTTATTTGGGGCGAGCTTTGTTAAAGCCGGTTTTGTTTAGTGGTTTAAGCATGGGCGGTCAATTAATGTTCACCAGAAGTGTTGATAATTTTCCGGGTTTTCCTGATGGTGTGCCTGGTCCTCAATTTATCTTAGACTTGCAAAAACAGGTGGCTAAATTTGGTGCCGATCTTCGCCATGAACAAATTACAGCAGTGGATTTTAGTCAACGCCCTTTTCGCTTGTGGACTTCTTTGCCAGAAAATGTGGATCATGAAGACATGAAAAATATGTCTGCAGAAGAACTGGCGCAGACCATGGAGTTAATAAAAAATAGCAAAGAGGCTGATTATGCGGCCGAAGCTGTCTTAATTAGCACTGGCGCTGAACATCTTAAACTAGCTGTTCCTGGAGAAAAAGAATACATGGGTAAAGGTGTTGGTTTTTGTGCCGTTTGTGACGGAGCTTTTTATCGAGATAAAAAAGTTGTTGTGGTCGGGGGTGGCGACAGTGCTTTGGGAGATGCTCTGGCACTCACTAAATTTTCTGATCAAGTGTTTCTTGTCCATCGTCGAGATAAACTTCGCGCCTGCAAAACTTTACAAGAACGCGTCTTCAATGATAATAAAATTAAAGTGTTGTGGAATACCGAGCTTAAAGAAATATTGGGTGATGGGCAACGGGTGACTGGACTCAAACTTCTCCAAGAAAGCAAAGAAACTGAGTTGAGCGCTGATGGGGTGTTTGTGGCCGTGGGCTATCGACCAAATAGTGCCATTTTTGTCAATCAAATAAAAACCAATCAACAAGGCTATATCACCACCAAACAATTTGGTAATCCTCAAGCACTTTTAGAATTAAATAAAGAAGAAAAATCAGCTGCAGAAAATTATTTTCCAACAATGACTTCTATTCCTGGTGTCTTTGCCGCTGGTGATGTGACTGATAGTCTTTATCGTCAAGCAGTGGTGGCAGCTGGTTCTGGGGCTATGGCCGCTATTGATATTGAGCGCTGGTTGGAAATGTCAGATCAGGCTTAATAATTGCTTTCAGAGGTGTTTAAAACTGCGTGAAATTTCGTGAAACCGTGTGAAATTATGTGAAATCACCACGAATTACTTGCACTGCTTATTTTTGTTCAATAAATTTTTGAACTTCCTGCCAAATTTCAGGACGATCTTTAGCTAGGGTTAAATTGGCCAATAACCAGCCTAGGGGATAACCTCCATCTAAATATTCACCACTCGGCTGATGGATGACTACTTTATCGGTCAAGGCTAATTGACTAATAGTATCGGTAATGTAGAGTTCACCAGATTGAGGATTGGGCTGTTGCACATCAATGAGATCAAAAACGCTTTGAGGAAAGATATATTTACTAATATTTGCCAAGTTTGATGGAGCTTTACCTGGCTGAGGTTTTTCCACTAAGGCTTTTAGATAAAGAAAGTCACTTTCTTTATTAAAAGCGGCGACTCCATAGCGATGCAACAAGTCATCTGGTTTTTCTATGCAAGTGACCAAGCCTTTAGCTCCAGATTTAGTAAAAGTCTCGATCATTGCGCCAACCTCACTAGCTTGACCGTGGTTATAAATAAAATCATCACCCATAAGCACTAAAAAAGCTTCTTCATCTTTCAGATATTCTTTGGCTAATCTAACTGGGACAGCGGTGCCATAATCATCATCATCGCTTTGTTTTACAAAATGAAAATTAGCTTGCTGATGGATATTTTTAATGTGATCGTAAAGGGCTAATTTATTGTTTTTCTTTAAATATTGATGCAATCTTTCATTTTCTCGATAATAATGAAGCACCTGATAATTGTGTTCGTTCACGACGAAAATAATGTCAGTAATGTTAGCTTTGACACAATCTTCAACTACATAGTCAATGAGTGGTCGATCGATGATGGGCAGCATTTCTTTTTGAATGGTTTTACTGATTGGCAAAAATCTGGTACCGAAGCCTGCCGATGTAATAAGTGCTTTAGTAATTTTCATATTTTTCTTTGTAACATATTTTTGTATACTTGTTAAGTTTATGCAATTCATTTTAGCATCTCAATCGCCACAACGGGCCAAGCTTTTGGCAACTTTGCCTTATTCCTTTAAAATTATCCCAGCTAATATTGATGAATCAGCAATAAATTTCAAAAATCAACGCCAGAAAGCGCAAAAAATTGCCTTAGCCAAAGCTCTAGAAGTAGCCAAGACAATCAAGGGCGAGGCAATTATTGTGGCTGCAGATACCTTTTGTGTTTGTCGAGGGAAAATTTTAGAAAAACCAAAAACTAAAGCTCAGGCTAGAGAAATGCTAGAATTGCAAAATAATCAGAAAATTCAAGCAATTACTGGCTATGCCTTTATTTATCAAAGCTCTCAGGGACAGATTGTGGAAAATGCCAGTGTTTTAACAAGAGCGCGTTTTCGTCAATTGTCTTCAGCGGAAATTGAGCATTATTTGGCCAATCAGCCAGTGCTGAGCTGGTCTGCTGCTTTTTGCCCCGCCTATGACGCTGGAATGGCCTTATTAGCTTGGTCACGAGGCAATTTAACTGCCTTTACTCATGGTTTGCCAATAGACTTATTGATCAATTTTATTAATGAGAATCTTGCCTAAGCGTAGATTACAAACATCACCCCAAGAAACCACAGAAAAACTGTTAGCAACAAAGTTTTGTCCTTGAGTAAGACGTCCACTGGAGCTTCACCGCGATTTTCTTCATAGACTAACTGTAAATAGCGCATGATGCCAAAAATAACAAAGGGGAGAGTGAGCATGAGTAGTTTTTGTGATTGTAAGGTGCGAGGCAAATCAATGGCTAAATTGGGGAAGTGTTCATAAAGTAAATTTAAACCATCACCAGGAGAATTTTGAAAAGCGAAGAGGGCGTAGGTGATCCAAGTTGAAGTAGCAAAAATACTGGTGTATTGGTCTAAAAGACGAGCGCTATAAGTGTCTAAACTTTTTCTGACAAAAGACAACTTGTGTTCAGTCATCAAAGTGCGTTCACTTTGTCTTTTACCAACAGCCAGAAATAAGGACATGGAAATGACGGTTAATAAAAACCAGACACTCATGTGCAGATTAACCACCACCGCTCCAGCATAGACTCGAATTAAGAAACCACCGGCAATAGAAATAATGTCTAAAATAGCAATTTGTTTTAGGTAGAGCGAATAAACTATTTGCAGAATTAAGTAAGCAAAAATTAAAAGCTTAAACACGAGAGGTAAAGGCAAACTTAGCCAAAAAACCAGAGCTAAACAAAAGACAATGGCAAAAATAGCCACAGGAATTGCCAGTTCTCCAGAGGCAAGTGGTCGGTATTTTTTGAAGGGATGTTTGCGATCAGCTTTAATGTCAATTAGATCATTAAGAATGTAAGTAGCACTGGTTAGTAGACAAAAAATTATAAAAGCGTAAGTCACTGAATAAAAATAGGGATGACCATCGGCAGGTTTGAAAAAGAAAAATCCAGAAAAAATTAAAGAGGCATAAATCGCTAAATTCTTTAACCATTGTTTTGGGCGGGCAGTTTTAATCAACAAAAAAAGCTGATGAACAATGTTTTTCATGATTTCTTTAGTTTATTATAAATCAAAAAAGCAAAAACAAATAAGCTGACAATAAGTATCGAAATAATTTTACCATTTGTATCTAAAAATAGTGACAGAAAACCCAGAATAAAACTAGTAAAAATATAAAAAATACTAATTCGCCTTTTACCCCAACCAAAATTATCAATTAATTTATGATGCAAATGACCACGATCTCCCCAAAAGGGTGATTTTCCAGCCAAAATTCTTCTCAAAATAGAAAAAACCCCGTCGGCAGTGGGAATAGCTAAAACCATGAGAGTTGTGGCAACTTTGGCTCCTGACAGTATTGCCAAGACGCTTAAAAAATATCCAGCCAAAGAGCCAGCGCCGTATCCAGGCATAATTTTTTGTGGATAAAAATTCCAACAAAATAAGCCAGCATAAGCTCCAGCCACAATTAAAGCTAAATGAGCAACATTAAATTGACTTGGTGCATCATGAAAACTATTGGCTAAAACAGCGATAAAGAGACAGGCCACTGTCACAAATCCAGGTAATTGTCCATCAACACCTTTTGACCAATTAATAATATTCATGTTCCACATAATAAAAAAGACTGCAAAGAGACTAGATAGTATCCAGATGCTTCTTTGTTCACCAAATAAATAAAATTGCAATTGAGGCTGATCTAGGTGAATTACCCCTGGTCCCAAAGGATTACTGACATAGGCGATGCCAATCCCTGCTCCAACCACAATTAAAGAGGCCAATAAGCCACTCAGTAAGCGCCAATATGGACTAAGATCGTAAATATCATCAAGCACTCCAACAACACTGAGGACAATGCTTCCCAAGAAAATAGCAATTAAATATCGATCAAATTTAAGAAAAAAAATTGAAGTAATCAGCACTGCCAAAAAAATAACTAAGCCGCCTCCTCTGGGGACGCTTTTGGAATGAGTAACTTTGGCATGATGGTTTTTAGCTGGATCATCAAGCCAGTTGTGTTTTTTATATAACTTAATAATGAGTGGAGTAATACTAAGACTGATAATAAAACTGATAATTAATGAGCACATAGTTTAATGCAAAATAATAAGCAATCTTAATATAATGGCTAAAATTAATATTTGGAGAGCCAGACTGCTTAACAAAAAAACATGCAAAATTGTGGGGTGGGCATCTTTAAAATGTTTGACTATTAAAAAATGAGCGGCTGTAATGACTGAAGCTAGTCCTGGTAAGATAAAAATTGTTTCTTTTTTGCTTAATTGCTGTAACTCTGGCAGCGAAGAAAATAAGGGAATTTCTTTTTGTAAAGACGAAAAAAAGATTAAGACGACGACGATACTTAAAGCGTTGAATATAAGCATTGCCAGCGCAATCTGACGTAATTTTTTTGGTAAAAAAGTTAGATATTTAAACTCTTTTTTTCGTCTAGATGAATCAATAAAACTAGCATCCATAAGCCCATTATAAACTAAATATTAAAAAAATTATTATTTTTTAAGATAAAGATTCATGTGGTCAAATTGAGAATTAACCAAATAGTTTTCTTTCAGATACAAATTGAGTTGAGGAAAAGAATCTTGGTCTTGTTTCATCACCACGATTAATTTTGGTTCCTCAGCTTTAACTTGATCTAAAGTGCGTTCGTAATCATCAAAATCTTTAATATGAAAAGCGACAGTAAATCTTGAGGTTGGAACAGTTTTGCTTTGAGCGTAGAGCATCGCATTATTACCCCAAATAAAGATTTTTTCTAAACCCAATTCATCAATTAAAGTTGTGATTTTTTGATTATCTTCCATTAAATTGTTAAATGCGAAGTCATATTCTTGCTTGGTGATTTTACCACTAAGCATCTGCCAAAATTCTCTATAGTATTTAGCCACTGGATAAGGTTTGAAACCTAGGCTCAGCATCACAAAAATGCTTAAAGCGATGAGAGCAAAACCGGTAGAGATGCTTTTATAATTCTTTTTAATAGCCTTGCCCTTTTTACTTAATTGAGTAGCTAACTCAATGAGAAGTAAGGAAAGAGGGGCGACCATTTGAATAAAATAATGGGGATAGGGGCGATTGGACAACAAAGTGGCATAAAGAGTGGCAACAAACCAAATGCTTAAAAACTGAAAGCGTTTGCTTAGTTCTTTGGTATTGAGTGCGATCAAGACTAAAAATGAAAAGAAATAGAGTGTTTTGCCAATTAAGGAAAAAGAAAAATTAACAAAGGCTGAATTAAAATCTAGTTGCCAAGATTGACTGTAGCGCAAATTGTAGAGCAAGCCATAATCTAAATAATCTTTTCCAGAGCCAATTAGCTGATAGTAAATTATTGAAATTAAGATTGGTAGCGCTACTCCTGCTGCAAAGATCAAGCCTCTCCACAACAAGTGTTGAAAAATTTTCTTCCAGTCTTTAAATTTATTGTTGACTTTGATTATTTCTTCAAAAAGTAATAAGCCAAAGATGGCTAAAAAAGGCACTAAATCTAAGAGTGCTGGAACTTTAGTCAAGATACCCAAGGAAAATAAAGAGCCAGCAAAAAAGAGCAACAAACTTTCTTTAATGCTTTTTTTAGGGTATTCAATTTTTTCTGTGAAAAAGTTTTTCCAGACCTGAGTTTTGCTAAACAAAAAGGCGCCAACAATAACAAAACCCAAGACAAACAGTTCTCCATTAGGAATATTTCCCTCTAACCAAGGTAAAGAAGTGAGTAAGACCATAATTAAGGTGGCAAAGAAACTTGGGAGCTCTTTTTTAAATAATTTTTTGGCAAATAAGTAGAAGAAAGTTGTGGCAATCAACATCCAGCCTAAGTTTAACAGGCGGAAATAAAATTGATTGGGCACTCTAGCAAATTGATAAATAAGTGGTGTTTTATGATCAATGATGGTCGTGTAAAGCTTGCCACCCTGATTAAGGGCGTTGCCAACGCTTAAATAAATGGCTTCATCACCATACCAATAGGGTTCAAAAAAATTGGGAATTCTCAGAATAACTAATAAAAATAAATTAAGGAATAGGGCGGTTTGTTTGTCGAGAAACACATCGATTTTTTTTAAAACTTTAAGAATTGACATATGCTTCATTTTATCTGGAAAAACATCAAGAGCGCAAGAGGCATTTACTGCTTAGGATCTTGAGTTGGGTTAGCGACTTTTTCGGTCACTCGGTATTCTAAATATTTGCCAAACATTAAACGAGTGTGCGCATCTATACCGGGCAAGGCACCGAAAAAGAAACCAACTATAGGAATCAATAAAAATTCTAGAGGTTGCGAGAGATAGGATAAAAAGTTTTTCTTTGGTCGGGGAGGTCTGTTTTTAGCATCGATAAAAAACATAGATAGCATGGAAACCATGGATAAGGTGAGGAGAGTTGAAGATACCTGGGGCAAAGTTTTGCCAATAATTGTTCGACTAAATTGGTCATTGAGCAAAGGAGGCATCATCGCCGATATGGTGATAGCAAACCAATTAACTGGCCACAAAAAATGATCTTCAATAACTTTCATGACTCGCAAAGTTTTATCAATTATGGGTATTTTATTGTCTAAAACATAATGGCGAATAATATATTGATCGTCACTAACTCCCCAAGCCCAACGTTTCATTTGCTCATATTGATTGAGCATGGTTGCCCAAAATCCAGTTGATTGAGCTGCGTCAGCATAAATCGGCAAGAAAATAGGTTCAACGTCAAAATCACCCTGCTTAGCAAAATAAGATTTAAAAAATAAGCGATAGTCTTCTGGGATCACATCGGTGTCCCAATAGCCAATCTCATCAACATGTTTAAGAGAAACCGTATAGGTAGAAAAATTTATTAAACGATCTCGAGTAGCTAAGATATGAATTTGAGCAACAGATTGAGTGGCAGCTAACACGCGAATTGGAGCGGGTACTTGCCAAATATTATTATAAAAACAAATAGCTGCTTGCCAGCTCTTATTGTGTGGTTTTGGATTTGTTAAAAAGCTATGAGTCAGGTAAGAAAAATAAAAAGGATGTAAAACCGCATCAGCATCTTCACTGGTAATAGTACAATTTTCAATTTTGATACCGTCTTGATCGACTAATAATTGCTTAGCTTTTTTAGCCCCCCAAGCAGTATTTGAAGATTTGCCTTTAATTTCTCCATCAATGTCGGGATGCCTGGTAGACCAGAGATGGCCAAAAGTTTTGCCAAATTTTTTTTGGAGTAAGGCTGCTTTTTGATCAGCTTCTTTACCCTCTCTTTCTTCAAAAGAAAGCATAATGTGGATATTTTTTCTTGGATAACTTTGTTTACTTAGACCAGTGATGGTCTTTTCCAGTGTTTCCAGTGGTTCTTGAAAAGTTGGAATAATAACTACATGATGAATGTCTTGCCAGCGCTTGGGAAATTGTTTTTTTAATGTGGGTAAAATATCATTTTTAGAGTTTTTTTGTACTTTTTTTTGAGCGATACCAGCAAAGATTGCTAAATTAACTGAACGATAAAGCCAATAAACAGCAAAAACAATGACGTAATAAGCCACAAACTTAGGCACAATAAAGGAACCCCAAATGGGAAACAAGATTAAAGACCAAGAAACTAATCCTGGTAAAATTTCTAAAGCTCTCTTAGTGCGGATTGGATGACGCTGAAAATATCTTTTAATCATTGCTTATTCATCACTTTCTAAATTAAAAGCTCTTAAAGAATTTTGAAAAATTAATTCTAAATTTGCTTGAAAATTATTTTTAAGAAAATTAGCCAACTCAGCAATCATCGCTGGCTGACAAATTTGTCCTCGAAATGGCACAGGTGCTAAGTAAGGAGCATCGGTTTCTAACAAAATTTTTTCTGGAGCTTGTTTTTGAAAGAGCTGAAATATTTCTTGCAAATATTGAGCATTTTTAAAAGTTAAATTACCGTCAAAACCAAAATAACTGTTATCGATTTGCATCGCTTTTTCAATGTAGGCGAGGGGGCCAGAGAGACAGTGAAAGATAACATTTTGTTTAGCTGGCCAATGTTCTTCTAAAATTTCTAAAATTCGCCAATAAGCTTCTTCACCCTGATCTCGACTATGGATAATTAAAGTTAGATCGTTTTCTACAGCTAATTGTATTTGCGCGATAAATAGTGCTTCTTGCTTTTTTTTCTCTTTTTCAATTGTTGCTAAATCAGCTGCTTTATCGAAATGAAAAAAATCTAAACCAGCTTCACCAATGGCGATGACAGCATCATCCTGACTTAATTCTTTAATGGTTTCGATAGCAGTGCTTAAGTCGATTTTAGCAGCTCGGAGTGGATGAACTGCGACACTGGCATATAAATTGGCATCAGTTTTAGCAATTTCAACAGCTAACTGACTGCTTTTTAAACCAGCTCCGGGGATTAGAGACTTTTTAATGCCTTGTTGTTGCGCTTCGAGCCAGTGGTCTTGCCAAGTTTTTTGTAAAATTGGATCCTTGTCATCGATTTTAAAATTCAAAACTTGCCCGCTATATAAAGGTTCGAGATTGTAATGGCAATGTGTATCAAAAATTGGCATAGGCTCTTCAAAAATTATAGTCTTTTAAACAATCCTTCTGCAAAAGGCTCAATGTTTTTTTGGGTAAATTTTTGAGCAATTATTTGAGCAGTTTCTGGCATAAAAATTGATAAACCAAGATTTATATCTAATAAATTTTTGATGGCAGAACTTAAAATTTGCTCATTTTCCTGACCATTTTTTAGCCAAGGTTTTTCCTGAGACAAGTATTGATCTATTTCTTTTAAAGCATCATCAAGAAAATTAAGAGCGGGAGTGAGATCATGGCAATCCATATATTTAAGAAATTGTTCAGGTAGTTGTGCTTGATAATCAATAGTTAACTGCTGCAAATTTGCCATTTTCGCTAAACGTGAACAAAGATTGCCCAGGCCGTTAGCCAAAAAGGCATTATAAGTGGTATCAAATTTTTGCCAACTAACGTCCATATCTTCGGCAAAAGTGCCTAGTTTAATGAGTAAATAGCGACTAGCATCAGTTCCATAACGCTCAATCATTTCCTCAGGCGTAATAACATTCCCCAAGGACTTACTCATTTTTTGTCCATTAACGCCGATAAAACCATTAATTAAAATTTGTCGAGAATTAGTGAGACCAGCAGATAGCAACATCGCTTGCCACATGGCTGCTTGTTGGCGTAAATTATCTTTACCTGCGACTTGCACCGCTGGCCAAAAGCGCTGAAAATCTTCGGTTTTTTCTGGCCAAGCAAGAGTGGAAATATAATTGACTAAAGCATCAAACCAAACATACATCACATGCTCATCATCATCGGGTACTGGAACACCCCAACTCATATTCTTTTTTAATCGGGAAATACTAAAATCTTCTAAACTAGCGTTCACAAAAGTTAAAATCTCTTTGAATCTACTGGCTGGTTTCACAAAATCTTTTTGCTCATTATAAAGTTTTAATAAATCTTTTTGATAACGACTAAATTTAAAAAAATAATTTTCTTCTTCTCTAATTTCCAGTTCTAAATGGGGATGTAATGGGCAATGATTGTCGACCAATTCGCTAGCAGTTTTGGCCAATTCACAACCTACGCAATATTTTATTTCATATTTAGCTTTGTAAATATCACCATTGGCTTGACAACGACGCCAAAATTCTTGGGCAGCCCTTTGATGCGCTGGATCTGTGGTGCGAATAAAATTAGTGTTCGTTAAATTCAGGATTTTTTTTAAATTTTTGAAACTCTTTACTTGTTGATCACAATAATCTTGGGGTTCAAGCTTGAGCAGTTTGGCCTGTTCTGCTATTTTTTGCCCATGCTCATCAGTGCCAGTATTAAAAACAACTTGCTGATGAAGAATTTCACGATGGTAGCGAGCTATTATATCGGCCTCTATGATTTCTAAAGCAAAACCAATATGAGGTGAAGCATTAACATAAGGCAGAGTGGTGCTAATGTAGAAATTTTGACTCATAAAGCTTCTTATTATAACAGTCTTTTCTCGACTTGGTGCAAAACCAAGCAGATAAGCGATGTTAGGCCTAAAATAATAAATAAATAATAATTAAAAGTTAAGTTTTGCAACTTAAAAAAAATGAGTAAAGTTAAATTAAGAGTGATGCAAAAGGCTAGTTTTGTCTTGATTAGAATAAACTTTAATAAAAAAAAGCCAGTTAAGAAAAACAAAATTAAGAACAATAAGTATGAATTAAAAACTAGTAAATTAGCAATGTCAGCGGGGGCAGTATAAAACATTAATAAACCCAACAAAATCAGAAAAAAAATCCCTAGGAAAAGATCACTTAGCAATCTTTTTTTAGGATCAGCCTGTGTCTGATTGCTTTGAATTTGAAGCTGAGGCCTTTTCCGTAAGCGTGAACGTCCTCGAACAGTATTTACAGCTTGGGTGCTTTCCATACTTCTAGTATACTTAAAGAATATGAATCTTGTTATTGTAATTTTTTTAATTTTACTAATTTTATTAGTATCTTTTCTACTATTTTTCTTATTAAAAAAACAAAAAACTGCAGCTGAAGAAGAGAAACTCATCGATGAAAAATTAGAGTCTGCCGTTAATAAAGTTTTTGGTATGACTGCCAATAAGATTGCTCTACAAAGTAAGAGCATTTTGCAAAGTGAGCAAGATTTATTAAAAACAGATTTAGCTAACAAGCAAGCGATTATCGAAAAATTAGTGAAGAAACTTCAAGAAGATTTACAGCAAAGACAAACAGAAATTAGAGAAATCGAGAAGCAACAAATTGATAAAATCGGCAGAATGACTACGGCGATTGAGGATCATCGCTTGCTAACCAAAGACTTAAAAGTGTCTACAGAAAAATTAGCTCAAGTATTAGACAATAATCAAACGCGAGGTGCTTGGGGAGAAAAAATTATTGAGGATTTATTGCGAGCCAACGGCTTGCAAGAAGGAGTTCATTACTTGCGCCAAAGTAAACAGGAAAATGCCAGTTTAATACCAGACATTACCTTACTTTTGCCCGACAATCGCAATGTGCCAGTTGATGTGAAATTTCCTTATCAAGAAATTCAAAAGATGTCTAATGCTGAAAGTAAAGAAGAAAAAAAGAGCCATTTGCAACAATTTGCCAGGGATTTAAAAATAAAAATTGACAAAGTGGCTGAGTACATTTCACCAGAAAGAGACACTTTAGATTATGCCATCCTCTTTGTGCCTAATGAAATGGTTTTCTCTTTTATCAATCAAAAATTGCCAGAAATTATCGATGAAGCCTTAGCTAAAAAAGTCATTCTATGTTCGCCTTTTAGTTTTTTAGTGGTGGCTAGAACGGTGATGGAAAGTTATCGAAATTTTATGGTGGGTAAAAAAATGCAAGAGGTGATTAAACAAGTGGAAGCCTTTGGCGAAGAATGGAAAAAATTTGACGAAGAGTTTCAGAAATTTGGTAGAAGTATTGAGAGCTTGCAAAAGAATTTTGACACTCTCAGTGGCACGCGTAAGAAACAAATGGAAAAAAGAATTAGTCGGATCGAAGAATACCGCTCTGGTTCAGGGAAATTATTAAGCAAAGTAGACTGATTATTTAATTATATTAAGGAAAGTATCAATTTAGCTTTATAATAAAGAAGTTTATGTCAAAATCAACTTTAAGCCGCAGCTCTATCATTAGCAGTAAAGATAAAATTAACGATCTGGTTAAATTAGCCGGTTGGGTAGCCAATAAACGTGATCATGGTAAAGTAACTTTTATTGATTTGCGCGATGAAACAGGCTTAATTCAGTGTGTCGGTATTAACAATAAATTAAAAGATTTGACGATTGAATCTGTTGTCGAAGTCTTTGGCAAAATTAATAAAAGACCAGAATCATTAATTAACCAAGAACTAGAAACTGGTGAGATTGAACTATTTGTTGAAGATTATCAGATTTTAAATAAAAGTAGCGAATTGCCGATTAGCATTGAAGACGATGGTTTAAACATTAATGAAGAATCACGCCTGCAATATCGCTATTTAGATTTAAGACGCAGTCGTTTACAGAAAAACTTGCGCCTAAAATCCAAGTTGATTAATGCTTTTCGCAAAGAATTACTTGATCAAGATTTTGTCGAAATTGAGACGCCAATGCTGACTAAATCGACCAAAGAAGGGGCTCGAGATTTTATTGTTCCTTCTCGACTTCAGACTGGAAAATTTTATGCTTTACCCCAAAGTCCGCAACAATACAAACAATTGTTAATGGCTGCAGGTTTTGAAAAATATTTTCAACTAGCTCGCTGTATTCGCGATGAAGATTTGCGAGCTGATCGAGGCTTTGAGTTTACCCAATTAGACCTGGAAATGAGTTTTGTTGATCAGCCAACAATTATGAATTTTTTAACAAATTTAGTGATTAAGGTCTGTCAAGAATTGGGCGTAAAAATTAAAGATGAAAATTTTCCTATTTTTGATTATCAAGAAGCTTTGACAAAATTTGGGGCAGATAAGTTTGACTTACGTAGTCCAGAAGATAAAAAAGAAGGTGTTTTGGCTTTTGCCTGGGTAATTAATTTTCCTTTTTTCAAAAAAGTTGATAAAAATGATCGTGCCGAAGCCTCGGATAGTAAAAGTGCTTGGACTTTTACCCACAACCCATTTTCCAGTCCAATTCCAGAGCATATTGCTGCTCATTTAGAGGGCAATCAAACAGAAAAAATTATTGCTAGTCAGTATGATTTGGTGTGCAATGGCTTTGAAGTGGCTGGTGGTAGTTTACGGGCTCATCAGGCAGAAGTGTTGCGTGCCACTTTTCGCACCATGGGCTATAGTGACGAGCAAATTGAGGAAAATGTGGGCCACATGTTAAAAGCTTTTTCTTTAGGTACGCCTCCCCATGGTGGTATTGCTTTTGGCATTGATCGTCTCCTGATGTTGATGGCGGGTGAAGATAATTTAAGAGAAACAATGGCTTTTCCTATGACCGCTGGTGGTCGAACCAGTGTGATGGATGCTCCAAGCGCTGTCAGTGATGAACAGCTGGCCGAATTAAAATTAAGCGTGGCTTCAAACAAAAAATCGAGTTAGAATTAAATAGTGAAGAACTTATCTTGGCGAAGTGTTTTATTGTATTTAATTGCTTTATCTTTATTGTTGACTTTATTTTTAATATTTTATCCAGTAAAAGTAATCAGCAAACAAGCTGTTTATTTACGACCGCTAGATTTATTGCCTGTTTATAAAAATCCCGATATTAATCAAGAATTTCTTTGGAAAAATTTAGATCTCAGTGCTCAAAGCGCCTATGCTTTTGATTTAACAACTGGGACTTTACTCTATGAAAAAGATTCGCAACTCAAGCTTTATCCAGCGTCTACCACAAAAATGTTAACAGCTCTGGTTGCTGTTGATCATTATTCTTTAGAAGAGTCGCTAAGCGTCAATGGAGAAAATCAAATTATTGGTAATAAACTTAATTTAGTAAATGGCGAGCAAGTGAAGGTTAAAGATTTATTAGCTGCTTTACTATTGGCTTCGGCCAACGACGGCGCTTATGTTTTGGCCAATAATTATCCTGGCGGCTTAGAAGCTTTTGTAATAGCAATGAACGACAAGGCAGAAGAGTTAAATTTACAGGATAGCGTTTTTTCTAATCCCGCTGGCCTAGATGAAATCCAACAGTTAAGTTCTGCTCGAGATTTAAACATTTTGGCTAGAGAGTTGTTGAAAAATGATTTGTTAAGAAAGTTAGTGGCTACACCATATTTAGAAATAAACGCCTCACATCAAGAAAATTTAAAGCAGGTGACTAGCGCTTATCAATTATTTAATACCAATCAGCTTTTAGGAAGCTTAATGGGCGTTAAGGGTGTGAAAACTGGTACTACTGATTGGGCTGGCCAAGTCTTAGTGACGCTGATAGAGCGTGATGGACGAGAAATTTTGATTAGTTTAATGAATAGCCAAGATCGTTATGCTGATACGCAAAAATTATTAGCCTGGATTTTTAATACTTATCAATTTATTAATCCGAGCGAAAGTATCATTAATATTAATTTTTAAGAACTTGAATAGTCTGGAACAAGCCATTATACTAATAAATAGATTTATATGAATAATTCAGTCACTAATAAAAATAAGACGAGCATGGAACCAACCCTAACTAATATTAATTATTTTAGTCGGGTAGGACTGAAATTTTTATTAATTGGGATAGTGGTATTAATGCTTGGCCGAGTTCTCTGGAATGCTTTTATTGCTTATTGGACAAGAACCCATCCTCCTGGTCCTCCACCACCAACAGTTGCCTTTGGTATTTTACCCAAACTTAATTTTCCAATCCAAGATGAGGACGATAAGCCCGACGAATATGTTTTAGAAATAGCTGGCACTCTAACTGATTCAGTTGACCAATTAAAAGTCTATTTCATGCCCAAACCATCCGTCAGCCTATTAACCGATCAAAAAGTTAAAGAAATAGCTGCTAAATATGGTTTTATCTTTTCTCCAGAAATGCTGGCGGGAGATCTTTATCGTTTTACTAAAACTCAACCTTTAGATATGAGTTTAGAAATTGACTCTAATTTCTTAAATTTTTCAATTAACAGTAATTATTTGGCAAAACCAGAATTATTAATTAGTGAGCAAAAGCGCAATTTACCAGAGGAATTTGAGGCAGTTAATGTCGTTAAACAGTTTTTAACGAGCGGTGGTTTAATGCCAGTTGATGTGGCTACCAGTGCGGGCACAATTAATTATCACAAATCTCTTGGCGGAGAACTTAATCCAGCTCTGTCTTTGTCTGAAGCAGATTTTGTGAAAGTTGATCTAAATCGGATTCCCGTTGACGATCTATATCCACTCTACACTCCTGAGGGAGAGAAGGGCGTCATTTCTGCCATGATCAGCGGGGCTGTTTCTGGAACTACTTCTGTTGTAGAAATGGACTATTTTTACCACGAAGTCGACTATTCAACTTTTGAAACCTATCCTTTAAGAGGGATTAAGTCGGCTTGGAACATGGTCCAAGCTGGAGAAGCCTACGTGGTCGGCGGGCAAGATTTAGAACGAGTGGTGGTGCGCAGTGTTGAATTAGCCTATTATGATGATTTTCAGTATCAGGCTTATCTTCAACCAATCTATGTATTTAAAGGGGACAACAACTTTTTGGCCTATGTTAGTGCCATTCATCCCAATTATCTTCAGAAAGAATAATGATGCAAAGTGATAAAACGCCAATTCGCACCAGAATGGCACCTAGTCCTACCGGTGATATGCATGTGGCTAGCATGGCAACTTTATTAAAAAATTATGCTTTTGCTAAGAGACATCAGGGACAATTTATTTTAAGGATTGAAGACACTGATAAAGTGAGAGAGGTTGAAGATGGAGTTAATAAAATTCAATCAATAATTAAGCAATATGGTTTAGATTGGGACGAGGGGCCTGGTAAGGATGGCGCATGCGGTCCTTATATTCAATCTCAACGACTTGAAATTTATCAAGAGAAAGCCAAAGAATTAGTAGAGCAGGGTCAGGCTTATTATTGTTTTTGTTCAAAAGAGCGTTTAGATGAGGTCCGTCAGCAACAACAAGCCTCGCATCAGCCTCCTCGCTATGATGGACATTGTCGGCATTTAGCTCAAGCAGAAATAGAAAAACGTTTAGCGGCTGGAGAAAATTACGTTATTCGTTTAAAAGTTCCGGAAAATCAAGAAATCAGTTTTACAGATTTACTTCGAGGTAAAATCACTTTTAATTCAAATCAAGTCGACGATCAGGTTTTATTAAAATCAGACGGATATCCAACTTATCACCTGGCTGTAGTGGTAGATGATCATTTAATGAAAATTACTCATGTGATGCGTGGTGAAGAGTGGATTAGTTCCACGCCTAAACATATTTTATTGTATCGCGCCTTTAATTGGTCTCAGCCAATTTTTGCTCATTTTCCGCTTTTCTTAAATCCCGACGGCAAAGGCAAGATGAGCAAAAGAAAGGGTACAGTTTCGGCACAATCATTTTTAGATAAAGGCTATTTACCAGAAGCGGTGCTTAATTTTTTGATGATTCTGGGTTGGGCAGCTAAAGATCAAAAAGAAATCATGTCTTTAGCGGAATATATCCAAGAATTTGATCCTGCAGATTTGAGCATGAATTCAGTGATCTTTGACATTCATAAACTCGACTGGTTAAATGGGATTTATATTCGTAACTTATCTAGAGAAGAATTAAAAAAACGTCTACAAAACTTTATTCCACCAGAATTTCCTCTAGATAAATTAGATCAAATTTTAGATTTAGTTTATGAGCGCTTAGTGACTTTAGCTGATTTCTCCGAGTTAACAGATTTCTTTTACAAGGAGATTGATTATTCGCCAACACTCTTGCTCAAAAAAGCTGAAAATCAAGAAGATTTAGTCTTAGAGCAAATTCAATTAACTAAAAATATTTTTCACTCCTTGGCTGATTTCACAACTTTAGAACTCGAAAAAGAAATTAGAATTCTTCAAGAAAAACAAGCTTGGCAAAAAGCTCAATATTTTATGATGTTGCGAATCGCCATGACTGGCAAAACAGCCACTCCACCCTTGTTTGAAACAATTGACGCACTGGGTCGAGAATTAGCTAGCCAAAGATTAGATTTGGCTACTAAGAAAATTAAGAATCATGAAAAAACAGAAGACAACAGCCTTTAAAAACGGCTCTCAACAACTAGTGGCAGGTTTAGCTGTTGCGGGACAGATGGCCATGATGAATCCTCAGATTCGCAATGAATTGGTGCTAGATAAAGCAATTTACGCTAAAACTGGACATGAAAAAAATAAGGATTTAGCTTTTGATTTATCAGCCACAGAATATCAAGAAATTATGGCTAAATTAACTTCTTTTGTTAATGGGCCAGCTGGACACTTGGAAACAGAAACTCAACTATATTTAGAACAGCAATTAAGTCTGATTTTAGGTTTTGATGTGCGCCATGAGCTTGAAGGAAAAAAACTAAATCATAGCATTGGTATTATGGGAGCCGAACAACACCTGATGCGTTATCCTGGCGACAGTCTTGATCAGCACGATGCCTATCGAGAGGCTGGTTTGGCAAGTAATCGAGGAGCCTTTTCTTGGTTCACAGAAGCGGGTGAACTTACTCAAGAAGCAATTTTAAGAGAAAAATATTATTTTGCGGTGCAATTAATGTATTTGCCCAATTGGAATCAAGATTATCCTGAGTTAAAACCCTGGTATAAATACCGTAAAATGATTATGATTAACCCAAGTGAACAAATGGCTGTGGTTGGGGTAATAGCCGATGCTGGTCCAGCTGCCTGGGTACAAAAACAATTTGGTGGATCACCAGAAGTAATTAGAGAGGGAAAAGTCTGGTCTAATAACACTCGAGGTCGAGTATTTTTGCTTTTTGTGGATGATCCAGAAGATCAAATTCCTTTAGGACCTCTTGATATCAGTTTAGAAGCCTTAATGGCTCATTAAAGAAGATTAATTATGATTATTTGTAATTTATATATTGGTTCTCGTTATCCAGTTAAGCGAGGGCAATTACGGGCAACCGTCAAGCGTGTCTTAAGCGAACGAGGGATTGATCATGCTCAAGTTGATATTTCCATAGTTGGCAGTCGAAAGATCAAAGAACTTAATGAATCAAAACTTGGACACTTTGGTGTAACCGATGTTTTGTCTTTTCCACAGCACGACAAGGGTCAAATTAATGACTTGCCTTTACCAAAAGAATTAGCTCCTCATTTAGGTGACATCGTCATTAGTTTTCCAGAAGCAGTCAAAACTGCACGGCGTTTTGGTCGGTTAGTTGACGACCAAATAAATTTTTATTTAGAACATGGCTTATTTCATTTATTAGGTTATCATCACGATGACCATTAATTTTTTAATGTGTTACACTGAATAAATATGGCTTGGCATCGTCAATATCGTCCAAAAACTATTGAAGAACTAGATATAAAACAGGTTAGAGATAGTATAAAAGCAATGATGGAGGCTGGAAAAATTCCTCAATCATTAATCTTTGCTGGGCCGAAAGGCACTGGTAAAACTTCTGCCTCAAGAATTTTAGCACTCTTACTTAACGATAAAAAAAATGAAGCTTTAGTGGATCAAGTCTACTTTAGCCAAGAGTCTAAAAATAAAAAAACCCGAGCTTTTCAAGAACCAGATCCAGATTCAGCACTAGCTAAAAAAGTTTATGAAGGCCAATCATTTTTAGTGAATGAGCTTGATGCTGCCAGCAATCGCGGCATTGATGATATTCGCCTACTTAAAGAACGAATCGTTCTTCCTCCACAGGGAGCAAAAATGGCCGTCTACATTTTAGATGAAGTGCACATGTTAACCACCGAAGCCTTTAATGCTTTTTTGAAGATGCTTGAAGAACCACCACCGCACGTGGTTTTTATTTTAGCTACCACTGAACTACAAAAATTGCCGGCTACCATAATTTCCCGATGTACCGTCATAAATTTTCAAAAAGCCAGTCAGGAAGAAATTGTCGAATCACTGAAAAGAGTTTTAGCTAGCGAAAAAATTAAATATAAAGAAGAAGATTTATTAGCCATTGCCAAACGAGCTGATGGCAGTTTTCGTGATGCGGTGAAAATTCTTGAATTAGCCTGTCAAACTGGAGAATTAAAGATGAGCAGTATTGCTCATTATTTGGGCCAAGACAACCTGGTTTATATTAAAGAATTGCTAAACTTATTATTAGCTAAAGAAGCCAAAAAAATTAGTCAAATTTTTGAAGAATTGCGCAACAAAAATGTTCAACAAAAAGATTTTTATAAAGATTTATTAGAATTTTTACACGATGATTTATTAATCAATTTGGGTATCAAAAAGGGTCAGGCCTTTTCTGAAACAAAAATTGATCGATTTTTGTTAAAAGAATTTTCCATGTGTAACTTACATGAAGAACTACCAATTGCTTTTTTAGCCTTGGAATTAAGTTTTTTGGATATCATCGATCGGTCTAATATTCAGAATAAAAAGCCAGGTAATACAGATCAGGGGAAGACCAAAGAGCTTGATTCCACGCCAACTCCAGTAGCAAGCAAAAAAAAAATCCTCATTAACTCAGTAGTGCCTGATTTCAAAGACAATCCGATAGAACCTGATCTCACAGAAAACACAGAGCCTCAATTAACCCAGCAACAGCCGGCCCAACAGCAAGCAACCCAACATGAATCAACACATAATGGAAGTAATTCATTGTCTAATATTTTACCCATAGAATGGTGGCAAAAATTATTAAACCTTGTCGCTAAAGAAAATTTTTCTTTGTCGGCCTTATTAAAATCCTGTCGTTTAGAAGAAGTGATTGATAATACCGCTAAAATATTAGTTTTTTATGATTTTCATAAAGAGCAACTCGAACAGCAGAAATATCAGAATGTGCTCGATCAAAGCTGTCAACAATTATTAGGAGAAAAAATTCAATTCAATTTTGTTTTAAGCAAAGCAAGAGAAACCAGCGAAAAGGATTTGCTGGAAACAGCAAAAGATGTTTTGATATAATTCAGTTAATAATATTTATTATTATTAGTAAAAATTAGTAAAAAAAGGAGTTTATGTCAGACAAAGCAGGTTTATTAGGCCAGTTAGGAGACCTTAACAAATTGCGCAAGCAAGCCAAACAGATGCAACAAGATTTAGCAGCAGAAGAAATTGTTGTTGAAGAAGGGGATATTGTGGTGACAATTGCAGGAGATCAAAAAATTAAAGATGTTTCAGTTCAAGGCATTCACAGTGCTGACTTAGTTAATGCTCTGAACAAAGCCATTAAAAAATCTCAAGAAGTGGCAGCTAAAAAATTACAAAGCATGACTGGTGGTTTAGGTGGAATGCTTGGCAGATAAATTTTCATGCAGATATTGTTTGCCAGTTCCAATCAGGGCAAAATTGCAGAAGCCAAAGACATTTTTCTTAGCAGCAAACATCAGTTGTTAAGTGTTAACGATCAAGAAATTCTTGAACATTTAGGAATAATAGTTCCTAAAAATTTAAATATTCAAGAATCTGCTGAATCTTTTCAAGCCAACGCCTTAATTAAAGTTCAAGCTTTTCATCACTTTTGTCATTTACCTTGTATTGCCGATGACAGTGGCTTGTTGTTGGATGCTTATCCTAATTTTCCAGGAGTGAATTCTAATCGCTGGATTGAAGGTAGTGATTTTGAGCGCAATGTCGCTTTGCTCAAAAAATTAGAGAATCAAGTCAATCGTCGTGCAAAATTTCAAACCATACTCTGCCTCTATGCTTACAAAAATCATCAAGCTTTATTTTTCTCAGGAGAAGTAAGTGGCCAGATTGCGCTAAAAATTCAAGGAACAGAAGGTTTTGGCTATGATCCAATTTTTATCCCTGATTCTTATAACTTAAGTTTTGCGCAATTGGGCGTGGCAGTAAAAAATAAGATTTCTCATCGGGTGAAAGCCTGGCAAACTTTACTTGAGTTTCTGGAAAAAAATTAAGCAAACTGGGCAAGCAACTAGATAAAAAACTAAGCAATAGTAATTTGTTCGTTTAAATAAACATCCTGAACAGCTTGCAGCAAACGCACGCCCTCAGCCATTGGTCGTTTAAAAGCTTTCCTGCCTAGTATTAATCCTGATCCACCCGCTCGCTTATTAATGACAGCGCTTCGAACCGCATCTTTTAAATCACTATTAAAATCACCATCAGCACTACTTTCACCACCAGAATTAAGCAAAGGAATTCTACCAGCATAACAATTGATTACTTGTAAACGAAGCATATCTATTGGATTTTCCGTGCTGAGAGACTCATACATTTCATCATTATATTTAGCAAATTTAAAATGACGAAAAGCGCCATCAATCGTGGGCATTTTTTGTTTAATAATATCAGCCCCAATTGTGACTCCTAAGCGATTGGCTTGAGCGGTAATATCAGCACTCGAATTATAATCATTATCTTTAGTTTCCCAGGCGCTGTTGCGTGGATAACACCACAAGATAGTAGCCATACCCAAGCGATGAGCCTCATCAAAGGCTTGAGCTATTTCAACAATTTGGCGATTACTTTCGGCTGAACCAAAATAAATGGTGGCTCCGACAGCCACTGCTCCCAATTCATAGATTTGTTTAACTTTGGTAAAAATAACCTGATCCCATTTATTTGGATATGTTAAGAGCTCATTGTGATTGATTTTAACAATTAAGGGAATTTTATCTGCGTATTTTTTACTTATTAATGCTAAAGCACCAAGGCTAGAAGCGACTCCGCTACTACCTGCTTCAAGGGCTAATCTAACTATATTTTCAGGATCAAAATATAATGGATTTTTATAAAAAGAAAAGTTAGCACTATGCTCTATATCTTGATCAACTGGCAAAATTGATAAATAGCCGGTGTTGGCTAAACGACCATGAGCATATAATTTTTGTAAATTATCTAGCACCTTTTGATTACGATTTGATTGCGCAAAAACCTCTTGAACTTGGTTGGGATTAACTTGATAAATCAAGTCTTTCGTTAAATTATTACAACGGTGAGCCAATAAATACTTGGCCTCTCCATCTAAAAGCTTAACAATATCTTCGTAAGTCATGTGTGCTTATTTCTTGCTTTTTTTAGGTTTAGGTTTAGATTCAGAAACTTTAGGGTTTTTTGCAGCAACAAATTCAGCGCGAATTTCATAAAGAAAATAGAAAGTAATTACAGCAGAAATTAAGGAGCTCCATATACCTCCCCAACCCAAAACTAATAAAACAAGGCTGTGCGCTACAGATACAATACCGGTCCAAAATAGCAAAAGCCAAGCCTCATATTCTTTATTTTTAATAAGTTTGTGGGACATCAAGTAAAGAGCACCAATTAAAATAGCAAAAGCAGCGTTGACATAATAATAAGATCGCCCAATTCCTATCCATTCTGTAAGAAAACTGCGACGACTATAGGATAATAAATTTTCTACTCCAGAAAATACAGATGCTACGCCAAAAACTAAAACTAAAATGGGTAAGACTTTAACAATATTTTTTACCCAGTCTTTTGGAAGATGGGGCAAGTCTTTGAGAAGTGCTTCTCCTTTTTGAGCGATTTCTTTAATTCGTTTGCTGTATAGAACAGAATTAAGTTTTTTCATCATAATAAATTATTCTAGCAAAAATTTTATTGTTTTAATAGTCAATCATTGAAAAATTTGCTTTTTATTGTTAGACTAGACCACCTTTATAAACAAACTTTAGAAATTTAAATAAAAATAATAGCATTGGACAGAAGCCAACAACAATGAAAAATATAAAAAATAAAAACAAGTTTAAAACTTTTTTCACTGATAAAAGTAAAAGACGCAAATTATTCTTTGGCCTATTGATTATTATAGTAGTTATGGCCTTATTTTTTTGGAATCGAGCTAAAAAACAAGAAGTTGAATTTAGCGAGTATCAGCTCTCTCGACAAGATATTAGCCAAACCATGCTTTTATCAGGAAATCTTGATGCTAAAGAAAGAGTTAATTTGAATTTTGCGGGTGGCGGAAAGCTGGTTTATTTGGGAGCAAAAACAGGCGACTGGGTCAATAAATGGCAAACCATTGCCACTATTGATACTCGAGATTTACAAAAAAATCTTGAGAAAAATCTTAATTATTACGAAAATACTCGATTAGACTGGGACGCTCAATTAAAAGAAGACGAAGGCGAAGTTTTAGATGACGATGAAAAACGAGCGCGAAAAAAAGAGCAAAATCTCATGGATAATACTGTTTTAGATGTGGAATTAACGAGCGTTGCTGTTGATGGTCGAGTGATGAGTGCTCCTTTCGCTGGAATTTTACTATCCTCACCGACGCCTGTGACAGGAGTGGTCTTATCTCCCAGCGACGTTTTTGAATTAATTAATCCCAAAACTTTGCTGATTAGAGCCGAGATTGATGAAATTGATCTGCCACTAATTTCCCTGGGTCAAACAGCTAAAATTATTTTTAATGCTTATGCAGAAGAAGAAATTGTCAGTCAAATCGATTACATTGCTTTTAAAAGTATGACTGGTAGCACTGGCACAGTTTTTCAACTAGAGTTACCTCTGGCTGGAATTGAAGATTTGAATAAGTATCGAATTGGCATGAATGTAGATGTCGAAATTGAGTTAGCCAAAAAAAGTGATGTCTTAGTAGTTCCCTTAGAAGCCATTTTTAGTCAAGAAGGTCAAACAATGGTTAAGGTCAAAAACCCAAATCAACTCACTCCCGAGGACAGAGTAATTAAACTAGGTTTAGAAAATGATGAAATGGCAGAAGTAGTTGAGGGTTTAGAAGAAGGCGAAATTATTCTTATTGAAAGTTAGATTTGCTTATGGCTAAAACTAAAAAGAGTCTCACAGCCATTTTGGAGTTGAAAGAAGTTTCTAAAATTTATACTTTAGGTGAGCAACAAATCCCAGCTTTAAACAAATTATCCTTAAGTATTTGTGAGGGAGATTTTGTGGTAATTATGGGGGCATCTGGATCTGGCAAATCAACTCTATTGCAAGTAGCTAGCATGCTATCTCAAGCCACGCATGGAGAAATTTTTCTAAAAGGCAAAAACGTGACTGAATATGATGAGGTAGATCGAGCTCATTTGCGTAATAAAGAAATTGGGTTTATTTTTCAGCAATTTAACCTACTAGCCAAAACCCCAGCTCTTGAACAAGTTGAGTTGCCTCTGGTTTATGCTAAAGTTTCTGAAGAAGAAAGAAAAGAAAGAGCGACAGTCATGCTCAAAAAACTAGGTTTAGGCAATCGCTTATCAAATAAGCCAGGAGAATTATCTGGTGGACAACAACAACGAGTGGCAATTGCTCGAGCTTTAGTCAATAATCCGAGTATTATTTTTGCTGATGAACCAACCGGTAATCTTGATTCAAAATCTGGAGATGAAATAAAAAAAATCTTAATTCAACTTAATCAGGAAGGCAAAACTATTATTTTGGTTACTCATGATCAAAGTGTAGCAAAAATTGCCAGTCGTGAAATTATTATTAAAGATGGTCAGATAGTTAAAGATCGTCGAACTGATGGTAAAAAATGCTATTAAATACTTTTAAAGTTGCCACTAAGGCTCTATTAGTCAATAAGGGTCGAACTTTTTTAACAACTCTAGGCATTATTATTGGAGTTTTTTCAGTGGTGATGTTGACCGGTTTGGGCAATGGTTTACAAGCTTATGTTTCCGAACAGTTTGAGAGCTTGGGCTCTAACACAGTTTTTGTATCAATGGGTCAAATGCTTGATAGAGAGGGCGGTGTCGGTCAAGGAACCATGGATCGTTTTCTCTCAGAAAAAAAATTTACACTACGGGATATTGAGCGAGTCAAAAGACTTAGGGAATATGTAAAGGACGTTGCTTATAATTCTTCGGGAATTGATGAAGCTAAATTTCTAAATAATACGATGAGAGTCACTATTTTAGGCACTTTGGCGAATTATCCAGAAGTGATTACCGTCAAGATAGCTAGTGGGCGATATTTTAATGAAAGTGAAGAAAGATCTGGAGATAGGGTAGTGGTTTTAGGTCATGGGGTAGCTGAAGAATTATTTGATCGTGTTGATCCAGTTTCTCGAAAATTACGCATTGGCAATCAAGTATTTACTGTGGTGGGAGTGGCAGCCGAACAAGGTCAAAGTTTTTCTGGAGCTGGTTTCGACAACCGTGTGTATGCTCCTCATTCATTAGTTAGTCGAATTTATGAAGGTGGAGATTTAACTGAATTTGCAGTAAAAATTAAAGATCCAAGTTTGATTCCACAAGCAATTAAAGCAATTGAAAAAGAATTAGAAAAAAGTTTGGACGAAGATGACTTTAGCGTTTTTGATCAATCTCAGTTATTAGACACAATTAATAATATTTTGTCCATGTTAACTGTGGCATTGGGCGGTATTGCCGCCATTTCCTTGTTGGTCGGTGGGATTGGCATCATGAATATTATGTTGGTGTCAGTTTCAGAACGCACTAGAGAAATTGGCTTGCGTAAGGCTTTAGGAGCGACGCCTAAGCAAATTTTAGTACAATTTTTAATTGAAGCATCAATACTTTCTATTTTTGGGGGTTTGATGGGCTTGGCTTTAGCTGGGCTTGGTACTTGGGCTATCCAATCAATTTTTCCAGCTAAAATTACCTTAACAGCGGTCCTCTTAGCTCTTGGAGTATCAACAGCCGTTGGCTTAATTTTTGGCGTAGCGCCAGCTAAACGAGCGGCTAATCTTTCGCCAATTGAAGCCTTGAGATACGAATAGAATTTTACTGAGAAAAATTTACTAGTTTTGTTTCCAATTAAAAGAATTTGTTGAGAAATTTAATAATAAAAAGTGACTTTTTAATTTTCTTTATCAATTTTACGAACCCAAAGCTTTTTAAAATACACTTTTAGTTTTTGATATAACAACGCTGAAATCACAATTGGAATTAAAAAAGGTCTGGGAAAGAGAAAGTACATAAAAAACATTAACTCGAAAATATTATTGGGCAAAGGAATTGCTGTTCCAGATGTTGATGGTTGCGGAGGAAGCACTTTCATCAAATGTAGCAGGTTGACTATTAATAGTGGCAGGAGAAAAGCTATTCCAACTGATGAAATAATTGCAAGAAGCAATGGTTTGCGGCGCATTAATTACTTATACAATGCTTAAAACATTTTGTGAACTGGAAAGTTGGTAGAGGAAGAAGTAGTGGATGATTAATTTCTCAATTATTTACAGATGAATTGAATTGCTTAGTAATTACTCCAAATCTAATATTGGCCAAAGACATCATAAAAAAGTTGATCAATTTTTACTTAATTAAAAATTTAAGAGAAAGTCATGAACAAACAAAGTGAAAAATTATTAAGAAATGATAGAATATAATTATGCAAAAACAAATTTCAATAAATCAGGCTATTGAACATTTTAGTATTCTCAAAAAACTACCTATAAGTAGGGCTTGGAGAGGTTATGGATCTTCTATCTTCTTTGAATTTGGTAAAATTGATGATAAAGGAGCAGGTGATTACACTCTAGCTGTTTCAAATAACTGGTGGCTAAAAAGTAGTGCTTTATCCTTAGATGCTGGGAGCAGTTTTAGTGAGATTGATAATTTTCTTCAAAAATTAATGAGTATGTCTTTGCAAGATGTATCTGTTGTAGACGATAAACTACTATTTACTTTTGATAATTGTGAACTAAAAATTATTTTGAATAGTATGGAAAATAATGGATGGTCATTAAACAAAATTGAAGAAGCTTTTTTGACCACGTCTGGTGGAAGTTTTATTTTAGAAAAAGAGGACTAATTTCTTAGTCCTCTACTTTTTTGCTTGCCGACAGGAATTTCTCCCTAACGGATGCGTAATACTACTTCGCTGGCAGCGGACTTCAGCTCTTCATAGGACATGTAGTCTTTATATACACCTAAGTCTTTTTGTTATTGTAAAATAAATTATTCAAATTTTTTTATCTACAATAACACTATGCACAAAGGTTTCTTGTCAATTTAAGATACGCTCCCCCCTCAACGCTTGCTTTGTTGTAAATAAACACTAGTGTGGTAAGTCTAACAGTGGATGCGTGCATGGACACCCCTAGTCAAGTAGGGGGAGGGGATAAAGTATGTCAAAAAAAGCCGATATAGAGCGTGTGAGAAGACAGTTTTATTCAAGCAAATTAAGGTTTTTAAAGCCTCAAATGGACAAAATGTGACCCTATGGGGAATCGAACCCCAGTTGCCGGGATGAGAACCCGATGTCCTAACCGCTAGACGATAGGGCCTAGTTACCTCTGGATTATACAAATTTTTTAAGCCTTTGTAAATGTGAGCAAGTTTGTCATTTTCTATTTAGATAATGCATTTAATGCGTCGTTTAATATTTTTCTTACTACTAATTATTTTTTATCTGCTTTTTCCCAATATTATTGATGCGCACGAATTACAATTCACAATTCCTGACAACATTATTCAGCTTAAATTACCTGGGGACTATCAAATTAAGCAGCAGCTACAAGTTTCCGAAAAAAATGAAGAGAACAGACGCAATGAGCAAAGTAATGAAGCACAAGACAATTTTTATTTAATAAGGGAAGATCAGTCTTATTTACTCAAGGAATATTTTGATCCTAACTTAATCATTGAAATAGATAAGTTTTATTCACTAGAGCTAGCCAAAGATTTTTCACCTGCCATCAGCTTTGAATATTTTGTTGACAGTGCTGAAGACTTATCTGCCTTTGATGAGCCAGTTTTTTACATCAGCATTGAGGGAGAATCTAAGCAAGAATTAATTTTTGCCAAAACTATAAAACAAAGCGATGGTCAGTGGCAAAAAGTTATTTTAGATTTAAGAGTCTATGATTTATTTGATAAACATTTGCATTTTTACGCGGGAAATTTAGGAGACCAAAACAAGCCAAGTTCTGTTTATATAAAAAATCTTAGTTCACAACTGATTGTGTGGCAGGCTGGCGATCAATTGTTACTAGACAATCAACTTATTCAAAATCCAGAAGAATACATTGAACAAGGAAAGATCAGGATTGCGGAAAATGATTGGCCAATTTATCAATTTATTTCGCAGAAAATTACTAAGCCGATTGTTATCGAGGAAGTTGATGGTAGTTTTACTTTTATATTTTCAGCAATTAGTGAAAATATATTTAAGAATCATCGTTGGTTTTTAACTTGCGGTCAAGAAAAGAGCGAACAATTAATCCAAAAAAACCATTTCCTTTTTCCTCAAATGACTATTACAGATTTTTGGCCCAATTTTGGCGAAGAAATTATCATTAATGTTCAAGATTTAAGCTGTGTAAATTCAAGTAGTGCTTATTTGGAGGTGATTTGATGCCCAGTGGTCATCAAATAATTATCAATTGCGGATTAAATGCTACTGATCAGTGTCAATTAGCTGAAGAGTCTTTGCCTGGAATTAATATTAAAACCCAGCGAACACCTGCCCAATACAACTATTATTTATTAATTCATAATTACTTAAAAGATAGCTGTCAGCTGAGTTTGGAAGCCAGCCCCGAGCAAGAAGTTGGGGAAAAACCTTGGTCCAAAATATTTGTCAAAATATTTCAGCAAAACCAACTCTTATTTGATGGCAATTTACAAGTATTTTTTCAAGAAAAAATTGATCTTTTAACCCTTGCTAGTGATAGTTTTAAGCTTTATCGATTGGAATTTTATTTAGCAGAAGCCAGAGAAGAATTTCAAACAAACTTTTTATTAAATTTTAAGCTTAATTGTCAACAGGCAGCAACTGCTCAGCCTCAAAATCAAGAAGTTTTAGGCCTTCAAAGTGAAGAAGGAGTGCCACAAGCCCTTCCAGCACAAGCCGCTGTTGCACCAGTGGCGCCAGAACCCAAGACATTTGTAATTATTTGCTTAATTATCTTCATCTTTTTTTTAATATTAATATTTTTTATTTATCGATCAATATTTCCTAAATCAAAGCAAAAGGAAAAAGTATTAATTAGCTCAAAGAAAGGTAATCTATGAGCAAAAATAAAAAAATTAAAAAACTAAGCTTGGGTCTTGTGTTGACAATAGTTTTGCTGTTTGGTGCATTGCGCCTATCAAAAGCATTGTTTTCAGATGTTGAAACCTTACAAGACAATACGGCTGGAGCTGCCAGTGTTAATTTACAGTTGGGTGGCAAGGATCCAACTGTAGTTAAATTTTCTTTTCCCAACCTAATTCCTGGAGTGCCAGTTAGTTCGACAGTTGGGGTGACAGACATAGGCACAGGGGCAGATTTTGATGAAAACTTGTATATTGGATTGGTAGTTACCGACAGTGACGAAGGCACTAATACTGAGGCTGAAACCGATATCACTGGAGAAGGTGAACTTGATGATTGCTTAATGATGCGAGTAAGCTACAAAGATTTGGGTGGTAATATGGTTGAAATTCAGCCCTACACATTGTTTTCTGAATTAGAAAACATCTTTATTGACGAAGAGAACTTTTCGGCACTGGATGATTTGTTACAGATTACCACGGTCAATATAACTTTTGATGTTAGTGCTGATGCTTGTGGCAATGAAGCGATGGGAGATACAGTTACTTTTGATCTAAATTTCTATTACGAACAGTAAGCTTGTGGCGAGTCAAGCAATGCTTGCTTGACTCGCCATTATTTGTCATAATGATTTACTATTTATGTCTAGAGCAAGAAAAAAAAGCACTGCTCGTTCTTATCGTCCTAAAAAAATGACTTTTAAAGAAGGCTTCTATAATTTGTTTTCACCTGGGAAGAAAAACTACCATCGTCCACAACTTTTACATCCAGAATCATTAATGCTTTTGTCTTTTGTGGTGCTAGCTGTTTTTGCTCTATTCAATGCGGTTCGTTTTTTTCCAAGCCTAGCTGATAAAATCCTTGGTTTTGCAACAAATATTGATGTGAATCAGGTCCTAGTTGCCACCAACGACAAGCGAACGAGTATGGGCTTGAGTCCTCTGCAAATCAATGAAAAACTTAATCAGGCTGCCCTAGCCAAAGCTCAACACATGTTTAGTGAGCAATACTGGGCTCATAGTGCTCCAGACGGTACTCAGCCCTGGGTTTTCATTAAAAATGCTGGTTATGTGTATAAATATGCTGGTGAAAATTTAGCTAGAGATTTTGATACAACTGATGAAATGGTAAAAGCTTGGATGAACTCGCCAACTCATAAAGAAAATATTATCAATCCAAATTTTACTGAAATTGGGCTAGCGGTGGTCAATGGCACCCTCAATGGATTTAGTACTACTTTAGTGGTTCAAATGTTTGGTGCTCCAGGAGCGGTTGAACTTAAGCAAACTGCAGAGGGAAGGGCAATTAATTTACCAGCTCCAGCTAACAACAATATTGGAGAATTGTCAGCGGGAAATTTACAAACTGATGTTGTTGAATCAGAATTGGCGGGTAGCGATAGTTTAGGCCTCGTTGAAGGTGAAAAATCAGCGAGTGGAAAAATTCTTTTTTCACCGATTTATTTAACTAAGACATTTTTCTTATTAATTGTGGTCTTAATCATTTTAACTTTAGTTTACGACAGTTTTGTTTCAAAAAATGCACGCTACGAACGAATTGTTGGTCAAAATTTTGCGCATATTATGCTATTTCTAACTGTTGGTTTTTTGTTAATTCTATTTCGAGGAGGAACGATTATTCCCTGAGGTATGCCGAAACTACTCAAAAAACACCGCCTAGCTTATCTAATTTTGTTTTTGTTTTTAGCGATTTTTGCTTATCTTTTTTCTCGTTTCTGGATTGATAAAATGTTACAAAGGTACTTAGCCTTAGCTATTGGGCTTGGGTATTTTTTTTGGGGTGTCCTTACTCATGTAAAAAGTAGTAAAATTACCAGTGAAATTATTTTTGAGTATTTGGCTATGTCGATGTTGGCAGTCTTATTATTAATCTTAATTACGCTTTAAGTTTTTTATGATAAGATTTGAAATCAATAAAAAGAGGAGCATATGCAAGAAAAAAATATGAAGGGCATTATTCTAGCAGGAGGAAGTGGGACGCGTTTGTCGCCACTCACGAAAGTTACCAGCAAGCAATTATTGCCCATTTATGATCTGCCAATGATTCACTTTCCTTTAGAAACATTAAGGCAGGCAGGGATTGTCGACATATTATTTATTGTTGCTCCAGATCATGCTGGTGATTTTTTGAAATATTTGGGCAGTGGTAAGGATTTTAATTGCCATTTTTCCTACGAGATTCAGGATAAACCTCAGGGAATTGCTCAAGCTTTTCAGATTGGTAAAGATTTTATTGATGAAGACAATGTGGCCTTGATTTTAGGCGATAATTTATTTGAGGATGATTTTTCTCAATCAATTCAGAGTTTTAAAACTGGTGGGAGAATTTTTGCTAAAAAAGTTGCTGATCCAGAGAGGTTTGGCGTAGTAGAGTTTGACGAACAAAATCGAGCCATTTCCATCGAAGAAAAACCAAGCAATCCTAAGTCGAATTATTGTGTGACCGGGCTTTATATATATGACAACACAGTCGTTGAAAAAGTGAAAAATTTAGATTTTTCACCGAGAGGAGAATTAGAAATAACGGATTTAAATAATTTATATTTAAAAGAAGGCTCTTTAGATGTAGCTTTTGTTGAAGGTGCTTGGTTTGATACTGGGACTTTTGAATCAATGTTTGAAGCCACCCAGCTTATTCGAGACAGGCGTTTAGCTAAATAAACTAACAAAGAAAAAATGTCTTATCAAATAAATAATAAAAATAAAAAAATTAGCTTGATCTTGTTTTTTTGTTTGGTGGTGGCATTAGCTATGGTGAGAGTTCATTTGGTTAGAGCAGATGAGTCAGCAGCTAAAACAGATCTCATTTGGCAAAAAGAGAGATTAGAAGCAGAAATTACTCAAGCTCGCCAAGATTACAATCAAAGTTTAGAGGAATATCGAAACAAAGAAAGAGTTTATGATATTGCCTACGATCAATACGCTTCCCTAAAAACTTTGGCCACCTTAGAAGATTTAGTGGTTAAAACTAAAGCAGTTGCTGTCAGCAGAGATCAGGTTTTAATGAATTATTTCGAGTTATTAAAACTCAATCTTTTTGCCAGCGAAGGTGTTGAATTATCAGTGAAAAACCAATATTTAAACTTAATAGAAGACAAAATAGGATTGTTAAAAAAACATCATGAGCGTTTGCAAGAAAAAAATAGTCAAAGTGAAGTGCAAGAGAGCTTAGAAGATTTTGCTGAAATAAGTGATTTAGAAAAAATCAGCCAACAAGTGTTGGCTTTACTGGCTATTTCTCGTTTACAAAGAGTGTATGATTTAGCTATCCCACTTAAAAAAGATATTGACAGTTTTCGTGATCTTGAAGAGCTGAGTGCTTTGAGCGCGCTAGTCAGAGCTTCAGAAGAAACTGATAAAACGCTAGGTCAGGCTAAAAGTAATCTCAAGCTTTTGTGGGAAAAGGCAGAAAAAACTAATTCTCTAGAAACTATTTATCGCAATCTAACCACCGAGCTCAACCCAGTCTATATTAATTTATCTCAATCTTTAACTTATTTAGGTGAATTATTGAAACTTTAAATAAACTTATGGCAAAAGACAATTTATTTATAAATAGCGATCAGACGGTTTTTGTTGATCAAGCTCCCCTGTGGCGAAAAACTTCACAGAATAAAATTGATTTAAAAAGTAATCTAACTAAAAACAAAAATTTAAAGCCTTTTTATTTTTTGATGGCAGGAACTTTTTTATTACTTGCTTTTTATATTATTATTTTTTATTTACCTAAAAGAGAAAAGCCAGTTGTTGTTGATGACCCTGAAGTAGTTGAAGAAATTTTAGAAGCTGATCCGCTTGAACAAAGAGTTGACCAACTACAAAAAGATTTGAAGAATGCTGATCCCACTCGTCAAACCTTAGCTTTTCCTAATATTAATTTCAAAATCCGTTTTCCTTAAAATTTGTTACAATCTACTTATATGTTAATTGACCCAGCCAGCTATCGTCCAAGATTTACTAAAGCCATTGAATACGTGAAGCAAGAATTTAATTCCTTAAGAACCGGGCGTGCTTCGGCACACATTCTTGATTCAGTAAAGGTTGATGCCTATGGCAATCAAATGTCTATCACTGAATTAGCTAGTATTTCTGTTCCAGATTCACAGTTAATCATCATTAAACCCTGGGATAAAAGTCTCTTGTCTGTTATTGAAAAAGCAATTCGCGTGGCCCAGCTCAATCTAAACCCCATAGTTGATCAAGAATTAATTAGAGTGCCGGTTCCTACTTTAACCACCGAGCGTCGTCATGAATTGGTCAAAATTTTGCATCAGCGGGCAGAGGATGGTCGGATCATGATGAGGCAAATTAGGGCTGATCTTCGCAAAGAAATTGAGAAACAAGAGGGTGAGGCTGGAGTTAGCGAAGATGATATTAAGAAAAGTTTCAGTCAAATTGACGATCAAGTTAAAAGTTCTATTGAAGAAATTGAAAATCTAGTAGCCAAAAAAGAAGAAGAGTTGTTGAGTATTTAATCATGTACGAAATTATTATTTTTGTCTTAATTTTATCTTTTTTAGTCACAATTCATGAATTGGGACACTATTTATTAGCCAGAAAAAACAAAATTATAATTAAGGAGTTCGGACTTGGTTATCCACCTCGTTTACTTAAACTATTCACCTTTCAAGGCACTGTTTTTTCCCTAAATGCTATTCCCTTCGGCGGTTTTGTAAAATTAGATGGTGAAGATGGTCCAGAAGAAGGTGAACAGGAATTACTTGATCAAAAAAAGACAAAACCAGCCGCCAAGGACAAAAGCAAGGGTTGGGGGCCATTTTTTGAAAAATCAATGTCGGCTCGTTTGCAAACCTTAGCGGCAGGAGCTTTTTTTAATTTTATTTTTGGAATTTTAGTTTTTAGTCTGGTTTATATTATCACCGGTGTTCCTCAAGAGTTGGGCAATCAAGCGCGAATTTATGAATTAAGCGAAAACTCTCCAGCTAAAATGGCTGGTATGCTGCCAAACACCAATATCATTGCTCTGTACAGTGATCAAGATGAACAGTGGGTTCAAGTGAGTAGTGTTGCCCAGGTACAAGAATACGTAGCTCATCATTTAGGAGAGGACATTAAAGTAAAGGCAACTAATCCCTGTCACAACACTGTTTGTCCAGACGACTATCAAGAGTTTTCCGTTTATTTAAGACGAGAGACAGAAAGACCCGAGTCAGAGGGTGCCATTGGGGTGGTATTTACAGATATGATTATTGAACAAGCTCCTTGGTATGTAGCACTCATAAAAGGGCCTTATTACGCTATTAAAGATGCTTTAGGCTTGAGTATTTCAATTTTACAGGCTTTGGGCAAGCTAATTGTTGACTTAATTAAAGGACAATCTGTGTCGACGGATGTCGCTGGTCCAGTCGGTATTGTTCAACAAATTCAAACCCATGGTTATTTTGACGGAGGTTTCCTTAAAATTATTACTTTTGCGGCATTATTGTCAATTAATTTGGCCGTGATGAACATGTTGCCCATCCCAGCTTTAGATGGTGGCAGAGTCTTTTTTATTCTATTAGAAAAATTATTTCCTAAAGAAAAAATTGAAAAAATAGCTAATTGGGCAAACTATGTTGGGTTTTTTATTTTAATTTTATTAATGATTGTTGTTTCTGTTAATGATGTGTTGAGACTTTTTTAATAGTAATTTTGTTATATAAAGATCTTATGGCAAAAAAACGTAGCAAAGCAGATAAAATTCGAGCTCGCGAGCGTTTGAAAAACGCTGTTAAGCCAGAAACAAAGCAAGAAAAATTGTTATCAAGCACACAAGCTCCGGAAAAATCAATAAACAGCAAAGCCTCTGACCTATTTCATGCTGAGCTGAAATATATTAAACAAGACTTAAGAAAAACTGGCTTAGTTACTCTAGTTGTTTTAGTAGTTTTAGCTTTAATAACTTTGCGCTATACTTAGTTTTGTCAAATTCAAGAAAGGCAGTAGAACAAATATGTCTAAAAAAAATTTAATTATTTTATTATGTGTTTATTTAGCATCTAGCTTTGTGTCTTTTTTCACTTTTTCCTATTTTTCTAAAAAAGCCACTGCAGGTAGCCAAGTAGCTCAAGAACAACAAGAATCATTACTGGCTGGCTTATTAAATATCGATCCCAATGAAGCCAAGGATCAAGCCTGTCCATTAAACGGCAAATATTACACATTAACAGAAAAAAATGCTTGGGAAACTCGACGACCACTATTTGTCATGATCGAAAACTCTCCCGATGCCAGACCTCACTCAGGATTAAGTAGAGCTGACGTGATTTTTGAAGCGGTGGCTGAGGGTGGAGTGACTCGTTTTGGTGCTCTTTATTATTGTGCAGCACAAAATGAAAACGTCATCATTGCTCCAGTGCGTAGTGCTCGTACTTATTTTGTAGACTGGGCTTCCGGCTTTAATTTACCATTATATGTACATGTCGGAGGAGCCAATGTGGCTGGTCCAAGCAATGCCTTAGGACAAATTGGCGATTATGGTTGGCGAGGGGAAAACGACATGGATCAATTTTCCATTGGTTATCCAACTTTTGTCCGTAATTACAGTCGTGTTCCTGGTAAAGAAGTTGCTACCGAGCACACTATGCAATCTGATACTGAAGCATTATGGGAAGTGGCAACTGAACGAGGTTGGACCAACTTAACACCAGCCAGGACAATTGGCTATCAAAAAGTTGCTGCTGCCCCATGGCAGGATCATTACCAAGGCTGGACTTATGAAACAGAAATTCCAACGCCAGGTTTAGTGCAAAAAATCAGCTATGATTTTTGGTCTGGATATAATCAATTTTCTGTAGAATGGAACTACGACCAGGAGCTAGACGCTTATAAAAGAAGTACTGCTGGAGAAGAACAACGTGATTTAAATAATGATGAGGTGATGGCATCAAGCACCGTCATAGTTTTATTTGCCCAAGAAAAAGGCCCGATTAATGAGCTAAAACACATGCTTTATACCACCACTGGACGAGGCAAGGCCCTAATCTTTAAACATGGTCAAGACCCAATTGATGCCAATTGGAGCAAAGCTAGCAGAGAAGCGGAGTTAGAATTTACCGATGTTCGCGGTAAAGCAATTGAGCTAGCAAGAGGTCAAGTCTGGATCAGTGTTCTTGCCACTGGCAGCGAAGTTGTTTACTAAAAAGATTTGTCTTTAATAAGAAGCCGGCGATAGCCGGCTTATTTTTACTAATTGTAGCGAATTTATCTCTTGTATTTTTGTTTTTAATCGCTTAAAATTGAGTAAATATTTGTTTCAAAATTAATCATTAACATAAGGGAAATATGTCTTGTCTCAATGATTTATTAATTTCTAAGGTGAGAGTTAAAGTATTAGAATTATTCTTCAAAAACCCTGAAGAAATTTATTATGTTCGAGAAATTACTCGCCTTGTCAAAGAAGAAATTAACGCAGTCAGAAGAGAGCTAGAACGAATGTTAGAGTGTGGTTTGTTAAAAAGTGAACAAAGAGCTAATCGTTTATATTATTATTTAAACAAAAACTATCTTTACTATCAAGAATTACAAAGAATTGTGGCCAAAAGCACTGGTTTAGGTAAAAAAATTCGTCGTTACCGCCGTAAACTTGGCACCTTATCCTTTGTTGTTTTTTCTGGAACTTTTATTGCTCATCAAACTCCTCGCCCCGACGAACTAGATATTATTTTTGTTGGTGATGTGGTCTTGCCCGAATTAGAGCAATTAATCAAGGCTGAGCAGGTTGAGTTGGGAAGAGAAATCAACTACGCGGTCTTAAGTGCTGATGAATTTGAATTTCGCAAAACTCGTCGCGATCCTTTTGTAATGGAATTTCTTTACGCTGTGAGAGCGATGATTATTGGTGAAGAAAATGAATTTGTGCAGCGAAATTTACCAACTAATTAATAGATTATTCACTCCATGATAAAAAAAACAAAACCGAGCGCTCTAATATTACTCTTAGTATTGTTTTTAATTGGCGCTTACATCGCTTTTCCTAATCGTTTGACTGTAGATCAGAAATTATTTAACAAGCAGATTAAATTTGAAATTAATAAAAAGCCGATTGATTTTTATTTTTGGGGAAAACATATTTATAAAGATTTTCAATTAAAAAAAGGTTTGGACATTCAGGGTGGAATGCAGGTAGTTTTAAGAGCCAACATGGATGAGATTGTTCCTGAAAATCGAGATGCCGCTTTAGAATCAGCTCGAGAAATTATTAGTCGCAGGGTTGATTTATATGGCATTAGTGAGCCGACCATTCAAGCAGCTCGTTTTGAAAATGATTATCGATTAATTGTGGAATTGCCCGGCGTCGATGATCCACAACAAGCTTTGGATTTGGTTGGAAAAACTGCTGAATTAGAGTTTCTCATCGAAAAAGAATTGACTGAAGAGGAAATAGCTGTTGCGACTCAATCAGCTGATTTTTTAAATACTTATTTTGTTGAAACAGGTTTGACTGGTCAGCAACTAAAACTTGCACAATTACAATTTGATCAACAAACTAACAAGCCGCTCATTGCCCTGGAGTTTAATGATCAGGGTCGTGATTTGTTTGCGGATATTACCAAAAATAATATTGACAAAGTTTTAGCAATTTTCATGGATGGATCGCCAGTGGTCATGCCCAGAATTTCTACTGCCATTTTAGATGGTCGTGCAGTGATGACGGGCGATTTTACAATTGATGAAGCCAAGAATTTAGCCATTCAACTCAATGCAGGAGCTTTACCAGTTAGAATTGAAGTCTTAGAGCAAAAAAATATTGGTGCAAGTTTAGGTGATAATTCAGTGCAAAAAAGCATTAATGCTGGTTTGGTGGGTTTAGCCATGGTAATTTTGTTTATGATTCTGTATTACGGCTGGTTGGGTTTTATTTCATCCATCGCTTTAATTATTTATGCGACTTTAACCATTGCTCTTTATAAAATTATTGGAGTGGTCTTAACAGTGCCTGGAATAGCTGGTTTGATTATTACGATTGGCATGGCACTTGATGCTAATATTCTGATTTTTGAAAGAATGAAAGAGGAACAGCGCGCAGGTAAATCATATGCAGAATCAATGGAACTGGGTTTTGGTCGAGCTTGGGATACGGTTAAGGATGCCAATTTGGCGTCAATTGTTACCGCTCTAGTTTTAATTAATCCGCTTAATTTATCTTTTTTAAACACTAGTGGTTTAGTTAAGGGCTTTGGCATTACTTTTTTACTGGGGAGTTTATTGAGCATGTTTACTGGTGTTACTGTGTCAAGAATTTTAGTGCGCCTTATTATGCCACTAGTTAAAGCTAAGGAATTTAAATCATGAATCTAATGAAATATAAAAAATTATATTTTTTCATATCAGCGATTTTTTTAATTCCAGGATTAATTTCTCTAATGCTATATGGTTTAAAACCAGCGATTGATTTTGCTGGAGGTAGCTTATTAGAAATCAATCTTCTCAACAAAGAATCAAGCACTATTGAAGAACAAGAAGAATTAAAAAATGATTTGCAGCCAGTGTTTGCGGTTGATACGATCCAAACCAGTGGCCCCAACAGCGAAATTTTCCGAGGTAAAGAAATAAGCAATGAAGCAAAGGAACAAGCTTTAGCTATCATTGAAGAGCGGTATGGCGAAATCGAATTACTGCGTTTTGAAAGTATTGGTCCGGTTTTGGGCCAAGAATTATTAAAAAAAGCTATTAACGCTGTTTTAATAGTGGCAGGTGTAATTATTATCTATATATGGCAACAATTTCATGATTTAAAATACGGTATTTCTGCTGTTTTAGCGATGTTTCACGATACATTAATTTTACTGGGAATTTTTAGTTTATTGGGACACTTTTCTGGCGTCGAAGTTGATGTTTTATTTATCACCGCGGTCTTAACTTCTTTATCATTCTCCATTCATGACACCATTGTTGTTTATAATCGCATCCGCGAATTGAAAAAAACCCATCGACAATTATCTTTAACAGCAATTGCCAATTTAGCAGTTGGCAAAACCCTAAGTCGCTCAATCAATGATTCCTTGACGATTATTATTATGTTGTTATCCTTGGTTTTACTTGGCGGTGAGAGTATTCGTTATTTTTCTTTAGCTCTCTTAATTGGAGCCATAACCGGCACTTATTCCAGTAGTTTTATTGCTGTGCCAATTCTACTTGTTTGGGAAGAAATTAGTAATAAACGTGCGCAAGCTAAAAGCAATTAATTATTAGTTGCTTTGATAATTTTCTGTGTTTCTTCTATTAGTGAAGGTTTGGTGTTGAGTGCTGGATTTTCCATGACTTCTTCTAAAAGCTGATTTAGAATTTGGCCAATGAGTGGACCAGGCTTTAATTGAAATTCATCCATAATCACCTGGCCATTAATGGCCAAATCACTTAAATCCATGGGCTGATTGAGTTGTTCAATAATTCTTTTTTTAAATTCTTCTAAACGCCAACTAGTTTTTTTGGCTCCACTACCTAAACGATCGCCCTCTCTCAAATCAAGAATATCATCAATATTTTCTAAAGAAACTTTTTTAATAAAGCGTCTGATTGAGGCGTCGCTGTGGTCAGTTTGATAATAAAACATATGATATCTAACCAAAATAAATATTCTTTGCACGTCTTTTTTTGAAAGTCTTAGTCTTTTGGCAATTTTACTTGCTATTCTTGCACCCAAGACCTCATGATTATAAAAAGAAATTTCTTGATCTTTTTTTTCATAAGTATCTGGTTTGCCAATATCATGAATTAGGGTAGCTAAGCGAACCACTGGATCCTTGCTAGGACAAGTAGCTAAAGCATCAAGACTATGGGTCCACACATCGGTCTTATGATGTCCCGATTGATCCATGTTTTTACCCATTTTTAACTCTGGAATAATGTGATTTAACAAGCCACCTTCGTCTAAAAGCTTGACGCCTCTAGCTGGATCGGGGGAAGCTAAGATTTTCATCATTTCCCCACCAACTCTTTCAGCGCTAATAAAGGACAAGGAATCATGATTGTTTTGAATAGACAAAAATGTTTCTTTTTCCAGTTCCATGTTTAGTTGCACTGCCAGTCGGATGGCCCTCAGCATTCTTAAAGCATCTTCAGCAAAGCGTTCATTGGGATTGCCCACTGTTCTGATTAAACCAGCTTTTAAATCTTGAAAGCCTTGGAACTCATCTATTAGTTGCCAATCATTGCTTTGGAGTTGATAATTTTCTAGAATAGATTGTTTTTCAAAAATATGTTTTAAACTTTGTTTGTCTATGGCGATTGCCATAGCGTTAACTGTAAAATCACGTCGACTTAAATCATCAGTAATGGTTTTGCCCCAAGCAACTGATTCTGGTCGGCGATGGTCTGCATAATTGCCATCGCTACGAAAAGTAGTGATCTCAAATGGCGGCAAATAAACTTTAGGAGCATTCTGTTCAATTATTTTTTTCGAATCAAGAACCTTATCTTTCAATGAATAATGGATTTTTTTAGCTGTTTTAAGATTAATTATTTTTTCTTTTTGATTTATTTTATAGAGAGCTGTTTCGTGATCCAGCAATCTTTGATAAATATTTTTTTTGGGTAAACCCCAATTTTGTTTAATTAATTGCTGTAATAAATTCTCATGAGTAATGCTTACTGTGCCGAATTGATTTTCATAAAAACTTTCAGGGAAAACCTGCTGAATTTCTTGAGGATTGGCATTGGTGGTAAAATCAAAATCATTAATTAACTCTTGTTTAAGCATTAAATCGCGAACAGCTCCGCCAACTAAATAGGCTTCAAAACCAGCCTCTTGAAGAGCATAAATAATGTAAAGCGATTCAAATGGTAAATTTAATTGCATGAGGTTATTATAAAAGAACTATGAAGAAATGGCAGTTGCAATCTAAAACAGTGGTGACAGACAAGAATCAACTGCTGGCGGTCTTGTTAAAAAATCGCCACATTACTGAGCAAAAAAGCTCTGCTTTTTTTCAAGCTCCGCATCCCAAAACCTGGCAATTAAGTCAATTGGGTTTTAGTCAGAGGGCTTTTAATAAAATTAAAAAACGATTGCTACTGGCTAAAAAAAATCAAGAAAAAGTCTATATTTTTGGAGATTATGATAGTGATGGAATTTGTGCAAGTGTTGTGCTATGGGAAGGTTTGAAGTTTTTTGGAATTACTAGTTTGCCTTTTATCCCTAATCGTCAAGAGCACGGTTATGGTTTGTCGATCAAAGCTTTAAAAGATTTATTTGCCAGTAAAGGTAAAGCAGATTTACTCATTACTGTTGATAATGGGATTGTCGCCTTACCTGCCTTAGAATATTTGGCTAATGAGGGGGTTGAAGTGATAGTAACTGATCATCATCAGGCTGATAAGCAAAAATTACCCGTTTTAGCCAGTTTTCACTCTACCAAAATGTGTGGGGCAGCAGTGGCTTGGTTTTTACTTAATGAATTATTTAAAAGTCATCAAGACCAAAAGCAGGCTGATAATTTTTTAAATGAATTATTGTCTTTGGTAGCTATTGCCACAGTCACTGATTTAATGCCACTGCAAGATCTTAATCGCAGCTTAGTTGTTCATGGTTTATTAGCTTTACAGAAAACTGATCGCCCTGGTTTATTAGCTCTTTATCAATTAGCTGGAATTAATAAAGCTGAAATAAGTAGTTATCACTTGGGATATGTCATTGGTCCAAGGATTAATGCTATGGGACGATTGGCAGATAGTATGGATGCAGTGCGTTTGCTATGCACAAACAATGACAAACGAGCAAAACAATTAGCCCATCTTCTACAAGACACCAATGTTGAAAGACAAGACTTAACCAATGACTTAATTCTTCAAGCAGAAGCCTCGCTTAGCGAAAAAGCAAAAAAAGCATCACTGATTATTGTTGATGGTGAGTATCATGAGGGAATAATAGGTTTATTAGCGGGTAAACTATCGGAAAAATTTCTAAAACCTTGTGTTGTTATATCTGTGCCCGCCAATGCCAGCGATAAAAAGTTGGTGATTAAAGCCTCAGCAAGATCACTGCCTGGTTTCAACATTACTGATTTTTTAAGACAAGTAGAAAATGACTTATTGAGTGTTGGTGGGCACCCTTTAGCAGCTGGTTTTTCTTTAAATTTAGAGAAATTAGAGTCAGTTAAAAAAAAGCTTTTAACCCTGGCAAAAAAACAACTTAGCAATATTTCACTTAAACCGCAAATTCGCGTAGATTGTCCAATCTCAAGCAAATTGCTCAACTTAGACTGCGCTTTGGCATTAGAAGCTTTTGAACCTTATGGCAATACTAATCCTCGACCAGTTTTTTTATTAGAAAATTTATTGTTAAATAATTTTAAGAATTTGGGCAAAGATAATAAGCATGCAAAATTATTTTTTTCCACTCCTGAAAGTAAACAAGAAATTGTTGTTTTAGCTTGGAGATTTCAAGAGCAAGACCTTCAATTTACTATTGGTCAAAAATTCGATCTACTAGTTACTCTTGCCATCAATTCTTGGAAAAACAACAAACAACTACAAATAAATCTACTAGATATTAGAGAAAAAAACTAATTTTTTTTACAAATGTTTTGCTAAAGTTGCTTCAACTTCTTCAATTGGCAGTGCTCCTTGAATAAACTCTCTGCCAGCTTTTTTACTGATAATTACTGTGGCAGGCGTACCGCCAATTCCAGCGCTTTGAGCTCCAGCCATCATTTCGCTAACGATGCTTGCAGTTTCTTGTTTTTCTAAACAAGCTTGAACTTGATCTGCAGAGGCACCACTGCTAGTAGCAATACTTAAAATACTGCTGTCACTGATTATTGAGTCACCGTTTTCAAGTATGTAAATTGATTTATCAGTCAGTTTGTCATAGAGAACATCAGTAAATTTCCAGAATGCATCTTCGCCAGCATCTTTTGCTACACATTCACTGGCTTGGATTAATTTATCAGAATAAATAGAACCTAAAGAAAAGTGACGGTAAACGAAAGTAATTTGATCAGCATATTTTTCAACTAAGGCGTTAAGAGTCGGATGCCAGCGCTGACAATAGAAACACTGAAAATCAGAATAAGAAATCATCACCACATCAGCATCTTTTACACCTTGAAAATGATCTTTATCGTTAAATTCTGGGATATTTTCTAAAGCAAGAGCTTCAACACCTTCGTCACTGTCACTTGGGTTATCAGCTTGCTCAATTGTTTTATCAGATTTCAACAATTGATTCTCAGTCCAGAGAGATCCACCCAAAAAACCAAGTACTAAAACAATCAAGATAATAACTATTAATGAGAAATGTTCGTTGAGGAAATTAAGGAAATTATTAAAAGAGAATTTGTTTTCTGATTTTGCCATTTGCGCTTTCTATTTCTATAATAGCAATTATTCTAACACACATAAAATCAAAAGAGCATTAAGTAATATTTATGAGTAATTATTCCTCTACTAGTAAAAAAGTGTCTATTTATGAGCAACAACAAGTGCTGAAATATGGCTTAAATCTAGATGATTTTATTAAAAAAAGTGAGATGCCGGTTGAGTATTTTACTGGCAAGGTAGACTTTGCTGGCTTAACTTTAGCAGTCAATAAGCAGGTCTTAATACCCAGAATTGAAACCGAGGAGTTAGTTGATAGGGCTTTGCTAATTTTAAAGAGTCGGGAAAAGCGAGTAGTTAAAATCATTGATTTAGCTACTGGCAGTGGAGCTATTGCTCTAGCTTTGATTAAGCAACTGAGTTTAAATAACTATTTTAAACGAAGATGGGAATTTTATTTAATCGATGTTTCTCAGCAAGCAATTGAGCTAGCCAAGAACAATTATCAAGATTTAATTGCTCAATTAAACTGCTCAGAGCAAATTAAGGCGACATTTATTGTTAGTAATTTGTTTGAAGAGCTAGATAAAAACTTGCAATGTGATTTGCTGCTGGCTAATTTGCCATATATCCCCAGCGCAAAAATACAAAACCTACCAGCTAGTGTCAAAAAATATGAACCAGTCATTGCTCTTGATGGAGGAATAACTGGTTTTGAATTAATAGCAAAAACCCTCGAACAAGTTGCTTCGAGTAATTTATTGGCCAAGGATGCAATATTATTGTTTGAAACAGACAGTAATCATGATAGGCAATTTGTCAATAAAAATTTCCCGACTCTTTTGCAAAAATTCGAATTCCAATTTATTAAAGACCAATTTTCCAGACAAAGATTTATCCAAGCAGGGGAACTTTAATCTTGCAGTTATAATAGATACAGGTTAAAATTGCATTTATTCAAATTAAACAATTTAGGATATTGTGATGACAAATTTTTTTAAGAAAGTGGCGCGCTACTCCCTGTTGATTTTATTGCCAGTTCTATTTTTAATTGTTTCTATTAAATCACCGGTGCAGGCTAGCGGTGAAGCAAATATCCACTTCTTTTCTTCACAATATTGTCCTCATTGTCGCCAAGCTGAAAATTTTTTACGTGAATTAAAAACTGAACAACCATCATTACTCATTTATAAATACGAAGTTTCTCATCAACAAAATTCTCAACTACTAACTACGCTTGCCAGTCGTTTAGCTGTGAGTGGGCAAGGAGTGCCTTTTATTTTGATTAATAAGCAAAGCATTATTGGTTTTTCTGAGGGCACGGCTAGCGAGATTTATTCTTTGTTAAATTCAGAAGAAATTGAGGAAGATTTTGTGGCAGAAATAATTAAAGAGAATCGTTTAACTCCTATTATTGAAGAAATTACTGTGACAGAAGCCGATCCAACAGAGTCGGAGGAAGATCAAGCCCCAACAAATGAAGATCAACAGGTTCAGGAAATTGAGTTACCTGTATTTGGTCGAGTTAACCCTCATAATATATCTTTACCCATAGTTACTATAATGATCGGTCTTGTCGATGGTTTTAATCCTTGTGCCATGTGGGTATTAATTTTCTTAATTTCTTTGCTCCTGGGCATGAAAGATCGACGCAGGATGTGGGCTCTAGGCTTAGTTTTTATTTTAACTTCAGGCTTTGTTTATTTTTTATTTATGAGCGCTTGGCTTAATTTCTTTTTGTTTTTGGGTCTGGTTAATTGGGTTAGAATTGCCATTGCGCTATTAGCTATTATCGTTGCCATTAATTATTTAAGAGATTTTATAAAAAATAAAGATGCTGCCTGTCAAGTCGATTTGGGGGGAAATAAGAAAAAAATCTTTACTAGTTTAAAAGAAATAGTTTATCGAAAAAATATTATTTGGTCTTTGCTTGGCATTATCTTATTAGCTTTTAGCGTCAATCTCTTAGAACTAGTTTGTTCTGCTGGCTTACCAGCAGTTTATACCAAGTTGTTGAGCATGCATAACTTGACGAAATTCGAGCATTATTCCTATCTATTGCTCTATATTCTAGTATTCATGTTAGATGATGTCTTAGTGTTTGTTATCACCATGATTAGCATGAAGCGGGTGACTTTAAGCACAAAATATGCCCATTATGCCCACCTAGTAGGAGGTATTATGATGCTAATTATTGGTTTATTAATGCTTTTTAAACCAGAATGGATTATGTTTGCTTAATGAGTTGTCTCTTTATAGACAGTGATTTATGATATTAAAAAAAATTACAATTATTATTAATAGAAAATTAATATAAAAAAAGGAAGTATGACTAAAAAATTTAAAGATGGTGTTTGGCAAAAAGAAATTAATACTAGAGATTTTATTTTGCAAAATATGACTCCATACGAAGGAGATGCGAGTTTTCTAGTGGGTCCAGCTGAAACAACTAAAAAACTTTGGCAAAAAGCCAGTCAGCTTTTAAATGAAGAATTGGCAAAAGGAGGCATCTTAGACATTGATACAGAAACTATTCCAACGATCACTAGTCATAAGCCCGGATATTTAGATAAAAAATTGGAAAAAATCGTTGGTTATCAAACTGACCAACCTCTTAAAAGAGCCATTAAGCCTTTTGGCGGAATTAGGGTAGTAGAAGCAGCGGCTGAAGAAAATAACTACAAAGTGTCTGAAGAAGTAGTCAAAATTTTCGATGAATATCGTAAAAGTCATAATGATGGCGTTTTTGATGCTTATACAGATGAGATGAAGCTTTTGCGTTCAACTGGAATTTTAACTGGTTTACCAGACAATTATGCTCGTGGCAGAATTGTTGGAGATTATCGTCGAGTGGCTTTGTATGGAATAGATCGACTGATTGAGGCTAAGAAACAAGACAAACAAGCTTTAGTAGGAGTAATGACAGACGAATTAATTCGCCTGCGAGAAGAGGTGAGTGAGCAAATTAAAGCCCTCACAGCGATGAAAGTTATGGCTAAGAGCTATGGCTATGATATTTCTAAACCAGCTGAAAGTGCACAAGAGGCAATTCAGTGGACTTGGTTTGCTTTTTTAGCCGCACTTAAAGAACAAGATGGCGCAGCCATGAGTTTGGGTAATGTGAGTAGCTTCTTTGATATTTATATTGAGCGTGACTTAAAGGCTGGCAAAATCACTGAGCTTGAGGCTCAGGAATTAGTAGATCATTTTATTATTCAGTGTCGATTAATTAGGCATTTACGAATGGATGCCTATAATCAGCTCTTTGCTGGCGATCCCACTTGGATTACTGAGTGTTTAGGAGGATTTTTTAGTAATGGTCAACATAAAATCACTAAAACCAGTTTTAGATTCTTACAGAGCTTGTATAATCTGGGGCCAGCTCCTGAGCCAAATTTAACAGTCTTATGGTCAGAGAAATTGCCAAAGGGCTGGAAGGATTTTTGTGCTCGAGTCTCAATTGATACTTCTTCAATTCAATACGAAAACGACGATTTAATGAGAGATAAAGGTCAATGTGATGATTATTGTATTGCTTGTTGTGTGTCGATGATGGAAACCGGTAAAGAAATGCAGTTTTTTGGCGCACGCTGTAATCTTGCTAAAGCAATGTTGATGGCCCTTAACGAAGGTCGAGATGAAAAAAGCGGTGAGCTAGTAGTGCCAGGCATCGAGCCTTTGCCAGCTGGACCAATAGATTATCAAGAATTTAGAGACCGTTTTGAAAAAACCATTACCTATTTAGCTAGTTCATATGTCAATACGATGAATGTAATCCATTATATGCATGACAAATATTATTATGAAAAAGCTCAATTAGCTTTAATGGACACTCATTGTCATCGTAATATGGCTTTTGGTATTGCTGGTTTAAGTGTGGTAGCTGATTCACTATCAGCTATGAAATTCGCCAAAGTGACTCCTGTTAGAGATAAAAATGGACTCACCACTGATTTTAAGGTTGAGGGTGAATATCCAATGTATGGTAATGATGATGACCGAGTCGATGACATTGCAGTTGAGTTAGTCAAGCGCTTTAGTGCTGAATTAGCCAAAAATCATATTTATCGCAATGCAACAGCCACTTTGTCAGTTTTAACTATCACTTCTAACGTGGTTTATGGTTCTAAAACAGGCGCTACTCCAGATGGTCGCAAAGCTGGAGAGGCATTTGCCCCCGGTGCCAACCCCATGCATGGTCGAGATCACTCTGGAGCGATTGCTTCCTTAAACAGTGTGGCAAAAATTGATTATGCCGACGCAAGAGATGGTATATCTAATACTTTTTCAATTGTGCCTAAAGCCCTAGGTAGTGAACAGAAACAACAGGTTAATAACTTAGTTGGTATGTTAGATGGTTATTTTAATCAAGATGCTCACCACCTAAATGTTAATGTTTTAAACCAAGAAACTCTAGAAGACGCCATGGAGCATCCAGAAAATTATCCACAGTTAACTATTCGAGTTTCTGGTTATGCGGTGAATTTTATTAAATTATCTCGGGCTCTCCAAGAAGAGGTGATAGCACGGACCTTTCATAAAACAATGTAGCATGGCCAAAACTCTTAGAATTCATTCATTTGAAACGTTTGGGGTTCATGATGGACCAGGTATTCGCCTAGTAGTTTTTGCCCAAGGTTGTCCTTTTCGTTGTCTCTATTGTCATAATCCCGACACTCAAGACTTGGAAACCAATAAAACCATACTCAAGACTGTTGATGAAATCATTGAACTCTTAGAAAGAGAAAAACCCTATTTTGGTAAAAGTGGTACTGGCGGTGGACTGACTATTTCTGGAGGTGAACCAACTCTACAAGCCAAGGCAGTGACTGCTATTTTTAAAAAAGCGCAAGAAAAGGGTTTTCACACTTGTCTGGATACTTGTGGGGCAATTGTTAACAAAGATGTGGAAGAGTTATATCGTTACACCGATCTATTATTGTTGGATGTTAAACACATTAATAATGATTGGCATCGGAAATTAGTTGGTCAAAGCAATGACAATGTTTTAAAAAATGCTAAAATTAGAGAAAAAAGTGGCCGAGAAATGTGGTTGCGCTATGTGCTAGTGCCAGGATGGACTAATCAAAAAGAATATATGCTGGCTTGGGCCAAATATTTCGCTCATTTTAAAACCGTGAGTAGGGTTGAGATTTTACCTTATCACGAACTTGGCAAACACAAATATCAAGAATTAGGCAGAAAATATCTCTTAGAAGAGATAAAGCCACCCAGTCAAGCAGAAATTAATCAAGCAAAAGAAATTTTTACAGAGTATTTTGGAGAGAAAGTTTTAGTACACTAAAAAATAGAAAGACTTTATGAATTTTCAAGCTCTTTTTCAACCACAATCAATTGCCATCGTTGGGGCATCAAGCAGAGAAAAAACTGTTGGCAATGATGTCGTAAAAAACTTGGTGCAACAGGGATTTGCTGGACAGATTTTTCCCATTAATCCAAAAATTGACGAACTATACGGTGTCAAAGTCTATCATGATATCAAAGACCTAGATCAAAAAATTGACTTAGTGGTGGTGGCCATTCCGGCTAAATTTGTTAATTCAGCCATCGAGGAAGCAGCCAAAAAAGGCGCTCAAGCCGCAATAGTTATCTCTGCTGGTTTTAAAGAAGCGGGCAATTTTGCCCTGGAACAAGAATTGGCTGAAACTTGCAAGCGCCACAATATAATTTTAGTTGGTCCAAATTGTCTAGGAGTCATTAATGCTGAGCAAAAAATGAATGCTTCTTTTGCCGCCATTATGCCTGAAGTAGGCAATGTGGCATTTATGTCGCAAAGTGGAGCCCTGTGTACAGCAGTGCTAGATTACGCCAAAGAATTGGGTTTAGGTTTTTCAAAATTTATTAGTATTGGTAATAAAGCTGCTTTAGATGAGTTGGCCTTAATTCAATATTTACATGAAGATCCCCAGACAAAAGTAATTTGTATTTATGCTGAGGCTCTTGATAATGCTCCAGCCATTATTGCTAGTTTGAAAAAACTTAATCGAGGTAAGAATCCTAAGCCTGTTATTATTTTAAAATCAGGCAAGACTGAAGCTGGAGCCAGTGCCATTGCTTCTCATACTGGTTCTTTGAGTGGAGGAGACAATGCTTATCAGGCTTTATTTGATCAGGCAGGCATAATTCGTGCTCAATCAATCAGTGAATTGTTTGATTTAGCATCGGTGATGAGTACTAATCCATTAAAAGCAATTAAAAGCGTCACCATTGTGACAAATGCTGGTGGACCAGGTGTATTAACCACTGATGCAATCATCGAAAATGGTTTGACAATGGCTGAATTAGAGAAAAATACCGTTAAAAAATTAAGAGAATTTTTACCTGCAGCTGCTAATGTTCACAACCCTGTTGATGTTTTAGGTGATGCTGTTGGTGAGGTCTATGAAAAAACCCTCAATGTGCTTAGTGAAGACAAAAATACTGATGCAATATTATTACTTTTAACCCCTCAGAGCATGACTGAACCAGTTGAAACTGCTAGAGCTGTGGTGAATTTACGAAAAAAAACAGATAAGGCCATTGTTGTCTCACTCATGGGTCGAGATTTAGTTGCTGGGGGAGTGAAATTGTTAAGGGATAATAAAATTGCTAACACCACCTTTCCTGAATCAGCAGCACTGGGCTTGGGAGCCTTGGCTAAATTTGTCGCTTGGACAAAAATTAAGGAGAGTGGGGTAAAGGTGTTTGCAGATGTTGATCGGGAAAAAGTTGCTAAAATCTTTCAAGAAGCGAGAAAAGTGGGTAAAACTAGTTTTCCTGAAGCAGAAGCCATGGAAATTTTACGTGCCTATAATTTCCCCTTATTAAAAAGTGCCACAGCTAAGTCTGCTAAAGAGGCTAAAAAAATTCTCAGTGAATTTAATTGCGCTGCAGCAATGAAAATTGTTTCACCAGACATTTTACACAAGAGTGACGTTGGCGGAGTTATGCTCAATGTAACAGCAGATACAGTTGAGAGTAAATTTACGGAAATGATGACTGTTGTGGCAAAAAATATGCCTCAGGCAAAACTTGAAGGAGTCTTATTAATGGAAATGGCGCCTCAGGGCCATGAAACAATTTTAGGTATTAATAAAAATTCATTAGGCAGTATGTTGATGTTTGGTTTGGGCGGCATTTACGTCGAAGTTTTTAAGGATGTGACCTTTGCTTTCCCACCATTAACACTCTTAGAAATCAAAAAAATGGTTAATGGCTTAAAATCGAGTAGTATTTTTGCAGGAACTCGAGGACAGCAGGCAATTGATCAAGAGAGTTTGATTTCGGCCATTGCTCGCCTAGCCCAATTAAGTAGTGATTTTCCTGAAATTAAAGAATTAGACATCAATCCTTTGTTATTAAGCGCTAGTGGGGCCAAAGTGCTCGATGCGCGGATTGTGATCGATTAATATGACAAGAGCCTTATATGCCCTTTCTGGAGATCCAATTACTCATGGACATCTAGATGTTATTAAGCGAGCAGCCAAGGCTTTTGATCAGTTAATTGTTGCGATTGGCATTAATCCACTTAAAAATTATTTATTTACCCTAGAAGAACGCAAAGAAATGGCTCAGCGGAGCCTGGCACAATATAAAAATGTCAAGGTGCTTTCATTTACTGGTTTATTGGTGGATTTTGCCTATGAAAATAATGTTGATTTTATTATTAAAGGGGTCAGGAGCAACCAGGATTTTGAGTATGAACATAATTTACACCTAATGGGTGAAAGTCAACGGCTGGGGATTGACACCTTTTTATTGTTTACCAAGGCAGAATTAGCTCATATTAGTTCGAGTGCCGTTAAGGAAATTCAAAATGATCAGGGCTTGATTCAAGATTATGTCAGCCCTTATGTTAAACAATGTTTAGAAAAAAAATTATCTAAACAATTTATTATTGGTTTGACTGGAGAAATTGGCAGTGGTAAGAGTTATATTGGTCAGGAACTAGTTAAGCTGGCCGAGGCAGATCAGATTGTTGCTCATAACATCGAGTTAGATTTGATTTCCTCCCAAATTCAAGAGAATTTAAGTGAAGAAAAATATAAATTAGTCAGACAAGAGATTATCAAAAATTTTGGTCAAGAAGTTTGTAAAAAAGATGGTGGTCTTGATCGAAAAGCTTTGGGAGAAATTGTTTTTGCCGATAGCAAGAAACTCAGTAAATTAAATGAAATTATGCACACGCCTATTTTAGTGAGATTGCGTAAAGAATTAAAAAAGAAACAAGGTTTAATCATACTCAACGCTGCCTTGTTAGCCGAAACCAAGATGATGGACTTAAGCAACTATAATTTAATTTTACTAAATGTTGATGAGGCAACCCAAGAAAAACGCTTAATTGAGCGTGGTTTAAATAAAGAACAAATTAAGCGTCGTTTGGCAAGTCAGTATGATTTTGCCAAAAAGAAAAAAATCATTAAACAAGCCATTGATCATCACCAACACGGACAATTATTTATTTTGGAAAACGGTGTTAGTGCTGATAAGCAAGAACTTAATCTCTTGTGGCAAAAAGTTAAAGAATATTTTGCTCTCTAATTTACTTGCTCTCTAATTTAGAAAATTAGTTCGATAGAAATCGGGCAGTGATCTGATCCTAGTACTTGCTCATGAATCGTGGCTGCTTGCAAATTTTTAAGCAATGGCTGGCTAACAAAAAAATAGTCAATTCTCCAACCGACGTTGCGTTGTCTCGCTCCACTTCTTTGACTCCACCAGGTGTATGCCTCAGTTTTGTTAGGATAAAAATGCCGATAACTATCAATAAAACCCAATTCTAAAAGTTGGTCAATCCACTTTCTTTCTTCTGCTAAAAATCCAGAAATTTTTTCATTAGCTTTTGGTCTAGCTAGATCAATTTCTCGATGCGCAGTATTAACATCACCAGTGATAATAATATTTGCCTGTTGTTTTTTTAGCGTCTTTAAATAGTCAAGCAGATAGTAATAATAGTCCATTTTATAAGCTAGTCTTTCCTTGCTGGCTTTACCATTAGGGAAATAGATATTAAATAAGACGAAGTTTGGATAATAGTGAATAATTGTTCGACCTTCTCGATCAAAGCGTTTCTCGCCTAAGCCAATTTGAATTTTTGTGGGTTTTATTGAGGTATAAGTGGCTGTTCCGCTGTAACCTGCTTTTTCTGCACTGGCAAAACTGACTTGAAAATTATCAATATCTGTTAGTTCAAAACCAAGCTGATCGGGATGAGCTTTTGTTTCTTGAAGACATAAAATATCTGGTTTTTCATTCGCTACCCACTCCAAAAAACCCTTTTTTAAAATTGCTCTAATGCCATTGACATTCCACGAATAAATTTTCATATGCCTTATTATAGCGAAAATACCGACGATGGTTTATTATAGTTGAGTGGCAGAATACTTCAATGCTTTAGATCACGCTGTTTATTTTACTTTAGCTTATAGCGATGTCTTTAATTTCCCCTTAACTAAAGAGGAAATTATAGCGCGCTTACCAGTGGTTTGGGATTGGCCATATCTTACAGATCAGCGAATCAAAACCCAAAAATTGCTTCTTGATTCAAGCGAAAATAGTGTTGAAAAAAGTTTGCTTAAGTTAGAGAAAAAGCAAAAAATTGATAAAAAACAATTAAGAAATACCAGCTATTATTTCTTAAAAAACCGCCAAAAATTGCTTGTCCAAAGATTAAAAAAGCAAGAAATTGCTCAGCTGAGACAAAGCGCAATTGATCAAGTTAGTAATTACTTGAGTAAATTCCCCACAATTAGCGCTCTCGCCTTGACTGGGGCTAGTGCAGTTAATAATGCCAAGCTAGATGATGATTTAGATTTTTGTATTATTGTTAAAAAAAATACCCTGTGGATAACCCGCTTTTTTGTCATTTTATTAACGAAAATTCTTCATAAACAGCCACAAATTATTCTGCAGACAAAAGAAAATAACAAACAAGCTTGGTGTTTTAACTTATGGTTAGATGAAAATAAATTAAATATGGCTAAGAGAGGTCTTAGCATATTTCAAAGTTATGAACTTAAACAAATGTCCTGGTTATTTGATCGGGCCGATATTAAGCAAAAAATATTACTAGCTAATCCACAACTTGTATCATTAATTGATGTAGCAAGTCAAAATGGTTCAGCTGTGATTACTAGTGACAATATTTTTGATTATTTAAGGAAGCTATTAAATTATATTTTCTATTTCATTCAATGCTTTTATCGATATTTTAAATTTGGTAGAGAAAATTATGACTTAAGTCTTTACCAAGCTCATTTTAATGATCTCAGTCGTCAAAAACACATTTTTCAAAAAATTAAGAGAAAAATGACCAAAAATGATTTTTCTGATTTTTAAAGTATTTAGCTTTTTTGCAGGCTGTAAACCAAGTTCTGTCCTATTTTTCCTCCAAGTAATTTTTATTTTAGTCATGATCATATTGCTTCTTGTAGCAATTAATTTAGTCCAACGCCAATTATGCTTGAGAAAAATTCGCTCAATTATTAGTAATTATTATGATTTTTTAATCAGCTCGCTCTCATTAATTGATGCTGGAAAAATTTCTTGTTTATTAGCCAATAATTTTAAAAATAATTTAACATCCTTACGCTTGATTGCTGATTCCTTTCAAGACCCAGAGTTTTTTCAAAACAAAGAGCAGCTTAATAAATATTTAATGATGGCGGAAACACTATTGCTCAAAATGAAAAAAAGAGAAGATTTATTGAATAGGCAATTAACTCCAAAGCAAGATCCCCTCCTTTTTGAATTAGTAGAAGAGATTGAGTCCCTCTTAAGCTTATATCAAGGCGTTTTAAGGGAAAATAAAATAAGACTTTATTTTATTAGTGATAAAAAATTTCGAATTTTTGCTCATGAAGACTACTTACTACTAGTAATTAATAGACTAATTTTAAAATCTGTTGAATCATTAATCTTATCTGATCAAAAAGAAAAATATATAAAAATATCCTTAGTTAAAAGTAAAAATTTACTAAAAATAAATATTGAAAACAATGCAGCAATTAATAATTTTCCTCAAAGTAAAAAATTACAATTTAAAAAGAATTGTCTCAGTCAAAAAAATATCACTCTCAACTTTCTTGACGCGATTATGTCTCAATATTTTCAAGAAAGAATTAGCATGACAAGACTGAAAAACCAAAATGTTTTGCTATCCATAAAAATTAAAAAATCATTTATTTTGGCTGAGTCGAAATTAAAGGTGAGGCTTAAAATGTGATCCCGGGCCAGGATTCGAACCTGGAATAATTGATTCAGAGTCAATGGTGATGCCATTTCACTACCCGGGAATTTGTATTTTTTTTAAAATTTTAACTTAACTTTATCTTTCTCAATTAGAATCTAATCATTATTATATAACAGAAGGCATTGTAATGAGATGTATAAAATATTAATTCTAGAAGATGATCTAAATTTATTAAATACCTTACAAGGGGTACTCAAAAAAGCTGGCTATCAAGTTGATCTGGCGCAAAAGCTCTCTAGAGCGGAAGAATTAGTTGCAGAGCAAGATTATGATTTGCTAATTTTTGATCGTCTAATTGGTCAAGAAGATAGTGCTAATTTTTTAGAAGAAATTAAAAATGAAAAAAAATTTCTTCGGATATTAGTGATTAGTCACAAAAAACTTCTTCCTGACCGACTTTTATCACTCAAAGTCGCGGATGATTTTTTAGCCAAACCCTTTGTCCTTAATGAATTTCTGCTTAAAGTCAAAAATTTACTATCTCGCTCTAAACTGAGTGTTGAAGATAGTTTTGCTTGTCCATATTTTTTTCTGAATGATTCCGGGATTTTACAGAGTGCTAAAAATAAGCAAAGCTTCTATTTGCCAAAAAAAGAAAAACTGATTTTAGAATGTTTATTGTTGCATCAAAATCAGGCTGTTAGCTATCAAAGCATTATGAATTATGTTTGGCCTAATTTAGATAATTTACCACAACAACGAACTCTTAATGTCTATGTAAGAAGAATTAGATTAAAAATTGGTAATTTCGGTCAATATATTAAAACTATTCGAGATTATGGTTTTATTTTAGATTGTAGCCAAGCGGAATCTCAACAAAAGCAGTAGATCCCTGATCTTTTTTACTAATAAATTTAATTGTTCCTGAAAATTTATTTTTAATAATTCTTTTAGAATAAAAAATTCCTACGCCTTGGTGATCATCTTTGAGAGAATAAAATTTTCTACCTAGCAACTGTTGCTCTAACCAGCTCATTCCACTTCCTCCATCTGTTATTGCAATTTGCAAATTTTCTTTGGCAATTTGTGTTTTAACTAACACTATTTTATTAACATTTGTTGATCGATAAGCTTCAACCGCATTATTAAGTAAACAATTAATTACTTCCTGAAATAGCAACTTATTGCCACTTAAAATAAGGTCATTACTTTGTTTTAACTGTTTAGTGTAGGAAACATCCTGATGAAAGCATTGATTCAGTAAAATAATTTCCACCAAAGCATCATTGACTGTAAATGACTCCCTATTTCTTTCGCTATTAAGTAGATTTTTTAAATAATTGGCGCTTAATAATATCTCTTTAAGATTGCGAGTATTATTTTTTTCACTCAAGGCTAATTGGCTATTTAGTAAGATATTGGACAGAGGAGTGCTGGCAGCATGTTTAAAAAAGTCAAAATGTGAGAAGTGCTTCATAAAGCCCCTTTCTGTAAAACAAATAATAAATCACAGTTTACAGACCATACATAAAATTAACGTAAAGTTTTTAGTAAAACTTACTTTTTTGGGATTAAAAAGCTAATGTCCCACAGTTGCAAGCAAGGTGCTTCGTTGGGACGACAGTATTCGTGTAGTAAATAGCGCTTATCTAAATCAATTCTTAATCGATGTGAATTAACCAGCAGCCAAACGTTTTTATAATTACGACTTTTTTCAATAAAATTCTCGGGAATAGCTGAGATTGGTTGACCAATACCTTCTACCACTAAATTAGTAAGGTTTTTTTGATGCAAATACATTAGTATCCCATCAGGCAAAGTCCCGAAATAGCCCTCTGTAGCGACCGCTAGGCTCTGCTTTTCTTTACTTTCCAGCATTAATTGACTGACCTCATAAATACCCTGACCACTAGACCATTCTTCTAAATATTGAGCCCGATCAGCTCGGCTGAAAGGAATATCATCAATAGAAAAATAACTGGGAATAATGAATCCAAAACTTTGAATGAGAATTGAGATTGCAAGTAAGCCTCCTATAATTCGATAAATTAATTTTTTTTGTGTGAATAAATAAGTTAAATTTAGAGCAGCTGAAATAATTAAAAAAAGACTGGCAGGCAATAAATATCTTGGATAAATAATTTTTCCCATACAAGCTAGGGGTAAAATAAAAGCCAAAAAAGAGGTTAATAATAGAAGTTGTTCTTTGCGCTGCTCTTTGTTAAAAAAAACAAAGGCTAACAACAGCAAGCCCAAAGCAAAATATTGTAAATATTGCTCAATAAAAAATTTAAGATTATTAAAAGTGGTATTAATCACTTCTATTTTAAATAATGAACTAAGTGGATGTAAAAAATCTCCGCCTCGACTAAATATCTGTGGGAAAACCGCTAGACGTTTAAAACTATAAAAAAGCAAAAGACCTAAACCAAGAGCCAAAGCCAAAGCCAAAATATTTTTACCCAAACTCTTGACATCAAATTTTTTAGAATAAAAAAATAAAACAAATAAAACAAGTAAACTTGGAATAAATAAGAGTGCGCTTAATTTACTAAATAAAGCTAAAAAAAAGCTGAGACTTAATAAGAGTAAATATTTTAATTTAATATTTTTGAGAAATTTTAAGCCGAAGTAAAAACTTAAATTTAAATTAAAAAATAATAAAGCATCGGTTAAAGCCATACGATGATGAAAAAAAGTAAAAGGTGAAAGGATAGTCATTAACATGGCCAAATATTGCACTAGCTGTTGTTGCTTAGTATCTTTGCTAAATTCTTTGCCGATGAGGCCAATGATTAAGACATTGCCAGCTCCAATAAGTACAGATAAAAATCTTCCAGCAAAAAGCGGATTAGTAAACATAAACTGAAAGGGGATCATCAACCACATTTGTAAAGGGGTTTTTCCGTCATTCATCGGAAAAAATAGATAACGACGCCAGTCATCAATGATCAACTGTGTCCAACGAATGTAGATGGCTTCATCAGCAAAAACCGGTAGTTTAATTAAACGAAACAAAGTTAGCAAAAAATAAACAATTAAAATTGCTAATAAAATCAGATAATGCTTTTTTTTAGCGCTTAGTGTTTTTAACATGTTTACTGATGACATTATATAAAAAATATAAACCGTAAGTAACTGCTGGAAACCATAAAATTATTTGTTTATAAAGTAAGAGATTAGGTAAATCACGATCAAAAAATAACCAAGGCACATAAATAATATCTGGTAAATAGCTAAAAAGAGCGCTACAAGAAAAAATTAATAGACAATTTCTCCACCATTTGCTTTTTAATAGTGGTAAAAAAGCCATCGGCCAAATTAGATACCAAGTTAAAAAACGTTGAGAGCGAGCGGTAATTAGGGGTACAAAAAACGCAATGCTCATTAAATCCCAAAAATAGTAATTAATAAAGTTTCTTGCTTTGACAAACCAGGTGTTTTTGGCCAAAGCCAAATTCTTTATTTTATTTTCTAAAAATAAATAAAGAAAAAAAGGAATAGTTAATAGACTGGTATATTTAATAAAAATAGAAAATAATATTAAGGCGATTATTAAACATAAAAGTAAAAAATTCTTTTTACCTTCTTTGACAAATTTCTTAGTGAGTAAAAAAGCTAATAAAATTGGCCACATCATCCACCAATCATTGTGAGCACTGCTTAAAGTTTCGATGAGAATTAGAGGATTGAGCAAGAGCATTGCCAAATGATAATTTTTTTTGGAATCATTGATTAATAATTTATTTAAGCAGAAAGCACTGATGAGTAGGCCTAAAAAAGCAAATATTTTAAAATTTAACCAAGTAAAAATAAATTTACCAAAACCAAAAAAATAAGGAATAGTTGAAATTCCAGACCAAACCTCTCCATAAGGAGCAGCAGTGTGGGTATTATTCATAAAGCGGATCCAGGGATCAGCAGAAAATGTTAGAGCTACCACTCGGTGAGGGTTAACAGCATATTTGACCAACATTCTGGCATTAAATATGTAATTAAATACATCATGAGATAGGGCGTTATAACTAACTAATAGCAGTAAAACAATCAATATAAGCAGTAAAACTATTTTTTTATTAGAAAAAATAGTTTTTTTTGGCCAAAATTTAATTAAATAAAAATAATTAATAATTAAAGCTGTTGTTAAAATTAAATAAACAATAATTCTTAGTGCATGATTGGGCAAAATTTTTTGCCATAAAAAATTTTGCCAATTAATAATAATGGGCTGATTAATTAAGGTTAAATTGGGGTCAGTAAAGACATAAGAAAAAACTGCCCAAAATAGAAAAAGAATTAGATAGCTTAGCAAAAAAATTATAAACTTTTGCTTCTTATTGTTTAACATGATTGGGGTATTTTCCAGATAAATCAGCTATTCTAATGCGCATAATATCTAAAAACATTAAAAAAGAATCTTTTACAGGATTAACCCGATCAGTTTTATGATGTTGCCAGATTACTGGTACCTCTTTCATTTTATAATTATATTTTTTAGCTAAATATAATAATTCCACATCAAAAGCTCCAGTAAATGCATCTCGACGATGAGCCTGACCAGAATAGACGTAAAGTTTAGGGAACAAGTCTTTAGTTGCTTGAGCTGAAAATAATTTAAAACCGCATTGGGTGTCAAGCATTCCTGGGACTGCTAATATTTGCACCAAGAGATTGAAGACTCTGCCCATCACATGGCGATAAACCGGCTCTTTTTGTCTTTGAGCACCAATAATTTCTCTTGAGCCAAAAATAATTTGAAACTGTTCAGAATATTTTAGTAAGGAATTAAGCTCGCTTAATGGAGTTGACTGATCAAAATCACTATATAATCGCCATTGTCCTTTTGCGGCTAACATCCCCGCGCTGACCGTTGGCCCTTTGCCTCGATGAGGATTTTTTAACACTCTAATGCGCTGATCTTTTTTAGCAAATTTTTCTAACAAGGCCGTCGTGCCATCGCTAGAGCCATCATCACTTAAAATTAATTCCCATGACTGCGGATACTGCTTAAGAAAATCATAAACTTCATCTAATACCCCCCGCTTAATATTTCTTAATTCATTATAAGAGGGCAGAATGACGGATAAATAAATTGACATATTCTTACTCATTATAATTGTTTTCCGCTTTTCCTAATACGCTAATTTCCGGCCCCTGATCGAGCTGATATTTTTCTAAAATGTTTTTCTCAGGAAATACGGCAATTTCATAAATATTTAGATCAAGTAGATCTTCTTCTTTTTTCTCTTCATTAATGATGAAAAGTTTCTCAGCTTGATGATGATCTTCAATTTTGACTGGTGGGTTGGTCATGGTAGATAAGAAATAACGATAATTCATGCCGTATAAATCCTTAGATTCAGAGAGCAAAACTATGTTATATTTTTCTCCACCTGCTACTCGATCATGAATGCTCTTGGCTACTGCCCTCATATCATTCACCCCCCAGCCACTATCAGCAAAATTATATAATTTTAGATTGTTAACAATAAAAACGAGAAGAAATACACCGCTCACTAAGTAAAATAACTTCTTTATTTTAATTTTATCGAGTAAGTAAGCCTGAAAGATAGCCACCATTGGCAAAAGATAGGCAAAATAATGAGTGTAAATATCGTGTTGATATAAACTTAAGCCCGCTATACCCGTAAATAAATAAGCAAAAAGAACTTTGTCTGCTTTTTTAAGCTTATCTCGATTAGTGAATATGTAATAGAGAAAAAAAGCCAAACTAATATACATAAGCCAATAATTAATTTTCGATTCACCAAGTAAACTATCAAATAATACTGTTCTACCTTGTTTTCTTAAGTCATGGGTGAAAAGTTTAACTATGGCGTTAATGCCTTGTCGACCCTCTTTTCTTTCTAGTTTAAAACTTTCTTCTTTACCAACAATGTTTTTTAGAGCATTGATATTGCGCCAATCATGTTTCAGATCAAATAATAATAGAGGAGTGAGAGAGAGCAAAAAAATTACTACTGACAAAAGGCCAAATTTAATTAGTTGTTTAGAATTTTTTTGGGAAATTTTCTTTTTTAAATCTATTAGGAAAATAATGCCAGCACCAGCCAAGGACAAGAGTGTGACATAGTGCAACTGGGCTAAAATGCTAAACATGGCACTTACCAACAACCAATATCGACCATCCTTTTTCCAGGCTAAATAAGTGAAATAAAACATTAACAAGGAAAAAAATGGTGCAGGATTGGGATTCCAACTAAAACGAGCTAAATTAATGTTAGTACTGGAAAGGGCAAAAAAAATCGTGGCAAAAATGGCTATCTTGTTATTAAACATTTTTTTACTTATCAGATAAACTAAGGCCACGGTAATCACCGACAAGGCGGCTACGGCATAAACTGGGCCTATGGGATTAGGATAGCTAATAAACAAAAAAGGCAACATAAAATAATAGTAAAATGGTCCTAAATACATGTTGCCGATGCTAGTGACTGGGCCAATAAAGACTGGATCCTTCTCTTTAAAAATGTTAGCTACTACAAGCGCGTCCCGACCTTGGTCGCCCATAAACATATAATTGTTGGGTAAATTATAAAAACGCAAAAACGTTGCAATAAGCAAAATGATGATTAAAAAAATATTATTGGGTGTTAAATATTTTTTGATTTTTTGCATTTAAAAATTAACTTTAAATTATTTCTTTTTTTTCCAAATGAAATTATTGTAAGCAAAAAAATTCCAAAACATGCCAATTAAAATACCAGTAACGGCGTAGATCATGCCAGTATCAACATCGATTGAAACAATTGGTAGAGTAAACAGTTTAAACAAACCAATGGTATTTTCTCCAATGGTTGCCACCAGCATTTGGATAACTAGCGAACCCATAGAGGCTAAATTAAATTCTAAAAACTTTTTGAGAATTGATTGGTTTTTAATTTTTCGATCAGCAAAAGTCCAAAGATTATTAAGAATAAAGTTACAAATAATTGCTGTTTCAGTACTTAAGATAGTTGCTAAAGTAAAATCACTAAAAAATGCATATTGAAAATCTGGAATTAAGAAACGGTATAAAGTTAATGAGGAGAGTTGAACCAAGGCACCAGTTAAACCAACTGCAGCAAATTTAAATATCCTTGAATTGAATATTTCTTGAATTCTCACTTTCATAATATATAACAAAGTATTTTTGATATACTCTGGTCCTATTTTGCTTTTACCGATTTCCCGATCTTTAAAAGCAAAAGCTACTTCATTAATTTTAAATTTTTTTTGTCGGGCTTTATTTAAGAAGCCGATTTGAAAAGTATAACCGAAAAATCGCTCAGACTCCAGTTCTTTGGCGACGGCTTGATAAACTTCTTTTTTGATTGCTCGAAAACCAGTTGTCCAATCTTTGATAGAGAAATCCCACATGACAGTGCGAATAAATAAATTACCAAAAACACTTAAAAATTTTCGATGTAATCCCCAGTTTTCTGGGATAGAGCCGCCTTTTATATAACGTGAACCCAAAACAAGATCACTACCTTCATTAATTTGCTCAAGCATTTGCGGAATTTTTTGTGGATCATGTGAGAGATCTGCATCAAATTCAAAAACGACATCAGCTTGGAGTTGATTAAAAGCATGATCCATACCTTTTAAATAGGCTGCCCCTAAACCCTCTTTATTTTTTTTCAGCAATAATTTTAAAAAAGGATATTGTTTTTGCAACTTTTTGACGACCTGAGCAGTCCCATCTGGAGAATTATCATCAACCACTAAAATTTGCATTTGCCAATCATGGATTTGCTGAAAAACTGCTGCAAGTTTTTTAATAGTTATTGGTAAATTTCCTGCCTCGTTATAAGTGGGGATAATAACAATTGCTTTTGACATATTTATACATTTAAGCAGCTGATTTTTTTTCGATCTCTAGGTCAGCTTCAACCATGAGTTTGACTAAATCTGCAAAACCCACACTGGGTTGCCAATTGAGTTTCGTTTTAGCTTTACTAGCATCACCAATTAATAAATCCACCTCTGCTGGACGATCAAAGGCAGGATTGTGTTTGTAATATTGTTGCCAATCGCCAAGGTCGGCAGCCTGACAAGCCAATTCAAGAAATTCTTGAACACTGTGGGTTTCGCCAGTGGCAATAACATAATCATCGGGATTTTCTTGTTGGAGCATCAAATGCATGGCTCTCACATAGTCTTTAGCGTAACCCCAATCTCTTTTAGCATCCAGGTTGCCTAATTCCACATATTGTTGTTTGCCTAGTTTGATTCGAGCAATAGCATTACTAATTTTTCTAGTAACAAATTCTAAACCGCGTCGAGGTGACTCATGATTAAATAAAATACCAGAGACGGCAAACATATCGTATGACTCTCGATAATTAACCGTGATCCAGTGTCCATAAATCTTGGCAACTCCATAAGGCGAGCGGGGATAAAAAGGAGTATTTTCATTTTGCGGTACTTCGCGAACTTTACCAAACATTTCGCTTGAGCTGGCCTGATAAAATTTGGCTTCTGGACAGGCTAAACGCACCGCTTCGAGAACTCTGGTAACACCAATAGCGGTGAATTCACCGGTGAGAATCGGTTGTTCCCAAGAGGCCTGAACAAATGATTGGGCGGCTAAGTTGTAGACTTCATCGGGTTTAATTTTTTGCAGGGCAAAGGTGAGTGAATGCTGATCCATTAAATCACCAGAAACTAATTTTAAATTGGGATTGTGGATAATATTTTGAATTCTAGCAAAATTTTGCGTGCTAGTACGTCTAGTCAAACCATAAACCTGATATCCTTCTTCTAACAATAATTCAGCCAAATATGAACCATCTTGACCAGTAATTCCGGTGATAAATGCTTTTTTCATAATTTACCTTTCTTCGCTTTGATCTGCCTGTTTGCGCCACCAATTAAGCACTCTTTCTAGGGTGGCGTCAAGAGAATATTGAGTGTCCCAAGCTAAATTTTTTATTTTTTTATTATCACAAATTAGTATTGGGCGATCACTTGGTCTTAAGAGTGCTGGATCAGTTTCTAATTTTATATCAACTTTGGCGAGAGCGATTAGTTTATCTAAAACTTCTTGCATGCTATAGCCAATTCCAGAACCAACATTATAAACTTCAGCACTCACGCCCTGATTCATTAGCAGGATGTAGGCTCTAACCACGTCTTTGACATCTGTTAAATCTCTAATTGTCGACAAATTACCCACTTTCATCACCTCACTTTGACCCCTCTCGATTTGCACAATTTCATGGGCAAAATCACTCACCGCAAAACCTAAAGCTTGTCGCTCGCCAATGTGATTAAAAGGTCTAACCCGAACAATGTCTAGCTTTTCACTTTGGCTATAAGAATAACTTAAAAAATCTTGAATCATTTTTGAGAGTGCGTAGGGATTGGTGGGGCCAAGTGGCGCGTTTTCATCTAATTTTTGATCGGAATCTTGATATTCAAGGGCGCTGCCCACACTTAAAAGCCGAGCTTTAGGACAACACTCCTTGACCGCATCAAGAATGTTAAGCTGTAATTTTAGATGAGTTTCTAAAATAAACTGTTGTTGTTTGAAACTATTTCCGACATTAGCTAGTGATGCCAAGTGGTAGATTTGCTGAGGCTGGAGTTTATTTAATAAAGCCTTAGTTTGTTCGTGATCGGTTAAATCAAGAGCGTGAATATGCTCATTGCCCAGTAAATCATTTAAAAAACCAGCTTGATCGCGAAAGGCCGTGACATGAATATTGCTGTAGCCCAATTCAAGCAGGGCTTCAACTAAATGACTGCCAGCAAAACCAGTACCGCCAGTAATCAAAATTGTTTGTTTTTTATCAAGCATTTATGACCTTCCAATGCCCACATACTGATAATTGGCTTGCTTAATTATTTCTGGATTTAGTTGATTGCGACAATCAAAAATAGTTTGTGGTTTATTTTCTTTATACTGGGCATAGGGGAATTGGACAATTTCAGGCCACTCAACCACTAAAAAGATGGCGTCAGCCTCCTTAATTGCTTCTTCAATAGTATTAACTTGCTGATGATTTTGATATTTTTCCTTGGTAAATTGTTCATAATTAGCCATTGGATCAAAACTCTTGATGTCGGCACCTTTGTTGGCTAAATAGGGGATAATTTTAGTGCTTGGCGCTTCACGCATATCATCGGTATTAGGTTTGAAAGATAAACCTAGTACAGCCACTTTTTTATTAGCAAAACCATCAATCTGTTTTTCAAAATTAATTAATAAATCAAAAATGCGTTGTTTATTAATTTCATTAACTTTATTCATTAAATTACCTTCTTCACCCACAGTCCTTGAATAAGCAGCTAATTCTTTGACGTCCTTAGGAAAACAAGAGCCGCCGTAGCCTAAACCAGGATACCAGTAGTGTTGACCAATTCTTTGATCCAGACCAATCACATTAATGACTTCCTCAATGTCAGCCCCGTTTTTTTGACAGAGATTGGCAATCTCGTTAATAAAAGTAATACGGGTGGCCAAATAAGTATTGGCAGTATATTTAGCCATTTGTGCTGAAGCGACGCCACAGTGCACAATGGGCGCATTCAAAGCCTGGTGCAGTTGATCTAATTTTTCAAAAACAAAATCGTCTGTAGCACCAATGACGATTCGGTCAGGATGAAGGGTATCGTGGACAGCGCTACCTTCTCTGAGGAACTCTGGTAGTGAAGCCCCATAAAATTTAACTTTAGTTTGCTGTTTAACGAGTTCCATCAGTTTTTCTAAGGTTCCTGGTGGCACAGTAGATTTAATGGCGATAATGGCATCTTTTTGCAAGTAAGGAGCTAGACTTTCGGCACTACTCATTACATAACGCAAATCAGCGGTTTCATCTGGAGCAGAGGGTGTGCCAACAGCAATAATAATCAGCTCGCTCTGGCTGATAGCCTCCTGATAAGATGTAGTAAAACTTAGTTTTCCAGCCTGCTGCTGCTCAATCAATAAATCTTCTAAACCAGGCTCAAAAAATGGAACTTGGCCTTTTTTTAATTTATTAATTTTTTCTTGATCAACATCTAAACCAATCACTTGATTACCAAGTGAAGCATAAATGGCGGCTGATACCACCCCAACAAAACCAGTGCCAATAATAGTGATGTGCATAATTTCTTAAATACTTTGTATTTGTACCTTTGTATTATAATGATTAGCAGAATATAACGCCAGTAAGAGAAAATTATGCAGATTAATATTTTAACTATTTTCCCTGAGTATTTTAGCGATGTTTTAAACACCTCCATTCTCAAAAGAGCTCAGCAAAAAAATCTTGTGTCTTATCGGGTGATTAATCTTCGTGATTTTGCTCAAGACAAGCACCAGACAACCGATGATCGGCCATTTGGTGGTGGTCCTGGTATGGTGATGATGATTGAGCCAATCGACCTCGCCCTGCAAAGTCTCAAGCAGCAAAAGGGAACTCCTAATAAAAAAATTATTTTAACTTCAGCCAAGGGGCAACTGTTTAAACAAGAAATTGCGCAGAACTGGAGTCAGCTAGAGGAGTTAACAATTATTTGCGGTCATTATGAGGGAGTTGATGAACGAGTCGCTCAATATTTAGTTGATGAAGAAATTCGCATTGGTGATTATGTGATGACGGGAGGAGAAGCAGCTGCCTTAGTGATTAGTGATGCGCTCGTTCGGCTTATTCCTGGTGTATTGGGTAACGCAGCCAGTGGAGTTGATGAGTCTCATGCGCAAAGTGGCCTAGCTGGTCCAGCCCAATATACCAGGCCTGCTCAATACAAAAATTGGTCGGTCCCTGAAGCTTTACTTTCAGGCGATCCAAAACAAATTGAAGCACATAAAGCGCAGTCAAGAATTAAACTTAAAAATTAAAAAATTAAGCTTTAATTTCAGCAATGGCAGTGTCAATTGTTCTTAATGGAAAATCCAAAACCGCTTTTAATTTATCAACAGCTAAAGCGGTATTTTTTTGATAAGGACGCTGACTAGTTTTTAAGTAATCATTGAGGCTGCCGGCTTCGACTTGATAATTGAGCTGTTTTTTTTGGGCAATTGTTTGAGCAAAAGCAAAATCAGTCCACTGTTCACCGCTACTGGCGTTAAACAGCCCAGTCAATTGCAAACGAATGACTGCATCTAGAACTTTAGCAAAATCATCAATATAAGTTGGCCCAAAAAAGTGATCATTAAATTGAGGATATATTTTGCCTTGTTTCATGCCCGTAATCAGTTTCCAGGCAAGATCTAATTTGGGAAAGGGGTCGGAGCGAAAAGGTTGATCAATACGCAAAATAGTCCAGTTTAAATTTGGCGTACTTTGAATTAACTCTTCAGCCCAAGCCTTAGTTTGCCCATACCATTCAATCGGTGACAGAGGATCTGCTTCTGTGTATAAGCTTTCTTTTTGCCCATCGAAAACATAGGCAGTAGAAATATGAATTAAGTGCTTATGATATTTTTGACAAGCAAGGGCAATATTTTGCGTGCCATGCACATTAACTTGATAACACAAGCCATTTTTATCCCCATTTTCTTGCCAAGCAGCTGTCACATCGGTAAAAGCAGCAAAGTGAATTAAAAAATCTGCGCTAGATTGAGCAATAATTTTTTCCACCTGTTGGTAATTGGTAATGTCGACCGGCCGTTCTGGATCGCGTAAATCTAAGTTGTCAAATTGATAGTGATTAGCAAAATCACTGACAAACTTAGAGCCAACTAAGCCGTTCAAACCCGTTCCTAAAATCGCTTTTTTAGGCATTGTTGTTTCCATATTGTTCTTGAAAATATTCTTGATTTTTTGCTTTTAATGGACGCCACCAATCTTCATGTTGCTGATACCAGTCGATTGTTTGTTGAAGACCTGTGCGTAGATCGACACTGGGTTGCCAGCCGAGCTCTTTTTCACTGGCAGAAAAATCCACGCTATAACGACGGTCATGTCCCGGACGATCTTTAATCATCTCAATGGCGCTTTCATCTTTACCCATCAGCTGAATAATCATTTTAATCAATTCAAGATTAGAAATATCTTTATACAAACCGCCAAACAAATAGGTTTCGCCAACTTTTCCCTTAGTCAGCACTGCTTCAATCCCACGACAATGATCTTGTACATACAACCAGTCTCTAACATATAAACCGTCTCCATAAACTGGCACTTGCTTACCATCGATTAAATTTGTAATAGCTAAAGGAATTAGTTTTTCAGGAAATTGATATTCACCATAATTGTTTGAACAGTTGCTAATAGTAAATGGTAAGCCGTAAGTATCGCCATAAGCTCTGACTAAATGATCAGCTGCCGCTTTACTGGCGCTGTAGGGACTGTGAGGTTGGTAAGGCGTGTTTTTGCTAAATTTTTCTTGATTGTTTAATGGGAGCGCTCCAAAAACCTCGTCAGTCGAAATATGATGGAAGCGTTCAACCTGGTGTTTTAAGGCAGCTTCTAGCAAAACTTGAGTGCCAATAATATTAGTTTCTAAGAAGAGTTTAGGATCGAGTATTGAGCGATCAACATGAGATTCAGCGGCAAAGTGCACGACAATGTCAACTCCTCTCATCGCTTGATCAACTAATGTTTGATCACAAATGTTGCCTTGAACAAAATGATAATTGGCTTGCTGTTCAACATCCTTTAAGTTTTCCAGATTTCCAGCGTAAGTCAGCAAGTCTAAATTTAGCACATGATCTTCAGGATGATTTTTCAGCCAATAATGAATAAAATTAGCTCCGATGAATCCAGCTCCGCCAGTGACCAAAAGATTTTTTGCCATCTCAATCCTTTTTTTCATATTCTAGTAAATTAATACTATTTAAATCTCTTTGAGAAATAATTAACTCATCTTTATTAAAAGGCCATTGGATATTTAAATCTGGGTCGAAAACAGAGATCGCTTGATCGTCATCTTTATTGCGTTCTTGATAGCTTTGATCCACTCCATAAAGATAATAAACTGGGCCATTAATCGCACAAATGGAATTACCCAATTTAGCTGAAATATATAAGGATTCGCCAAAATCGCTTTGCTCATTGGCATTAATATTAAAATAAACAAGTTTTTTATAAGTGGGTGAGTCTTGTCTAATATCAGCAATTACTAATTGAGCTTGGCCACTAAGTACTGTCACCAATTTATTCCAATTTTCCGCATGAATTCCTCGTAACACCTTACTTTTTGAGACTGAGAGATTAACTTGTTTAATTTGAAAATCAGGGTTGATTGCTTGACGAATCTGCTTGACTTCCATTGTTTGAGCAAAAAATCCTCTATCATCAATGTTTTTTACATATCTCAAATAAAATAAGCCATCAATTTCTGTCCGATAAATGTTATTGCTCAGCATCATTTTTTCATCTGCTTGATAATATGAAATTTGCTGCATAAGAGTCCTTGTTTTAATTGTCGGCTTCCTTATTTACCATTATTTTGGTGTTTTCGCATGTTTCAAGTTCTGTTTTTAGCTCTAGATGGCTATTTTCTAGAAGTTCATATTTGCGTTTTTCATTTTCCAATGCCGACTGAAAATAACCAACTGCCAGTGCTAAAAAGATTAGTAATACAAAAATCAGCCGATTAAATGTTTCTTGTTTTAACATTAATATTAGTTTAACTCATTATTCGCCAAGAAATCTTGGAGAGTTTTTTTAAAAATCTCTAAATCGCGAATCTGATAAATCCATTGTCGCTGAGTTTGCCAGAGCGGAGGATTGTAAATTAAGCCATCGGCGTTTTCAGGATAGACGGGGATTGCAAAGCTAATAAATTTTGGCGCAGCAATTTCTTCATCTTCATTGTGGATGATTAACCAACTAGTAGCAATTCGGCCCACTTCATTGACGCTTAGCGATTGAGCAAAATGGTTAAGGTAAAAACGATATAATTGGCCAAATTTTTCTGGCTCATTAAGTAAAAAATCAAGATTGAGGATTTGCTTTAACAAGGCTTGAAGCACCACTTGCTGTCTGTGACCCCTGGCTAAGTCGTTGCCTTGATCATCGCCGCTATTTCGACTGCGCATATATTGCATGGCGCGATTGCCATCCATTTTCTCCTGACCCTCTTCAAAAACTATGCTTTCATAAAGAATGGCAGGATCAGTTTCAATTGAAACATCAACATTTTTTCTGGGAAATAGTGGATCAGTAAAGCCTTCCTCAATAGTAATTTCTACTCCGCCAACTAAGTCGATTAGTTCTTCTAAGGCATCTATTTCGATTAATAAGGTGTGATCAATGTCAATCCCAGTTAGTTCACTAATAGCCCGAGCGGGAAAATCAAGAGGCTCGTCGGGATTATCCTCTAAGCCATAATAATAAAGAGCATTAATGCGTGTTTGATAAGCTGAATGATAAATATCTCTCGGTAGAGCAATCGTTTTAATTTGATTGTTTTGCAAGTCTAGTTGCAACAAGATCATTGTGTCAGTTAATATAGCGCCATCATCTCTGCCTGCCAGCTGATCAGCACCGAGAATTAGCAGAGTTTTCTTTTTGATAGCCTGATCTTGATTTTCCAGTAAATGTGCTGAATCTTGTCTGAAGCTTTCAATGGTATTCAAGAGATCTTCTTGACTAATTTCTGCTCCGCGCAAAAATTGTTCCTGATATTTTTTTGCTCGCCGATAAACAATAAAAGTATTAATACCAGTGATAACGAGGAAGAGAAAAAAGAGAATTAAAATGACTCGCCAGAACCGACTAGGCTTTTTATATTCAATGCTAAGGGTCAGATCTTCTTGCGCTTCTAAAGATTTATTTTTCATAACTGTTCACCTAATATTTCTAATCCAAAGTATACTTTAAAAACAGCTTATTTTCAAAGCTTGAGAAAAGCATTAGAATAAACCTTATGTTAAAGACAAAAGCCGGTAGTTCAGTTGCTCATTCAGCTCAATCAACAACCGAGGTCGACTTAAAAAAAATTAAGAAGAAATCTTTAAGTGGCATAATTTCTTTTTTTATCAGAACTGTTTTGCTGCAGGTGATTGGCTTTGTTTCAGCATTAATTCTCAGCGCGTTTTTAGGGCCTGAAGAGTTTGGCATTTATGGAATAGTTACCCAAATAATTGCCTTATTAATTTTTTTCTCTGATATTGGTTTAGCCTCTTCCTTAATTCAAGAAAAAAAGGAACCAAGTCGGGAAGATTATCAAACAGCCTTTACTGTGCAACAAATTTTGTCCTGGGTTATTTGTTTAGTAGTGCTTTTACTAATTCATTTTTCTGTATTTGAACAAAAAATTGGCCAGGATGGAAATTATTTACTATTAGCTTTAGCTGTTTCTTTTCCTCTTGCTACTCTCAAAACAATTCCTTCAATTATCCTGACGAGAAAATTAGAATTTGATAAATTAGTTTTGCCACAAATTTTTGAACAATTAGTTTTTCATGTTGTGCTGATTGTTTTAGCTTGGAGAGGTCATGGAGTAATGTCTTATGCCTATGCCAGCATTGCTCGTAGTTTAATTGGGGTAGTGGTCATGCAACTTATTCAGCCCTGGTTTTCTGGCCTAAAAATTCATAAAAAATCCCTCAAAGGTCTGCTAAATTTTGGAGTAAAATTTCAACTTAATGATTTTCTAGCTAGAATCAAAGATCAATTATATTTTTTAGTCTTGGGCGCCTATTTGCCACTTGATCAGTTTGGTTATTTGCAGTGGTCAAAAAATTGGTCGATGTATCCATATAATCTAACAGTTTCCAATGTGATGTCGATTACTTTTCCCACCTTTTCTCGTTTACAAAATCATCCAGAAGTTTTAAAAAAAGCGATTGAAAAATCAATTTATTTTATTAGTTTCGCTATTTTTCCTATTTTAGTTGGCATGTCTTTATTTATTCAGCCATTGTTGACGGTTTTTCCACGTTATGCCAAATGGCTGCCAGCCGTGCCTAGTTTCATTATGTTTACCCTCAGCGTAATCTGGGCAGCTATATCGACACCACTCTTAAATGCGCTCAATGCTATAGGCAAAATTAATCAAACCTTAAAACTAATGTTGTTTTGGACAGTTCTAACTTGGGTGTTAACGCCGATATTAATTTGGTTCTTTGGTTTCAATGGTGTTGCGCTAGCGGCATTATTAATTTCTTTAACTTCGATATTGTCGGTAATGTTGATTAAAAAATATGTGTCAGTGACTATTTGGCCGAATGTGAATGCACAAGTTGTAGCTTCTTTAGTTATGACAGTGTTTGCTATGGCTGGGATGTCGATTTGGACTCAGTCTTTAACTAAATTATTTTTTGGTTTAGTTCTTAGTGGCTTTAGTTATTTACTAACTTTTTATTTCTTATCAGGCAAGCGTTTGTTTAAGGAAATTCAGTCAATTAGAAACAATCTCTCAAAAGATAAATCACAATAAATTAAAGGATAAGTTGAAGAATAAATTAAAGGCGCTGTTTAATAAAGAAAATTTATTATTATTTTTTTTCAAAATTTTTATAATTTTTGTTTTAATCTTGTTATTGGCAGAAGTTTTTTTAATTGATTTGAGCGGATTTTTTAATGCTAGATTATTTTTATTATTTTTATTAATTTGCTTGCTATTTTTCAGAATTAAAAAAATCAAACTTTTTAATCATCGCTTTAGTAATTTTTTAGCTTTGATTGCCATCTGTTTAACGGGACTTGTTACGTTTTTAATGCTGCTTGAAAAAAAACATGGCTTTCAATACCTTGAAACAACTTTTTTTATATCTTATTCTCGAATGATTTATCTAGTTTTGTTCAACACTGCTTTGGCCGCTTATGGACAATCATTTTATTTAAACAAAAGTAAAATGAAATTATTTTTATTTTTTCTACCGCTTCTTTTATATCTTTTAGCGCTTTTTGTTTATTTGAGAAACAATCAGTTGTTTAGAATTCTTATTCAAGATGATCACCTAGTTGAATATTCACAATTTTTTTTATTACTGTTATCGTCGATCACTTGTCTCTTTTTGCAAAAATATTGGTGGAAAAAGGACAAAATATTAGCTATTTTATTTTTATTATTAGCAATTGCTTGTTTTTTTGTTGCTGGAGAAGAAATTTCCTGGGGTCAGCGAATTTTCAATATTGAAACACCGCAACAGTTGGCTGAAAGAAATACCCAAGAAGAATTAACCATTCACAACATCGATGTTCTATTTGGCATGGTTTATCGAGCTTACATGCTGATTGGTTTGGTCGGTAGCACTGCTTGGTTTTTCCTCAAAATAAGTCGTAAATTTTTATCTAAAAAAACTAAACTTATTTTAAGCAATATTGTTCCAGACTGGTTTTTATCACCCTATTTTGCTGTCGCCTTTTTTTATAACCTTGACCGAATTTACTTAAATCCAAGAACAGGTGAGGAACTCTGGGAAGAGCCAATGGAATTATTATTAATGTTTGGAATTTATTTATTTTTATTAATTAAATATTTTCGAGTCAAACAGAGTAAACATACAAAATTCAAAAATTTTCAAAAAAAATTACTAATTGAATAAGTTTCTATTATTTAAATATTGACGGAACGCTTTTACCTAAATCTAATTTATCGTTCAGCAAAGACGGCAGTTATTTCTAAATTTTTTGTTGGATTAATCAATAAATTCTTTTTTCTTAAACTTTCTGGGTTTAAATCATCACTTAGCCAGGATACAAAGTTACAAGTTTTACTTGATAAGCCTTCAAGAGCAAGTGGCTTGTTTAATGGGTAATCGCCAAGCCAGGGAAAATGATTGGCATCAAGAGTTAAAGAATTAACTTTAACTTCAGCAACACAAGGACCCTGAGTATTAATTTTTATCTCATATAAACCCGCCAATTCAAAGTATTGGATTAGGTGGTTTTTGACGTAAGCTGGTCGATTGCTGGCAAAATTTTTTAATTTTTCAATATTTTGATACCAAGCTTCTTTACTAGTTAACATGCCTTCAGTTTGATCTCCCCAACGCGCAATATGTCGAATAATTTCCTGATCAATGCGAGCACTCAACTCTTCAATCTTTTTGATTACAGTTTCCTCTTTAAAAGCGCTATTTAGCAAATCAAAATATCTACTGACAAATTTATTTCTAAAATCTGGGTTATCAAATAAATTTTTAAAAACATATTCTTCTCTATCAAGTTTATAAAACATGTCTAGCGAGAGAGCATCGTCCTTAACCAAGTGGTTCATGTTTTTCGGGCCATCTAGGGCAAAACCATAATCGGTATCATAAATCAACCAGCGCCAACGACCATCGAGCGGACTTAGTGTTTCTTCAAAAATGTTATTTTTATATCGCCAAAACTTATAATTAGCGTGTGGCCAATCATAGTTGGCATAAAACATTTCGGCAATGTTGTAATCAATAAAATTGTTTACATCAATCTTATTTATTACCTTTTGGTAATTAGAAGTGATTATTAAATAGTTATTTCTTACAAAGTTAATTAACTCCGTGTAAGAATCACCATCTTTTTCTTTACCGATTTTAATCTTTGGCAAACCCTTTTTATCTAAATAATTGTGAGTTACCGAAACAATAATGTTTTTAGATTCAAGCTTATAATCTGCATAATTTTGGACAAAATAATCTCGATTATATCTTTCTCTAACATTATAAATTCCCCAATAATCACCATTTAAAAAAACGACAGCTGGACGACAAGCCTGAGTGCTTAAATCAGTATTATTTAGCAAAAGCTCTTGCATCAAACAATCACGAAATAAGGTTGAATACCAGTCGTTGCCTGAATTACTTATCTTTAAACTGTCAAAAATCTTTCTTTCTCGATCGGGAAAGATTTGATAGTTGATTTGATTGTTTGGCTCTGAGTCAGCAAAATAAAGGTTAAAAGATTTTTGGGGAAAATAAGCGCTTGAACCTCCTGAAATTTTTATATTTATTGACCTAGAAAATATTTCTTGATTATTTTCAAAATAGCTTAAATGAGCTGGTCTTTTCCAGGAATCATCTTGTTTGGTGAAATTGGCAATATTGGGATCATTACCCACAACATAAATGCCAATCTCATTATCCCAAAGATTAGGTGGATTAGTGTTGATAGCAAGAATTGGCAGATCGCTGCTAAAATTTATAAAATAATTTTTATGAACCACACTGCTCAATTGTTTATTATTTTTGAAAAGAGCGGCTTTGATTATAGTATTGTTCTTAACAAGTAATCCCTTAGCGCTTTCATACAAATGTGATTGAGGGGTCGGTGTGGAACCGTCAAGAGTATAAAAAATTTGAGCATTTTTAATGGGAGAAATTATCTCAAGCTGAATTTCCTCATCTGAAAAATTATTGCTGGGTGTAAAAAATAAGTTTTGTTTTAATATTCTAATTTTAAAAAAAGTGCTTTGAGAAAAAACTAAAAATATTAATACAATGATTAAAAAGGGGGCAATATTTTTCAGCCAATTTTTTGAATGCAATGGTTTTTTATTTTTTTTGTTTTTAATTATCATTTAAATTTACTAGGGTTTATGTTTTGCCAAATAGTTTATTCAAGTTGAATACCAATTTTTCCATGTTCTGAAAATAAATTATTATTTTCGTTGGCTGGATAAACAATTTTTATGCTTTTACCATTTTCTTTTTTAGTAATAGCGGGTTCAATCAAATATTTTAGACCAAGATCGCTAGCGTGGGGTATTAAATAAATGATTTCTTTAATTTCGTGTTCTTGATCAATTCTTAATACATCATTTTTAATAGCAACACTATTGCCTAAAGTAAATTCACGATCACGGGTAATTATGGAGCTTTTTAAGTATGAGTAATTAAATATTGAAAATAGCAAAAACATTAATAATAATAATTGTCGACTAAATTTAGTGAATGTTAATGCTAGAACCAGCATTAGTGGCGGGAGGCCAATAACTAGATAATATTCTGGAATTTCTCCTTGATAAAATGACATTAATATAATCACCAGTATCGGCCAGAACAATAATTTAAAAAACAATGCTTTTTCTTTTCTAAATCTTATAAAAAAAGTTGCTAAAATAAGCAGTAAACCAATTACTTGGCGAATGGTTGAATTTTTACCATAAAGAACTAATCTTCCAAACACATCCAAAGTAAATTTTGTATTGTTATAAATATTTCTCAAAAGATTTATGAGATTAAAACCCGATGCTTCGTTTGAAAATAAACTTAGAATACCCGATATATTAATAAAGCCATGTCGCAAATCAAAAATTATTGTGGGTAACAAACTAATGCCAAGGCCTAGGCAGCTAGCAAAAAAAATCTCTTTTGGTCGTTTAAAAATTAAGGCAAATAAAAACACGGTTGGAATCAATAAAAAAGCAGAGAAATGGGCCTGATAAGCTAAAAATGAGCCCAAGGCAATTAAAGCCAGATCTAATTTTTTTGGTTTTGTTGCAAAATAGATTGGCCAAACAACTAAGGAAAAAGCAAGAAGACTTAAATTTGGATTCCAAAATGTCCGATCAATTTTCAAAAATAAAGGAGAAATTGACCAAATGGCTACAATAATTAAAGCTGATTTAGTTGTTTGATAGTGTTTTGCTAAAAAATATAAGGCGACGCCGGTAATAAAACTAATTAATACTGGCAGAATAACTGTGCTATGAATGTTGCCAAACACAAATAAAAAGGGGACGGTTGCATAATAAATTAGCGGACCAGTAAAAGTACTAGCTGGACCAGTTCTGGGACCAATTAAAGTTAATTTGCCCTGTAAGATGCTTTCCGCATTAGTAAGAATTTGTACTTGATCAAAATTTAAAACATAGTTTTGCCAGTTGTAGGATCTAAGACAGATTCCTATTAATAGTAGCAATATTAATAGGAAGTTTTTCCTAAATAATAAATAAACTGTTTTAATCATCGAGTTAATCATATAATTATCTCTAAGAAATTAAAAGATCAAGATCCTTCAAGGGCAGCTAGTTTTTTACTGAGTTATAATTTATGATAGTTTTAGTCTATGTTAATTGCTGTTTTTAAAATTTTTTTACTTATTCTTTTTTCTTATTTGGGTTTTGGTTTATTCATCTTAAAATTCTTTAAAAAACTTAACTTTACCGCTTTAGAAAAAATCTTATTCGCATTGATTTTGAGTATTTCTACTCTCAGCATGAGTTTTGTGCTTTTGGCAAAATTCTTCTCAACTAATAGTTATTATTTATTAATACCCAGTTTTATATTA
>JAAYYE010000011.1 GCA_012515515.1 Minisyncoccota bacterium
ATGATAAGCAAGCTTCTCCCTATGATTCAACTAGCAAGCAAATGTTAACGGAAAATGTTGAAGAAGTCTTAAAAGCTCTCTCTGATCGAGAAGCCAAAGTGCTGCGCATGCGCTTTGGCTTAGCTGGCAATCGTACTATGACTTTAGAAGAAGTTGGTCGAGAATTTGGCGTAACTAGAGAGCGTATTCGTCAAATCGAAGCCAAAGCTTTAAGAAAATTAAAACATCCAAGTCGACGTAAAAAATTACAAGATTTTTTGGAGTAAACTTATGAAAGAAAGATCAACCTCAAGTGAAATCCGCGGTTTAAACCGAGCATATTTTCATTTTGTAGTTACAGAAACATTTCTGGATCGGGGTTTAGCTTGTCCAAGTGCTCAGCAAATTGATGCTGCCATTCAGCAAACCAGCGGTTTACTAAAACAAGTTTTGGAAACAAGCTTTAGGCTAATTGAGCCTGCAAAAGTTGCCGCAGAAGTCGGTTTAAGCGTGATCGAAACTCGACAATTATATGATCAGGCTGTAAGCAAAGTGATCTCCATATTGGAGGGCTAAGCAGAAAGTAAAGAGGATAGTCTTAATGAAAATTATTAGTTTAAACATTGAGGGCGATAAGCATCTTGACGACAAAATTTTGCCCTTTTTTAGCAAGGAAAAACCCGATGTCTTGTGTTTACAGGAAGTCTTTGCCAAAGATATCCAAAAAATTAGTCAAAGCACTGGTTTGACCAAATATAGCTTTATTTCTCAAGCCAAAGTGACTAAAGATAATCCTCATTTACCAACTAATGGTCTCTGGGGTCTGTGTATTTTTGCTAAAAATTTAGCCAAAACAGGCAAGCATTTTTACATTGGTAATGCCAATCAAATCCCAGAATTTTTTGCTCATGAAGATCCCAATTCAATGAATCGTTGTTTACTAACTGTGCAAAGCGAAATTGATGGGGAAATTTATCAATTGGCCACCACTCATTTTACTTGGTCGGGAGAAGGGAAAGTCAGCGCTTTACAGGAGGAACATTTTCTAAAACTTAAAGCTTTTCTAGGCAATTATCCAGAAATTGTTTTTTGTGGCGATCTTAATACACCGCGTGGTCAAAAAATTTATGATCAATTAGCCAAAATTTACAAAGATAATATTCCCAGTAAAATAGACAGTACTATCGATAAAAAGATTCATAAAGCCAAAAAAGACATTCGCTTAGTGATTGATGCCCTCTTTACCAGCCCAGGATACAAGGCGAGCAAGGTAAAAGTGGTGGCTGGAGTCAGTGATCACAAGGCAATTGTGGCAGAAATTAGCAAGCGCTAGCGCTTTATCACTGGTTATTTAGTTAATTTATTGATAAAATCGAGCGTGTTTTAACAAGTAAATACAATCCCCTGTAGCTCAATGGCAGAGCAGGAAGCTGTTAACTTCAAGGTTGTAGGTTCGAGTCCTACCGGGGGAGCAAGAGTAGATGATTGGCATAATTTATAATCACAACTAATATCCTAGAGGGTGTTTTGAAGATTTCATTATAAAGTTAAAGGAATAGATCAGTCATTCTTCTTTGAAACAAAATCAATGATTTTCTCCCAGTTGATTTGCCCATCTTCAGTTAAGAACTCATTAGCAAAATCCTTGGTCAGCTCATTGATTTTGGAGAAGTATACTTCTTTAAATCGTTCATCTCTCACTTTTGCCTCTTTATCAATCGGTACTACTATTTTCTGATAAAAGTCATCATCTCCAGAAACTAGGCTCCAAAATTCTTGACCGCATAGCTTGTAGTAGCTCCGATCACCATCGCCCTTCAGTGGGTGGTTATCTTTTCCGTACATGCAGCCATTAACAGCAATAATTTCGTTTTTGGTTGCTTTAGAAAGCAACTCTCTAGCCACGATAAAATTATTTATCATTCTATCTACCTGATCTTTGTTTCCCCAAGCTGGTCCGGATTTTATGCCGACAATATAAGTTTTTTTGTCTCGATCAAAAATAAGGTCAACGCTTTTATATATACCTTGCTCAGCTTTGTACCCACCAAACACTCTTTTGCATACATAGACTGCCAAATCCTCCATGAGATTTCCAAAAATAGTTTCTTCTTGAGAGGATAAAAAGGCATCCAAAATATATTTAATCATTTCTTCTGCTGTTTGAATATTCTTTGCCTTAAATAAGTAGGGGTTCTTTCGCCTCAACACAGAGTTAAGTTGCAAGGACTCTAATTTACTTAGACGCTTCTCATAAAAAGGAGAAATGACGCTTTGAGATATAAAAATTTGAATTTCTTCTTGATCTAGTTTGTCCATAGTAGTTCCAGCTGACTATTATTTGTGCTCGGTGTAATAATACCATTTTCTACCTTAATAGTTTTAGTGGTAGTTTTAATTATGGGTTGTTGTGTGTCGTGTGCAAAACGTTGAAGAGCGATGGCATAGTTTTTATCTACAATCTCAATACCTATAGAGTTTCTTCTAAGTAAGGAAGCGGCTACTGATGTTGTTCCACTTCCAAGGAAAGGATCAAGCACCACATCACCCTCTTGTGTAAAGAGCTTTATAAACCACTCTGGTAGGCCAATAGGAAAGGTCGCACTGTGATTTTTATTTGCACTTTCAGTGGCCATATGCAGGACGTTTGAAGGATATACAAGTTCTTTGCCAACCCATTTGGAAACATTTTTCCCAAACCCACTTCCAACTCGAGAGTTGTCTCGTTTTTTATCGGTTTCACTGAGGTTTTTGAGTCGAGTTTTAGACCAGTCCCCAATAGGTACCTTCACACTGTCTTGGTACATGTTAAATTTTTTATTTTTATTAAACTGTAATAATCGTTCCCACGCATCTCTAAATCTATTAGGCCATTTCCCTGGATAACAGTTTTTCTTGTGCCAAATAAATTCTTCGGTCCAAAGCCATCCTTGTTTTCTCATCTCAAGTATCAACTCCATTACGTAGGTGTGTCGCTCTCCACCAACTACTTTTTCTTTAATATTTAAGATAAATGTTCCAGTGGGTTTGGTTACTCTTAATAACTCAGCGGTGATAGGCAAAAACCATTTTACATATTCATTGGGATGAATTCCTCCGTATGTATTTTTTCTTTGGTCAGAGTAGGGTGGCGAGGTTATAGTGAGGTCAACACTATTGTCAGGAAGCTGTTTTAGGACATTCAAACAGTCTCCTAGATAGAAAGTGGCTTTAGTGTTCTGATAATTTAGAATATCTTTTCTCATGTTTATCTGTTTTTTATATTTTAACTTATTTAATTTTACAGTTGTCGACACAATTATTCTGGTCTGATTAAACCAGCGAATATCCCTCTAATCTCAAGTTGCTTTGGGATAATTATGTCATATTTCTGATTCCTTGGTTTGAGGATAAATTGACCGTTTACGTTATCGAGGATCTTTAATGTGGCTCCTTTTTCTGTTATACCAACAACCACATCTCCAACATCAGCAGTCATTTGGTGTTTAACTAGGATAATATCATTATCTAAAATTCCCATGTCAATCATGCTGTCACCTTTAACTTTAAGAGCATAGTAGGAATTATTTTTGTTTAATTTTATATTTGTAGGAATCTGGACAGGCTTTGAGTTTTCAATCGGCTCTATAGGTGTGCCAGCTGCAATGTATCCCAGCATAGGTACAGTGTGTTTTTGTATAGCAGGAATTATTCCACGATTTTTATAAGGATCTCGTTTGAGATATCCTTTTTTCTCTAATTCTTGAATAAAATATTGCGCTGTACTAAGGTTTTTAGTTTTAAGAAAATGAGCAAGTTCCTTGAGGGAAGGAGAGTAACCTTTTGTAGCGATGAAGGAGTTTATAAAATCCAAGGCTTCTTTTTGTCGGTTTGTAAGAGGCTTGACAATAATGGGCATATTATGATAACTTTATGATAAATATACAGTGGTGTCAAGTGTGACATTAAAAGAACATAAATAACTATGATTTCAAGAATTAACAAAATAAAAAATCTTGGATTAATTTTTAGTGATTATTATATTGAGGCTAGTTGTTTTCCTAGTTTTAAAAAATGCAATCTTGGTTATGTGGAACGGAAGTGAAAAACAACTTTTTAAGGCTTTTGGATGCACCAAGTGGTGTTGATATAGCGAATCTAGAGTATGAAATAGAAGAAAAGAAAATGAGTAATAACATTCATAATAAAGATTTTGGAGTAATGAGTGACTTCTCTGTAGCTAGGAAAGCACAAAGATTTCAGCAAAAGAAAAAGGATCATGAGTTAGCTCAAATAGACTTTGACAAAATAGAACATGATTACTTTGATCTTTTGAAGAACTTAACAATTTTGTCAGGGACAGTTTTTGCTTCATCCATTGCTCTGGCCTCAGGGAGAGAAGTTAACTTGCTATTTTTTACTGGAGAGTTCTTTTTGTTTCTCTCGACTTTGGTTGGAATAATATTTCTTTGGAGTCAACTTAAAGGAAGGGAGTGGCTTCATTTCTTTTTTCAAAAAAACTGTATGGAAAGTGATTTAAATTTGAATAAAGACATAATAGACGACTTTGAAAAAAAGATAGTACAAGACACCTTAGGGCGTTATAAGAAAATCCTTGATAGAAAAGGTATCATTTACGTGTTCCTAAACATAGTAAAGATTGATTCGATTCCTACGCTCTTTTTTGCTTGTTTAATTCTGGGGCTTACCTTTATTTTAGCTTTAATTTTTCCAATTTAATATTGTTTCCCACCCACCATCAATTTTGTGCTATCATAGCTCTCGATATGATAACCTTAACTACCAATGCTTATTATTGGCATTATACCTCTCAAAGGGAGGCTGGTAGTTTTGTGGTCTAAAAACTAGATTTAGCAAGAAATAACTACTCAACCTCCCCAACGGGAGGTTTTTTAGTGGAAAAAAGTTATGAAAAACACCATAAAAAACACCATGAAAAACACACAACCAGCCAGCTTCAGAAACCTATACGCCTTTGCTAAAAAATTGCCGATAGATCTTTCTTTGAGCGAGAACCCCCTTGGCTGTTCGCCAGAAGTGGCTCTGGTTTTAAAGCGGCTTACTCCAGCTGATTTTTTTGACTACCCAGACCCAGATTGCAAGCAACTCAAAAAAGTAATTTCCGAGCGCTTTCAAATAAAAGCTGAGGGTATTTTTGTGGCTAATGGCTCAGAGGCTATCATCAAACTTTTACCCCAAGTCTTGCTTCGACCAGGAGATGAGGTCATCATTCCGAGCCTAACTTTTCCACTGTTTAAAATAGCCTCAACAATGAGCGGAGCTAAAGTTATTCTCTCGGAAATGACGCCAAGCCTTGATATTAACTTGGCGGATATTCAGTCAAAAATCAGCAAAAAGACCAAACTAATTTTTCTATGCAATCCCAACAATCCGACTGGTCGAGTGATCCCTAGAAAAAATATTTTAGACTTTGTTAAAAGCACCAAAGTTCATGTCATTGTTGACGAAGCCAATATAGAGTTTGGCGGGGAAACGCTGATTAGAGATACCAGCAGCCTTGCCAACTTAATTGTCATCAGGACATTTTCAAAAGGATTTGGTCTAGCAGGATTGAGGGTGGGTTTTTGCGCTGCTAATCAAGAGTTGGTTCAACAATTACAAAAAATGGGCCAACCCTTTCCCGTCTCGACTGTGGCTGAAAAAGCGGCCATAGCGGCCTTTGCAGATGCCGGGTTTATAGACAAAAGTAAAAAATTTATGCAGCAAGAGAGGAATTTCTTAAGCAGGGAATTAAGCAAGCGAGGTTTTGCAGTTGTTGAGTCGGAAGCAAACAACTTACTGGTTGTTATCCATACATTTCTGCCAGATTTGGTCAGTAAGTTGAATGAAAAAGGCGTGTCGGTGGTAGATGGCTTGTCATTTAATTTAAATAATGTTAAATTTATCAGAGTCAGCCCAAGATTAAGAGCGATAAATAGACAGTTTATTGCAATAATTGATCAGCTGCTTAAGGAGCAAGGTTAAATTGCGCTTTAAGCATTGCAAAGGCTGTTCTAAGATCTTGTAAGCTCAAATTATTTAATTTTATAATTGCGGATTTTTATGAAAAAAACATATTTTGAAAGCATCAACAACAAACAAGTTTTTTGTATTTTGACTGAGCCAGAGCCAAGTCAAAAGAAAATTGTCATCATGAGTCACGGTTTTCGTGGGAGTTCTACGGGTCCAGCCAGAACCTTTGTTGATTTTGAGAGTTTACTCTTAAAAGAGGGTTTTTCTGTTTTAAGATTTGATCAGCCATGCGGAGGCAACTCTGAGGGTGATTATTTAGACTCTTCCTTTAATGAGTGGATCCATACAACTTCGTATTTTGCTCAAAAATATTTGGATCTTGGATACCAAGTTGCTTTATTCGGTCAAAGCATGGGGGCAACAACTACCATGGTCGTTGCAGGGCAAGATAAATTTAAGGACCAAATTCCTTGCATTATTCTCTGGGTGCCTGATGCTAAAAGTAATATAAGTGTCGATCCTAACAAAATTTATGAAGAAGATGGGCAAAAATATCGGGGTAGTTTCTGGACTGAGGCCGCAGCTGCTGATTTCTGTGGAGCATTAGACAAATACAATGGCGGGATTCATTTGGTTTATGGCGAACATGATAAGTATGTTGCTAAGGAGTTGCGAGAGAAAACCATTGCCAAAGTTCAAGCCAAAGGGCAGCCTTACATGATTTTGCCTGGTCAAGATCATAGCCCTTGGGATTTTGATCTGGCTCAACAAGTTTACCAAGAGGAAATTAGCTTTTTGTCTCAATACATTAAATAATTTATTTGTGTTGATAGCTCCACTTTCAAGGTCAACAAATTCGCCAAAAAACATGCTAAAATTTAAGTTTAATTATGGAAACTCTTCTCTACATTTTACTGGCAACTTTTTTAATTAGTGCTGGGTCTTTACTGGGGATTTTTACTCTGGCCCTAAAAGAAGATAAATTAAATAAAATTTTACTTTTATTGGTGTCGCTGTCGGCAGGGGCTCTGATGGGTGGCGCTTTTTTTCACCTGCTACCCGAAGCTTCGGAGCAACTTGAGGCGTCTAGTGTTTACAACACGGTTCTTTTATCTTTTATTGCCTTTTTTTTCATTGAAAAACTTTTTCATTGGCGACATTGTCATAAGGGTCACTGCGAAGTGCACACTTTTGCCCACATGAATTTATTTGGCGATGCTCTGCATAATTTTATTGATGGGCTGATTTTGGCTGGGGCATTTATGACTGATATTAAATTGGGTGTGGTAACCACACTAGCTATTGCTCTTCACGAAATTCCTCAAGAAATTGGTGATTTTGGGGTGCTGTTATACGCTGGTTTTAGCAAAAAAAAGGCACTTGTAGCCAATTTTTTAGTGGCATTAAGCGCTGTGTTTGGTGGTTTGGCTGCTTATTTTCTGGCATCGCTAGATCATTTTATTGCTTATTTATTACCTTTTGCTGCCGGTGGTTTTCTGTATATTGCTGCATCAGATCTGATGCCCGAAATTAGAAAAGAGCCCAGTTTAAAAAAATCTCTGGCTTCTTTTGCTGTTTTTCTGATTGGGGTGCTGATTATGTATTTAGTGACATTGCTTGAGCATTAAGATTGGAAATAGCAATTTCAAAGGCAACAAAATTGTCAATAGGTGGTCCTGTTAATCATCAATCTAACTACTGGTCGATACTACCATGTTTTTTCATTAATTCTTCTAATGTCATATCTTCGACTCGCACACCTAAGTGCTTATAGAAGGCCACAACATAAGTCTTAAGTGTCGGGAAACTATTATCTAGTGCTGTTATTAGTTCTGGCTGATCCTTAAGTTTTATTGCTATATCATAGAGTTGAAGTGCAGTTTGTGGATCTGGTGATAATTTTTTAAGCAGTCCTTCATAATATGCTTTATGAGGACTATCTTGCCCATTAATTTTTTCGGAAATCCCTTTGAGAGTATTTCTTAAGAATTTTGTACCCAAATACTCAATTACAAGCTCAACCACACTCTCATTTGCAAGCATATCAACTAACCCTTCACCTCCACGAGGTAGTTGTAGGTGCTCTATCCCTCGCAACACAGCTTGTTGAATAAAATCAGGGCAGTCTAAAGGAACAATCTCTGTTAAAACATCACTGTCGAAAATAAATTTATCTGCAGCATTGCAGCTATAACTGCCCATGAGATAGGGTTGAGGAGTTATGCCCTGCGTATCAACGCGAGTAGCAATATGTTCTCGTCGTTCTCTTAGTTCTTGAGGTTCTTGAGACTGTTCTAGCCCCCTATCATGGGGTGATCTTTCAAAGAATGTACTAAGTTGAAGTAAAGCATTCAGGTCTTGAGGAACAAGTCTATAATTCTCACCGCTTAAAACATCTACTTCTGCAGAATAAAGATTGCTTACTCGTGTAAGTTGTTCACTTGTTGTTATTTCAACTTGTGCGTGTGGATCTTGTACTAGTTTTGCAACTGGGTCATCTGGTTGTGGAGGAGTAAGTTCTGCTGTTTCAGCAACCAGTTTGGGGTCTAAACGATAACTAGTACCTTTGCCCTCATAAAATCCGTAACGATGAACCATTTCAGGTGATAGTCCTGAATAACTAATACTTGCGCCAGTTTCTAAGTTAATAACTTTATAATCGGCGTTAGTTAGTGTTCCATCATTAAAAGGAGATTGTTGAATACCTCTCACTCGCTCCACAGCACGAGCAAATTTTTTCCCATCTACGTCAACAACTTCATACTGTTCATACTGTCCCAATTTTTTCTCTACTGGCGCACTAGCAATTTTGCGTAGAAAATTAGCAAGTTGTTGGTGGGTTAATCCCAACCCCAAAACAGTTTCATTATCATCAACAAGAACCTCTATAAGTGATTCATGGTTACCTAGAAAACCTGCTCCTGAACTAGCTCCAGGTCGCATAATATTTTCTAATTGGCTTATTGGCTTACCGTTTAACGAGGTGAGTGAAAGGATAAGTGAAGTTTCATTTTCCCCATGAATTTTGAAGCCTTCGGGGGTTGTTATGATTTCTACATTATTGCCTTGTTCTTTTCCTCCTGAGGGTGAGCCACCTGTAGTTTCATCTGTCATATGTGGCAATTATAGGCGTTTTTGGTTTTGTTGGCAAGAGAGGGTGGTATATTAGATGATTTCGCACCCGATGCCTTTTGACACATTAAGTATCTGTGTTACAATCTCTCCAAATGACAAAAAAAGAAGAAGCCAAGCGAAATATTAAACAAATAAGTGACTTCTCTCCACCTATAGTTAACTGTAGAGGACCTAGTCCATGTGGCAGATTAACTAGTAGGGAAGTTGGCGATATTAAATCATTGCCCATAGCAACAGATCTTAGAAAACAACAAGCTGTATCTAAACAATACGATTGCCCTAGGCAGGGTAATACAGAAATAGCTTATTTTCCAAAAGAAATGCTGCCAATTCTTGGAAGAAATCCTATTATTGCAATACAAGCTCTATGTTTAAATAGGACATGTAAATATAATTTGGGTTTGCCAGCGAAAAAATAAACCAGCTTTAGCAATTACTCCAATATTGATATACTTCAGCTCGTTTGTATCGAGAAAATTATTGTGGATAGCTTATGGGAAAAACAAAATTTGCCATTATTGCTTTTGCCTATCAAACCAGCCATCAAACTTTAGCGGGCAACACTACACCAGACTAAACAGCACCTTCATCAAACTTTAGCAGGCAACACCAAGCGCAAGCTAATTCTTGACAAATATCCTATAATATATTATACTTAGACAATGTATTCTGACAGGGAAAATAGCAGAGTGAAATAAAAGCTATTTTATCTCTGCTTATTCTCAAGTCAGAATGCTCTTTAACTTAACAAATCTAATGATTGTCATTCTCCCTGCTTTTTCTGTGGGTAGCATAATGAGCATTTTCTAACTTGGAATGTTTATTATGCTACTCATAGAGCTAGCAACTCCACTGTAAGTCCGCACCTTTTGGGCGGCCGTGGCGAAAGGAGAAAAATGATATATAGTAATGTACCGCTATCAGCAAAAATTCGCCAAATGTCATTTGGCGAGCTCCGAGGGATTTCCCTCGGAGAACTTGGTCGAGGGAGAAAAGAGATCTTTCTCCCAGTACCATCCAACTGTCCCCCAAATTTCCCCGCGGGGGAAATAGTCCGCGGATTTTCCGTGGGCTATAGTAAAACCGGCCGTCCTCGCATTGTTGCTGAGGACGGTAATCTGTATTTAATACTAGACTGCCAGGGGGTTTATACTAGAGGGACCCTGGGCGTGGTCAGCGGGCTGGTTGGTCACGAATACGATGTGATCGCCAACGCCTACGGTGCGTACGGGGATGCCGGCAGGATCGGCAGCTGGTGCAGCACCATTTTCAAGGCGAAAGACGGAGACGTCTTTCGCGTGACAAAGTCTGGGGGGATGAGCAAAGTGGGACCAAGTATAGTGTACTTGGTCTCTGGAAAGAACGTCTACCACTGCGAGCAGCCGCTCGCAGAGGAAATGTTTGAAGCTCTCGGAAGAGAGCTCCCCTTCACACTGAATAGCAATAGTAGGGTTCTTTCAGAAGAATGGAAGAAGCTTATATAAAATTCATTAGTCATTAGATTTTTAAGTTCACCCCTCTCGAGGCTAAATTTGCCAAGAGAGGGGTTTTACTATTCTGCCCAAATTGTTTTCCACACTCTAACGAGCAAATAAAGGTATAATCAGCATTGATATTAATTGTTAATGAAGAGCTTTCAATGAATAAAAATAATAATAACCCTGCCACTTTAGCGTCTCAAGATCTACTCAACGCAACGCTTCAAGCGCTTCAAGCAAAAAACATTCAGCCTACTGTGGTGAAAACTGCTGCCGAGGCTTTGGAAAAAATTAAAGGCTTAATTCCTGCAGGCAAGTCGGTCATGAATGGTTCCTCTATAACGCTTAAGCAAATTGGCTTTACAGATTTACTAAAATCTGGCAAGCACCCTTGGAATAATCTACATGCAGCAATTTTGGCTGAAAAGGACGCCGCTAAACAAGCTGAGCTCAGAAAACAATCTGTTTTATCAGACTTTTATCTTGGCAGTGTCCACGCTCTCACCAAAGATGCTGAATTTATTATCGCTTCTAATTCTGGGAGTCAACTGCCGCACGTTGTTTTTACTTCACCCAACCTCATCTTTGTGGTGAGTAGCAAAAAGATTGTCAATAGTTTAGATGACGCCATGAATCGTCTAGATAATGTAGTCGTGCCTCAGGAAAACGCCAGACTAATGGAAGTATATGGTGTTGAAACTTCTTTAAATCAAATTTTCATTTTTAAAAATGAAAATCCGATGATGAACAGAAATATCCAGATGATTATTGTTGAAGAAGATTTAGGATTTTAAGTAATCATCGACCAACAAGTATTTTGACTAAGCTATAATTGTTTTATGAAAGTAACTCAGTATCCAGATGTTAATGAAGTGTTGAGCTTGCTGTCCACTCAGCTCCAAGAAGTTGCTGGTAGCGAGCTTTAATAAACAAGTGTTTTGATAGGCAAAAGTAATTATTTTCAATTAAAATAGCATTATGTCAATCAAATTAATTGACTCAGCTGAAAGTCGGTCACCAATTCAAGAGATGCAACTATCTCAGCTCATGGCAGAAACGCCGCAAGGAAACTTATATAGAAAAAGATTGTCTCCTTATAAAGCCGCCACTGTATTTCCTCAATTACATGAAAATGTTGAACAAATATTAACCGCAGTCGATCCACCTGCCAAAGAAAAACGCCGCATCTTAATGCGTAAATTAATTAGAAATGCCCCCAACAATTTCCCAATCATTGGCAAACCTAGTTCTTGTTTTGCCTTTCGTGATAAAGTTGGAAATATTTTTCTTGATTATTTGCTTGAAAGTGTAGACAAGGAAAGAGAAGGTATTACTTTACACACATTTTTACGAGAACATCCTTCATTAGCTCCAGCGTATCAATTAAAAAATCTATTTGCTAATTCAACTGAATCTTTAATGTCGGGTCACATTGCTGATATCACTCCAGAATACAGAACTAATGGACCAGCTCAAATTTTTTTAATTGACAAATTTTCTGCAAATTCAAAATTAACATCATTAGAAAAAGTGATGTTAAAAATAATCATCGGCAACGGCATTGTTCCGATTGGTGGTGAAGGAGTATTAGTTGAGCCATTTAAACTAGCAGAATAAATATGCATTATCAGGTGATTTTATGTGAGCCACTGTATAATGCTTTAAATGAATATTCTCCAACTACTTTTAGCAAAAACTGAACCATGCCAGATTTATTAGTCAAAGAAATTCAAGCAATTGTTCAAGAATTGAGTCATTTGCCAGTGACTAATGAGTTTATTAGTCGGATACAACAAGCTAAATTAACTCGAGATGAAAACCCTCAGTCTCACTTTTGCGTTTATTTTGCCGCTTATGATTTAGCCAATCAACAAATTTTTATCGGGCATCATAAAAAGTCTGATTTATGGCTGTTTAATGGTGGTCATATAGATCGTGGTGAAACTGCTAGCGCAGCCCTACTTAGAGAAATGCATGAAGAATGGGGCCTGCAGTTTGATCTGGAAAAAATTACTCCAGCAAAATTATTAAGCATTACTTCAGTTCTTAATCCCTCAATTAAATGTCAAAAACACTATGATATTTGGTATTTTGTGCCTGTGTCGATGCAAAATTTCCTGCCCGATCAAGAAAAATTGGCCAGCGAATTTTACACCACAGCCTGGAAAACGATTGTAGAAGCGAAACAGCTGATTAGCGATCCAAATACTTTATTGGCTATAAAAAATATTGAGGAATTGTTTAATTAAATTAATGTTTGGGCAATTGTTTAAAATTGTGCCAATAGCGAGTCCACTCATGTATGAGAGGTTTTTAGGTATTTTTTTATCTTTTTTTATGTAAATAGGGTATAAGCATCGCTCCCAAGCTGTTACCCATTGTCATGACTAATAATAAATACCAGGCTGAAAAATTTTTAAAGGCCCCAGCTAGAGCGAAATAAAACATATTAGCCACACAGTGTTCAAAACCTGCCAAAATAAAGACCATAACGCAGAGGAAAATCCCCAAATAACGACCCACACCCTCTTCTTTTTCCTTGTAAATATCAACCGCTATATACATCAACAAACCACAAAAAATAGATAAAATGAACAAGCTTAGAGGACTATCTGTTAACTTGGTTTGCACTAATATATTGGCTTTTTCGATCAATCCAACACTAGTGATGCTGTTCTGTGCTAACCTGGTGTTTTTTAGTAAAAAAGCCACAATGTTGGTACCTATTAAATTTCCCAGCCAGACGATGCCCAGAAATTTTAAATAAGCGGCGTGTTTCTTTTTTTTGATCGCATCTGGCAAATAGCCGACTTTTCCAGTAAAAAGATTAAAAGCAAAAACGCAAATGGTATATAAACCCAGAGCAAATAAAAAAGATCCGACTATTTTATTTTCCACGCTCAAATAAATACTGCCCCCTAGAGCAATCATTATTCCAGCCAAAATTGCTTCCATAAAGGATTGTCGATTATTTTCTTGCACTAGCACCTTCCTAGAGAAATTAAATTTTTCTAATTTTTAAATTTTAGCACTTATCTAGGTGACGGCAAACGGCAGTTTAAGTTATAATTAGTACTTGCCATTATTAATTATGAAAGAATCCAACCATGTCTGATCCAAAACAATCAGCAAAAAAAACCAGCGTTGAAAAAAATGGGGGTCTGTCAAAGAGCAAGCAATTACGGGCTAGTCGTAAAGGGCGTTTATGGCTCATTGTGATTTTGATGGCCATTGTTGCTATTTTATTTTTTGTTTGGGAAAAAGCTCGGATTGCTTTAGTGATCGTTTTTATCCTTTTAGCAACAGCGCTTGGATTAGAAGTTTCTCAAAACGATTGGGATTTGAAAACCCTGTGGGAAACTAAATCTTTTGAACAAGCCAAAGTTAGTCGTGATATGCAGGGTAATTTATTGTTTGATAAATCAGGCAATATTGTGACAGATAGCTCTATTGGCAAAGGAGCTGACGAATACAACTGTGACGATTTTACCACCCAAGAAGAAGCGCAATACTTTTTTGAAAAAGTTGGTGGGGTGGGGAATGATGTTAATCGCTTAGATGGCGATAAAGATGGCACAGCCTGTGAGTCTTTACCTAAAGCTAAATAATCGGCTTTTTGATCTATTTTTTTATTGCTCTAGTGGGGGTGTTTTTGTTGCTTTTGTAGAGGTATTTTTATGGCTTTCGTAGGGGCTTACATCTTATAATAAATAATTATATTTGCTTTTTCTGACATTTTTTGATATACTTATTAGGTATTTAGATAGATTGTCTTCTATAAAAACATAGCGTTTTTGGCGAGGATAATCTAGCTCTTTAACAATCTCACATGCTTTTTGCTGTGCGCAAAAGTGAGGGTAATACTAAATCGCCTTCACCTAGCGCACAGGAATATTGTGGTGCTAGTTAATCCCAAATTGATCAAAGTTCAAAGGAGAACGAAATGAAAAGAGAGGATGTTGTAATAGTTATTGTATTGGTGTTTTTGATGTCCTTGTTTATGGGTGTGCTTGACGCTTTTGCGCAAACCCCTGAGCAAGAGGATGTCAGTATCAGCGGTTTCCAGCTTGCTGGAGACCGTACCACGGAGTTGTTGACAACCCCGCTTTCTATTAAGCCGGGGGATTGTGGTGCGCTCCCTCCTCCCTCGTTTGAGGGAGTAAAGAGGAACCTCGAGCTTAACGAGGACTCAACAAAAATTCAGGTCTACTATGACTCAAACAAGGGCATGGTATGTGCCCAAGTTTGGGGTACCTGGCCTGGAACTGTCAACAATGACGGAGTGCAAGAGTTTGACTCCGTCATGCGGGTGTATAAGGGTTACAATCTATTGGAGGTTCAAGACGAACCTTTGATTAAAAGTAATCCATTTACAGGTGGAATTCCCTTCCACTTGTATTCATTTAAGCTCCCCAAGGGGGGTGGAGAGTATTATTTTTTGTTTGATTTTTACCAGCAACAATTGCTGGGAAAAGACCGCTTGGGGATGCCTCACCGTGACTGGTCAGGCACCTTTCGTAGCGGACCGCATAGGATATTTCTTCCTATCATCATCAAGCCGGTGCCACCAACACCGCCACCTCCTCCACCACCACCTCCTCCTCCTCCACCAACCGATTGTCCAAGTTGGACAATTGAAGCGGTTGCGCCGGGATTTAGCATTCCGGCGTTAACTTACGAGAAAGGGGGTAATCATTACCCCACCATTGGATACTTGTATTTTGGACAGACGATGTCTGTCAAAATCAAGAACAATGGTGTTGTGTCCAATCTCCCCACGGGTGGGGAGACCACCGTGTACGACGGAGCGGGTAACGTTGTGGCTGAATATGGCCGCAATGGAAACTTCAGTGTCGTCGGGGGTCAAGGTGTCTTTGGTGAAGATTTCTTCACCTTTGACTCCTCCTTCCTCTGGCAAGGGGGAAGCTGTCGTGCCTCATTCACGATTTGGGACCCCGAACCGGTCCTGAATCATTTGGAGGCAGAACTTGGCGTGAGTCGTGAAGAGGCTATTAGCCTTTTGAACGACTATTTTAACGAAATCGCCACAACCACTACCACCACCACTACAACCCTAACTCAGGATGTCTGGGATTGGGTTGAAACTATCAGCAAGTGAGATGTCAACCAGCTGCCCGCTTTTTAGCGGGCAGCTGGAAATCTTTTCTTTATTTAAATATTTTAATTTACTGCACTTTTGTGTAGTTTTTTTAGTAGCTAAAATTTTAGAACAGCGCACCGTTATATAGTTTTTTTGCTGGCTGAAAAAAATAAAAAGGGAAAGTTGTAAGCGCAATTATCGTTTTTCTAGCAATTCTTATTCCATCAAAAAATTATAAGTAGCGTTTTATTATTAATCATTGTCCCATAGAATATCTATATTGTATTGATTTTTTGATTTCTTTTGATACAATAATATCTGTTTTGTGATAGATTCTCTTCTATAAAAACATAGCGTTTTTGGTGAGGATAGTCTAGCCCTTTAACATTCAAACATTTTGTGGACTTAAATTGACCCAACCAAAAGAGGACTCATAATAATCTTTTTTTGGTTGGGTCAATAGAAAAAAGAAAGAAGGTAGAAATGATACAGACTTTGTGGGAATCACTGTTGCAACTTTTGTCCAATATAATTTTATTTATTGGGCAACTGTTTACTGTAGGGGGCAAAATGATTGCCCTCCCAGGTTTTCTCGGCCTGGCAATTGGACTAATACTATTCGCAATTGCTTACAAAAAAACCGAGCATCTTTTAGGATCACTCCTCCTACTGGGAGGGGCAGGTCTGACAGTATTTATAATAGTGTCGTACCTACTCTGGCCTTTTTTGTTTAAAGGGTCAGAGAACAGCGTCACCAGCTGTTACAAGGCGGCTGGAACAAATATAGCAGCCGTGTCAATCTGTGACAGCATTTCTAGTGGTTTTGTTCCCCCATCAACAACACCTGGTGAGCAAACACCAGTTGTTGTCGTTCCCCCTACTGATCCTGATGATCAGCAGGTAGTTAGAACGTTCAAGGCAAACGCCTTGGAAATTTTAATCCTGGGGTGGAATCTAAAACCACCTGGTACGACTAATTTAATCAATCCTGCGGATGTTCCGCAGGGCATTATGTTGTCTTTTGAGTGTGACAATCCAATTGCTACACGTCAAAACGAGGTCTGGAAGGTTACCATTTCTGGCATCGTGCCAGGACTAGGGCAAAAATCCCTAGTAATAGAAACAAATGGCTACTTCGCCAGGGACGGCTTTAAAGCTAAACCTGGCACAAGTGTTGTTGGAACAGGAACTTGGGAGGAGGTTTGTCCAAGTTGCTATACCGATGTGGTGGTTACCCCACCACCTCAACCAACACCCACTCCAGCTCCCGCTCCAGCAACGACCCAGGTCGCCTTTCCAGAACTCATTTGTGGGTACTGGGGGTGGCTTTTGCAGTCTGGCAATGCGCTGGTGGTTCCAACCACTGGTGGGCAGCCAGACTTTGCCCACGCGGTGTCCCAAGCTGCAGCCGCAGCGGACATCGCTAAGAGGTGTCCCGGCGAAACCTTGCCGGCACCTCCATAAAAACCATGAAATGTTTGAAGACCCAACTTCTTCCCGGGGTCCGCCTTTGTGTGGACTCCGGGAACTAAGGAAAAATTAAAATTAATACTATTAATAATATTTTTATTGAATTATTGCTAATTGCTAATAATTTAAAAAAACAAAACAAGGAAAAAATGGCAAGAAAAGAAATACCAGGATTTAACGCTCCTGCTCCTGATAGCGATCGTCCTCGATCAAGAAAAGAAAAAATACCAGGATTTAACACTCCTGCTGATGATAGCGATCGTCCTCGATCAAGAAAAGGAAGTTCGTTTTTAAAAAACATGCTTAATGCTCCAGGAGTCGGTGTTCCTGCTGATGATAGCGATCGTCCTCGATCAAGAAAAGGAAGTTCGTTTCTAAAAAATATTTCTAATATACCAAGCATTGGTGTTCCAAATCAAAAGTTGCTTGAAGAAGAGGCCAACAAAAAACAACAAGGAGCGCAGAAACGAGCACAGATAGAAGCACTCCAACAAGATAAAAAAGATGCAACTAATCAAGCAAAACTTGGTGCAGTTACAACAGTGGTTGGCTTAGCTATTGAGGATCCTCTAATGGCTACTGAGGGATTTATAAATACTGCGGCAGGTGTGACTAAGAGGAAAACAGCTAAAGAACGGATTAAATCGGTGAAAAAAAATCCCAGAGCAGCCAATAGCGTTGGCTCAAGAACTGAGGATGGTGGTCAATTTAGTGGTGTAATTAAAAAAGCAGCTTCAGCCATTTTCAGTAAGATTTTTAGCAAAAAAAGTAAACCTGCTGAGACAGAACAAGCAACTCAAACGCCACCAAACGCATCAAGCAAAAGTGAGAGAGCTTATACTCCACCAAACTACTCAGATGATGAGGATATCATCGAAGGAGAGTTTACCGTCGTTGACGATGGCAAGCCCAAACAATTAACCAATGGTAAAAAGAGCTAATTATATAAAAACACTTAAAGAAAAATATTATGTCAAAGGAAAGAAGAGGTATTCCTGGAATAACTCATCCGCCAGATGAGACTGACAGACCTCAAACAAATTATTCACGACCCGAGCCTAAAGATCATGGACTTGGTCAATTGTTACAAGCTCCAAAAGACATAATAGTCACAGGTTTGCGAGCTATAGCTGGCGCTCTTACTATATCTTTAGCAAGAACTTTAGGCATTAGAGACTCTGTGTCTCGAGCTGAAAAAGATTTAGCCATCTATGAATCACAACTTAATAAAAGAAAAGGGAATACTGAGAAATTACAGGAAAAAATAGATAAGACAAAAGCTTTACTGACTGAATTGAATAAGGGAGTTGAGTTGAGCGAGGCAATTTTAAATATTCAAGAAGACTATAACGAGTTATTGGCAGATGATGAACATCTTTTGTCATTGTTAGCTAAAACAATTGGCAAGGAAGGTTTAGAAACTATTAAAGGAAGTTTTTTAACTAATCAAAAAACTCAAGTAGGAGTTAAGTCCGTTACTGATGAGGAAATTAAATTAGCCCAAGAATTTTTTGCTAGAGCTGATAATGATGAAGAAAGAAGTAGCTCACTTAAACAACACATTCAACAGTTAGCCGAAACTAATTTAATTGTTTTAGGTAAACAGTTGGTTAATTTAGCAAAAATTAAAGAAATTGATGAAATTAATCAAGAGACAAATTTTCCTATTAACTGGGTGTCTTGGGACGAAGCCTTAGCAGCTTCGGTAATGGGAGCTACGGGTAGAACTCAAGAATCTCTTCGGGGTGGTTATGGAGTGAATATGAAAGCGGGTGGATTGAATGTTTCTGCAGGACAGGATATAAGCCAAATTGGTCCTATGGAACAAATTGTAGTTCATGCTGATATACCACAAAATATTGAAGCTGCTAGATCGGTGGCAAATGGTGAGGTGCCTCTCTTTAGATCAGCAATTATTAAAAGTTTATTTAGAAAAGCTATGGGTGACCTTTCACTATTGCCTGGAAGAATTGATATTAATAACACTGGTAATAATAATACTAAGTCATACCCCGCTTTAGATGTTAATCGTCAAATGAACAATATTACTTTAGTTCGTAAGGCTGCAATAGAAATGCAAAAAATTTTAAAAGGTCTTGAACAAATTGACCTTGGCAAAGATGATGATCAAGCAACACAAAAAAGCAAATTAATTACTGTTGGAAGTAGGGGGGCTTTAGCAATACCAAGATATCAAGTTATTGTTGATTTAATGGAGCAAATAAGTGCAACAGATCCAGGAATTATTGCTAATTTAAGTGAGCAATATCGTGTGCTAGAGGAAGTGGCTGATGAAGACTTAAACGATCAAAATTTGGATGGCGAAGCGGATTTGGCCGAAGAACAACAAGAGGAGCAGGAAGATCAAGCTGATGAAGATGAAGATCAAAATATTAATCAAAAGGAGAGAGATTTAATTGAAGCAGTATTTCCTCAGGGAATTGATCAGCGGAATGCAAGGCGGATTATTAACCGTCCAAAAATTTATTTTGACAACTTCACTAAACGCTTTGGTCTAATAACAGGTATAAGAACCATGGTGGCTGTCGCAAAAGAAGCTAGAAGGCTGGTTGATACACAAAAGACTGATCAAAACGAGGGTGATTTAGTTGAAGCAGTATTTCCTCGGGGCATTGATCAGCGAACTGCAAGGCAAATTATTAAACATCCAAAAATTTATTTTGACAACTTCACTAAACGCTTTGGTCTAATAACAGGTATAAGAACCATGGTGGCTGTCGCAAAAGAAGCTAGAAGGCTGGTTGATCAGGAAGACAGAAGGATATTAGAAGAAGAAGCTTTAAAACTAGCTGGTTATTTTCACGGGATGAGTATTGAACAAGCCACAAACTTTATAGACAATCTCCAAGCTAATCGTGAGAAATTACGTAGGATGTATGGCACAAAAAAGGGCAATAAAACTGCTGATCTAATTAAAGAATTTGCTAAAAAAATTCTTGGGCAAGTGGGTAATTTTAAATAAATTAAAAGATGTCGTTATTACTAATTAGCTTGAGGATTTTTTGATATTAGCATCAATCTAATCCTCCGCTCTTTAACAAAGCAAACAAAAATAATGGACACTTAGTGATCCTAACAAGATAAATATAGCATTTGTTTTGTTTGGGTCACTAAGTAGTTGAGTCATTAAACTAAACAATCATAAACCAGGAGGTGGTTAGTGAAACGCAAATTGTTTTACACCACCTTGCTGGTGGTGTTGTTGACCCTCACCATAATGGTGGGGCCAGTTTTAGCTGGCGAAACGTGGTTAAATACTCCAGTAGTTGGTTCCATTCGATGTGGAGCTGGCTTTGGAGAAAGAAACCCGCTCGGCGGGCAAGACTTCCACAATGCCGTTGATATGGCATGTGGAATGTATCGCGCACGGGTGCTGGCAGTAGCATCTGGCGAAGTCGTTTGGAACACTTATTGGCCGATAGGCAGTGCGCCAAACGTGGGTCACGGTATTACCGTGATTATCAAGCATCATGATGGGCTCTATACCTATAGCGCTCATCTGGATGAAGCCGCGGTGAAGGTAGGTCAACAAATCGACCAAGGATCGGTAATTGGCCATGTTGGGAATACTGGGTATGTTATTAGCACTCCAGGCAATCCCAATTACCATTTACACTTTGCCGTAAGGAATACTGGCCCAGATGATGGTGGTTGTTGGGATGCCACTTGTTGGCTTAATCCCGACAATTTTTTGGGAAAAAGTCCGGAAATTGCCAATCCGGATCCAGGCACTCCAAACCCAGAACCCAATAAGTTTAATTTAATCACAACAATTGATGAAGTTGTTGCGATTATTAAACACATTCCAAAGTTTAAAGATTGGGATGAAAAATGGGAGGGGATTAAAGGATATATTCCTTATATTCCCTGGGTCTTGGCCGGGTTAACCTTACTGGTTTTTCTTGGCCTCTTATGGCTAATAAAACCAGTGTTGAACTGGCTCGCGAAAACTCACTGGTGGCGAAAAAGATATCATAATGTCGAGCTGTTTTGCTTAGCGTTAGGTATCAAGCTCTTTGGCGAAGGTCTCTATTGGGCACAAATGGCCCAATTCGCTTTTGCTGCCTGGGGCTTTTACTTTTCGGAGCAAATAATTGAAAGGTCTTATCGCCATTTTAATTATGATCCAGATGTTAAAAAAGACGGCCCTGGCAAAAGAGAATGGCTAAGAAAAATTATTAACATTATGTTCAACATCGCGTTAATAATGTCAATCTTGGCCTATTCATGGGGATTTTTCCTCATGAACTCAGATTTCCAGGAGCTTGTTGATGTCTGGGGGTGGTTTGATGATCCAGACCAACCAGATCAACCAGACCCACCAAGCCCGCCAGATCCACCAAGCCCGCCAGATCCAACCCCAAAGCCTCCTAATATAATTATAGGTGGAGGGGTGAAAATCGTCTTTGATTGCAATTTTAATGCAATCAAGGCTGGATTGGGACCAGTGCAGGTAGGCTGCGACGCCCATGGTTTGCCAAAGTTTTTGATCACTTGGTGGAATGGTCAAAAGTTTAATTTCCAAATTCCATTGGAAATTTGGATAGCAGCCCTGGAGGCGGGCAATACCCCAGAGCAAGTTTTGGGGATTATTGCCATTGCCAGTTCCGAAAGCACCGGGTTTACCAATTACCAAACGGAAAACCCCTATGGTGCCCTAGGCGTTTGGCAATTTTTGCCTGCCACCTACACTGCCTGGGCGGAACCAGGCTATGAGAATCCTGCATACCGCACCAACATCCCCATTGCTGCAAAGGCAGTTGGGAACATGATGGAAGGTGGCATGAATGAGATTTATCTCATGGATCACAGCAATTTTGTCTCCTGTTTTATGGGAGGGAACGGTTGCTGGACCTGGAACCAACATTCCGCGCAAGCGGATTATGCCTACCGCATCCTTTTTGCTTTAAAGGTCGCGGCAGGTCTCAAATAATTTTTGTTTGCTTTAAAGTGGCCCTCCTGGATTTATCCAGGAGGGCCAATACACATTAAATTCACCCCCCCCCACTAAGAGCTAAATAGCCTATCTAAAAAATGATTGCTAAATGACCCAACTTTTAGTGTTTGATATTGACTGATGATTATTAACACTGTTTAATGGATATAGTACTTTTAATATTCTTTTATATATGAAAATATCCTGCCCAAAAAAAACAATCTTTCTTGTAAGTGTTTTTGTAATTTTTTTATTGGTATTTTTTAGAAAAAATCCAAACTTTTTTGCCTTTTCAGACTCGACTAAAGGCAACTTTTATCTTAATCACCAGATGGTGAGGGCTAATGAGGACGAGTCTGATCCTTCTCCTGTCACAGTAGAATTAGATCCAGCGCCAAGCCTAATACATAATTTGACTCCTAGTTTTAGTGGCACAGCTACTACAACTAATGATTCATATATTGTTAGCGTAATGTACAGGATTGATGAAAATCCTCCAAAATATTGTTGGGCAAAAGATGAGGATTTTGATAGTGATTCTGAGGATTTCATTTGTCAAATTGATAGACCTTTAGCAAATGGGGAGCACACGATTTTTATTAAGGCTTGGGATGAGGATGAATCAGAAAGTGACCCTGAATTATCAAAAATTACTTTTACCATTAAAAATCCTAATCCCCCAGTCGCTGATTTTCCGCAAGTTGCTGGTGAAGTCTATGCCACTGCCGTGAGCGATGACGGCAAGACCTTATATATTGGTGGTGATTTTGAGAGTGTTGAAGATCCTGAAGGAACTCCAAAAGAGCGCCATAATTTAGCCGCTATTGATTTAGAAACGATGTTGGTAACTGATTGGAATCCTTCAGATTGGTATTGGAGTGGTCCAGTTTATGACATTGAAATTGATGGAGGGTATGTCTTAATTGGTGGTAGTTTTTATTATAGTGTGGATGAAAATAATGTTAGTCAATTTGCTAAACTCCATCAAGAAACTGGCCTGATAGATGAAGCTTGCACGCCTAGGGTGCTGAGAACTGGAGATTTTCAGACATACACCATATATGATCTTAAGCTCACAAATGATTATATTTATCTTGGAGGAGACTTTGATGACATTGATGACACCAGAGTATATGGTCTCGCTAGACTTAATAGAGATACTTGTGCACTTGATACAACTTGGCTTCCTGAAGTAGGTGGCAGTGTGCAAACTATTGAAACAATGGGTGACAGTGTTTTTATTGGTGGTGATTTTTGGGAAGTTAACGAATCAGAGCGCGAGGGATTTGCCAAAATTAGTGCCAGTACAGGCATTTTAGATAGTAATTGCATAAAAGAGTTTGATGACAACAATACAATTTATTCCATCAAAGCCGATAATAATTATCTATATGTGGGTGGTGAATTTGATCAAATTTATGATCCACCTTTAAATGCAACTTTTCAGCGCAATGGTTTAATTAGATTAAAAAATGATAATAGTTGTTTATTAGATCAGATTTGGGATCCCAATCCTCATTTTTATGATTTTGAAGATGATGATTGGTATCCTGGTGCTATTTACTCTATTAATCTTGATGAAACAGATAGTAGTATTTATGTTGGTGGTAGCTTTAGTAGTATTGGTGGTCAAAGTGGTAGTGAATTTGCTAAATTAGACATTGATACTGGTTTAGCAGACCTTAATTGGAACCCAGGAATTTGGGTGAAGGATGGAGGCGGAGGTTCAAATCCTGTTCCCAGCACCGTTCATTCATCAGTCATTACTGATAATTACTTAATTGTCGGAGGTGGTTTTGATCGAGTAGGAACTGAAGAAAGACACTCTTTGGCGGCTTTTCCCCATGAGAAAGCACTTGGTCCCACTCCAGAACCATCAACATCTTCTGCTGATAAAGCTAAAAAAGATCATCAAGACAAAACCGAAACAGTGCAAATTCCCCACGCAGTTAAAAAACTTTTTGGCTTGATTGTGGCTAAACCGGTTAAAGACTCAAACACCAATGGCCAAGAAGTATTGAGTATTGTTTTTAAAGACACTTTAGATTTTGATGCTTATCTCTCGGTTAATCATACGCCGGTAGGCGATTTGCCAATGCTGAGAGAACAAAATAATCAAGCAAGCGCCAATAATACAGCTGCTAATAAAGGTAATTTCCTAATTGCTGGTTGGCGGGGTCATCAATTAATGGGTTTTAAAGAAAATAAAACCATTTATTGGCAAATAGGCAATATTCAACAAATGTTTTATAAAGCCTATCCAGTTGCTGGAAAAGAAGCGCCCGTAATTATTCCAGAAATTCAACATAAATCTTCAATTATTGCGCTCAAATACAATAAGAGTCAGCTAATTCCACCTGGAGAGCCCAATACTAAATTTAGCGAATTAAAACTCAAACTTGCCCACTCAATGGATGGTGTCAACTGGCGGGTTATGCCCAATTCAGTTGTTGATCCGATCAATAACACTGTGGCCGTTATTGATAAATTGGGTGGTTACTACGTGATTGTTGCTAGTTATTAGTTGATTAATTTTATAAAAGCCCTGTTTTTTTACTAAAAGCCTTGTTTTTTACTAATAAATTTTGTTATACTGAAAGACATGCAAAATATCAATCCTGCCCCTTCTCAAAATAATTATAATCAGCCTTTAGTGGGCAATAGCAATCCTAATTTGCAAATCCCAAATTCTCAAACCCCAAATCCTCAAACACCGGTTGCACCCGCCCCAAAGCCTGTTATTGGTGAAACAATCAAGGTCACAAAAGCTAGTGGTTCGGGCAATACCTCAAACAAGTTGTGGATAATATTTTTAGTATTAGTTGCGCTGCTTGTTGGTTTTTGGCTTGGCTATTTTACCAATGATTATCTCTATCAAATGGCTGAGAAAGAGCGCCAAGAACTTCTCTCTGCAATAGATGAGCAAACAGCAAGAGATTTAGTCCAAGCACCCGATCTAATCGAAGTAGAAAAATCTTATATTAATTTTCGTGGTGAATGGAATTATATTGGCGATGCTTTAAATTTCACTTCTGACCAAGAGTGTGTTGCCGATGAAATTGTCACCTTAACTGCCATTAACGATGATTTTGTCACAATTGAAATCAAGCACCCTGTTTTACAAGAAGATTCTGGCGAGTACGTCATGGAGTTGGGCAATTATCTGCTTAGGGATCAAGAATGTTTAGTAGCCGAATCATCTTGTTTGGGAACTAGCATTGATCGCTGTTTCTCTCTAAAAAATATCGATGATGTTTGGCACCTGGATTATGATTTAATTGAGAGTACGACACCCGATCAAGCTGAAACAGTCGAAGCAGTTCAACCAGTCGTGCCAGTTAACACAGTCGTGCCAGTTAACACAGTCGTGCCAGTTAACACAGTCGAAGCAGTCGAAGCTGAAATATAATTTTTCTTATTGAACTTGATTGATAATTAATTTATATTGCTGTATCTAGCTATGTTAAAAAAGAAATCTAGCTTAATTATTGCGATTGTTTTTTCTTTACTTGTTGGCGTGGGTGGTGGCTTATTGCTTAGCCACTACCAAGATCGTTTGCCGCTAATTGCTAATTTAATTAAGCAAGACTCAAAGCAAAATGAAGACAATGTTTATTTAGCTTTTTTACAGGAGCTTCGCCAAATTATCTTAGAAAATTATTGGGACACCATTAATGAGACACAGTTTGTTAAATTACATGTTTTAGTGCTTGAACAAATAACGGGAACAACTTTTGGTGATGCCATAGAAAATTTCACAGATTTAGATCAGCAAATTCTTGAATTACTTAAAGACTATCCCGAAGAATTGAAGCAAGAATTTACTGTGCAGTTGGCCGATTTAGTTTTAACTAATCTAGAGCCTTTTGGTCGCAGTCGACTTTATTCTCAACAATTAGAAGATGATTTAGCTGAACGGGTCAACAATATCGATCCAGAAGCTGATCATTATCAGTCTTTAAATGTAGCTAAAGACGCTACCAGCGAGGAAATTAGTCAGGCTTTTGTAGAGCAAGAAGCTATTTTAGAAAAAGAGAATACTCCAGAAGCAGCAGCTCAATTAGCAGAAATTCGCCAAGCTTATCAGACCTTAGCCAATGAAGAAAATCGCCAGCGTTATGATGAGGCAGGGGTTAATCCTAGTATGGAATGGCGTTTGCTTAATTCTGCAGTTTTTTATGTGCATATTAAACAATTTACACCAAACACCGTTCAAGAACTTTTAGAAGTCAGCCAAAAAGTTGATGATCGAGGAGAAGAGTTGGACTCATTAATTCTAGATTTGCGAGGCAATATTGGTGGAGCTATAGACGGTTTGCCCTACTTTTTGGGGCCATTTATTGGTCAAAACCAATACGCCTATCAATTTGTTCAACAGGGAAAAATTACCGATTATAAAACTCGTAGCAGCTATTTACCCTCTCTGGCTCGTTATAAAAAAGTGGCTATCTTAATCGATGAGCAAGTACAATCAACAGCCGAAGTGATGGCCAGTGTACTGAAAAAATACAACGTGGGGGTATTAATTGGCACTAATACTATGGGTTGGGGCACAGTCGAACGAGTTTTTCCTCTTGAAAAGCAAATTAGCGAGAGTGAGCGCTATTCAGTTTTTTTGGTTCATCATCTAACTTTGCGTGAAGATGGCGTAATTATTGAGGGCAATGGGGTGGCGCCGGTTATCAACACTCAAGATGTGGCTTGGCAACGGCGTTTAGCTAGTTATTTTGGTGATTCAGCCATTGTGTCAGCGGTGACAGAGCAATTTGCTTTCCCAGAAGCAAATTAATGCCATATTTCAATTAAAACTTAACTTGTTTTCGATAAAAAAACTGGCTATACTGGAAGTGTTAATAAACTACTAGTTTTTTGTTGAAAAACCTGCCTTTAATGCTCAGGATATTTAATTTACTTTACCAGAGAAAAACAAAATTCATTTCCCAAGAGGTTTATTTTTGTGAATATGCCGGCAGCGTTTATCTGATTGTTCAAGATAAAGAGACGGGCAAAATCATTAAATCAGCCAAAAGTAAAGATGGTTTTTTATTTCGTAAGGTGAGAATTAAGGAAGCTGCAGTTAAGCAATACCCCCCCTTTAAAGAAAAAAGACGCAAATTTATTCAAGATCGCTATGTCGGACATTTAGCTCCATCCAGTGAATTCATTGATAAATCAAAGATCGCTGTGCAAAATGCTTTTAGCACTCCCGATGGCGTCTTGTTGTTTTATCATTATCACAATCATCAATCTTTTCAGGTGGGCGTGGCAGGTTTTACCCATGGCAATAATCCGCAGTTAATCTGGCGCCACCACCAGCCAGTTTGGGAAATGTATGATCAGATCGCGGATAAAAAAATTGAATTTATAGATTTAATTGAAATTCGGGGTCAGTTAATTGCCTATTGGCTAGTAGAAAATGAAGCGGTTTGGGCAACTGTTTATCCTAATTATCGCATTACTGAGCAAATTGAAATTGTTAAAGGTTCACAGCTTGAGCGACCCAGTGGCAATCCCCTAATCAGTCCAAATCCTAGCCACGATTGGGAAGCTTTTACCACTTTCAACCCCGGTGCCCTCTACGACGCCGGCAAAGTTCACTTGCTTTATCGTGCTCAAGGTTATGACTATGTGTCTTCGATTGGTTATGCCAGTAGCACTGATGGTGTGCATATTGAGCAGCAATTGCAAAATCCAGTTTTTATTCCCACTCAACCCTTTGAAATTCCGCTCCAACCAGGCAAAGTCAACATGAATTTTATGTCAGCTGGTTATGGTGGTTGTGAAGATCCGCGCATCACTAAAATTGATGACCGGATTTATATGACTTATGTAGCTTTTAATGGTTATTCAGAACCTAGAATTGCCATGAGCTCGATTGCTGTGAAAGATTTTCTAGACCACAATTGGTTGTGGACTCATCCCGTTTTGATTTCTCAGCCTGGAGTGGTAACCAAAAGCGCTTGCATTTTACCGGAAAAAATTGATGGTAAATATGTGATTTTTCATCGAGTTTTTCCTGATATTTTAATTGATTATCGCGATGATTTAGATTTTAGCGACGGACAATATTTAACTGCGCAAAAGAAAATCAGTCCTCGTTCGGCATTATGGTGGGATAGTCGCAAAATTGGGGTGGGCGCTCCACCGCTAAAAACTCGAGATGGTTGGTTATTAATTTATCAATCAATCGATGACAAAGCTGGCTACCCCTATAAAGTTGGAGCCATGTTGCTCGACTTAGCAGATCCAAGCAAAGTTTTGCATCGTTCTCGTCAGCCAATTCTTGAACCACAAGAGTGGTATGACAATGATGGTTTTAAAGCAGGAGTAGTTTATCCCTGTGGAGCAGTAATTATTGATAATACCCTGTTTGTTTATTATGGTGGAGCTGATTCACGAGTCTGTGTGGCGACTGCCAACTTAGCAGAGTTTTTAGATCAGCTCAAAAAAGAAGGCGATGCTCGAGTTGAACCGACTGTAATTGCCAAACTAGATCAAGAAAATTTAGCCAAAAAAGGGTTTTTTCATCGGTAAAAATTATTCAATTATGCGCATTAAAATAATTGCGCACATCAAAAGAGCTTTCTAAAAGGTAATTATGAAGCAAGATCAGCAACAAATACAATTTAAAAGACATCCAAAAAATCCACTTTTTTCTCCTCTTAGCAATAAGCTCACAAATCAAGAATGGCAAGCCAAAGCGGCTTTTAATCCTAGCCTAATTAAAGAAACAGCAGATAGTTATCACATGTTATATCGGGCCGTGTCTTTAGAAAAAGAGCATGCTGGTCAGTGGATGAATTTATCTAGCATTGCTTATGCAGAAAGTCGCAACGGGCTAGATTTTGAGCACTCACGCCAGTTAATTGTTCCAGAATATGATTGGGAAAAATTTGGTTGTGAGGATCCGCGAGTGACCTTTATAAATGGTCAGTATTATATTTTTTACACGGCGCTTGCCGATTATCCACACAGCGCCGATGGCATTCGCGTGGCAGTGGCTATTAGTGATGATTTAAGAACTATTAAAGAGAAACATTTGGTGACGCATTTTAACGCCAAAGCGATGGCCCTTTTTCCAGAAAAAATTAATGGTCAATATGTAGCAGTTTTAACACCCAACACCGATCAGCCACCATCAATGATTGCTGTAGCTAGATTTGACGAGCTAGAAGATATTTGGTCTCCAGGATATTGGGAAAAATGGTATCAATGTGTGGGGCGCCACCAAATTAATTTAGAGCGCATCGACAGCGATCAAATTGAAGTGGGCGCAGTCCCAATCAAAACGAAGGATGGCTGGTTATTAATATATGCTCATATTCAAAATTATCCCACCGAAAACAAAAGAATATTCGGGATTGAGGCTGCTCTAGTAGATTTAGCAGATCCACGAACAATAATTGCTAGAACCAAAGGGCCACTGCTCACACCAGCAGCCGACTATGAAGGCGACGGCATGGTACCCAATGTTATTTTTCCCTCATCAGCTTTAATTGAAAATGATAAATTGCGTTTATATTATGGAGCCGCCGATACCCATTGTGCTGCTGCAGATATTTCTTTAGCAGAGCTGATTAAAGACATGAAAGCCAATCCCTTTAAAGAAACTTATCACTTAGTTAAATATCGACGCAATCCAATTTTAAGCCCGCGTAGTGAGAACTTTTGGGAAGCAAATTCAGTTTTTAACCCAGCAGCAGTGCATGTTGGAGATAAATATTACTTGGTGTATCGTGCTCAATCTCCAGATAATACCTCAACATTGGGTTTAGCAGAAAGCGACGATGGTTTTAATTTTAAACGCTATCACGAGCCAATTTATGTGCCACGCAAAGCCTTTGAACAAAAAGCTGAACCTGGCAGATTATCTGGCTGTGAAGATCCGCGCATTACTCGCATGGGCGATGAATTTCTGATGTTTTATACTGCCTATGATGGTATTAATCCACCCAGAGTGGCACTGAGCTCGATTGCTGTCAGTGATTTTGTTAATCATAATTGGCAGTGGTCAGAGCCGATAGTTATTTCTTCACCAGAAATCGATAATAAAAATAGTTGTTTGTTCCCTGAAAAAGTCCGCGGTCGCTATGTCATTTTACATCGTATGGCTGGCAAAGAAATTGCCATCGATTACCTTGACGATCTCAGTCAACTGCAAAACGAAGGCGTTTGGTTGGAAAAAGAACAATCAATTTCTCCGATTACAGAACACTGGGACGGTCTTAAAATTGGTATTGCTGGCCCCCCTTTACTAGTGGATCAAGGCTGGCTGTTGCTTTATCACGGTGTGTCAGATATCGATCATCATTACCGAGTTGGTTTTATGCTTTTGGATAGAGATGAGCCTGGAAAAGTTTTATATCGCTCACCTTATCCAATTTTACGACCCACCGAACCCTTTGAGCGCATTGGTGATGTGGACAATGTTGTTTTCCCCTGTGGAGCAGTGATTGTTGATGGCACCTTGTTTGTTTATTACGGTGGAGCAGACAAAGTAGTCTGTGTGGCCACAGCCGATCTCAGCGAATTATTAGCCCAAATTAAATAATTTATTCTTGGCTTGCCAGACAATTATCTTAATTTTATATTATAAATATATGTAGATATATCCACTTATACATATATATAAGTTTATTTTCACGGATAAAAAGACTTGCACAAGTCAATAAGTATAGTAAAATAAGGGCAAACACTCGTTGATTATGTGTTAATTAATTGGTCTGTTGCAACACGACGAGTAGTACAAAAGGTATCTATTATGAAAAAACGCACCCGCGCTCTCTTTCTTAAAGTAATTACTTTTTTCCAAATTTTCTCTCTCATTTTTCAACCCCTAAGCTTATTATCTTTGTTAGTACTTGATCCTGTCGTGGCAAGAGCTCAAGATGAAGTTGTACTTGAGGAGCAGATTTCTGTAGAGCCAATGGCAGAAGCCAATGTTCAAGCAGAATCAGTAGTGGATGAAGATGCCGAAGAGATCATTGAGCATGAAGACGCAGATGATGATCTAATAGATATTGAAGAAGATCTTGAAGAAGAATCTGAAGAAGAGTCTGAAGAAATTCCAGAAGAAATTCTGCCAGTGGCAGATGAAGAAGAGCCTAGCGAGGATGATGCTAGTGCTGAAGCAGATCTAGAATTATCAATCCCAGAACCAACTTTAACTTTAATTCCTACCCCGATGCCAACAGAGTCAGTAGCTGAAAGTAAGGAAGACAATTCTTTAATGCTGGGTGATTTTATGTTTAGTTTAAATTCCGAAGGAGCAGGAGAATACACTATTTCTGGTACTAGTGGTATTTGGACATCAACAAGTAATAATAACATCGTTAGTGGTAGAAATACTAACTATATAAAATGGCCAACATCTGGTAATCAAAGTGGTCTTCGCTTTACAGGGGTTAGTAGCTTTAACTTTAACGAAGAGCAGACTTTTTCTCTAGGTAAGTTGGAGCATTTTAACTATCCTGTAAGTAGTGCAATAACGAAAGCTACTCTTAGTGTGGATATAAATATATCTAATCCTAACTTAGGTACAAAAACTTTCGAATTTGAAATGCTTATTGATGAAACTGATAATGTTGCTGGGAGATGTCCTAGTTGGCATACGTATGGCCACCCCGCCTGTGATGACAAAATTACTTTTCCCACATCATACGCTAAACAAACCTTTGACATGGGTGGGAAAAAATATACATTAGAGATAACAGGATTTATTAATTCTTCTGGAACTAAGGTTAATGAATTTATTACAGAAGAGAGCAAAACAAATGAGGCTACATTAGTTGGTAAGCTAACATCTGTAGATTCCGAGGTAGCTATTTGTCATGCAACTGGAGATGAATCTAATCCTTATCAAAAAATTACTGGTGTTGATGCAAATGCTACTGTAGGTGATCATGATAGTGACAATGGAGATGCTTGGTATCCTGGGATTACTGGAACTTGGGGCGATATTATTCCTAGATTTTTGTATTTTGATGGAAGCGGTAATATTCAAGCATATGAAGGAAAAAATAATGATGAATACGGTCTTTCCCTTTTAGCAAATAATTGTGAACTTCCTAGTGGAGAAATTGAAGTAAAAAAGGTTACTGTTCCAGAGGGAAACAACACATCTTTTGGTGTTACTGGAACTGGTGTAGCTTCTATTTCTAACTCTCCAGTTACATTTATAGATGGAAATACAGGAACTATTTCAGCGACAGAGTCAAAAACATTCAAAGTATATCCAGGTAAATATTCATTTACTGAAACTCTACCCAGTGGTTGGATACAAACAGGTAATACTTGTAATAATATTGAAATTGAAAATGATGATGAAAAGTCTTGTACTATTACAAATACTCTTCAGCACGGAACATTAACACTCGTTAAAAAAGTTGTTAACAATAATGGGGGACAATCATTAGCCTCTGCTTGGACATTATCTGCTATTGGAAGTGAGGAAAACTTAAGTGGTAAAGGAACTCAAGATCAAAATGAAAATAAAGCCGTACTGGAACTAAAAAATGTTAAAGCAGGAACATATACTCTCTCAGAAGCAGGTCCTGCTGGATATGGTGCAAGTGATTGGAGTTGTAAAGATGATGATACAGGAAATGATGTAGCTCACCCAGTTACATTAGCAGGAGGCCAAAAAGTCACCTGTGCTATTACTAATGATGATATTCAACCTAAGCTTACTGTGACAAAAATAGTTGAAGGTGGAAATAAAAATGTAAGTGATTTTAAACTCTATGTCGGAAACACTGAAGTAACTAGTGGTCAGCAAACAGGGTTTAATGCAGGAACATATACTGTTAGAGAAGATACCGATTTAGATTATAAATCTGTCATAGGAGATGATTGTGCTTCAAATGGCAGTATTACTCTAGCCCCAGGAGATGTTAAAGAGTGTACTATTACTAATACTAGAAAAACTGGACAAGTCTCCTTTACTAAAAATGTCACATACGGTGATGCACAACCAAGCAATTGGTCTTTTGCTGTGTATAAAGAAGGTGTGTTGGTGGGTACGTATGATCACAATAGTTCAGTGGCATTAGCTACAGGAGTATATACAGTACAAGAAGTGGGTTCCACTTCTTCTTTACCTTACTATTTAGATAGTATAGGAGGGACAGCATGTAGTGGAACTGTTTTATCTGGAGTTGCACAACTTACAGTAACAGAAAGTGGAGGTACCTGTATATTTGGAAACTCAAAGAAACCTCAGCTTACTGTTATCAAAGTAGTAGAGCCTACGGATAGTACAGATATCTTTGGTTTTACAATAACTGAAAGTGATGAAGATATAAGTGAATTTACTTTAGGTCATAGCGAACCAAAAACTGTAGATGTTATGCCTGGTTCATACACTATTACAGAAACAGGAGCTACAGGATACAGTACTAAAATAGAGTGTACTGATGATCTAATTCCTACTTTTGCTACTGCACGCACTATTTCATTAAATGCAACAGAAAATAAATTCTGTAAATTTACTAATACAAAATTAGGTTCTATCTCTGGAACTAAATGGAACGACATAAATGGTGATGGAATTAAAGATGAGGGAGAAGAAGCTGTAGAAGGAGTACAGATTTGTATAGATGCAAATGCAAATAGTGTTTGTAATGAGGGTGAGGTTTCTGTAGCTACAGATGCTTCTGGAAGCTATACTTTTTCTAACCTCTTACCTGGTTCATATACCATTATTGAAACACTTAATTCGGGTTGGGAGCAGACATATCCAGCAGGAAGCCATACGGTTGTACTCTCGGCTGGAGAGGTTGAGACTGATCATAATTTTGGCAACTGGAAACTTAAACCAGGAATTAATGTGGTTAAAAAATCAACCACAGAATTTGTTACGGATGCCGGTCAAGTAGTGCCATATACTTTTACTGTTACTAACATTGGAAATCAGATTTTAACCGGAATTACTGTTTTAGATCTAAACTGTGATGTTGCACCTGCTTATCAGTCAGGTGATACAAACGAAGATAGCGAGCTTAATTTAAACGAAACTTGGATTTACACCTGTAGTCACACTGTCACTCAAGATGAAGTTGATGTTGGTGGCGAGCTTCATAACAAGGTCACTGTCGATTCTAGCGAATCAGAACCTGAAGAAGATGAGAAAGATATTCCGATCACACAAAGTCCTAAACTATCTATAGAAAAGACTGGAGTATTTGATGATGGAACTGATGGCATTACAAATCCAGGAGATTTAATTACCTACACCTTTAAGGTAACGAATACGGGTAATCTTACTTTAACGGGAATAACTGTTACAGACCCATTACTAGGAGGTGCTATTACATCTTGTTCAGCTACCGTTCTAGCAGTAGGTGCAGATATGACCTGTACAGCAACTTATGCAATTACCCAAGCAGATATTGATGCGGGTAAAGTAGATAACACAGCAATTGCAGATTCAGAAGAATCAGAAGAAGCAAAAGATGATGAAACAGTTGAATTAGAACAAAGTCCTGAATTATCTATAGTTAAAACAGCAAATCCTATTACATACAACAAGGTTGGAGATAAGATATCTTACAGTTATGTTGTAACCAACACAGGTAATGTTACCTTAAAAGGCCCATTTACTGTTACAGATGACAAAACAGATACGAGCTGTCCAGAACCAGAAAGTTTAGCACCAAACGGATCTATTACTTGTGGTGCAACTTATACTATCACTCAGGCGGATCTTGAGAGCCAATCGGTTACCAATATTGCATTTGCTTCCAATGATAAAGTAACTTCTGATAAAGATAGTGCAACAGTAACTTCTGTAGCAGGAAAAATAATAATTGAAAAACAAACTCTTCCTGATGGATCTGCAGAATCATTTGAATTTAATCCAACTTGGAGTGAAAGTAACTTTAATCTAACAGATGGAGAGAAAAACGAAAGCGGATGGTTAGCTGCAGGCACATATTCAGTTTCAGAAATTGTCCCAAGTGGTTGGCAATTAACTGATATTGAGTGTGATAGTGAAAACACTACATCTACTGTAGGTTACAATACAAACTCTGCTAATATAACTCTTGGAAATAGTGATATTGTAACATGTGTATTCACTAACTCTAAAAAAGGTACTCTTACAGTAATTAAGGATGATAATATCGATAGTGGTCAAGAATTTACATTCTACGCATTACAAGGAGGAGCACAGAGAGAAACCCGATTCACCCTGTCTGATGATGGAAGTAATAATGCTGAAAAGAATAGCAAAACATTTGTAGGATTAGTATCTATTCCATACAAAGTAAGAGAAGTTGTTCCAACAGGATGGAGTGCATCTTTGGTAAGCTGTACATCTAACAATCCAATGCCTAACCCAGATAACAGCTTGGGAACCGGAGAAATGAGTATTTCATTAAGACCAGGTGAAAATATTATCTGTACCTTCATAAATACTCGAGACACAGGTTCTATAAAAGTAAATAAATATACAGATATAAATGGAGATGGTGATTGGAATGATAGAAACGAAAAAGATAATTCTAATGCAAATAAATTAGGATTTAGATGGAGTATAGATGGTGGAGACGAGAATAAAATGGGAGATAAAGTATCTGGTATACATACAGGAACATATTCAATAACGGAATCAATGCCCGATGGCTATCACTTCGTTTCTTGGTACTATACTAAGGAAAATGGCAAATCCTGTACTAATCCAAATGGAACAACTTTTCCTTCTTCACTTGATGTTACAAAGGGAAACACAACTGAAATCACAATGTGTAATGTAAGAGATACGGGTACGGTTACCATTATTAAAAATTCTGTCAATGAAAGTGGACAAGACTTTTACTTTAAGACAGATTTCCCTTCTGGAGGATTTTTCTTAGAAGATGATGGGCGTGATAATCATGGAACTCCCAATCAAAGAACATTTACCCTGCCAACGGGTGAGTATTATGTCGATGAAAGAGAATATACTGGTTGGCAATTAACTGATCTGGATTGTGAGGGAGATGCTGAGTCTGTAGTTGATTTGGCTACGGGACGAGTAGATATCAACTTACAGGCCAATGAAGAGATTACCTGTACCTTTACCAATACCCAATTAGCAAAAATTTGGGGATATAAATATAATGATAAAAATGGCAACGGCTCTTGGAATTTGGGTGAATGGGGTTTGGGTAACTGGAGAATCTTTTTAGATGAGAATGGTAATGGGATATATAACAAGCCAGAAGCCAGTACCCTCACCAGCAATTTCCCACTGTTACTCACTTTGGGATATTACCAATTCGACAATCTATTACCAGGAGATTATACAGTCTGTGAAACACAAAAAGCTGGCTGGAGCAATACAAGTCCGCTTTGTAGAACCATCACTTTAAAGCCTGGTGAAATTGCTAATGTGAATTTCTTCAATATTCAGTATGGGCAGTTAAGCGTGCACAAGTATTATGACCAGAATGGTGATGGACTTTTAGACGAGGGCGAGCAAGGATTAGAAGGCTGGGAGATGAATGTCTACAAAGGTAATAATTGTTGGGGCGAGCCAATGGCTAGTGATCTTACTAATGATCATGGTTATGCAGTCTTTGAAAACTTAGTGCCTGGACAATACTCTGTTAAGGAAACTCTAGAGGATGGTTGGGAAACAACCAGCGATGTTTGTACTACTATAAAAGTGGACCCAGCAAGCCATAAAACTGTTGATATTGGCAATCGATTGATCGATAGTCAATTAATGATCGAAAAAACCAACGATGCTTGGCCAAACGATCAAGAAATTGGTGACGAGGTGACTTATACCATTAAACTTATGGCAACTGATGGCCCGGTTTATGATGTGTCACTCTTTGATTTACCACCGCATGCTTTTAGCTATGTGGCAGGTAGTTATACGGCTGACTCTTCGATTGCTGGTGATTTAAGTCTCTCTGAACCCAATTATGCTTCGCCAGGAGAATGGCAGCTAGGTGATTTAGCCAAAGACGAAATTGTCACCGTGAGCTATAAAGCGATTATTGGTGATGAGGCTGACGCGGGTATTTACCCAGATGCAGCTTGGGCTACTGGCACTAGCGCTGAAGCTCAATATTTTGGGAAAAAAGCAGATTTATTAGCTTTGTCTGATCCAGACTTTAAGGCTGATAATGGTGAAGTGGCTTTCCTAGGTGAGCAGGGTCATTATGGCGAAGAGCATTTTGTTGGCACTCGGGTGGCAGTGGTCACTGATGAGACGCCAAGCGCTAAATACAAGGTTGAGAAGATTAAAGAAAAAGAGGGCGCAGTGCTCGGTGCGATTTTACCAGCAACTGGTGCCAACTTCTGGCTCAGCCTCTTAGCCATAATAAGTATTTTAACTGGTACGGGCTTACTCTTAGTGCCCAATCGTAAGCGTCGCCAAGGAAAGGTGCTAATGATGCTTTTAATGCTAGGTTTAGGCTTATTAATGGCCAAACCAGTTCAAGCGCTAACCTCAGTTAGACTGGCTCAGCCATATAATAGCAGTGCTGAGCTTGATCAAGATGCGATCACTAATCAAGACGAATTCCGCATTGATTTTGTGATCCTCAATACTGATGGTGCAAGTCTTACTGCTCAATGTCAGCAACAAGAAGATGGTGGAGCTTGGACTAATATTGACACTGTTTATACGGCGAAAGCTGGCGGCAATTCTGGTTATTGTGAGGCTAAAGATTTAGCTAACAGCAGCCAATATGCTTTCCGAGTCTTAACTAGCGACGGAGAAGAAAGTCAAAGCGTCAAGGTTGGTCTAGAAACCGATCGTCCTAAAAAACCAGTCAGTTACGAGAAGCATGAAATCAGTTCTTGTAAATATGAAATTAAATTTAAAACGGCTGATGATGGACGAACCAGCAAGGTTGAGGTCTATCGTAGCGATGACAATGTTTCATTTACTGCTAAAGCCAGTAGTCGCATTAAAACGATTACGATTGGCTCAGATGAAAAACACAGTTTTGAAACAACTCGACCTGATTGCGACAAAGATTATTATTATGCTATTCGCGCTTTTGACCAGTATGGCAACGCCTCAGACTTAGTTGGTGATCGGGAAGTGAAGACGGTCATTGTTGAAGGCACTGAAGCAGAAGAAGCAGGCGCTCTTGCAGTCACTGAAACCGTCGTTTTAGACGGAGATGTAGGTGATGCTGGCGTCCTCAGCGAAGGTTTACTTGGCGAAGAAGTGGCAGAAGACGAAAAAGGGACAATTTTAGGCATAGATACAGAAAGTCTAGTGTCCTTTTTAACCAAAGTTGCTTTACCAATTTTAGTCTTTGTTACCATCGCGATTTTAGTTTATCGCTTGGTCATTGCGAAGCGTAATGAAAAATAAAAAAGCTTGCCCTAAGCTAAGGCTGGTTTTGGCCAGCCTGTTGATTATCGCTGGGTTAACGATTTTACTGGTGGCTTATGGGCCAATTTTAGTGGCTGAACTGCGCTTTGTTTTTCGCCAGCGTAATTCTCAATTAATTGACAATGGTCAAGCTAGCTCTCAATTTACCGAAATCAAGCCTGTCGACGAGGACTTTAGCATCGTAATTCCCAAGATTAATGTGAATGCCGCCATCGTCCAAGATGTTGATCCTTATAGTTCTTTTGAGTATCAGCGGCAGTTGGCTAAGGGTGTGGCTCATGCGGCAGGCACCGCTTTGCCCGATGAGGAGCGCAGTATGTTTTTGTTTGCTCATGCTAGTGGCGATATTTTGATGGCGCGCCGCTATAATTCAGTGTTTTATTTGTTGAACAAATTGGAGGCGGGCGACCAGCTGCTGATTTACTATCGCGGCGCGCCCTATCACTACCAAGTTATCTCTAGTAAAGAGGTTGCTCCTGATGCTATTGCTTATTTAGAAAACAATGATGAAAGTGATCTAATTTTAATGACTTGTACGCCTCCTGGAACTACTTGGCGTCGCTTATTGGTTTTTGCTGATAAAATTTCTCCCTAGTTTATAAAGCTCGCCAACAACTAACACCAAGCTCGATAAAAGAAGGGCTCTAATCACTTCTACACTACTTAGATTGGTAAATCTTAGAAGGCTAGCCATAAAACTATTGCTTATGGCAAAATATAATAGTCCTAGGGAGGCTAGTACAGCTATTACTAAGGATTTATTGCTGAAAAAACCAATGCTAAATACAGATCGATCTAGAGAGCGCATATTAAAAATATTCACCAACTGAGTTAAACAAAGTACTAGGAAGGCTCCTGTTCTAGCTTTTTCTACGCCCTGAGGTAGCAAATCAATAAACATCCAGAGGGAACTGGCAACCATACACAACATAATTGGTGTTAAAAATCCCAGCATTTTTACTGATAAGATATTTTCATCTTTGGCTCTTGGCTTTTGATTTAAAACATCACCGTGTCCTGGTTCGACTGCTAAGGGCATATCAATCAATCCATCGGTTACCAAGTTAACCCATAAAATTTGTGAGGCAAGTAGGGGCAGTGGTAATCCAAAGACGATAGAAATCATGATTACTAGATATTCAGCTAAATTTGTTGTAATTAAAAAGGCGCTAGCTTGTCTGATGTTATTAAAAACTACTCTGCCTTCTTCAACTGCATCAATTAGAGAAGCAAAATTATCATCGGCTAAAACAATATCACTTGCTTCTTTCGCAACATCGGTCCCTATTTGGCCCATGGCTATGCCAATATTGGCTTTTTTAAGGGCTAGAACATCGTTAACACCATCGCCAGTCATGGCTACGATGTGTCCAAGTTCTTGCAATCTCTCTAAAATCCTTAGTTTCATTTTGGGTGTTAAGCGTGCAAAAACAGAAACTTGTTCAATTGCTTGATCAAACTCTTGGCAGCTTAATTTTTCTAAATCAGCTTCAGTCATCACTAAGGAAAATTCAGTGCTTACTTCTTTTTCGTCAATAATCCCAACTTGCTTGGCAATTGCTAAGGCTGTTTCTTTATGATCGCCAGTTTTCATAATGACTCTGACGCCAGCTTTTTTGGCTTTTTTAATTGCTTCAGCAACGCCTTTGCGAGGAGGATCAATCATGCCGACAAAGCCAACAAAGACTAAATTATTGAGTGAATTGGTTGAAAGCTTGGCAGTTTCTTCGTTGCTTTTTTTATAAGCATGAGCAATGACCCTCATGGCTTGGGTAGAAAACTCTTTGACTTTTTCTAACAACAGTTCCTTATCTTTTGCGTTGAGTTCAATGACTTCTTTATTTAGCAATTGTTTATGACACAGTTTAATAATTGATTCTGGAGCGCCACTCACATAGATTTCTTTTGTGTCATTTTCTTCTATGAGTATTGCTTTTAACTTTAAATCCTGGTCAAAGGGTAATTGGTGTTCGATTTCAATTTTTTTTAATTGTTCGTTTAATTGGGCTTTATAGCTGAGCACAGTTGCAGCTCCATCAGTAGGATCACCACTAATTTGGTAATCGGGCTTATTTTTAGTACCTTTATTAATTAAGCGAGCACGACTGTTGAGGCCGGCAATTGATATTAACTTTTTTAGGGCAAAATTATTTTGTGGATTAACAGCTTCTCCTTTTTTGAAAAATTTTCCTACTGGATTCCAGCCTGAGCCAGACACAGAAACAACTTGATTGTTTAGATAAATTTCTGTGATAGTCATGCTGTTTTGCGTGAGGGTGCCGGTTTTATCGGTGGCAATAATATCGGTGACGCTTAGGGTTTCAGTGGCTGGTAGAGATCGAATAATGGCATTTTTTTTGGCCATTCTTCTGGCTCCAAAAGCTAATACAATAATGAGAATGATTGGTAGTCCTTCAGGAATGCCAGCCACCAAAGACGCCACTGTAAAAGTAAAAACATCAGCAAAACTCATTTGCTTGGAAAAGTAGCTGGTGACTAAAATAAACAAGGCGCCAAAAATTGAAATCAACGACATTTGTTTTACTAAGCGTTCGGTTTTAATATGAAAATGAGATTTTTCTTTTTTGATTTCTCCGAGAGTTTTAGCGATTTGCCCAAAGGCTGTCTGCACTCCTGTTTCAGTAACTAGGAATTTAGCAAAACCACTGACCACAAAAGTGCTCATCCACACATAATTATGTCGATCTGCCAATGGGGTTTTGTGTTTTATGCTTTCTGTTGTTTTCTCTACGGCAAAGGATTCGCCTGTTAGTGAAGACTCAATCACTTGTAAATTGTGACTTTCTATTAAGCGACCGTCAGCGCCAACCTGATCGCCTTCTTCTAGTAAAACAATATCGCCAGGAACTAGGTCTATTGTTGCTAATTCAATTAATTGACCATCACGATAAACTTTACTAGTGTCAACAACAATTTTCTTCAATGATTCTATAGCTCGATTAGCTTTATATTCCTGAATAAAACCAATGACCACATCTGTTAATAGGGCAAAAATTATGAAATATGTATCAATTTTATGGTCGAGGAAATAGGTAATAATAGCCGCGCTCAGCAAAATAAAAAACAACAGATTGTTAATTTGATCCCAAAGCAGATTAAGAATTAAGTGCTTGGGTTTATTGTCTGTAATTTTATTGGGCCCGTATTGTTTTTGGCGCTTGGAGGCTTCGACAGTGCTTAAACCATTAATTGGGTCAGTCTGCAGTTCTTCTAAAGCTTCTTGATAATCTACACTGTAATAGGGAATTTTTGGCACAATAATTTAGTTTAACAAAATTATCAAGTTGCAACAAGCTTTTAGTCTAGTGTTTCTGTTCACTAACTGCTAAACTATAGCGGTTAATTATGCTAAAACGAATTTTAGAATACGCCAAGCCTTTTCGTAAAACCTTAATTTGGGTTAGTTTTTTGATATTGCTGATGGCTTTGCTTGGTCAGGTTGAGCCTTTTATTACTCGATCTATTACTGATAGTTTAGTGCAGAGTCAGGGCGATGGTCAGGGTTTATTTACTTATATTGGTATTTTGCTTTTGGTTTTATTGCTAGTGAAGCTAGTTCAATCAGGATTGAATCGTTTGTCTTGGTTTCTTACTAATATTTTTGTGATTAAATTTGAGGCACATTTAAAATCATTGAGTTTTGATCATTTGATGAACTTATCTTTATCATTTTTTAATCAACAAGAAAGCGGTAAGATCATCAGTAAGCTTGATCGAGGCGTAAATCGCTTAATTTCAATTATCAATAATTCAGGCATGCATTTTCTGCCCAATGTTATTACGGCTATTATTTCTTTTGCGATTGTTATTTATTATGAATGGCGGATTGGCGTAATTACGGTGCTGGCTTTTATTCCTTATATTGTAATCAATCGTTGGCGTTTTGAAAAAAATAGTAAATTGGAGCACGAAGAGCATCAGCTTTACGACAGGCACTATGCTCATTTTTACGAAGTTTTAAGCTCCATGGAATTAATCAAAGCTTTTCGAGCTGAAGAATTTGAAAAAAAGAATCTGAGAACTTTTTTCAAAAAAGCTATTCGTCTTCGTCAAGAAATGGAAAACAATACCAATCGATCTATGGTTGGTGATATTCTTTTAGAACTCCTCAGCTGGTTTATGTATGCTTATATTGTTTATATTACTTGGCAGGGTCAAATTACCATTGGCACTTTAATTTTATTAGTTAGTTTAATTCAATTGATTAGGCAACCGCTTTGGCAGCTGAATTGGATTTTTTGGGAAGTTAAAAAAGCTCAAATTGGGGCAAGAGATTTTTTCAAAATTATGGATGCCAAGTCCGATGTTGTCGATCCAGTTAAACCTTTAGAGATTAAAGATGTTAAGGGTGAAATTGTTTTTGATAATGTTTCTTTTACTTATAAACAAGACGCCTTTAACTATTTTGACAAAAACTATGATGAGCAGACTAAAAATGAACAACAAGACGAGGAGAGGCCCAAGCAAATCCCACGCAATTTACAAGTTTTTAAGGATGTGTCTTTTACGATTAAGCCAGGAGAAATGACGGCTTTTGTTGGTCCTTCTGGGGCTGGAAAAACCACTATTGCGAGTATGCTGATGCGTTTTTTTGATCCTGATCAAGGAAAAATTCTCTTAGATGGTGTGGATGTTAAAAATTTTCGGCAACGCGATTTGCGCTCGCAAATTGGCTTGGTGAGTCAAAGTGTTTATTTATTTTCTAGTTCTATTGAAGAAAATCTGCGCTATGCCAAACCCAATGCCACTGAAGCTGAAATGTGGCAAGCTTGTAAAATTGCCCGAGCCGATGAGTTTATTGAAAAACTTGATAAAGGTTTAAAAACTACCATTGGCGAACGTGGGGTAAGACTCTCTGGGGGACAACGCCAGCGCTTATCTTTGGCAAGAACTATTTTGCGAGATCCAAAAATTATTATTTTAGATGAAGCGACTAGCGCACTCGATTCAGAATCCGAAATGTATATTCAGCAAGCCTTGACTGAAGTCTTAAAAAATCGCACTTCAGTGGTTATTGCTCATCGTTTATCAACGGTGCAGCGCTCTGATAAAATTATTGTGATTAAAGATCAACACTTGTTAGAAGAGGGCACTCATCAACAATTACTCAAAAAAGATGGTTTGTATGCAAGCCTGTTTAAGATTCAGTCTGGAGATTTAAGCAAATTAAAAGAGTGGGATTTAGTGGGATAGTATATAATCAATGAGTTATATTAATTATTACTTTAAAAGCAATATAAAAATAATTTAAAAACATATGAACAAAACTAACAAAAATCTCAATATTATTTTAATTGTTGTCGCCGTAGCCATTGTTGCTTGGGTGGCTTTGGACTTGTTTGTTTTAAATGGTCAAGGACTATCTAAAAAAGCAGACAATGCCGAACAAGAATCAGTCGTAGCGCAGGTCGGAGAGCCAGTTGATAATGACATTTTTTATTGGGGCGATGGTTGTCCTCACTGTCAGGATGTTAAAGATTGGATGGCAGCCAATAAGGCTGAAGAAAAAATCGAAATTGAGAGTAAAGAGGTTTATAACAATCGCACTAATTCTGCCGAATTAACTGCTAGAGCGAAAAGCTGTGGCATGGATACTCAGCGTATTGGCGTGCCTTTTTTATATACCGTTGATGGTCAATGTTTAGTGGGTTCTCCACCAATTATTGAATACTTGACGGCCAAGATTGCTGAATAAAGCTGTTCCAAATAATTCTTTTTTTTGCCTGAGTTTTATCTGAATTTTGTAGTATATTATACTCAAGTTAACGAAAGGATTTTATGTCACGTCGTGATTTTTTCAAAGTTTTAGAAAAAGAGGTAGCCCGCATTGATGAGGCTAGTGTTACTAAAAGAAAAGAGCACTTAATTGAGGGTTTTACCCAGGAAGCTTCACCCAAAGCTTTGATTAATGGCAAAACCTATCGGATTTTTAATTCCAACGACTACTTAGGTTTGCGTCATCATCGCAAATTAAAAAAAGCTGAGCATCAAATGACTGAATTATGTGGGACGGGTCCTGGAGCGGTGCGCTTTATTTCTGGATCTTTTAAAGTCCATCGTGATTTAGAAAAAGCTTTGGCTAATTTTCATGGTCAAGAAGATGCTATGGTTTTTTCCAGCGCTTTTGCCACAAATTTAGCTGTGCTATTTAGTTTAATTAAAGGTCAAAGCAAGGATTCTCTCCTACAAAGTGAGGCTTTAGTTATTTCCGATGAATTAAATCATCGCAGTATTATTGATGGTATTCGGGTGGCCAATTTAGCCAGTGAGCAAAAGGCTATTTTTAAACATTTAGATCCCAAATCATTAGAAGAAATTTTGGCAAAAAATAGTAAAAAATTTAAACGAGCCTTAGTGGTGACTGATGGCGTATTTTCCATGCTTGGCGAATACCAAAATTTGAAAAAACTACGCACTATTATTAATCGCTATGACAAAATTTATCCAGAAGGAGTTTTGCTGGTAGTTGATGATTGTCATGGAGTGGGAGCCTTTGGCAAAACTGGTCGTGGGACTGAAGAAGTGTCTGGAGCTAAAGCCGATGTGATGATTAGTACTTTAGGCAAAGGCTTGGGTGCTGATGGTGGTTATGTGGCAGGTAAACAGGCTATTATCGATTACTTGCGAGAATCAGCTGCTACTTATATTTACTCTAACTCAATTTCACCAGGAACAGCCGCTGCCGCTTTAGCTGCGGTCAAATTAATTGACACTGAAACTGGAGCTAAATTGTTAAGGAATTTAGAAAATAATTTGGCTTATGTTAAAAAAGAATTATTAGCTTTAGGTTTTCAATTTGCCGCTGAATCTATTCATCCCATTCAAGCCATTTTAATTGGCGATACAGCAAAAACCAAAGCTCTCACCCAAAAAATGTTTGAGCGCGGTTTCATGTTAACTAATATTAACTATCCTGTAGTGCCTAAAGGTAAAGACGAAATTAGAGTGCAAATTAGTGCCAGCCACAATAAAGCAGATTTAAAAGCCTTCTTAAAAAATATTAAAGAAGTTGGCAAAGAGCTAGAAATTATTTAATTTCTTTACTTGGCTTATTTGTTTTTTGCTAATAGAATTAAATTAGCTATGAATAATTTTTTGCAAAAACTTCTTATTGTTTTGATTCTTTTAGTCTCTTTTTTCAGTCCAAAGCATGTTCAAGCCCAAGAAATTAGGGGAGAAACACTCGAGGGTCGAGTCACAGACATTATCGAAAGTGGTGAAAAAATCATCGATGACCAGGCTTTTCCTTATCAAGTTTTAGAAATTCTTCTCAATAAAGGGAGTTTAGCAGGTTCAAAAATTCAAGTCGTCAATGAATCTAGCCTAGAAGCTAATAGTCTTACAGTAGTTAATTACCGCGAATATAAACTAGGCGAAAATTTAAGAATTTATACTGATTTTAATTTAGAAGAAGAGCGTTTTTTTGTCATTGAGGGTTTAGTTAAAAGACAGGCGCTCTTGTTTTTATTAATTTTATTTGTGGTGGCAGTGTTGGTGGTGACGGGACGCTTGGGTTTATTTGCTTTGCTGAGTTTATTCCTTTCTTTTTTTGTCATTAGCAAGGTCTTAATTCCGATGATTATGGCTGGTCGTCCTCCTTTATTATCGGCTTTTGTGAGTTCCTTAATCATTATTCCAACTGGCTTTTATTTGGTTCATGGTTTTAATAATAAAACTCATAGTGCCGTGATCGGGACTTTATTGTCTTTGCTCATCACCATGTTGTTGGCTTTTTATTTTGTTAATTCAACTAATTTAACAGGCTATGCTAGTGAAGAGGCTATTTTTGTGCGCAACATGAGTCAGGGAAAAATTGACTTATTAAGTTTGTTGTTTGCGGGAATCATGATTGCCGCCTTGGGCGTACTAGATGATGTGACTATTGGTCAGGCATCAGTGGTTGAGCAACTCAAATTAGCTGATCCGAAATTAGATAACTCCTCATTATTTCTAAAAAGCATGAAGGTCGGTCGAGACCATGTCTCATCAATGATCAACACCTTAATTTTAGTCTATGCGGGATCAGCCATGCCTTTATTACTTTTATTTTTTGATGGTCAACATAGCTTTATTGATGTGATTGAATTAGAAATTGTTGCCGAAGAAATTGTGCGCACCCTAGTGAATAGCTTGGGCTTGATGCTGGCAGTTCCTTTAACAACTTTTCTCAAAGTTTTTGTCTTTGAGACTAAAGCGCAGTCGGATTAGTGCTTTGCGTGGCTAATTCAAAGATGATTTTTTTCTCGTTTCCTACGATGGTTGAGGCCAAACGACTATTAACTTCTAGATAAAGTTTTGTCCAGTCCTTTTTCTTTTTTTCTAAACTTTTAAATTTTTGACTAAACATTTCTCCATAGTCTTGCATTGCTTCCGTAATTTCAGGTGTTTCTTTTTGAATATCAATATTTGCTTGTTCTGCTTGTTGATATTGTTGCTTTTCTTCTTCAATTTTATTAAGTTCATTAGCTATCAGTAATTGAATTTGTCGAAGAATGAATTGTTCAAAGCGCTTAGCTAATTGATCGGTTTTTATAGCGCTCTCGCGGCTATCTTTTTTGGCCAAAACCTCTCTTTGAGCTAATTCAGCAAAAACCGCTGATACTAATGGATCACCTGGAGGTCCAAATTGCTCTCTGAGATATAAGGAAGCAATTTGTTCTTCTTTTTTGTCTAGTAATTGGGCAATTTCTGTTTGGAGAGTGGTAATCATTGTTTCGCCAGTGAGACTGATGCTTCTAATTAAATTTTGGCTGGTATTGTCAACTTGCTCAGTCAAATTTTTCAAAAACTCAACGGGATTTTGCTCTATCATTCTTAAATCTACGCCATCATCTAGATGCGCAGAAACTTCTTGTTTCCAATTTTCTCCATACCAATTATTAGCGTATTCGCGGGAAGAAACATTTTCTTTCATTAAGCCTTTCTTAAGCTCTATTAGCTAAGTTCATGTTCAATGAACTTCAATTAATAATTGCCGTGGAAAAGCCTTGAAAAATCGTTTGATGCTCGTCAAAACTGATTTGGGCTGAAGATCGGACTTAGTTGCCTTGAGGACAAAATTACCGTTGCGGCACAGTCATGGAATTTCACCATGTTCCACAGCAAATTCAATTTAACAGAAAATTTTTATTAAGGCAATGCTTAATTTACTTTGGCTTGAGTTTGCTATTTACTTGCAGGGGCTATTCATTTGCAGTGCTTATCAGCAGCGGGGGCTTAATCTACAGCTATTCACCCGCAGGGATTTCACTTGTGGGGACTATTCACCGGCAGGGGTTTCGCTGGCAAGGTTTTGTTGAATAAAACTTTGCAGCTCGCTCCAGTTGTTATGACCAACTTTAGGTATGAGCACAGAACCATTATTACTCTTAGAACTCGTTAAAACGTTTTCAGTGCTAATATTAATATTTTTGATAGCAAAATCATTGGCGTTGATTAATAATGGAGCAAAATATTGAAGAATAGTTAAATCAAAATCGCTAGCCACATGTTGACCCACTTGTTTAAAAAAACGAGGAATGTTGCTTAAGGCATCTAAATCAAATAATTTTTTTCTAATACCCGTTAGTACCTCAACTTGACGACGACTGCGATCAAAATCACTTGAGCTGTGGCGAGAGCGAACATATTTTAAGGCATCTCCTCCCTCCATTTTTTGTGTTCCAGCCGAGAAATAAATTTTTTCATATCTACAAGCAAATTGTTTTTCTAATTCAAAACCACTTAAAGTTTCCGTTAAATGGGCTATTTCTTCATTACTATGCCCACAAGGATCGAGTTGCCTGCCTTCAATCGGATACCATTGGTCAGCAAAGTCTGTTTTGACATCAACTTCTATACTGCCAAGCTCCTGACCAACCAAACGCTGAAAACCCACAAAATCTATGGCAATAAAATATTTGATGTTTAAATTGCTGACCGAAGACAATAAATTTTTAGTGACTTGGCCGGCATTTATTATCGGTTCTGAACCACTCATGTGTGAGCTAAATACCGTATTAATTTTACGATAACTGCCATCGTTTAGTTTTAATTCTAAATCTCTGGGTATGGAGATAAAGGCAATAATTTTATTTTCAAAATCTATATGAGCAATTTGAATGAGGTCGGCTAACATGCCACCTTGATGACCAGCACCTCCATAGCCAATTAATAAAACATTCAGCTCTTTTTGATCGTCACTGGCAATTTGACTCAGATCATCATTTAACTGAGGTATTTGCTGATTTTCCTGAGCGACATCAGCTTTTTGCTCTTTTTGTAATTGACGAAAAGTAACAGCTGTTGAAACCCCAACACTCATGAGCAATAAAAATAAAAAAGTAAAAAATAATCTCTTCTGTTTTTTACTTAATCCTCGATATGAATTTAATAATTTTTGTTTTAGTTTCTGTAGCATTTGCGTGATTTTAGTATATCTTAAATGATATAATAAACACATGTCAAAAAATTCTTTTTTTACTTTGCAAAATAATCAATTTCCTTATAATAAATTAAGATTTCCTGGTCAAGGTAGTGATGAAAAAATCCTATATGTGACGCGAGAGCATGTCATATTTTTAGTCTATAAAATCCTCTTCATCTTATTAATTGCTGTAACGATTATTGTTGCTAGTGTGATGTTAAATAGAAGTTTTGGTCAAGTTTTTCATAATCAGCTTTTATCCAGCATCTTGGCGATTGGATTATTAGTCTTTTTTGTATTTATTTTATTGGGCGTGTGGTGGGTGTTTACCTTGTGGAAAAAATCAGTGGCCATTGTCACTAACAAGCGTCTAATTAAATTTATTTACACAACCCCAGTCAATCGTTACAACATGAGCTTACCCCTAGAAATGATCGTTGACACTAGTTATCACAACAAGGGTTTTCTTAGTTCATATTTAAATATTGGCAGCATTACTGCCCGATCTAGTGCCAGCAGTTCTGGAGTGGCAACAGATGATGTTACGCGAGTTAATAAAAAATATTTTTATTTAGAAAATATTCAATATGCTGAAGATTTACAGCAATATTTAAATAAGCTTATCAATGCTTTACACAAAGATTCCTCAGCTTTAAATGATTTGCGTCCATTTTTACCCAATTTAAAAGGGGAGGAGAGAGAAGAATTTTTAAGAGAAAATTATCCTCAATACGCAAAAAACGCAAAAAAATAGGCCAGTCAGACACTGCTTAAATCTGTTAAACTACCCTTATGACTGCTGATTTTAATCAAGTGTTAAGTGATTTTCACTATCCCCTGGCTAAAGAAAAAATTGCTCATCAGCCACTGGCTAAACGCGAGCAATCACGACTCTTAGTTTTTAATCGCCAAACGGGCAAATTTAGTGATCGGCATTTTTTTGAATTAAGTGAATTATTAAATGCAAACGATGTTTTGGTCTTAAATGAAACTAAAGTTTTCCCCGCTCGGCTTTTGGGCAAAAAAGATACTGGTGGCAAAGTGGAATTGTTGCTTTTAAAAAAAACAGCGGCTAATGCTTGGCAAGCCATTAGCAAACCCGCACTAAAAATTAATCAGCGCCTATATTTTCCACCTAGAAATTTACTTTTAGATGAAGATTATGATTTAGCTGATTTTTTACAAGCTCGAGTATTAAAAAATCAAGAGACTAGTGCGCTAGTCGAAGTTGAATTTAATTATGCAGCTGATAAATTGTGGCAAGCAATTGAAAGAACTGGTTACACCCCTCTGCCTCCATATATTAGAAATCAACAAAGTGAAGACTTGCGTCGTAGTGAATATCAAACCACCTTTGCCAAAAACATTGGTTCAGCGGCAGCTCCCACTGCTGGCTTACATTTTACCGATGAATTGTTAAAAAAAATAGCCGATCGAGGAGTGCAGATTGAAAAAATTGATTTAGCAGTTGGTTTAGGTACTTTTGCCAAATTAACTCAAGAAAATTGGCAAAACCAAAGGCTTCATGAAGAACATTATCAAATTCAAGAAGCTGTGGCTGACAGATTAAGCCAAGCCAAAGCAGCCGGCAAACGCCTAATTGCGGTTGGTACCACTAGCTTGCGAGCTTTAGAAAGCGCTGTTATTAATCCAAAAATAATTAAAAAAAATAAATCAGAAGTGCCAAAAAATTCGCAAAAAAATCAAAAAAATGATTTGCTATTTAAAACTGGCCAGCAAAGCACGAACATTTTTATTAAGCCTCCTTATCAATTTCAAGCAGTTGACGCTTTAATCACCAACTTTCATTTACCAGCATCCAGTTTGCTCATGCTGGTGACGGCTTTTAGCACTCAGCCCAATTCTCCCTTTGTTTTTAAAAACTTTTTAAGATCGCCTATCGGTCAAGCCTATCAACACGCCATTAATAATGACTACCGCTTTTTTAGTTTTGGCGATGCGATGTTGATTCTTTAATTATTTCTTGCTAGGCTGAGCTAAATATAATGACAAAAAAAGAAGAAAGAACCCTGCTTTTATCAGCTGATAAAAAAATTGTTTTAAAACAGATTTTACACTGGTTAGAATTTCAAAGCCAAAAACAGCCATATTTAACCATTGGTGGTTATGCTGGAACTGGTAAAACCACTTTATTAGCAGTCTTACGCCAATTATTGCACAAAAAGAATCCAAAATTAAAAGTGGCCTTTGCCGCTTTTACTGGGAAAGCCACTCAAGTTTTACAAAATTATTTAGCTGAATTTAACCTGCTTTATGCCCAAGATTCAGTGAGTACCATTCATTCGCTCATTTATAGTGTAGTAGAAAACGAACAACAACAAATTGTTGCCTGGCGCAAAAAAGAGCGTTTAAAAACTGATTTGATTATTATTGATGAAGCCTCGATGCTTGATCAAGACATTTGGCTCGACCTGCTTTCTTACCATATCCCAATTTTGGCAGTTGGTGATCATGGGCAATTACCCCCAATTCATGGTTACTTCAATTTAATGAAAAAACCAATGTTGCGCTTAGAAAGTATTCATCGTCAAGAAATAAGTAATCCCATTATTGATATATCAATTTTGGCACGGACGCAGGGCCAGATTCCTGTCGCCAGTTATGGCAAAAAAGTTAAGAAACTCTTAAAAAGTGATCCAGATACCGCCGAGCAAATTGAAAATTATTTGCAAATGGCTGACGAGGACACCCTCATAGTTTGTGGATATAACAATACTCGCTTGCGCCTCAATCAATACCTGCGCACTCTCAAAGGTTTTGAAACTGCAGAACCACAAGTCGCTGATCGCGTCATTTGTTTACGCAATAATCATCAAAAACAAATTTACAATGGAATGTTGGGTACAATTGAGAGAATTAGGCGGATTGATCAACATTTTTATGATATTGTAGTAAATTTTGACGACCAAGATCGAGTTTATGAGGGCTTAGCCTTAGCAAAACAATTTAATAGTGCCAGCACCATAAGTTATAACAGTCCCGATCGCCAACTGTTAAAAAAAGCTGATTTATTTGATTTTGCTTACGCCCTCACCGTCCATAAAGCGCAAGGAAGTCAGGCGGCGCGGGTCATTGTTTTTGAAGAACGCTTTAAACAAATGAGCGATGAAGATTGGCGCCGGTGGCTATATACGGCCGTGACCCGCGCCGAAGAGGAATTAATTATTATTGGTAATTAATGAATGTTTGTAATTAGTTCGTTCTCTCGCACGCTTAATTTATGTTCTTACAAGCGACAAAATTAATTTCAATCTTTCAAGATTAGCGTATATAATTAAGCATATTCTATGAAAGGTCGTATTAATAAAATCTTGGCTGATTTGGGGCTAGCTTCTCGGAGAGAGGCTGATGCTTTAATTCAAGCTGGTCAGGTTCAAATTAATGGTCGGCGAGCTAAACTGGGCGAAAAAATTGATTTAAGTCATGATCAGCTCAAAGTTAAGGGTAAAATCATTGATGATGCTTTAATCCAAACTGTGGCCAGTGGTGAAAAATTTGAATATTGGCTATTAAATAAACCAAGAGCAGTAGTGTCAACAGTCAGCGATGAGCTTAATCGTAAAACGGTCATGTTCTTTTTAAAAAATAAAAGTCAGGCTCGTTTATATCCAGTTGGTCGTCTTGATTATGATTCAGAGGGTTTATTGTTAATGACTAATGATGGTGACTTGGCTTATCGTCTTACGCACCCCAAATATCAGGTAGAAAAAGAATATCTGGTGGAGGCTCAGGGAATTTTTAGTCAAGATAAAATTAGTCGTTTAGAAAGAGGCGTGCTGTTAGCTGGCAAGCGGGCTCGGGCAGAGCAGGTTGAATTAGTGGATAAAAAAGGTCGCGACTTAGTATTAAAATTTATTCTTCATGAGGGTCGCAAGCATGAGGTACGTCGTTTGTCTGCCAAAGTGGGCTGGGAAGTGACGCGTTTAACCAGAACGCGCCTGGCTAATTTAGAACTAGGCAACCTACAAGCAGGTACGGTAAGAAAATTAAGTGATGAAGAAATTTCGGCCTTAAAAAAGACCGTCCAATTAAGCAACTAACTATGTCTAATAATTTTAAATATTTAATTTTTGATTTTGATGGTACTTTAGCCGATACTGAGTTTATTCATCTTGAGGCTTACAAGCGGATTTATCGCCGTTTTGATTTGCCAAAATTTACCCAAGCAGAATTAGTAAAAATTAAATCAAGCAAGATTAAAGATTTGATTACAGAATATAAGATTGGTCCTGTTAAATTGTTAAAAATTGCTCAAGCTCTAAATCAAGAAACTGCTTCTCTAATTACTCAGGCGAATTTTTATCCAGAGATTAAAAAGATTTTACTGCAATTAAAAAAAGATCATGTTTTAGGCATTTTAAGCTCGAACCAATTAAGCACTATTGAAAGTTTTTTTAATCAACAAAATTTACCCTTGGCTAGTCTGTTTACTTTTTGGCACTGTGAAAAAGAAATATTTGCTAAAGATCGAGCACTTAAAGCCCTGATGAAAAAACATAAAATTCCACGCCAAGAAGTTTTATATTTTGGTGATCAAGTTAGAGATGTTGAAGCTTGTCAGAGAGCTGGTGTGGCAGTGGCAGCTGTTACTTGGGGTTTTGCTAATGAAGAATTGTTAGCTGGTGCTCAAGCTAATTTTTTGCTTAATCGGCCAAATGAAATTTTAGACCTATTATCTTAATTGTCTGTTATTTTTTTGTTGAAAAGAGTATAATCTAGCTTTTGTTTTTAATAAATTATGCAAATTCGTAATATAGCTATTATCGCTCATGTTGATCATGGTAAAACCACCCTGATTGATGGGATGTTGAAGCAAACTCATGCTTTTCGAGCTAATCAGGCTGAAATGGGACAAGAAACCATTTTAGATAGCAATGATTTGGAACGAGAAAAGGGCATCACGATTTTAGCCAAAAATACCTCAGTATTTTATCAAAGCTTAGCTGGAGAAGAATATAAAATTAATATTATTGATACTCCAGGACACGCTGATTTTGCTGGAGAAGTTGAGCGAGTAATTAGCATGGCAGATGGCGCTATTTTATTAGTTGATGCTGCCGAAGGCCCTTTGCCTCAAACTAAGTTTGTTTTGCAACAAGCTATTCAGCAACAATTACCGATTATTGTTTTAATTAATAAAATTGATCGCCGTGATGCTGAGCCAGCAAGAGTCTTACAGCAAGTTGAAGAATTATTTTTGAACTTAGCTAGTGACAGTAGTCAATTAGACTTTCCAGTTTTATATGCGGTGGGTCGCTTGGGAAAAATTTGGTCAGCATTGCCAGCGCTAAATCAATTGCAAGATTTGCCTCAAGCAACAGGTAATTTACAAGTCTTATTTGAAGAAATTATTCGCACTGTTCCCGCTCCTCAATGTGATACTCAGGCAGCTTTTAAAATGCAGGTGTCGACTTTGGACTTTGACTCATATAAGGGTATTTATGCCATTGGTAAAGTCACCCAGGGAGTGGTTAAAAAAGGCCAACGCTTAGTCATTTTGCAAGAAGAAGAAAAAGTGGGGGAAATATCTGTTAATCAGTTATTTGAAAGTGTGGGTTTAGAAAAAAAAGAAATTCAAGAGTCACCAGCGGGAGACATCATCGCTATTACAGGAGTGGAAAAAATTGCTATTGGGCAAACTTTGGCTGCCTTGGGGGAAACAAAGGGTTTTCCTATGATCAAAATTACCGAGCCGACTTTAAAAATTGCGATTACTGCTAGTGCCTCACCCTTTGTTGGTAAAGAAAGTGAATTTTGTACTGTTCGACAATTGGCAGAGCGCCTCAAGCGTGAACAAAAAACCAATTTAGGTTTAGATATTCAACAAAAAGAAGGCGGAGTTTTTATAGTGGCTGGACGAGGAGAATTACATTTAGCTGTCTTAATTGAAACGATGCGCCGCGAAGGCTATGAAATGGAAATTGCTCGACCTCAGGTTATTTTTAAAGAAATTGATGGTGTACAGCAAGAGCCAATCGAAGAATTAATTGTCGAAATTGAACAAGCTTATGTGGGAGTCATTACTGAAGAATTGGGCAAGCGTCATGCTCAGCTACAAAGCAGTTCAAGCAATAGCCGAGGTGTAAATCACATGCTTTATCATATTAGCAGTCGCAATCTCTTGGGTTTTCGCAGTGAAATCTTAACAAAAACCAAGGGCAATGGCTTATTTACTAGCTCTTTTTTACATTATGCACCTTTGCAGGCCAGTAGATTAAAATTGAGAAATGGGGCTTTAATTGCTACTGAAGGCGGGATGGTCACTGCCTATGCTTTGGAAAGCGTCCAACAGCGTGGTAAAACTTTTGTCATCCCTGGCGAGGAAGTTTATGAGGGGCAAATTGTGGGTTTATGTAAACAAAAAGGCGATTTAGAAGTTAATGTTTGTAAAAGTAAAAAATTAACTAATTTTCGATCAAATGCAGATGTTTTGACAGTGCTCAATGCAAAAGTTGATTTAAGTTTAGAGCAATGTCTAGATTTTATTGAAAATGATGAATTGCTTGAAGTCACACCAAAAAATCTTCGTCTCCGTAAACGTTATTTAAGCAAGTTAGAACGCAATAAAAAAGCTCAAGCTCGGGATTAATAAAAGTCAAACTTAGGCTTAAGTAATGGTCAAGCATAAATCTGCTTGTTTTAGCCAATTGTTAAAAATGAGTGTTAGAATAGGCTTGTGTCTGATTTTAATGAACCTTTAGCCTCCCTACTGCGTCCCAAAAATTTAGCAGAATTTGTTGGTCAAAGCCAACTAGTTGGTGAAGGTAAACCCTTGAGCACGATGATTGCCATGGGCTCGCCCTTTTCCTTAATTTTTTGGGGACCTCCAGGAGTGGGAAAAACGACTTTAGCCAAAATTATTGCCCGAGAAACTGGTCGTTCATTTATTGAATTGTCGGCAGTATCAGCGAGTAAAGCTGATGTGAAAAAAGTCCTTGATCAAAGTAAAGAACAAAAAAGCTTATTAGAATCTTATCAGGCGCCAGTACTCTTTTTAGATGAAATTCATCGCTTTAATAAAGCCCAGCAAGATTTTTTATTACCCAGTGTTGAAAGTGGCCAAATAATTTTAATTGGGGCAAGTACGGAAAATCCTTCTTTTGAAGTGATCGCTCCCTTGTTATCAAGAATGCGAGTTTTTGTTTTACAGCCTTTGACAACTGAAGATTTGATCGCCATCACCAACAGAGCTTTAAAAGTATTAAAAATTAAAAAAATTGCGCAAGCTAGTCAAGAATTTTTGCTAAATTATGCTGATGGCGATGCACGTCGACTGTTAACCATAATTGATAATGCTTATGCACTTTACGGTAATTTAAAATTGTCCTCACTCAAAAATGCTCTCCAATCAAAACAAATACTCTACGACAAAAAAGGAGAAGAGCATTACAACATCATTAGTGCTTTTATTAAAAGTTTAAGAGCCAGTGATGTTGACGCTGCGCTTTATTATCTGGCTAGAATGGTCAAAGCTGGCGAAGATCCAAAATTTATTGCCAGGAGAATGGTAATTTTTGCTAGTGAAGATGTAGGTATGGCTCAACCAACCGCCTTAGTAGTAGCCAATGAAGTTTTTGATGCCGTGATGAAAATTGGTTATCCAGAAGCGCAAATTAGTTTGGCACATGGTGTGGTTTATCTTGCTTTAGCCAAAAAAGATCGGCGAGCCTATGACGCTTATTTTCGAGCTTTGAACGATGTCGAAAAACACGGCAGCTTAGCAATTCCTCTTAAACTGCGTAATGCGCCAACTCAATTAATGAGAGACTTGAATTATGGTAAAGACTATCAAATGTATAAGCCGGGAAAAGATAAAAAATTAGAAAGTTATTTACCAGAAAAACTGCAAGGCAAAAAGTATTATTGATCAAAATTTTATAAAGAAGTTGGGGTAAATTCAGCAAGACATTCGGCAATAAGTTCAGCAATATACTCAACTGGGGCTACTTAAATTAAGAAACAAATTTTTACTCTTAAAACTTATTAAAGATTGATAAATAAATGTTTTTTGTTTATTGATTATTTTATTTTTTTTGTTAAACTCAGAACACTAACTATTTAAACAGAAAGGTTTACATGTCAGAAAAAAAATTAAAAAATTGTTGTCCGGATTGTCCTTGCCGAGATTGTCAATGTCCCGAGCAGTGCAACAAGCATTGTGCTCAAAGCACTTCATCTTTTCCCTTAATTGGTGATCAGTTTCCTGAAATAAAAGTGCTAAGCACGCATGGCCCTCTTTCTTTCCCAAAAGACTTAATGGGCAAGTGGACGGTCTTATTTAGTCATCCAGGAGATTTCACTCCAGTTTGTACCACCGAATTTGTCGCTTTTGCTAAAATGGCTCCAGATTTCAAAAAAATTAATACACAATTAATTGGTTTGTCCATTGATCAGGTTTTTTCTCACATTAAGTGGACAGAATGGATTAATGATAAATTGGGCGTGAAAATTCCTTTCCCAATTATTGCAGATAGTATGGGTAGGGTTGGTAAATCATTGGGCATGATTCATGAAAAAAAAGGTAGTGACACCGTGCGGGCAGTTTTTGTGATTGATGACCAGGCAATTATTCGTTTGATTCTATATTACCCTCAGGAAGTAGGTCGCAACATGGAAGAAATTTTACGAGTAGTTAAAGCCCTACAATTTTCGACTGCTAATAAAGTAGCTATGCCAGCTAATTGGCCTAATAATGATTTTCTAGGTGATCATGTCATCATCCCACCTGCGAAAAGTGAGGCAGAGGCTGAGAAAAGACGTGGTAAAAAAGATTGTTTTGATTGGTGGTTTTGTCACACCAAAGTAAAAGAACAAAAAAAATAATTTCACTTGAAATCACCCCTATTGAACTAGGGGCTTGTTTTTGAGATAATAGGGACTTGAGAAAAAGCGCCCATAGCTCAGTTGGATAGAGCGTTTGTTTGCGGAACAAAAGGTCAGAGGTTCGAATCCCCTTGGGCGCACCATTTTCTACAATTTCCAAGAGTGAAGACGATTGCTTTGTTTTTTTTCGTTTATTGGTTTAGAATACACGCATTATGCTAGAAAGAAAAAAAGACAGAGAAAAAGCACTAGATCAAGTTCAGCCTTTAATTGATGAAAAAGGCAGGATTTTGCGATTACAAGCCGAGACAGGAAAAAATTATTCTGCTGTACTAAAAGACCTTGATCAGCGGATTAAACAAGCTCTTCGAGGTAAAAAATAAATAACTGATTAGAAATATTTGTCTTTAAGCTAGATTGAAGATAAATAAAAAAACTGCTTGCGAGCAGTTTTTTGTTTTTCTGGACTTTTCGCGTTAGAATTACAATAGGAAGGGTCGCATAGTGGCTATTGCATCAGTTTCGAAAACTGACGCCCTTTTGGGCATCGTGGGTTCGAGTCCCGCCCCTTCCGCATCCATTTATTCTATTTTTGGTAAAATTACTCTAGACTGAGGATTGAGGGCTAAAGCTACTCCATTACTAATTTCACCAAAGCCAATTAAATTCCTCAGTGCTGATAAATTTTATTTTTCAGTTATAATTTCCTTCATGAAGCAAAAACAAAAAAAATTAGGTTTAGCGCTGGGTAGTGGCGGCTGGCGTGCTTTAGCTCATTTGGGGGTGATTAAGGAGTTGCTGAATAATGATATTGAAATTAGCTATATCGCTGGTAGTAGTGCTGGAGCATTAGTTGGCGGTATGTATAGTGCTTTACTTGACATTAATCAGGTCGAAGAAATTTTTCGCCAAAACATGAATTACCGAAGCTTACTTTACGCTTTTTCTGATCCCCGACCAGCTAGAGGAATTTTTAGGGGCGATAAAATGGAAGAGATTTTTGCTCATTATCTAGCTGGGCGTCGCATTGAAGATTTAAAAATTCCTTTTTGTGCGATGGCTTGCGATCTGATTACCGGTCAAGTTGTTGAATTGAAAAAAGGTAGTCTGAGTAAGGCAATTCATGCCAGCATAACGGTGCCTTTTGTATTAGAACCAGTCAAGCGGGGTAAAATGCGCCTAATTGATGGTGCTTCAGCTGTGCCGGTGCCGGTTAAAACGGTGAAACAAATGGGTGCAGAAGTGGTGATAGCAGTCAACTTACAAAAAAATCAATTTCCAATGAGCAATGACAAGATTTCTGCCTTGCGAACGGTTCTAAAAACTTCTCAGGTGATGTTGCATCATTTGGCCAAACATACACAAAAAGATGCCGACCTAGTTTTATTCCCCGATATCAAAGAAAGCGGTGAGTACAGTAATCCTTTTTCAGGGTTTGTGACACGAGGTGATGTCTTAAGTAATGGTCAAGCGGTTGTCAAAGAAAATATCGAAAAAATTAAAGAATTATTATATTAATTTTAAAAGCAAAAAAATGGCAAAAATTGCTGATAAAATTATTTTAACTTTTAAAGAAGCAGCTAATCCGCAAAAAGCCCAACACTCTCAAAGATTTTTTAAAACTGCGAAGGGTGAATATGGTGAAGGCGATTTATTTTTAGGTGTAACAGTTCCGCAAGTACGAAGTATTGTTAAACAGTATCAGAATCAAGTTAAAATTGAAGATTTGGTAGAGTTGGCAGATTTACTCATTATTCATTACCATGAAGTTCGCCTAAGCGCTTTACTACTATTGCTAGAATTATTTAAAGGCGCAAGCACTCAAACAGCTAAAAAACAAATTGTTGATTTTTATTTAGCGCACAGCGCTTATGTTAATAGTTGGGATTTGGTTGATTTATCTGCCGACAAAATTCTTGGTCAATATTTATTGGAGACAAATCAAAATAAACCCCTGCAACAAGCTCCCAGCTTATTAATTAACTTGGCTAAATCGGAAATGCTTTGGGAAAGGCGCATCGCAGTTTTGTCGACTTTTGCTTTTATCAGAGCGGGGGAATTTCTGCCCACCCTAAAATTAGCCAAGATTTTACTTAATGATCAAGAAGATTTAATTCATAAAGCAGTGGGTTGGTTGCTTAGAGAAGTGGGCAAGCGCGATGAAAAAAGCTTAATTAATTTCTTAGATCAATACACTTTGCAGATGCCTCGCACCATGTTGCGCTATGCCATCGAAAAATTGCCCGAGAACAAAAGACAGTTTTATTTAAATAAAAAATATTAAGTAATATTGTGCTAAAGTAATGCTATGTCTTTAATTAATTTTTCAAACAAATTTAAACAGCGAATAGCCATTTATTTAATTTTTTTTATAGTAGGCGCTTTATACCGCTTTTGGCTTATTAGTAACAATAATGTGTTGTTTTGGTTTGATCAGGGTCGAGATGCAATTATTGTTAAACAAATGGTGGATGAAAAAGATATTAAAATTCAGGGTCCATCTGCGAGTGGCACAGATGATGCTGTTTATCATGGGGTTTTATATTATTATCTAATTGCCCCTCTGTATGCGCTTGCTGAAGGAAACCCCCAGATTGTTTCTGGCTTATTAGGTGTAATTAGCATGTTGGCCTTAATACCGATAGGCGAATTAGCTTGGCAGTTGTCGAAGTCAAAATATGCATTTGTTTTAACCTTATTTTTATTTACTTTCTCCACCGATAGTGCACAACTAGGCACCTGGCTCTCTAACCCAATGATTGCGCTTATTACTATTCCCGCCTTTTATTATTATTTGTATCGGGTTTTTTGGCAAAATAAAACTAATGAAGCTTGGCTATTAGCCTTGTTTTTAGGCCTGTCTCATCAGGCTATTATTTTTGCACTTTATCTTTTCGGAGTCTTAATAATAGCTTGGTGGTTTAGAAATAATCAGGGTCATAAATTAAGATTTTCCAGAAAAGAACTAATTAGCTCGGGGTTAATTTATCTGGCAAGCATCAGCACTATGCTTGTGACTCAATTGCAATTGGCTGTAAGAGGCATTTTTAATCCTTTGTCATTTTTTAATAAACTCAGTTCTACTGGATTAGCTCCATCTGAAATACTTATTGGAACAAGTAGTAATTATTTAAAAATTATTACTCAATCGCTTTTTCCAACCATGCCGCTTTTATCAATATTTTTCTTTCTTGGAATAATATGGTTTGTGGTGAAAAAACTCAGTAAAAAAAACGGATTTTTATTTTTACTATTTTTTCTCGGACCAATCATTTTATTTACTCTACAATATCGAGATTCTTACTATACCTTTATAGGTGTAGCTCCTTTATTATATGTCTTTGCCGCTTTATTTTTGCTGTTTATCAAGGACAAGCTATATCTAGGTAAATTTATTGTTTTTGTTATCTTAATGTTATTTCTTATGACAAATATAAAAGAATTAAGATATTCAAACAAAACCGGTTACCATCCTGTAGCAATTCAGACAGGAACAATACTTAAAGATCAGCTTGAGTTAATTGATTACACATATCAAGTGGCCTCGTTTGAACCATTTAGCTTTTCCTCATTCACTGCTCCCTACGACTACAATACAACTTGGGCTTATTTATATGGTTGGTATGGTAACAAAACCTACTCTTATACCCCAAAATTTATTGGTCCGTCTCAAACTGGAATTTTTGGAGGGGATTTGCTAGAGGAAGATAAAATTCCGGATCAGGGTCCTCATTTTGCTTTATACGAGCCTCTCGGTGGTATTGCAGAACATTTATTAAAAAACTTTGTTGATAGACAAAATGGTTTTTCAATTAAACAAAGTGAAAAACTATTCGGTTCAATGGCAGTCGAAGAGAGGTTGGTTTTTAACTAAAATTATTTACCCAATGCTCTAGCTTGATACTTCTAGCTTCGATAAAAAACGTTATAATAAGAGTTTTAAGGAGGTGTCGCATAGTGGTCAATTGCACACGCTTGGAAAGCGTGAGCCTCACGGCTCCAAGGGTTCGAATCCCTTCACCTCCGCGTAAGTATCGAAAAGCTTTATCACCCTAGTTAATAGGTGTTTTTTCTCGTATACTAATTATATGAATCAGGGTTATATAACACTAATTCTATGGATTGTCGTTCTCTTTTTTATTAGGTTTGTAATTTATACTTTTAAAGCTTTTACTAAGAAAACAGATTTCCGCTATAAAGCTAAAGGTCCTTACCTACTTAGTAAAGGAGAGAAAATATTTTTTGATGCTTTAATGCAATCAGTTCATTCGGATTTATATATCTGTCCCAAGGTGAGAGTTGCTGATTTAATTGAAGTTGATTTGCCTAAGGGTGATAAGCGTTTTTGGACACTGTTTAATAAAATTTCTAAAAAACATGTAGATTTTGTGTTGTGTAGTCGAGTAGACTTTTCTCCTCAATTAGTTATTGAGCTTGATGGTGGTAGTCATAACACACGAGCTCGCTCACAAAGAGATATTTTTGTAGATGAAGTTTTTACTCAGGCTGGTATCCCAATTTTACACGTGCCTGTGCAGAGTTTTTATGATCAAAACCAGATAATAACTCAAGTTCAAGATGCTTTGGCGAATAATTTTTAATTAAACAAACCCTCATCATTGAGCAAGGTTAGATCTATTTTTTTATCGAGAGAGAGTAGGGCGTCTTTCATGCCTACCAACTTGTCTAAAGAGTTCAACTTAATTAAAAATAGAAACTCAGCTTGATTATCTTTTTCATCGACTCGCTTTAAATCAATAAAGCTACAATATTGATCTAAAATATTATTGATCTTTTTTAAATCAATTTTGGCATCAGCTTTAATATTTAAATATAAAACTTCATCAGTTTTAAGGTTTAAAAAGTTAAACTTTTTCGCGATCAGGCTTCTTAGTATAATGACAAGACTAATTAAAACAAAAAAGACAATTGCCACTTCCCGTTGACCGGCACCAAAAGCCAAACCCAATGATACCGCTAGAAAAATATATGCTAATTCTTCTGGCTCTTTGATGGCTGAGCGAAACCTAATAATTGACAAAGCTCCAACCAAACCCAAAGATAGGGCTAAAGATGATCTAATCACAGAAATGATCATCATAGTAATTAATGATAATAAAACAAAATTTGCCGCAAATTTTTTACGATTGGATAGAGAATTACCAAATTTTTGATAAATTATTGACAATAAAAAGGAAATTAAAACTAAAATGCCGACGTCTAAAATAAACTCATTTAATGAGCCGGTAATTTTACTATCGTCAAAGTAGGAACTTAAAAATTCCAGTTGATTAATTTTTGCCATAAGCTTCTTTCTTTGCTAAGTGTTTATAATAAAGCAAAAAGAGGTGAATAAAAACACCCAAATACATTGCTAGCTAAGTATACTCTGACCAGGAACGGAATTTAAAAGGGAAATCGATGCTTGTTTGGCCACTCAAAAAATCATATAAAAATTTAAGAAAAAAGAATAATGAAGCAGGAAATATGATAAAAAAATGCTTGATGATTGGCTCTATTTTTTTAAATTTTCTTTTCAAAATTTCATAAATAATAAAAGAAAAGCTCCCATAAGCGCCAATAAATAAATATATTTGACCCAAATATTGCACGATCCCTTGCGTATTATGAATGCTGACTTCATTTTGACTATCAGCGTGTTGCAGAATTAGTTCCGGTGTTTGAAAATTAAAGATTCTTTGTCCCCAGGAGATTTCATCGCCTGCTACAAATAATAAGACTAATCCGCCAAACAGGTAGAATAGAAAGTAGAAAGTGTTTTTTTGTTTTTGATGCAACAAGGCCAGTAAGAAGGCTAAGCCAGCTGAAAATATTACTACAAAAAATTGCAATGTTTCAATCAACTGATCTTCTTTATTAATTTCAATAAAGAAATTTACTGGAAAAGTATAGGTAAATAAGCCCATTAATAGAAAAAAGAGAAATAAAGTGCTAATTAAAACATTAATTCTTTTTTTGAACCAATCCCAACAAGTTAATAAGCTTAGCACTGCCCCCTCAATAAAAAAGAGCACAAAATAGGCATGATTGATATGAAACAAGTTGTAAACATAATTTTCGTAGTGAATGAACTCTAAGTAAGAAAAGCCAAGCATAAGGATCAAGTTGATCAACAGGAAGGAAATGCTAAATCTTTTTAAAAATTTATTTTTAAAAAATTCTTTATTTTTGAAAAATAATAAAATTAAACTAGCAATTAATAAAACGAATAGATACTTTGAATCCAGAAAAAAATGTTTTTTGAAAAAACCAGGATATTTATAACTGTCTAATAAGACAGTTAAATTAACAAAAATAAAAAAAACAAAATAAAAAATATTAAAAATTTTTTTATTTATAATTATTTTTTTCATAATTATTATTATTTATAATTAGCAATTAAATTAATATTGGCATCAAGTAAAAAATTAATTTTCTCATTGTCCGACTCAATATCACCAGTCCAAGAAACAAATTTACAGCCGGCGCTTGAAATTGCTTCTACATCAATTCTAACATCATTAAAATATTCTCCAACCCAAGGCATTTGTTCTTTATCAATAACAATGCTATTGACCTTAATTGAGCCACAGGCAGGATTATTAGTATTAATGCTTATATTGCTCATGCCTGAAAGATTAAAAAACTTGATTGTATGTTCTTTCATATAGATTGGTCGCCAGTAAGCATAGACTTTTAATAGTTCAACATTATTTTTCCATTCCTCATAAGAGCCTATGCTTTTAATTTTATCAATATTTTCTTGATTATTTATGATTCCTGGCCAAGTTTCTTTATTGTGCCAGCGCTCAATTTGTCTAGGCATTTCCGAGTCAATTGCGCCTGCCAACTCATCAATTTTTGCTACGACATTTTCATATTTAAAGGATGTATTTAATAAATCAGCGTATTGATTGACAAACTCATTAGCAAAGCTGTAGTTATAAAATAAATTTCTAAAGGGGAAGTGGTCATCAACTAAACGATCTTGATAAGGATTGGCTCTGGCAGATCTTTGCATGTCTTCTTCACTTTGCTTGCCAGCCCCAAATCCTACATCTAAATCAAAAAGTAACCAGCGGAAGCGTCCATCTAAACCATAGGGAGCATTCGGTTCAAAAGCATTGGTTTCATAGCGCCAAAGTTTAGCGTTACCATAGGGCCAATCAAAATTATTAAAATGTAATTCAGTAATTAAATAATCGCGGTAATTAATTGGGTCCAGATATTGTTGTAAATTATTTAAGTCGGTGCAACTTTGGCAACTTTTTGTTTGATCAAAAAGTTTGTTATAAAGCTCAACGCCCCCGGTGTCTTTTCCCTCATCTAGTTTTATGCGACCGCGATCAACGCCAACATCATGAGGCACATAATAAATATTGACGCGTTTTGCATCGGCACCGTAGTGGTTGCTGAAATAGTCTTGGTCATATCTTTCACGAATGTCATATAAACCCCAATATTGACCATTTAAATAGAGAACTGCTGGGCGATAGTCTTGTAAATCAACTGTTAAATTAGCGTCTTCAACGATTTCTTGCATCAAGGCATCTCTTAAATGGGTATGACTCCAATCACCACCAGCATTTCTTAAAATAAAAGAATTAAAATTCTGTACTTTGCCATCAGGAAATAAGGGGTACTTAAGAGTTTGATTATTTTCCTTATTAGTAATTAAAATCCGAAAAGATTTTTGCGGCAGTCCTCGTGTTCCACCACCATGAATTCTAATCCCTACTTCTCGAGAAAATCCGCGTGTTCCATCTTCTTCATAAAAATTTATTACCCCATTTCTTTCCCACTCCTTACCCTTTTTTGCATAATTTTTTTCCGTATAGATGCCAATTTCTTCATCCCACAAATTAACTGGGTCTGTGGATAAAGAAATTACTGCTAGATCGTGCTGGGTATTAATAAACACATCATGGGTTTGCACTGCCCCCAGCTGTTTGCCTTTTTTATAAAGGACAAATTTTAAAGTAGTGCTTTCCTTGATTTCAATGGGATTTTGGTATTTGTCGCTGCTTTCATTGGGTGTAGCACCATCCTTAGTGTAATAAATTGTGGCGTTTTTAATCGGTGAGCTTAAAGTTAAATTAATCGCTTCTTGTGAAAAATTAATATCTGGATCAAAGCTTATTTTTTGTTTTAATAAATTAATTTTTATAAAATCAAAATTAAATAAAATTAAAATGAAAAAAATTAAAATAAAAAAAGCACTTAAATATTTTAAAATTTTTTTCCAAGCCAAATGAAATTTTTTGTCTTTTTTTAAAATCATGTTAAATTTTAACTTGCGGATAGATTTTTAACATTCCTAGCACATATTTAGATGATTTAGTCATGCGAAAAGGAAAAAAGGAGCTAATTTTATCTGCCTCTGCATCGTTTTGCTGATCATATTTTAATTCTAAGATAGTTGCGCTAATTTGCAGTTTCGTGTTCCAAGATATTTGATTGTTATTAATTTGATAGAAGCGTAAATCACGATCAATGGTTAGGCGATATTTTTTATCAGCCGATTGAAAATAGCGCCGAAAATATGAAATTAAAAGCACTGGTTGGAGATTTTTTAGCTTATGTTTAGTGAGCGATGCAAAATTATTTTCACCGATAAGCAAGTCATGAATTGTTGGCAAGTCACCAGCTGAGGAAAAATTTTGGCAGGCAATTGTCTCCTTACTGCCTAGTAAGCCAACTTTAATTTTAAATTCTAAGTTGGGATCGAGAGCATTTTCTAAGTCATCATACCAGCGCAGCCTAATTTTTAAACGCTCCTGACTACCTTGGACATTATGTTGATAAAAATCGAGGCTATGATTATCAAAATAAAGGCTGTTGACCTGGCGCTCATGATATATTTCTGAAAAAATAGCCGGGTGCAGTTTAATAACGGTTTCTAATTGCTTATCATTTAACTCAGTCAAAAAAAATTTCCGCTCGTATCTCGCGTTCTGCATATCTCAATTTTATCATTAAACTTTTTTTAACACATTGGACAAAAGCTTGATTTTTTCCACATTTTTCAGTATAATGTCCCATAATGATAAATAAAAAGACGAGGGTGAGATTATATCGAAAATCCCCGGCTAAATTTATTTTACAAAAAGCAAAAAGCCTCAAGAAGTTGGCGATGTTTTCTTTTGTTTTGAGTTTTTTACTACTTATCTTAAGCAATCCATTTTTTAGTTTTCAAGCAATTAAAAACTTACCAAATGCACTTAATCAATCAAAACAGATCATTGGTGCTGTTCCCGAATTTCTTCAAAATTTACCACAAGAAGTAGAGAAGAACACCTTTGCCTTTTTTGATTGGACAAAAATGCAACTTGACAGGACTTGGCCAATTTTTGCCAGAGAGGAGGCCCCAAGCCAAGAAGCTGGTCAAAGTGCTTTAGCTAAGCTCATAGAAACCCCCGACTACGCGACTTTGCCTTTTTATATTGAAATACCCAGCCTAGAACTCTATGAACAGGTTCATCCCAACATTGATCCTAATATTCCTGAAGAATATCAGGCGGCACTAGAATCTGGTGTGGCACACGCCAAAAATTCAGCTTTTCCTGGTCAAGAAAAATTAATTTATATTTTTGGACACTCTACTAATGGTTTATGGAATGTCGAAGCTTACAATGCGGTTTTTTACCAAATTAAAGACTTGGCTATTGGTGAGCAAATCATTCTTCATTTGGGAGATGAACAATTTGTTTACGAAGTGAGTGCTCAAGATGTAGTTGCTAGTACAGAGATTGATTTTGTTAACAATCTTCAGGAGGAAAACATCTTATTACTGCAAACCTGTTGGCCACCGGGCACCAGTTGGCAGCGTTTATTTATTACTGCCTTACCTGTTGTTAAGGAATAATATCCCATAATATTGACAATAATTAATTATAAGTATATAATACGCTATCATATATATTATTAATAAAAATTAAAAAATAAAAAAGTATTTATGAAAAAAATAATTTCTTCCCTTTTATTAGCAACAGCTTTTCTTTTAGTGACTCTTAATGTTGCCAGTGCTCGCGATTGTCACACCGTTTATGGTGGTGGTGAAGTCTGTGAGAACGGTGATTTAAGCCTAGATAAAAAGATTTTTAATCCAAAAGCTAATGAATATTGGGATAATATTGCTGCTAGTTCTTACACTTTTGCTCCTGAGCAAGAAGTTAAATTTAGATTACGCATTAAAAATGTGAGCGATGTTAAAACCAACAAAGTTCGTCTAATTGATGATTTTGCTCGTTTAGTTGATTACATGTTCTATTTAGGAGCAGACGGTAAAGAATATCCAGTTGAATTTAAGGATAATGAATTAAAATTTATTTTTGATACTGTTGATCCTGATGAAGAAATTACCGTCTATTTTACTGCCCGATTTAAAGGTAAAAACGAATTGCCAGCTGGCACTACTTGTATTACCAATAAGGCTAAAGTTTATTCTCGACCAGATGATGTGAGTGATAGTGATTATGCTAGCTTTTGTGTAAAAAGCGATGGTGCTGCTATTATTACTGAGAGCACTCCAGATACCGGTTTTGATTTAAGCACAGTTTTGCTTTTAGAAGCAGTGGCTTTAGCTGGCGTTGGTGCTTTTGCTTTAGGCAAATCAAAGAAATTTAGTAAATAAAATTTACAGAGATAATTGAAATTGAAAGCCCTTCTTTGACAGAAGGGCTTTTTGAAATAGTCGAAGTGACTTTTCAACTTATTGGCAAAAAGATAATTTTAACATCCCATAATATTGACAAAAATGACTTTATTTGATATACTTATATATATTAATTAATAAATAATGAATCTTTTGATTAGAGAACAGTTTTTGACAGCTCCATCTTTTCCCCCAAACCCTTGTGTCAAAAATTATTCTCTACTCGAAAGAGTAGAAGAAGGAGCTCTTAAGTAAAGCTTAAAACCTAGAAATTGCTTCTGGAGTTTTGAGTCACTTACGAAAAGAGACGCACCTTAACAAGGAGGAAATAATGCCCGAGGCATTTTGGTCCAGCTTTTTTAGCAATCATGATTGAGGTGGTTGTTAGAGAAGCTGGTCCAAGCGTGCCATCAGGGCAATGGACGAGTCGGTGACCACTGCTGTTTAGTGGAATTAGACGCATAAAAGGAGAAAAGATCATGCGCAAGTTTTTTGTTGTTTTGTTTGTTTTGGCGAGTTTACTCGCCGCCTGCCAGCCGAAGGCTGAGCAGGAAGCAACCCCTCTACCTCCAGCAGAGGTAGAGGAACCCGTAGTCGAAGAACCAACGGTTGAAGAGCCCGTGCTTGAGCCCGTGGTCGAAGAACCGGTGGTCGAACCCGTGGTTGAAGAACCCGTGGTTGAAGTACCGGTGGAAGAACCCGTGGTTGAAGAACCAACGGTCGAAGAACCGGTGGTTGAAGAGCCGGTAGTCGAACCCGTGGTAATCGCGGAGTGTCCCCTCAAGGATCAGGGCTTAAGGATTGAATTCCTCGGAGCCCTTCATCCAGAAGATGGGTTTTATACCCTGTCTTCGGGAATGGAGCAATTGGCGAGTTATGTCGGTTGCAATGCTTTGATCGAGGGTCGACAAGTCCTCGCCGAGGAGCACCACATCTGGGTCTTTGAAGGCCTAGCCGAGTGGGAACTCCCCGTGCGCGAGGGCAGCCTGTGGGTTTACCCCATTGGCTGGAACATGAGCGATTTCTCGGCAGCTAAGCCGCCAATCGCCAGCGAATTTGTGACCGCCAAGCGTCACAATCAACTGGCGAACGACTATGATTGGGTTATCTATGTCCATGACGGGAAAAACACTTTTGTGTTTCCCGCGGGGCAGGATACACCCTCGGTGTTTTTACCGGACAACGCCGCCTTTAGCCAGCCACAGCCCATATCCGTTCACGGAATCTGGGATGGCTCGTCTTTCAACGCCAGCATTGGCGCCGAAAAGGCCACAACTGTGGCCTTGTTGGATGGCGAACTGTTTTCCTGGGTAAACGCCCGGGACAACATCCATTTCAGCTCGATCCAGGCATGGACCATGCCGTCGAGCTGGAGTGCAGCCCAGGTAAAGGCCTGGGCGGCCGCCACCTTTCCGGGGCAAACTCTTCAAGAGTATGCCCCATAAATATCCTCCTTGCCCGCGTCCCCCTTGAAACACAGGAGACGCGGGTAAAACAAAGCCCATCAATTAGGATTGGTGGTTTTTGTTTTACCAAAAATTATGAAATTAAGTAACAAGACCTACCAGCGCTTTAATGATCCAGCTACTTTGTTGCTAGTTTCTAGTTTTCCTCTGCAAGGTGAGGAAATTGCCAAACGTAACGCAGTGGCTCGTTATAGCCAATTATTGTTGCAACACTTTCCTAATCAACAACAAGTGGTGGTTTTGTGTGAGCAAATTGCTGGTGCAAATAACCAGGCTTATTTACTCAAAAAGAACATTTTAGTTATTCCCAGCTATACAGTTAACTCAATTAAGCTTTTTACTCAACTAAATAGTCAATTTAAACGTTTTTCTCAGGCAAAAAACATCCTCCTTCAGTTTGAATTTAGTTTATTTGGTAAAGAAATTATTACTTTTTTATTACCTTTTTTCTTTCTCTGGCAACGCTTACTTGGCAAAAAAATCTACAGCATGCTACATCAGGTAGTTTTAGATTTAGCTACTTTATCTGGTCAAGTGGCCTTGTCTGCTAGTTCGCTAAAAACTCTGTTTTTTAATGGCGCGATGCGTCTGTTTTATAGTGTTTTAGGCTTGGCTAGCCAAAAAATATTGGTTCATGATCAATTTTTAGCTGAAAAATTACAAAACCTAGTGCCTCAGCATAAAGTGGCCATTATTCCTCACGGTATTAATGGTTATCAAAATTTTACTCAGAAACAACAAGCTAATTTTAAGCAAAGTTTAGGCTGTCAGCCTAGTGATCGACTAGTTTTAGCCTATGGTTATCATTCTTGGTACAAAGGTACTGATTGGTTAATCAAGAACTTTTTGCGTTTAAAAAAATCTGGCCAGTTGAGCAAGAATACTAAATTATTGTTAGCAGGAGATGTGGCACCTACCCAGAAAAATCAGGCTCATTTGCGTGCTTTTTATCAAAATCTGCACAATTTAATCAAAAATAATAGTCAAGATATTATTCACACTGGTTTCGTGCCAGAAAAAGAGGTAGCAAAGATTTTTGCAGTGGCAGACTTAGTAGTTTTTCCTTATCGTGCGCGTATGTCCAGCTCGGGAGCTTTAGCTCTGGCTTTGCAATATCGTAAGCCTTTTATTTACTCAAGTTTTTTTGCCGAAAACTTAAGAACCGCTGAAGCGCAAAAATTAGCTAAACAGAATGGTGTCGCTACTGATCAATTATTATTTGACTTAAATTACAATTCTTTTGCCAAAGTATTTTTAAACAACTGGCAAAATCAAGTTTTAGCTCAAAAAATGTGGAATTTTGCTCGTCAATTATCCAAGGCGCATGACTGGAATGAGGTTGCTGGACAATATTTAAGCCATATACCAGTCAAAAAACAAGTTGTTAAAGAACAAATTGTCAAAACGAGTGGGCTAGAAAAAGGATATGTTTGGCAAAAGCCAGCATATTCTCAAGCTGGCACTTAAGCTTAGTTTTTGTATACAATTAAGTTATGAAATTTCTTTCCCTAGTTAAAAAGATTTGGCCACAGTTGTTTTTATTTTTCTTGGTCACTGTTTTGTGTTATCAGAACTTTACTCCAGATACCTATCTAATTGGTTGGGACAATTTACCCGTTGAACTTGATTTGGGGATTAATTTAGAAAGAACTTTTAATGCTGTTTGGCAAGAATATCAGGGCTTGGGTTTATTAGGAGGCATGGCTCATGGAGCAGATTTAATTCGCCAGCTTTTATTATGGCCCTTGTCTTTAATCTTAAAACAAGAGTGGCTAAGATATTTTTGGAATTATTTGACTTTATTATTTGGTGTTTTAGGAGCTTTTCGTTTATTTACCTATTTATTAAGAAATAACAAGCAGCGTCAACTATTAGCTGTTCTTGGTGCTAGTTTTTATTTATTAAACTTGGGCACAGTGCAAAATTTTTATGTCACTTTTGAACCTTTTGCCGCTTTTTTTGCTTTTTTCCCCTGGTTAATTTATTACTTTTTAAGCTATCTAGAACAATCGACTAAGAAAAACTTATTATGGTTTATTGTGTTTTCTCTTTTGGGGACAATTTTTGCTTACGTGCAAACGGTGTTTGTTGTTTATTTATTAATTTTATTGCTCATTCTGGCTTTTTTTCTAATCAAGAAAAAAATTAGCTGGAAAAAGGCAGGTACAATTTTATTAATAGTTTTTTTAACTAATGCTTTTTGGCTATTGCCTGTCATTTATTTTACAATTTTTGCTAGCAGCACCACCGTCGATGCCAAAATTAATTTGATGTCGACTGAGGTAACTTTCTTAAAAAATAATCAATTTGGTAGTTTTGCTAATTTAGCCACTCTAAAAGGTTTTTGGCTGGATTACACAGACTTTAATCAGTGGGGAAACAGTGTTTATCTGATGGATGTGTGGAAAACTCACTTTCATCAACCGGGCGTCATTGTTTTAAGCTGGCTATATTTTTTATTATTGCTTTGTGGTTTGGGATTATTAATTTTTAGCAAAAAAAATAAATCATTTTTAGCTCATAGTCATTTAGCCATTCTGCTGGTTTTTTTGTTTACAGCTTTTATTTTGGCTGGTTCTAATCCACCCCTGGCTTTTCTTTATGATTTTTTACGCCAACATTTACCTTTGTTTGGTCAAATATTTCGCTCAGCTTTCACTAAATGGATTGTGCCCTACAGTCTTTTTTATAGTTTGTTGCTGACTTTTGGCTTGGCTTGGCTTTTTTCTTTATTGAAGAAGAAGATTTGGCAATTTATCTTGACTGGCTTATTTTTCCTGTCCTTGTTGTATTATTCTTTGCCTAGTTTTACGGGTAATTTTTTCTATTCGCGTTTACGAGTAAATATTCCCGATGCCTATTTTCAACTTTTTGATTATTTTAAGCATCAAGCTCCAGCCAGCAGCCGCATCGCTAATTTACCTCAGCATACTTTTTATGGCTGGCAATGGCACGATTGGGGATATCGTGGCTCTGGATTTATTTGGTATGGTATTAAACAGCCTATTTTAGATCGAGCTTTTGACGTTTGGAGCGAAGCTAGTGAGCGATATTACTGGCAATTGCAGTCGGCTCTCGATCGACAAGATATTGTTGCGCTAGAAAATGTCTTCGCTCAATACGAGGTCGACTATTTAATCTTGGATGAATCAATTATTAATCGTAATACCAGAAAACCCTTTAATTATCAGGCTATAAGTGATTTTTTAGAAAGTTCGGCTAATATTCACTTAGTTGAGCAATATGACTTTTTAAGTATTTATCAAGTCAAAAAGCAGCCGCACCAGGCTCGTCAAGAATTCATTGGCTTATATGATGATTTGCCCAAAGTGATAAATAACTACCGTTTTAGCTGGCTTGATCAAGCTTTTACTGATTTGTCTCATTATTTAAGCCTTGATGATCAACTGCTTACCGAGCAACGAGCCGATGCTATTAATCCCGATCTTATTTATCCTTTTCCAGCATTATTTACTAATCATTTGCAAAAAGATCTTGAATTCTCTTTAAGTGAAGATGAAAATTATTTTTATCTTACTAGCTTGAAAGCTAGTCCCAGCACCGACTTGCAACTGCATTTTACAGACTTAGTTAAAAGTGAAAAAGCCTTGCCTTTTCGTTTAATTTGGTCAGTGGAAGATGGCGTGGCTCAGCTCAATTTTAGTTTGTTAGTGCCAGAAATTATTGAGCAAGAACAGACAACCAGGCTTACTTTAGAAAAAGATTTTGTTTTTGATGCTCATTTGTGTTTAGCTAGCGAGGCTTGTTATCTCAATATTAATAATCATTTAATTGGTCAACTTGAAAACAGTGGTCAAATTGATTTATTGCTCAACACCAGGGTTTCTAACACGATATCCTTAAGTAGCGAGCAAAGCACTGCTTATTTTGACTATGCTTTTTTTGATTTAAATTTGTTTAATGTGCAGGTTGAGCAAACTGAGCGGGTTGCGCAAGAGACCCATCAAGGGGCCGAACCATTATTAGTAAAAATTCCCCGCATAATTTTGCAAAGTAATCTAATGACGAGTGAGGAAAATCTTTTTGAGCCAGTTGATTGTCGACCATTACAAGGAGGATCTGTGGCTAAGGAGCAGTGGACTGAAGGCACTTTTTATCAGGCAGTCGGCACCAGTGTCTGTGATCATTTCCCTTTAGCCAACTTAAAGCACGATTTGGGCTATTTAATCAGGCTTAAAGCCAAGAATTTAGCTAGTCTACCTGCTGTTTTTGCTGTGCAATCAGATAGCTTGGGTCGCAGCCCCATCGAAACTTATTTAAGCGAAGGAATCAACTATCAAGTTTTACCACCGACTGAAGATTTTAACCAAGCTTACACCTTATATTTGTCAATTGACTCTTATGGGCGAGAGCTCAACGAAGATTTGATTGAATCAGCTGAAGTATTTTTCTGGCCATATAATTTCTTGCAAAACTTATCGTGGCAAAATTCTACCGCTCAAGTTTTTCAGCAACAGCCTAGTAGCTGTGATTTTACTGTTCAGAAAAAAGCCTTGTGGTTTTATCAAGTTAGTTTGTCGTCTGATTGTCAGGCAAAATACTTAACATTAGCTCAAGCTTTTGATCCTGCTTGGGTGGCCTATCAAGATGGCAAAAAATTAGAACAGCACAAATTAAGCAATTGGGCTAATGCCTGGGTGATCAATGGGCCAATTACTGATAATCACCCTAATAATATTTATATTATTTATTGGCCTCAACTTTTAGAGTTGGGAGGGCTGATACTCTTGCTGCCTTTATTATTAATTTTTCTAGCTAAATGGCAAAAAAATCAAGCACTCCGTTTGGAGAAAAAAAGCTCAAGATAATTTGTTATACTTAAAACGTGCCAAAAAACCATATTTTACTCAAAATTAAAACCAGCAAGGATGGTGAAGAAACTGCAGAGGCAGCAGTGCAATTGTTGTCTACTTTGCCGAAACTTAAAAATAACTTATTTGAGAAATTATTGGGAAAAAACGAAAGATTGAGTTTTGAAATCCTAGTGCGCGAGCAAAGTATTCATTTTTTGATCAATGTGCCTGTGCGACTGTTAGCCTATTTTAAGGGAGCAATTCACGCCAGCTATCCCAAAGCCGTCATCGAAGAAATGGATTTTGACCCAGTTGATTATTTTTTACTTGAAAATCGCCAGCTGGCTGTTTCCAGTTTTAAATTAAAAAATCGTCATTATTTGCCACTAAAAACCTATCATGATTTTGCAGACATTGATCCTTTAGCGACTTTAATGTCAACTTTATCGAAAAACGAAGGAGAAGACACGATTTTAATTCAATTGCTATTAGCTACTGATTTTTCTTTCTTTTCTATAGACCAAACTCCATCAACTGAGGAATTGGCCGAACACCCTCAGCAACAACTAATCAAGCAAAAACTAGAACAAAGGCAATTAAGAGCTGCTTTTAAAATTGCGGTAGCGACTGACGATCGCCAAAAAAGCCAACTCTTATTGAGCAATATTGCTGCCGCTTATCAAGCTACTTCTAGAAGTGAAAGCAATGAATTACTTTTCTCAAAACGCCTCTTTCTCAAAAACTGTTTTATCAAAAGCATGA
>JAAYYE010000012.1 GCA_012515515.1 Minisyncoccota bacterium
AAAAGCAATTTCAGCACCACGCTTAGCATTACCTCGGTTTTTGCCTCTAAACATTTTTCGGTATTTGACTTTTTTTGGTTGTAACATTGTTTATTTTCCAAATTTAAACGATTTCACCTTTGTAAATCCAGACTTTTATACCAACATAACCTGATCTGGTTTTTGCTGGTTTTTCATAATAATCAATATTGGCTCTTAAGGTTTGAGTAGGAATGCTTCCTTCAAAATATTTTTCGCTTCGACTAATTTCCGCTCCAGCAATTCTGCCAGATAATTGGATTTTTACGCCTTTTGCTCCTGCTCCCATGACTTTTTCCATGGCTTGTTTGACTGCTCGACGATGTGGATAACGAGTAATTAATTGACTAATAATTCTTTCAGCTACTAATTTGGCACTGAGATCGGGTTTCTTAACCTCTTCAATTTTTATCTCAATTCTTGATTTTTCTTTTTTCTGCTTTGAAGCATTAACAATATGATCAATTTCTGATTTAATTTTTTCTAAATTTTGCCCACCTTTACCAATCACTACTCCAGGTCTGGCCACTTCAATAACTAAAGTTAATTTACTAATCGAGCGTTTGATATTAACATCTACCAAACTAGCATTAGCTAATTTTTCATCAAGATATTGACGCAAACGATAATCTTCCAAGAGGTTGTCTGCATAGCTTTTTTTGTCAGCAAACCAACGAGATTTCCAGTTGAAGATCCCACCCGTTCTTAATAGAATTGGATTAACTTTTTGCCCCATAGTTTATTTTTTATCTTTCTTAGTTATTTTTTTGCTGCTAGTTTTGCTAGTTTTTTTGCTTGTGTCGGTCTTTTTTGCGCTTGTTTTTTTAGCAGGTGTTGCTGATTTTTTATCAGCTGCTTTGTTATTTTCTTTAACTTGTTTCTTTACCGAATCATCTTTATTCTCAACACTCTTGGTTTCTAATTCGACTACGATGTGGCACGATCTTTTTAAAATGGTGTGAGCTCGGCCACGACTAACAGCTCTCCAACGCTTGAGGGTTGGCGCATCATTAACAATAATATTTTTGATTTGCAAGTCAGCAAAAGCCAACTGATGATTGTTCATGGCATTGGCAATTGCCTGACGCAGGGTTTTTAAAACCACTAGGCTCGCTCGACGATCCATGACTGCTAATTGCTTAAGTGCGTCTTCAACCGACATTTTTTTAACCACGTCAGCCACATAACGAACTTTACGTGCAGGTTGTCTAGTGTTTTTTTGTGTCGCTATAATAATCATTTTTATAATCCAATTTTTAAGTTTTAGCCAAAATTCTTTTTACCATTTTGCCGTGACCTCTAAAAGTTCTGGTGGGTGCAAATTCACCTAATTTATGGCCAACCATTAATTCAGAAATAAAAACCTCAACAAAGTTTTTTCCCTGATGAACCAAAAAAGTGTGTCCAACAAATTCTGGTGCTACAGTACAAGCCCTACTCCAGGTTTTAATGGGAGCTTTGTCTCCACTATCTTTTTGCTTCATAACTTTTTTTAGAAGCTTTTGATCAACAAATGGTCCTTTTTTATTTGATCTAGACATTAATTTCCTTTAATTTTTGCTACGTCGATCTCGCACAATCCATTTATTAATTTTTTTTGGATTACGAGTCTTTTTTCCTGGAGCAGCAATTTTACCCCAAGGGGTCTTTTGATATCTTAATCCGACACCAGTTCGACCCTCACCACCACCATGAGGATGACTGCCGGGGTGCTGAGCAGTACCACGCACTGTTGGACGAATGCCCATTAGTCGCTTGCGGCCAGCCTTACCCAATTTACGATTTTTCCAATCGCTATTACCAAGACTGCCTATTGTAGCGAAACAATCAAGATTTATCAATCTAAATTCTTTAGATGGCAATTGGACAATAGCATATTTTTCTTCTTTTGATTGAATAATTGCTCCCAATCCAGCTCCACGAACCAATTGAGCTCCCTTGCCAGGTCTTAATTCAATATTATGAATGTTCACACCGAGAGGAATATTTCTCAACGGCATGGCGTTGCCAGTCTTAGTACTCACTTTTTCGCCTGCCACAATTTCATCACCAATTTTTAATTTTTCTGGAGCTAAAATATAACGCTTTTCTCCATCTTTATAAGATAATAAAGCAATATTGGCACTGCGCATTGGATCATATTCAATTCTTTTAACTATGGCTGGTACATCAAGCTTATTACGCTTAAAATCAATGATTCGTTGACGTTTTTTTACGCCACCACCACGATGACGCATGGATACATGTCCTTTAGCGTCTCGACCCAAACGTTTTTTATGGCCTTTTCTTAACAAAGACTTTTCAGGCGCACCCTTGTGCAAGTCTGATCGATCGACATCAACTCGATGTCTGCTGCCAGGAGTGCCTGTTTTATTTTTCTTTAACATTATTCATTTCCTCCAGTGTCAAAGAGAGCAATGGTGTGACCCTCAGCCAATTTGACATAGGCTTTTTTAGTTTTTGGACTCACAGTGTTAATGCGTTTACGACCAGTTTTCTTTTTAACTCGATGTCTCACCACCGTGTTTACTTCTAAAACTTTTACCGCAAACACATCTTCGACTGCTTGCTTAATCTGACCTTTATGAGCATTCATTAATACTTCAAAAGTATAAACATTCTGCTTATTAGCTAAGCTTAGCGATCTTTCTGTAATAACTGGTTTTTTGATTAAATAGGCATTCATGATCACTTTTTAATACTCTTTTTTTTAACTTTATTAAATCGATCTTCTAAAATTTTTAAAGCATTAAGATCAATCAAGATTTTATCTGCCTGAAAAACCTGTAAAACATTTAACCTATCAGCCGCAACAATAGAAACATTTTTTAAATTACTTAATGCTCTGTTCATGGCTAAAGTCATTTTACTGACTACTAATAAAATATTGTCGGTATCCTGACTAAATTTGTTGATTAATTTTTGCGCTTCTTTGCTCTTACCTTTTAAGGTTGTAATATCTTTACTAATAAATAAATTCTTTTTTTGTAGAGTGAGCGCATAACGCAGAGCAATCAGTTTTGATTTTTTATTTAATTTTAAATTCCAATTTTCTATGCCACGAGGACCATGAGCCACGCCACCGCCTACAAAAATAGGAGCATTTCTTGATCCATGACGAGCATTACCAGTACCTTTTTGCTTAAACCATTTTTGTTTACTACGACTAACTTCGCTACGAGTTTTAGTGTGACTAGAACTCTGTCTTGAATTAGAGCGATAAACTCTGATTGCCTGAGCTAATAGAGCATCTGCATTCTGATCTGTAAACAAGACATCATTGACTCTCATTTTCTCATTTTTGCTAGTAGAATCTATAACTGGTAATTGCATTACGCTGGTGTTTCCTCTTTAGTTTCTTTAATTTTGCTATTTTCTAGCGCTTCGTCATTTGCTGGTTTTGCAGTTTCTTCGACTGCTGGTTCTGCAGTTTCTTCGACTACTGACACTTCCTCGGCAATCTCTTCAGTGACTTCCTCGGCGCTTTTCTCAGCAGTTTTCTCTTGTTCTTCTTGCTTATCTCCAAATAAACTACCATCAAGCTCTATTTCTTTTTTTGTGCCTGTTTTTTGAATTCTCACTATCGAATTTTTATGACCAGGAACTGGGCCATTTACCCAAATTTCTTTTTTCTCTAAATCAATATGAACCACAACTAAACCTAATACAGTTTTTGTTTCTACGCCCAAATGTCCAGGCATTTTTTTGCCTCGCCACACTCTGCCAGGATCTGTACCAGCGCCAATTGACCCAGGTGATCGCTCACGATCAGATTGTCCATGAGTACTGGGACCACTACGAAAATTATGTCTTTTAATCGAGCCAGCAAAACCTCGTCCTTTACTTGTGCCTTGAACAGCCACCACATCGCCCACTGCTAAAACTTGATCTAAAGAAATTGTATCGCCAGCTTTGGTGTTTTCATCTACTTTAACAGCTTTAATTTGTTGAAATCCAGAAGAAAAACCACTCTTAGTAATTTGAGTTCGAATGGGCTTGCTAACGTTTTTTAGTTTCTTTTTGCCATAAGCCAGTTCGGCTTGAAAAAGCTGATCTTCTTGTTGTTTAACACTTAAGACAGCATTGTCATCAACAAACAGCTTGGTAATAGGAAGACGTTTTCCAAGTGTTGACCAGGCTTGAGACATACCGATTTTGGTAGCAAATATTGTATTGAGCATGCTTCCTTTGATTTTTTTCTGATCAATTTGGTTTTAGTCCTTAAAAAATAATTACATTTTAATCTGAATATCAACACCAGCTGGCAACTCTAAATGCATTAGAGAGTCGATGGTTTTGTTAGTCGGATCAATAATATCGATCAAGCGCTTATGAGTACGAATCTCAAAGTGCTCTTGGGCATTTTTATCTGTATGTGGAGAAACCAAAACAGTAAAAGATTTTGTATGAGTTGGTAGAGGTACTGGTCCAACAACTTTAGCTCCTGTAGAAAGAGCTGTTTGCAGTATTTTACGACTAGCTTCATCAATTACTCGATGGTCGTAAGATTTTAACCTCACTCGAATCTTGTATGTGTTTTGATTTTTCGCCATACTATTTTCTAAATTTTTCTTAACTTGTTATCGGTTATTGCTAAAAAGCAACTGATACCTGATCACTACTTGAGAAAATTTTTTCTTGTAGAAATCACAAAGCGCGATTATAACTAATTTTCTTCAAGTTGTACAGATGATAAATAAAAAAACTAGCTTTTAAGCGCCTTTGCTTATCTCCTGTAGTGAGACTTGTATTTTACCAGAGAGAAAAACAAAGATCAAGAGAGATAAAAAAAGCCCCTGTGAAACAGGGGCTTAAAACATTTTTAAATATTTTATTCAATAATTTTTGTGACAGCACCAGCACCAACAGTTAAACCGCCCTCGCGAATAGCAAAACGAAATCCATCGTGAATAGCTACTGGAGTAATTAGTTCAACGGTCATTTTGGCATTATCACCAGGCATAACCATTTCTACGCCTTCTGGTAATTTGATTTCACCAGTGACATCAGTGGTGCGAATATAAAATTGTGGTTTATATCCAGAAAAGAAAGGTTTGTGACGACCACCTTCTTCTTTTTTCAAAATATAAACTTCTGCTTCAAATTTTTTATGAGCTGAAGCAGATCCTGGAGCAGCTAATAGCTGTCCTCTTTCAACACCATCTTTTTCAATACCGCGCAGTAAAATACCAACATTATCTCCAGCTTGACCCTGATCTAACATTTTTCTAAACATTTCTACACCAGTGACTGTTGTGGATTTTTTGTCGCGAATACCAACAATATCAACGGTTTCACCAACTTTGATTACGCCAGTTTCAATACGGCCTGTAACCACAGTGCCACGACCCTTGATTGAAAATACATCTTCAATATACATAGAAAATGGTTTTTCAATATCGCGAACTGGTTCTGGAATATAATCATCAACTGCTTCAAATAATTTCATGATGCCATCTTCAGCTTCTTTGTCTCCTTCTAAAGCTTTGAGGGCGCTCACTCTAATTACTGGAACATTATCACCATCATATCCATATTTTGATAATAGTTCGCGAACTTCCATTTCTACTAAATCTAGCAATTCCTCATCCTTAACCATGTCACATTTGTTTAAAGCGACAATTAGTTTAGGTACGTTAACTTGCTTAGCCAACAAAATATGCTCTCTAGTTTGAGGCATTGGGCCATCAGTCGCTGCTACCACTAGAATTGCACCATCCATCTGAGCTGCACCAGTAATCATATTTTTGATGTAGTCAGCGTGTCCTGGAGCATCAATGTGAGCGTAGTGACGTTTTTCTGTTTCGTACTCAACATGAGAAATATTGATAGTAATACCTCGAGCAACCTCTTCGGCACTATTTTCAACATCTTCATATTTTAGCGCTTTATTAATATCCGAAGGATATCTTTTAGCTAATACTTGTGTCATTGCTGCTGTTAAAGTGGTTTTGCCATGATCAATATGACCAATGGTTCCAACATTAACGTGAGGCTTATTTCTGACAAATTTTTGTGCATCTGCCATAACTTTTATCTCCTTTTTTAATAATTACTAATAATTTTTAATCTACTTATTATACACCAAGCAATGAAATTAGGCTTTCTTACCTTTTCTTTCTTCAATAATTGCTTCAGTGATATTACGTGGCACTTCTGCATAGTGGCTAGGTAATAAGACGCTTGTAGCTCGACCCTGGGTCATGCCACGTAAAGAGGTTACATAACCTTGCATTTCTGCCAATGGCGCAATCGCAGTAATAATACTGATATTACCCCTTTGATTCGTGCCTTGGATTTGGGCGCGTCGACTGCCTAAATCACCAATGACATCACCCATAAATTCTTCTGGAGTGCTCACTTCGACCTTCATAATTGGCTCAATGAGGATCATGTCTGCTTTGGCGACTGCATCACGCATAGCAAAAGAACCTGCCATCTTAAAGGCTAATTCGCTAGAGTCAACTTCGTGATAAGAACCATCATATAAACTGACTTTGACATCAACCATTGGATAGTTGGCCAAAAAGCCTCGTTCTAGAGCCTCTTTAACTCCTTTATTGGTCGGTTCAATATATTCTCGAGGAACTGCGCCACCTTTAATTTCATTAACAAACTCATAGCCGGTGCCACGCTCTTTAGGTTCAATGCGTAATAAAACATGTCCATATTGACCTCGACCACCAGATTGTTTGATATATTTACCTTCACCTTCTGCCAACTGTTTAATAGTTTCGCGATAAGCAACTTGAGGCTTGCCAACATCAGCTTCAACATGAAATTCTCGTTTTAAACGATCAACAATAATTTCTAGATGTAATTCGCCCATACCACCAATAATAGTTTGACCAGTGTCGGGATCGGATTTGATGCTAAAGGTAGGATCTTCCTCACTTAATTTAGCTAGTGCCATGCCCATTTTTTCTTGATCAGCCTTAGTGTGTGGTTCTATGGCCAAATAGATAACTGGTTCAGCAAAAGTAATACCCTCTAACACAATCGGCATGCTTTCATCACACAAAGTGTCACCAGTTTTGGTGTCTTTTAAGCCAATCATGGCAACAATTTCACCAGCTACTCCTTGAGTAATTTCTTCTCTTTGATTAGCATGCATTAATAATAAGCGACCCAATCTTTCTTTAATATTTTTACTGGAGTTATAAACATAACTACCAGATTTCAAAACACCAGAATAAATTCTAAAATAAGTTAATTTACCAACGTGAGGATCTGTTTGAATTTTAAAAGCTAGGCCACAAAATTTTTCTTCTGGAGTTAACTTGCGTTCAGTCTGCTCTTCAGTGCCTGGCTTTAAGCCAGTAATATGATCAATATCCATAGGAGAAGGCAAGTATTCCACAACGGCATCTAACAAAGGCTGTAAACCAGTATTTTTTAATGATGAACCAGCATAAACTGGCACCAATTTGTAATCGATAACTGCTTGACGGAGAGCCGCTTTTAATTCGTTGATTTCAATTTCTTCTGAATTGAGAAATTTCTCCATTAAGTGATCGTTTGTTTCAGCAACTAATTCGATTAATTCTGCTCGTAATTTATCCACTTCTGCTTGATATTTTTCTGGTATGTCTTTAATTTCTGGCTCAGTAGCTACTTGATGATCTTCCCAAAAATAAGCTTTACCCGCTAACAAATCAATTACACCTTCAAAATGATCTTCACTACCCATGGGCAAAACCATCACTGCCGGCTTTACGCCAAATTTGTTGCGAATATCTTCGACCGTTGCTTTAAAATCTGCGCCTAATTTATCCATTTTATTAACAAAACAAATTCTTGGCACATTATATTTATCAGCTTGGCGCCAAACGGTTTCTGATTGAGATTGGACACCTTCACTGGCATCTAAGACCGTAATACCGCCATCCAAAACTCGAAGAGATCTTTCAACTTCAGCAGTAAAATCTACGTGCCCTGGGGTGTCAATGATATTAAAACGATAGCGTTCTTTCGCTAAACGAGTTTCAAAATAAGGCTCCCAAAAACAAGTGGTAGCTGCTGACATGATAGTGATGCCTCTTTCTTGTTCCTGAGCCATCCAATCCATAGTCGCTGCGCCTTCATGCACCTCGCCGATTTTATAATTTCGCCCGGTATAAAATAAAATTCTTTCAGTGGTAGTGGTTTTACCAGCATCAATATGGGCAATAATGCCAATGTTTCTAATTCTGTCTAAAGCCACAGTGCGTTGATTTGATATTCCTGACATAAAAATTCTAAAACTATTTTACTTTTAATAAAAAATTAATTTATATAAACAATAATTCTATAGTTATTTCTGCAAAATAACTAGCAGCCGATTTACCAACGAAAATGAGAAAAAGCTTTATTGGCTTCAGCCATACGATGAGAGGTATTACGTTTCTCAATAGCTCCCCCTTGCTCTTGCAAAGCATCTAAGATTTCCGCAGCTAATTTTTCTGCATAAGAATGATATTGTTTATTTGCTCTTCCATTGGCTTCATTAACTAACCAACGAATGCTTAAAGATCTAGCTCGTAAATCTCTAACTGCCATTGGTACTTGATATGAAGCGCCTCCAACACGGCGAGTCCTCACTTCCATTTTTGGCTTAATTTTATCTAAAGCTTCTTCTAAAACTTCTGGGGCTTTACGCTTGGTTTCTTTAGCAATGATATCTAAAGCCGCATAAACTTGTTTTTGGGCTACAGATTTTTTACCATCTTTCATGCTGCGATTAATTAAATGTTGGATTAGGGTAGATCCATATTTAACATCTTTAGTAACTAGACGAGTGTTGGCTTTTTTTGTTCTCATAAAATTAACCCCTCTTTACACCATATTTGCTGCGACTAGATTTACGACCTTCAACTCCAGCACAATCATACTTACCTCTGACAATATGATATTTCACTCCTGGCAAATCTTTTACTCTTCCTCCACGAACTAAGACCACACTGTGTTCAGCTAAATTATGACCTTCACCAGAAATATAGGCTGTTACTTCAACCTTATTTGATAATCTAACTCTAGCAACTTTACGCAGCGCTGAATTAGGTTTTTTTGGAGTCATGGTTTTCACCACAGTACACACTCCTCTTTTTTGAGGATTACTGGTTTTGGTAGGGCGATTCGTATTAGTATTAAAACTTCTACGCAAAGCAGTCGATTTAACTCGCTGAGGTCTTCTTTTTCTTCCGCCTTTTCTAATTAATTGATTAATCGTTGGCATAATTTTTTTAGATTTTTTCTAATTTCAGTATAATTTATTTTATTTCTAATAGCTGAAGGGCAATTTTAACACAAGGTATCAAGATTATCCAGAATGTTTATTGCAAACTGTTTATTCTAAGCGAGCCCTTTCTTCACTAGTGGGAATTAAGCGACCAATAATTACATTTTCTTTTAGACCTTTGAGATAGTCAATAGCTCCCTCAGAAGCCGCATCTGTTAAGACGTGCTTGGTGTGTTGGAATGAAGCAGCTGACAACCAAGAATCAGTAAATAATGAAGAACGAGTGATGCCCAACAATAAAACTCTTGCCGTGGCTGGATCACCACCAGCGGCCATGACACCTTCATTAACATCGACAAAGCGATTGCGTTCGACAACTTCACCCACTAAGAAATCAGTATCACCAGGCATATCAATTTGCAATTTATCACCCATTTTACGTGTGATCACCTCAAAGTGTTTGTCATTAATGGTAATACCTTGTGATTCATAAACCGCTTGCACCTGATCTAGAACATATTGTTGAGTAGCTAATAATCCAGAGAGTTGTAGCAACTCTTGAACATTAATTCCTCCAGCAGTTAGAGCCTGACCAGTGTGAACAAGCTGCTTATCAGTAACCTGCAATTTAATCGAACTGGAAAAAACATAATCTTCTTCTTCACCGTTATTGCCTTTAATATTAATTTCCTGTTCATTGTCTTTTTGCTTAACCCTCACTTTGCCAGGGAAATGAGCAATGATTGCCTGAACTTTTGGTGTTCTGGCTTCTAACAATTCTTCAACACGAGGTAAACCCTGCGTCACGTCTAAGCCAACAATTCCTCCAGAGTGCTTCACCCGCATAGTTAATTGCGTACCTGGCTCGCCAATGGATTGAGCAGCTAAAACACCAACTGGTACTCCAATTTTTACTGGGCTACGGTTAGAAAAATCCCAACCATAACATTTCGCACACAAACCATGTTTGGCACGACAAGTCAGAGGTGATCTGACCCACACTGACTCAACTTTACTAAGATTGATTGTTTCAGCTAGCTCAGGTGTAATTAATTCATCTGCTTTAACTAAAATTTTATTACCGTCTTTAAGCTCTTTACTGGCGTATCGACCAATAATTCTAGCAGTAAACACATCTTTTCTTGGAGCACGATGGATTTCTATACCCTCACTTGTTCCACAATCATCGGAACGAATAATGGCATCATGAGCAACATCTACCAAACGACGAGTTAAGTAACCAGCATCGGCAGTTTTAATGGCTGAATCAGTCAAACCTTTTCTCGATCCTCGAGCAGAAGTAATATATTCAAAAATAGTTAAACCTTGTCTAAAGTTGGATTTAGTAGGCATTTCCACAATATTACCTAATGGATCAACCACTAAACCACGCATAGCTGCCAACTGTTTAACTTGGTCTTTTGAAGCACGTGTACCACCTGAATCAATAATGGTTTTAACAGTATTGTGATCATCGTAAGTAGCCCAAGTTTTTTCTGCCAACTCCTCAGTTGTTTTAATCCAAACATCTAAAGATTGACGACGACGCTCATCATCAGTGATCAAACCATGCATGTAATAATCTTGAATTTTTTCCACAGCTTCATTAGCTTTATCAATGATTTGGTCTTTTTCTTCAATCATGCCACAATCGGCCACGCCAACTGATAATCCAGATTTAGTAGCTGCTTGAAAGCCCACGTCTTTAATGTCATCAATCATTTTTGCCACGACCACTTCAGGCTCGGTTTCAATAGCTTTAGTAATAATTTGTTTTATTTTTTTAGAATCAACGGCTTCATTAATAAATTGCAAACTTTCTGGTAAGACGCTATTAAACATCAAACGACCAACGCTTGTTTCAATTAATTGATAGCTGTCGCCTAATTTAAGTTTAACCTGAATTCTTTGACGAAGTTTTAAACGCTCAATTTGATAAAGATGATAAGCTTCGTTTTTATCACTCAAAATAGCGGGGAAAACTTCTAAGCGATCATCAAAAGTGGTGTAATAATAAACACCCATGGCCATTTCTTTGTTTGGCAAAGTGATTGGTTCGCCGTTGGCTGGTTTTAGCAAATTATGATCGGCCATCATTAATTGAATAGCCTCTTCTTGCGCATCTTTGGTTAGAGGCACATGAACAGCCATTTGGTCACCATCAAAGTCAGCATTATATCCAGAACAAACACAAGGATGAAGAGAAATAGCACTACCCTCAATTAGCACAGGGAAAAATGCCTGTATACCAAGCTTATGTAGAGTTGGAGCACGGTTAAGTAGCACCGGGTGATTTTGAATCACTTTTTCTAAAATTGCATAAACTTCTGCTTCGCGACGATCAACTAGGTGACGAGCACTTTTTACATTGGGTGCTATGCCATGCACAATCAATTCGCGTAACACATAAGGCTTAAACATTTCTAAAGCCATATCTTTTGGCAAACCACATTGATTAAGCTTCAACTCTGGCCCAACAATAATCACACTACGACCAGAATAGTCAACTCTTTTTCCTAATAAATTTTGACGGAAACGACCCGTTTTACCACGCAACATTTCGGAGAGAGATCGCAAAGGTCGACGATTAGAACGACGACGACTTTGTTTGGCTTGAGAGCTGTCAATTAAAGAATCGACCGCTTCCTGCAACATTCTTTTTTCATTACGTAAAATTATTTCAGGAGCTCCCAAATTGATAAGATGTGATAAACGGTTGTTACGATTAATTACCCGACGATACAAATCATTTAAATCTGAAGCAGCAAAGCGCCCGCCAGACAATTGAACCATTGGTCGCAAATCGGGAGGCAGCACCGGCAAAACAGATAAAAACATCCAAGACGGATCAATTTCCGATTTTTTCAAACCCTCAAACACTCTCAGGCGTTTAATGATTTTGGTTTTTTTAGCGCCTTTACTTTCGGCTAACTCATTACGTAAATTAACAATTTCTTTATCCAAATCAACAGCTTTCACCAATTCTAAAATTGCCTCAGCTCCCATACCAACTTTTAAATGAGTATTAGCATTGTATTCATCAAGTTTGAGATATTCGTCTTCGGTTAGAACAACACTAGGTTTAATTTTTTTCACCATTTGTTTAATGGTTTTATAAATTTCATCAGTTTGTTCAACCTGCACTGCTAACTGTTGTTTGGCAGCGACAATCTTATTTTTAGTTTTTAAATCTAACTCTGCCAACTTAAGTTGCAAGGTTTCCTTACTTTTTACTTTTTCTTTAAGTGTTTTTGTTTCAACTTTAAAATCTTCTTTGATTTTTAAAATACTTTTTTCAACACCATCTTTTAATTCATCGATAGCTGCCACAGCATCAACATCTAATTGTTGTAATACTTCTTTTTTCTGTTCGCTATCAACTCCCAAAACCACGTATTGAGAAAAATACATGATTGAATTGAGGTTGCGCGGAGACAAATTTAATAACAAAGATAATTTTGAAGGAGCTCCTTTAAAAAACCAAATGTGAGCGACTGGAGCTGCCAATTGGATGTGGCCCATTCTTTCACGACGGACTCTGGACTCTGTGACTTCTACGCCACATTTGTCACAAATAATTCCCTTGTATCTAATTCTTTTGTATTTGCCACAATGACATTCGTAATCTTTAACTGGACCAAAAATTTTTTCATCGAACAAACCATCTTTTTCTGGTTTTAGTGATCGATAATTAATTGTTTCTGGTTTTTTTACCTCGCCATAAGACCAGTCTTTGATTTCTTCAGGAGAAGCAATTTTTATTTGTAGGGCACTAAAATCAACAATGTCTTTAGTTTTTTTAATTGGTTGGTTAAAGAATTTTGTCATAAAATTTTCGATTTTTGCTTGATAAAAATATATTTATTTAATGCTTAAACTTTCTTTATTCTTCAATTTCTATTTCTGTAACATCGTTAACTTCTTCGTCTTCATCAACTTCTTCTTCCTCGATGTCTTCTTGTCCGATATCGGGAGCATCTAAATCCTCGTCTTCTTTATTATCTTCAATACCAAGGGCATCTTTTTCTTCAGCTTCTAAATCATCTAAAATTAAAATTTCTTCTTGATCTATTGAGCTTGGTTTATCTTCACTAATCACTACCACCTCTTCATGAGGATTAATATTTAAAGATAAGGAATTTAATTCTTTACAGAGCACCTTAAATGATTCTGGAACGGTTGGTGCAGGAATTTCTTCTCCCTTAACAATGGCTTCAAAAGCTTTCGCCCGGCCTCTGACATCATCTGACTTAATTGTTAACATTTCTTGCAAGACATGAGCTGCCCGATGTGCTTCGAGTGCCCAGACTTCCATTTCTCCCATACGCTGACCACCCATTTGAGCTTTACCGCCCAGAGGCTGTTGCGTCACTAAAGAATAAGGACCAGTTGAGCGAGCATGGGTTTTATCTTCAACCATGTGACTGAGTTTTAAAATATAGTTCACACCGACCACTGATTTTTCATGGTAGGGTTCACCTGTTAAGCCGTCGTAAAGCTGAGCTTTACCTGAAACAGGCAGCTTAGCTTTTTCTAATTCCTGCCAAATTTTATCTTCATCAAATTCCTCAAAAGCAGGCACCGCTACTTGATAACCAAGCTTATCAGCTGCCCAACCCAAGTGGGTTTCTAAAAGCTGACCTAGATTCATACGAGCCAAAACAGACAAAGGAGAAATAATAATGTCAACTGGGGTGCCATCTGCTAAATGAGGCATATCTGCCTGGTGAACAATTTTGGATATAACACCCTTGTTGCCATGTCGACCAGCCAATTTATCCCCAACCACAATTTTTCTCAATTGAGCGACTTTAACGATAACTTCTTTGATCGTCCCAGGATCTAATTCATCACCTAAATCACGATCTAAAATTTGCACATCAATGATTGTTCCTTCTTCTCCATGTGGCATACGCAAAGAAGTATCGCGAATTTCCTTAGATTTTTCACCGAAAATAGCTCTCAACAAGCGTTCCTCTGGAGAAAGTTCTGTTTCGCCCTTAGGAGCAACTTTACCCACCAAAATATCGCCTGATTTAACATGGCTACCAATTTGAATAATACCGTCAATGTTAAGGTTGGCTAGAAAAGTTTCACTAACATTAGGAATATCATTAGTTAACTCTTCAGGGCCCAAACGGGTGTCCATGATTTTAGCTTTATGCTCACTAATCTGAATAGAGCTTAAGGCATCTTCTTTGACTAGGCGATCAGAAATCACAATCGCATCTTCATAACCTAAACCGTTATAGGCAGTATAGGCAATTAATAAATTAGTACCCAGAGCTAATTCTCCATGATCAGTAGCTGGGCCATCAATTAAAACATCGCCTTTCTTAATTTTATCGCCGACTAAAACAGCTGGAGTTTGATTGTAACAAGTACTTTGAGCAGTACGATTGAACTTTCTTAGTTTATAAACTAAGTTTCCTTGTTGATAAGCTACATATTCATTGTTGGCATTTTCCACCCAAGCTTTAGCTTTATCGTGATATTTAGGATCAAGCTTTAAGATGACTTCACTAGCATCTACATTTTGGATTTCTCCAGGAAATTCTGCTATAACCGTCCAACCCATAGCTGCTGCTATTTCCTTTTCCATACCCGTCCCGACAGTGGGAGCTTGTGGTTTAACCAAAGGCACTGCCTGACATTGCATGTGTGAACCCATCAAAGCACGATTAGCTTCATCATGAGCCACAAAAGGAATTAAAGAGGCACTGCTGCCAACCACTTGACGCGGCACCACATCAATATATTGAACTTTATTCACCGAACCCTCAATAAATTTATTGCTATAGCGCATTGGCACCCAATCTTGAGTGATATAGCCCTTGTCATCAATCTCGACACTAGCATGAGTAATATAATAATCTTCTTCTTCATCAGCACTTAAATAAACAATTTCATCAGTCACCTTCATTTTGCCTTTTACATTTTCCACTTTAAAATATGGAGCTTCTAAAAATCCATATTTATTAACGCGGGTATAAAGGGCTAAATAAGTCACTAAACCAATGTTTGGACCTTCTGGTGAACGAATTGGACAAATTCTTGAATACTGAGAAGCATTAATATCACGCATGGAGAAAGAAGCTCTATCTCGAGTAACACCGCCTGTACCCATCACTGACAAACGACGCAAATTATCAATTTCTGATAGTGGATTAGTTTGGTCTAAGATAGTGGACAAACGATTACGACGGAAAAACTCAGCAATAGAAGCAATTAGTGGTCTGGCATTAACTAAAGCAGAAGGGGTTAAAACTTCTTCGGTTTTAGTCAAAGACATTTTTTCACGAATTGATCGTTCTAGTCGAATTAAGCCAATACGAAAAGCACTGATGAGAACTAATTCGCCAACCTGGCGGACTCGACGATTTGACAAATGATCAATATCATCGACTTTACCCTCACCATTTTGCAGCTTAATTAAATATTTAATACTAGCCAAGACATCTTCTTTGGCCAAGACCGTTAATTTTTTATCTAAATCAATACCTAGACGGCGATTCATTTTGTAACGACCCACCTCGCCCAAATCATAACGACGTGCATCAAAAAACATATTGCTTAAAAATTCTTGAGCAGTGTCTAAGACGGCTGGCTCACCAGGACGCATTTTTTCATAAAGCTCAATTAGAGCCTCTGCCTGATTAGCTGTAGAATCTTTACGCAAAGTGTTATTAATTAAATCTAATTTGTCTTGTTTAATGACTTCTCCTAGAGCAGTAGCAATATCATCATTGCTTTCCCAACCCAAGGCGCGAAGCAAGACGGTAGCCGGCATTTTACGGCGACGATCAATTTTGACCGTCAAAACATGACGACGACTGACGTTTATTTCCAACCATGAACCACGCATTGGTCGCAACTCAGCTTTATATAATAATTCTTTAGTGTTTTGATCTTCTTCTCCAGAAAAGAAAACGCCAGGAGATCGAACTAATTGAGTAACGATACCTCTTTCAATGCCATTAATAATAAAGGTCCCAGTATTAGTCATCGCCGGGATATCGCCCAAAAAAACCTCTTGAGTTCGTTCTTCGCCAGTTTTTTTATTCAACAAAGTGGCTTCAACATAAAGAGGTTGATCGTAAGATACATTTTTTGTTTTAGCTTCTGCGGGAGTATATTTGGCTTGCCCAAAACGGTATTCGCCAAATTTCAATGACCAGTTTTTGCCGGTGAAATCTTCTATGCCTCGCTCGCCATTAATTTCCTGTAATGATTCTTTGATACCTTGATTTAAAAAAGTTTGATAACTTTCAATTTGCAGGGCAATTAAGTTTGATTCGGGTAAAACTTTGTGATTTTCTCCCCAATTTTGACGATCGATTGCTTGTGACATGAAGATCCTTGCTAAATTTCCTGTTGATTAATAGATTTTTAATAATTATTTTTTTAATTTAAATTGCGCTATATACCACGCATATAGCTTAAAAGGCCAGATATGCAAAAAAACACAGTCAAGATATGAAATCACTTGCTGTGCTAAAATCAATTAGCTTTTTTGTTGTTTTTTAAAACAAAGTACACAAATTGGCTCGGCTACTTACTATTGCTTCTGGCTAAAGTCTTTTTTAGACAATTGTGTATTGTAACAGAAAATTAAAACTAACGCAAGTATTGATTCACATTGGCATTGTGAGCCTCTAGCGTTTCTGCCGTGTGAATTTGCCCAGACAAATCGTGAATATAATAAAGCGCATTGCTTGACTGTGGATTAAGCACTGCTTCTATCGCCGCTAAACCAGGATTGCAAATTGGTGCTGGAGGCAAACCCGGGTTGAGATAAGTATTATATGCAGAGTCTAGTTTTTTATCAGCAGCGGTGGGAGTTGACCACCAATTTTGTTCAGCAGTACTAAAAGCCTTGATGTATTGCAGTGTTGCGTCTACCTGAAGAGGCATATTAATCTCGAGACGATTAAATAAAATACCTGCAACAAGTGGCATTTCTGTATCATGAGCGCTTTCTCTTTGCACTAGTGAAGCAAGAGTAAGAACCTGCTCAACAGTTAAATTGCTGCTTGGCAAATGCTCCTTGATTAAAGCTAGGGCTTTATTTTCAAAAGTATTGTGTAAAAGATTCACAATGGTTTGACTGCTACTAGCTTTGGACACTAAATAAGTTTCTGGAAACAACTGGCCTTCTAAGCCACTGCTTAGATCTAAAAATTCTTTTTCATCAAAATTACTTAAGTCCTGCTTCACCAAGCTCGCGGCTATTTCCTCGCGTCGCCAACCCTCCGGGATGGTGATCCACACATCGTCCGTCCCTTTAGTTAAAAGGTGAGCTAGCTCAATAGTTGATAAGTTAGGACTTAATTTAAAAGAACCTGCCTGAATTTTATTTTGCAAACCCTGTTGTAAGACAAGCAAACGAAAAGCTAGGGGCGAACGAATTAAACCCTCTTCGTGCAGATTTTTAGCAATTATCTGAGTCGCCTGACCCTTGGGGATGACAAAAGTGACAATAGTGTTGTCATTCTTATCCACCGCTCGCAACAGAGACAAGGAGATAGTTACAAAAGAAACAAACAATATTAAACAAATTAATAAAAAAGCAATAAATTTAATAGGTTTTTTTTTGGGATTTTTCATGAAGAGCACTTAGTTTAACATAATTCTAAGTAGTTTTCGAGAATAATAGCTGCCGCATAGTGATCTATTTCTCGATAACGATCTTTTTTAGGCAAGTCTTTAAGTTTTTCTTTAACCTCATGCGAAGAGAGGGCTTCGTCGACTAAAATAATTGGCAAATTGAATAATCTTGCTAAATGATCACGGAAAATCAAGGTTTTTTCTGCCATTTGCTGCTCAGAGATACCTAAAACAATTTTCTCAACTTTTTCTGTTTCAATAATTTTTTTTAATTCAGCCTGAGCGTGAGGGCCAATAACTGTATTTTCTGCTGACAAATCATTTTTTAAAACCTTGAGCGGTTCTGCTAAAGCAACATAAGAAATAGCTAAACCAATTCTTGCCAAGCCATAATCAATTGCTAAAATTGTCGACATTCCCTATTTCTATTCCTTAACTAATTGAGCAGTCACTACGCCTCGGCGCAAGGTGGTGCCTTCAGGAGTGCAAGTCACTAATTTTAACTGACGCACGTCATAGCGTTGGGCCAAAATGAAGGTATCATCTGGCTTGACCTCTGTACGACTCTGAACCAGGTAAGTGTACTTAACTCCGTCTTTGGTCAAATAAATTTTATCACCTTTTTCTAGCAACATAATTTTACTAAAAATTGAATTATAGCGTCGGGGATTTTTTTCGCTAGGATTATAAAATTGTCGCAAAACTGAGTGACCAAAAATTACTGGCGCACCCAATTGACCAGGCAAACCAGTGCCCGGGTAATGAATTAAGCTCTGATTTAAATCATTGCCTCCCACCCTAACTTTAGCATTGCTAATATTTAAACTAGGAATGTCTAAACTGTATTCAACAAATTCACTAGTGGCTAATTCCGCAACCTCAAGATCTTCATTAAACCAATTACTTAAATCGGTAAAATCAAGAGCTTGATCTAGAATCACTGGCTCAGTGGGATTGCTGACAACTTCGGATTCAATATCATTTTGCGCCTGGGCAGAAAGCAGTGGTGTGCTTAATAACACCTGAGAATGCGGAATTGGTGACAATAAAGCTAGTTCATCCCGCTTATTCCATGGCAAATAATACTCAATTAGGGGCCACATGGCTGATAAGGCCAGTACCAAACCAAAGACAATCAAGGCTAATGGAAAAATAGTGGCACCCACTCTAATAGTTTTTGGTAAACGGCGCCAAAAATTTAATTTAATCTGCTCATCTAAGTCTTGTTCTCCCTTACGACTAGCCTGATCTTGTTTTAAATAATAATTAATTTTTTTATCTACATCTTGAATAGCTACACCATCCTGAAGAGCTTGGCGATAAAGCTGTAACAACTGTTTTTTTTGTTTATTTAGTTGTGTGTCTTTTTTAGACATATTAATCAATAATGAAGTTTAGGCGCTGAGCATCTTTAGGTATTTTCTTAATAAAGTTTTTCATAAAACCTGGTTTAACTATGATTTCTGCTTGTTTAATCAAACCATCTTCTAAAACGTTTCTTTTTGCCTCTGCTAAACTTTTGCCCAATACTAAATTTTTTACTGATTCTTCGTCAATATTAGCCTTAGCTTTTGCAGATAATTCAGCATCCAAAACTAAACGACTATTATCATCGCCTTTTGCTTTAGCCTGATCACTGAGTAAGGATGGCTCTTCGTCCACAAAATTATAATTTTCTGGGAGATCTAAAAGTAAAACTGCCTCTGCCAATTGTTTGAGGTCGCTAGACAGATATTTAATTGCCTCAACTTCTAAAGTCATGCTTAAAGATAGAGTTTCTACTTCATCAGCTTCTTTATGGTCATAGTCAGAGGTCTTTATTTGGCTATTACCAGTGGGCACAAAATACACCCCAGCTGTTGATTCTTGAGCAAAATCATTGCTAGCACTGTCATTTAGCTTAGTTTTTAATTGGTTTAACAACTTATCTAGGTCATCTTTAGAAACCACTCTCACTTCTCGACTAGATCCTCCAGAAAAATCAGCAATAGCTGTTGCCGAATAAGTGTCTTCACTAAAATCGGCAATTTTAAGTTTGCTATCTTTTTTAATGTTTGCCTCAGCTCCAATATCTTTAGCTGTAATGGCAACCTTTTCACTCCCATAATCAATACCTCGGCCACCGTCTTTTTCTTCAGCGCCTGGAATAGTGAGCTCTTCATCTAAAGTAAAAACAATTTTGTCATAAATTAAATTTGTCTTAGCCGCAAAAGTTTTATCTGTAAAAGTTTTATTAAACAACTCAACTTCCCCCTTCGCCTTGTCTCCAACCAGGCTAATGCCCGTTGTACTTAAAGAATCTTTGCCGCTCACTTCTTTTTTCACCAAACTAGCTTTGAGCAAATTTCTGCTGAAATCAGATTCATTTAATTGAGGATCTAGGGTGATCTCTAAATTTTTCTGTAAAATTTGCACATTGGGTGTCAGCTTAATTGTCACAGACATTAAGGAACTAAACATTACAAACACTAAAATTACCAGCAATAAACCAAATCCTCCACCAATTAAGATTGGCTTGCGATTCTTCTCAAAAAAACGGCTAGCATTGATCATCCAACGCTTTTTTGTCATTTTTTTGGTAGGCAAAACCTCACTTGCGGGCTCATCTTGCAAGTCATCAGCACCATCAGCATCCAGTTCTTGAGTTTGCAGATTGTCAGACAAAACTGCTTGCTTTTTTAACTCTAAACTGGTTTTTGTATCACTTAAATCAATGCCAAAACTGCTAACTGATTGCTCTTGCTCTTTGAGCTTTTCTTCTTTGCTTGCTTCATTTTCTAGATCAGGCGATAAGATTAAATCTTTTAATAGCATCTGGCTAGCAGCAATGCTCAGGGCCTTAATTAAAAAATCAGGCTCTAAAACTACAAATTCAGGCACTTGCAGAAAACCACCAATTTGCGTCCAATCAAAATTTTGCAACATGGCTTGCTCTTTAATTAAGGTTTTTTGCGGCAGGTTTAGTGAAGTGATAAAAACCTTATTGGGAAAATATTTGCCTTTTTCCACTAGATCTTGACTAATTCTGGCTAAGCCTTCTTGCAAATCATCACTTAATTTAGCCGATCTACCAACCTTAAGATTGGCTAATAATTGACCATGCTTGATGAGTAAGAGATCAAAATCTTTTTCTCGCAAATAGAGGGTTAATGAAGAATCGTGAGAATCCTTGGCGACTCGAGCTTGGTGAATAGCATCTGAAATGCTCATTTGTCCCAAAGGAGATAAACTTAAATCATCAGCCAATTCTTTAACTATTACTCTTTTACTATCTAAGAGATCTCCATCTTTTAACCAATTTTCATCAAAAATAAAAACACAATCTGCCACTTCTTCAGCAGCGGGACCCAAATCTTGTAAAGATGAATCGAGTTGAGCTAATAAATCCTGACGATCAAAATAACTTTTGATGGACGAATATTTCTTTATTTCTTGATTTTTACTAACTAAAGCGCTTTGCAATTCTTGATCACTTAAAATAATGGAGATGAATAATTCCTCATCTGGCAATTCATTTGTTGGAGCTTGATCTGGCTTAGCTTTTTTAGCTATATTTATTTTATTAAAAAGATTGGGCATAGTTTTTGAATAATAAAGACTGGGTTTATTTTAAACCTTAAGCTCTATTAAAGCAGAATTTCAAGCAATTTTGAAGAACAGAGTGAACTTTATTTAAATTTATTTAAAACGTAAATAAATTCTTCTAATTCCCTCGGCAATGGCCTTTTCTTTAAAAATTGTCAGCTCGCCAAACTCGGCTATTTGGCTAGTGTGTTGAACATGCGGACCACCACACAATTCTTTAGAAACCCAATTTTTTTGATCGCCGATGGTATAAACTGTAACTTGCTCTGGATAACGCTCGGCAAAAAAGGCAATTGCCCCTGACTTCAGTGCCTCATCCTTTGGCAAAGTCTGACTTGAGACTGGTAAATCATCTTTTAGCCATTGATTAATTAATTGCTCAATAGCTTCTAATTCTGTAGAACTAACTGCTCGATCAAAATTAAAATCAAATCTTAAGCGTTCGCTAGTAATGTTGGAACCCTTTTGTTGCACCTGATCTCCTAAAACTTGACGCAAGGCTGCCTGGAGCAAATGAGTAGCTGTATGAAAAGCGGTTGTTCGTTGATTGTGATCAGCCAAGCCACCTTTAAATTTTTGCGCAGCAGTGTCGCGAGATAAGCTGGCGTGTTGAAGATTGGCTTTAATAATTTTTTCTTCGATTTTGTCCTCAATGGCGATTCCTCGAATTTTAGCTTCTTCAATCGACAATTCAAAAGGAAAGCCAAAACTTTCATAAAGTTTAAAAGCAATATCAGCTGTTAATTGAGCCTGATCACTTAATAAGCGATTAAATTCTTTTAAACCTCGCTCCAAACTGCGGTTAAATTTATCTTCTTCGTCTTTGAGCACTTGATTAATTAAAGTTTCTTTATTTTTTAAATCTGGATAGAAATCTTGATAAAGCTCAATGACTGCTGGCGTCAGCTTGACCAAAGATTGGCGCTCTAATTCTAAATATTGTGCTTGCCTTAAGGAGCGTCTGATTAGACGTCTTAACAAATATCCTTGTTCTTTGTTGCTTGGCAAAACCCCATCGGCAATTAGCATGACGCTGGCCCTGATATGATCAGCAATAATGCGAAAAGCAGCTTGAAATTCTGCTTGCTGGTAATCCTTGCCGCTGAGGCTACTTAATCTTTCAATAATTCCTCGAAAGACACTGCTTTGAAAAACATCTGATTGATGCTCCATCACCGTTAACAAACGTTCTAAACCGCCACCAAAATCAATATTTTTTTGTTTTAATTCTTGAAAACCGCTTGCTGTCCGCTGATATTGCATAAAAACGCTGTTGCCAATTTCTAAAAAACGCCCGCAATCACAATTAATATGACAATTTTCTTGATTAAAAGGCGATTGCTGATGAATTAACTGCTCTGTATTTGGCTCGGCAAAATCGTAAAAAACTTCGCTATCAGGACCACCAATTTCTCCAACGGGCATCTGCCCAGGCACTCCAGATCTTGACCACCAATTTTTTTCTTCGCCATAAAAAAATATTCTGCCACCCTGTAAACCTTGTAGTGGATTATCAACAATTTTGGCCTCAACGCCTTTTTTCTCAAATAAATTCTGCCAAATGTTGGCACTTTCTTGATCTTTTGGAATATTTAGTTCTTGATTGCCAGCAAAAACAGAAACATAAAGACGCGTGGGATCTAATTTTAAAACATCCACTAAAAATTCAAAGAAAAACTCAATTTGTTCTTGTTTAAAATAATCGCCAAATGACCAATTACCCAACATTTCAAAAAAAGTAGTGTGTCGATTATCACCCACTTCTTCAATGTCCTCGCTGCGAAAACATTTTTGTGAATTAACTATCCTTTTGCCATGAGGATGACTTTCCCCTAGAAAATAAGGAATCATTGGCTGCATTCCGGCACTAGTAAACAAGGTACTAGGATCGTTTTCTGGCACTAAATTAGCAGAAGGAACAAACAAATGCCCTTTATTGATAAAAAAATCTAGATATAAACGGCGCAATGTAGATAAGGTTAAAGAATTACTAGCCATGAAATTATTATAGCAGGCAAACTAAATACCCTTGAATTGATTCTTTTTTTTGTTTCTCCAAGAGCTTTTCCGTGCTTTTTCCTTATTTTTTTCTTTTTCTAATTTTAATAAAGCCAGACTCATATTGTCTTTAAATTCAAATAATGATTGTTTTAATTCTGAAAAATATTTATTTTTAACTTCATCTAATGTTAAATGAGGATCGTCGATTAAACCCTCTTTATATAAATCGAGCCTAGCCTTTTCCCACTTTTTACCAAGTTTTTTCCAAGTTTTTTTGCCAGAAGCGGTGGAAAAATAACTCACAAGCGCTCCTAAAGACAGACCAGTGACCAAGCCAGACAAAAATTTACCAGATGACTGTTTATTTTGATCCATAACTTATTTTTTCTTCGACTTAGTTACTTCTTCGTCTTCGTCATCAATGCTATCTTCATCAATAAGATCTTCATCTTGATCGCGATTTAACCAAGCCATAAAACTCTCAGTAATTTTTAATCCAGAAATAAAATTGCTAACAAAAACACTCAGGCCATGAAAGGGGTTGAGAATGCCTTCAATTTTATTGTGTGTGAGATCAACTACTTGACTGGCTTTATCAATCGTTAAATTAAACTTTTTTAAAGACTCTTGAACCTGCCCCAAAACCATAATCAGCTTTATTGCTAAAATCACCAACATAATGGTTAAAATTGCGACAGAAATAGTTAGTACTAAAGGTAAAGTATCCGGCATAATGAGCTTTCTTAATTAGTAAAATTATTTTACGACAAGAGAAAACAATTTGCCAGTTAAGTTAAAGAATTAAAATTCAACCCGAATACTTTTTTGCACAACACTGGTTTTGCCACGACGATCTGTAGCTTTAACCGTAATCGTGGTCGGGCCCTCAATGTCAAAATAGAGCTCGGTATTAAAAAAGCCATCGGCTTGGAGAGCTACTGGCTGAGCATTAACCAGCACTATGGCATCCATCACCGTTTGCCCTTCAACCACCACTCTGTTGGCAGTCACTTGATTGTCTTCTGGTTGAAAAAGAACTAAGCGTGGTGGTCGATTTAAAGAAAACCATTGCCAAGCCGTATAAAGCGCAAAACTCAGCAACATAATAATAATTGCTGAGACAGTCAGACGTATTGGTGAAAACAATTTGGCTTTTTTAAAACTTTCTTTTAAAAATTCACGAGGTAGCAGCCTACCTTTAGCGCTTTCTCGATAATCTCGACGCAAAATTGCCAACAAAGGTTGTGGATCAACTGCCAATAATTTTGCATAATTGCTCACATATGCCTTGGCATAGCTAGCATTGGGCAAAACAGCAAAATCATCATTTTCAATAGCTTGCAAATACTTGAGCTTAATAAAAGTAGCTTTGGCAACATCCTCCAACTCTAAACCAGCTTTTTTTCGATTGGTCTTTAATAAATCACCCAGCGTTTGGGTTTTAACCATTTGATTCATTAGGGCAATTTTAGAAAGAATTGAAAACTAAAGCAAGTTCTAAACTTAATTACTCAATATTTTTTTGAGCAAGGCTGCAATGCGCGCTCCATCTGCTTGTGCAGCCAGTTGTTTGCTTAGTTGACCCATTAAAGGACCAAAATATTTAGTCGCGCTTTTTTCAACAAATTCTTGGATAAATTTTTCTAACTCAAGATCACTGAGCTGCTTAGGCAAATAGGATTCTAAGATCTTGATTTTGCTTTCTGTTTCAGCAATTAAATCTTCTCGATTAGCTTTTTTAAAATCCTCCAAAGCATCCAGTTGTTGATTAAGTAATTTTTTAATAATTTTTTGGACAACTAAGTCGTCAGCTGTTCCATGATCTATTTCATGATTCTTGATATCACTGCGAATTAAGCGAATCACGCCAAGACGCTCAGCATCTTTAGCCTTCATGGCTGTTTTCATTTCTTCAAAGAGTTGTTCTTGTAAATTCATAATGATCCTTTTTTTCTTAGGTGGACAATACTGGACTCGAACCAGTGACCTCACGAATGTGAATCGTGCGCTCTAACCAACTGAGCTAATTGTCCGCTAGTTATAAGTCTTATTATAAAACAAAGCTCGCTTTTTTGATAAGGCATTCGCTTACTTGTCAGTTAGCGTCATTAGACTAAATTAATGAGTAATTTGGGTGATTGGTCTTTTTCGCATTTTTGGCAAGCCTTTATTTTTCCCGACTTCTGCCAAGACTGTCAAAAATTAGGACCAATGTTGTGCGAATCTTGTTATCAGCTGGTGGAATTTTTTTGGCAAGAAGATCTCACTCAATTGTTTGGCAAAAATTTTACGCAAGTCTATTTTGATCAAGTTAAAATTATGGCAAGTTTTAAAAAACCCCTCAGTTCCTTGATTAAATCTCTTAAATATCAGCATCACAGTCGCGCCGCAAAATTTTTAGCACAAATGTTATTTTTTCACGTCTATATAGATTACCAAGAAATTGACTACATTTCATTTATCCCGATTCATCAGCAAAAAAAGAAAAAAAGAGGCTACAATCAAAGCCAGTTAATCGCTCAAGAATTAGCTTTATGGGCAAAAAAGCCCTGTAAAAATTTCTTAGTAAAAAATAAAAACACCAAAGCTCAGGCACAGATCACTGATAAAAAAAGCAGATTGGCGAGATTAAATCATAACTTTGCCATTGTTCCTGCATATAAAAATAGCTTGTTAAATCAACGCATTCTGTTAATTGATGATGTGATTACCACTGGAGCTACCATTAATAGCGCTAGTCAAATTTTAAAAGAAAATGGCGCGACAAAGATCACTGCTTTGGCTTTGGCCTCTAAACTATAAAATTAGCTTTAAAACTATAAAAATATTGATCTATCTTGATATTATCGAGTAAAAATGCTATAATTACTTGTTCATTAACAGGGGATGTATTGCTTTGACGTCAATCAGCTTTAATCATGGCAGATCATCTTTGGTGGCAAGATGTTAAACAACACTAAAATATAACTGTCAAAAACAGTTTAAAAACAGCAGCTAATAAAATCGCAAGTCTTTTTGACTTCGGTTATGCGGCTGCTCCAGCTTTTGCTTAATTGCAAACGCCGGCATTTAGCGATGAGTTCATATCGACGACTCGCGCTAGGTGACAACCTAGTCGATTGGCAAAAATAAAGAATCAGATCGCTTTATTTCCAAGAACTTGATCTGGATGAAGCAAAGAAAGTTTGTTTATTAACTTTTTGTTTCACATCAAAAATAAACTAAATCTGTAGACATCATTAGGGTCAGATTAGCGGACGCGGGAGCAAAACCCGCCATCTCCACCATATAATGGTATTGTTTTAACCGCAAATTTCTTGAAAAATTATGTGTTTACAACTCTATTTCTGAGCAATGATGTTTGTGGCAGATACTGTTTTGTAACTCCTGTTTTAATTTAAGATCAGCATTAGAAGCTTTATCATTGCTTACAAAAAACATTTTTTGACTCGGCAGAGCCAGTAATTTATTTTCTAAATCTTGATCGACAAGATCTTCTTCAATTGAATACACGGGGGAATTAATATTATTGATTTCTAAATAATAATTAATTATATCATAATTATCTGTAGCCAAAACAGTGCTGTTTGAGGCAATTTGATCTTTAATATTGCTTTCAATATTGTCTATAAATAGAAATTCATAAGCGTTTAATGAGTTGATTGTAAAAATTAATAAAGTAATGATTAAAACAATTTTTTGACTAGTTTTTTGATGAAATTGAGCAAAAATAAAGACGTTAGCAAGGGTAAACAAAACCAATTGCCTAGCTACAAAATTGGGACATAAAAACACTGAAGTAACAATCGACAAAATAATTGTCGTTAAAGACAAACAAAAAAAAGTGGAGTTAGTAAAGATTTATTTTTTCGTAAATTAAAGATATTTATGAGTAAAAACAGCGGTATATAAAATTCCCAATAATCATTGCCAAACAACATTTTTAACTGATAAACAATCCAGCTAACATTAAAAAAAGGTACACTGTGAGTGAATGACAAGTGCTGTGTTTTACTTGCTAAAAAATGGTTCACTAAAACATGAATTTGAAAAAATCCTGTTACCATAAAAACGCACAAGCTATATAACAAATTTTGAGCTAAAAGTTTTCGCTTACTTAAAAATAAATAAATCATGAAAAAAAATAGTCCTGCTATCAACCAAACAGAGGCATAATTGGTGAAAAAACAAACAGCTAATAAGATGCCAATTAAAAAACTTCTAAAAAGTTTAGGCTTTTTTAAATTGAGAGCCACTAGATAAATAGTGAGTAGCATTAAAAAAATTATCATTGCATAGGATCGAACTTGAAAAGCTGAATTAATAAGTAAGGGGTGTAAAGAAAATAAACTTATTGCTAAATAAGTGCTGTTGCGATTTTGGAACAACGAACTAATTTTATAAACTAAATAAATACTGGGAAAAAACCAAACTAAACTGGTCAAGCGCAACCACCAATCAGCATTATTTAAAATTAACATTATTTTAAGAAAAACATAATATAAGGGCGGATGATCCAAAAACAAATAATCTCCTGTAGAAAAAAATAAATCATTATAGGAATTGCGCTGAGAAATAAAATAAGAAAGAGCCTCATCTCCCCATAAATCAGTACTCAAACCATAATAAAAACGAATAGCAAGGCCAATAAAAAAACTCAGAATAGCTATCAACAGCCATCTGTTGCTAGTTAAAAAAGCCCAAATTTTTTTCATGAAACAACTACATTAAATCTTTAGCTGCTAAATGTTCTTGCATTTTAGTTCTGAAAACTTCTCTTGGCTTACTACCTTGTGCTTGACCAACAAAACCAGCTCCTTCCAGCTGATCTAAAATCCGTGCTGCTCGGGCATAGCCAACTGATAAATGCCTTTGAATAGCACTAGACGAGGCACTGTTACTTTTCGAAAAAAGTCGCACTGCCTCATCAAACAAAACATCTCGATCAGCTTCTCCCTCAACGCTCACGCTAACCGAGCCACCTACCTTGCTAACTTGATATTTACTGGTAATTTCTTCCTCATACTGAGGTTTCTTTCCTTGAGATTTAAGATGATCCATTAATTGATTGATTTCTTGAGAAGTAACAAAGGTGCCTTGAATACGAGCTGGTTTTGCTCTATCTGGTGATAAATAAAGCATATCTCCCTTGCCCAAGAGTTTTTCTGCTCCAGGTGTATCTAAAATAACTCGACTATCAGTCACACTGGAAACATTAAAGGCAATTCTAGTTGGCATATTAGCTTTGATTAGACCAGTGATGACATCTACCGAGGGTCGTTGAGTAGCTAACACCAAATGAATACCCACCGCTCTGGCCATTTGGGCAATACGCGTCACATTATCTTCTACTTCTTTGGGTGCAAAAAGCATAATGTCTGCCATTTCATCAATCACAATCACAATGTTTGGCATGGTAGCTAGACCAGCTAATTCGTTGTAATCATGAATAGTGCGCACGCCAACTTCTTTCAAGAGTTTGTAGCGTTTTTGCATTAATTCCACTGCCCATTTTAAAGCTGAAACCACTTTGTCTGGACTATTAATAACTGGGGTTAATAGATGAGGAATGTCTTCATATTTGCTTAGTTCGACTTGTTTTGGATCAACCAAAATGAATTTGACTTCTTCTGGAGTGGCTCTAAACAAAATAGAACATAAAAAAGAATTAACACAGACTGACTTTCCAGAACCCGTGGCTCCAGCAATTAAGAGATGAGGCATTTCCGCAATATCTGCCACCACTGGCTTGCCTGCTACATCAACTCCCAAACCAACAGCTAATTTTGAAGGATGTTTCTTTAATATTGGAGAAGACAAAACTGTTTTGAGTGGCACGATTTCTGCGCTATGATTAGGGACTTCCACTCCGACTAAATTACGGCCAGGTATTGGCGCTTCAATTCTAATTTGACCAGTTGGCGCAGCCAGGGCAAGTGCTAAATCAGTTGATAAAGCAGTAATTTTTGATAAACGCGTACCCTGAGTAATATTTAAACAATATTGAGTAATTGCTGGGCCAGGGTTATATTCTGCTACCTTAGCATTAATGCCAAAGGAGTCTAAAGTATTTTCAATAATCTGTGCGTTCGCTTTCACATCACCTCGATCTGCTACTGCCCCTTTTTCTGCGGTTAAAAGGGATAAGGGCGGATAATCCCAAATCATAGGTGTTGATGAAGCGTTGAGAGCTTCTTCGCCTTCCAAGTTGCCAGCTGGTGCTTTCTCCGTCAGAACTTGTTTTTCGGCTAAGACCGCTGTGCCAGTAGTCTGGTCAATCTCTAGTTCTTCTTGGTAGTCGCTGCCTTTTTGCAAGTCTTTTTTACCAAAGCTTAAGTTGGGAATAGAAAAATGACGAGATTTTTTAATTTCTTGATCTGTCACATCTTTATCAATAGTCTTATCACCTTTTTTAGCTGATTTTAGCGCTTGCCGTTTGGCAAAGAATTTTGTAATTCCATTGACTAAATCAGTTAAAGAACTTTGTGAAAGCACTAAAAAACCAATCAGGGTGAGAGCGCCAAACACCATATAACTGCCGGCCGAAGTGATTAATCTTGCTAAATTATCAAAAATATTGATACCAATTTCACCACTCCGAGATACTCCCATGGCACCAATCATCATCAAAATCACCCCTAACAAAATTGTGGGCTTTGACCAAGCATGCTTACTCCTAATCATCACCAAACCAGATGCGATAAAAAGAAAAGGTAGAAATAACATTGATATACCAATTTTTTGTGTTAAAAAATTGTTAATCGTCATTAGCCACTGCCCTTGACCAGTAAAAGACAACAAGACTAAGCCTCCTAGCATGATTAACAAAACAGCAATTACCGAATAACTAGTATCAGCTCTCATTTTCAAACGAATTGCCTGGCGCTTTTTCCGTGAAGATTTTCTTTTTGCCATATTTTGATCAGATTAATGTATCTCTATTTAAGAACAAAAGTCTTGAAACTGCAAGCAGTAAGGCGTAAATATTTGTTTCTAATCTTTAGAAATCCCAAATCACTGGCAAAATTATTGGTTCGCGACGAATAATCTTGAACAAACGACGAGCCAAACGTTTTTCTAAACGATGTTTCAATTCTTCATCTTTGACATTGTTTCCCAAATCTTTGGCAATCACCAGCGTTTCTTTTTTAATATAGTTGATGACCTCATCTGCCTCTTTCATAAAAACAAATCCTCTGGAAACAACCTGCATTTTAGTAAAATCAATTTTTTTATTGAAACGTGGTAAAAGAATAACAATAATACCTGCCTTAGACAAATTTAAACGATCAGATAATACAATTGGCCCCACATCACCAATGCCCAAACCATCTATAGTGGTCGCCATTAAAGAAATTTGCTGGGCAACAGATACTCCTTTTTGATCAATGTTTAAAACATCGCCACTTTTGGGTAATAATATTTGCCAATCTTGATAATCTAGAGGCTGGGCAACAGTTTTTTTAAATAAAGCTCGATGCCGATCAGCACCGCCTATAGGCATGACAAACTTTGGTTTCAAGAGTTTTAACATTAGCTCTTGTTCCACGCGACTAGCATGTCCAGAACGATGAATATCTGGGCGAATATCTGGATAAACCACTTCAATCCCATCAGCTGCCAATTGATCAATGGCAGAATAATAAGGAACTTCGTTACCAGGAATAACATCAGCTGAAAAGATGACTTTGTCTTGATTATTAATTTGCACTATTTGATGATCTCCATAGACCACTCTTACTAGAGATGAGCCCTCCTGCCCCTGACTTCCAGCAATAATAATACATAGTTTATTGTCAGGCACTTGACTCATCTTTTTCTTATCAAGCATCAAACCTTTGGGAATAGTCAAATTTTTAATTTGCAAAGCTGTTTTAACATTTTGTTCAACACTGCGACCCACAAAGACAACTTTACGACCCAATCTTTCACAAGCATCAACGGTTTGTTGAATGCGATGCAAATGTGAGCTCATTAAAGTCACTAAAATTTTCCCAGAAACATTTTCCATTTCCCTAAATAAAGCTGGACCGACAGTGGATTCTGAAGGTGTCCACTGCTCTCTTTCAACCCTTAAACAGTCTAAGTTGGCCAGTAATAAATCACCCTTTTCACCAATTTCTTGAATAAAATCCATATCACTTAAGCGTCCATCCACCGGCGTTTTATCAAGTTTAAAATCACTACCGTGATAAATCTTGCCCACTGGCGTTTCTAATAAGATGTGTTTAGAATCTGGCACTGAATGGGTAATGGCAAGTAATTGAAACTTAAAAAATTGACCCAATTCAACAACTTGGCGATCTTCAAGCACCTGGATCTCTTTGTCAACTTTTTTATCCAACAAGCGATCATGAGCAAATTGAGCTGTTAATGTTGAGGCATAAATTGGAAAATCAGGCAAAGTAGGTAATAAATAAGGCAATGATCCGATATGATCATCGTGCCCATGACTTAAGACCATCCCCACAATTTTCGCTCCGGCTTCTACTTGATTTAATAAATAGGTAACATCTGGGATTAGGGCATCAACACCAGGCATATATAAATCTGGAAAACCAATACCACAATCAATCAGCAATATTTCTTGTTCATACTGATATAAATAAAGATTTTGGGTAACTTTACCCATACCGCCCAAAGCTAAAAATTTAAGTTTTGACATATTAAAATAATTCCTCTCTTAATTGTTTTTTGAATGACAAAGTTTCTTGTTGTGACTCAATCCACTGCATAATTTTATCAATTTTTTTGAAATCTTCTATAAATGATTGTTTAAGCTGGGTAGATCTTAATGCCGCTGCTGGATGATACATGGGTAAAACAAATAGGTCTTGATTTTGCCATTTTAAGCGATGTAAACGACCATGGGTTTGAGAAATTTTTACATCTTCTAAAAATTTGGCCATGCTAAAACGCCCCAGGGTAATGATTAATTTCGGCTGAATCAAGTTAATTTCTTTGTCTAAAAATGGTTTAAAAGCCAAAATTTCTTGAGGCGAAGGGTCCCGATTGTCGGGCGGTCTGGCTTTAATAATATTACTGATAAATAAATCCTTGACTGGGAGACCATTGTTTTCAAGAGTTTGGCGCAATAATTGTCCAGAACGACCAACAAATGGCCGACGCTGAAGAACTTCATGATAGCCAGGCGCCTCACCAATCAACATTATTTCAGCTTCTTGACTGCCTTCTCCATGAACAAGATCTGTGGTTTGGGTGACTAAAGGTAAATGAGCAAACTGCTCTTCTAACAAATTCTGAAGATCTAGTAAATTATCTACCTTCATTAATGATGTTTTCACTGATAAACCAGTCTTTGACATAATGCAATTCTAACACAGACTAATAACTGGGTAGAAAAATCTTTAGATTATCAGGCTTAATAATCACTTCTTTAAAACCACGCTCAACAATAATCCGTGCTGCTCTACGAACCGCTCCTTTGAGGGTACGCTGTAAGGTACGAACACCAGCATCAAAGCCCAGAGGTCTAACTAAAGTTGGCCAAACTGCCTCATCAATTATCAGTTGTTTATCCTTCAAACCAGCTTCTTTAAGAACCGTTGGTAAAATGTATTTTTTAGCAATCACAATTTTCTCCTCATCGCTATAAGAAGGCATATCAATCCTCTCCATACGATCGAGCACAGCTGCTGAAATGCGCCTGGTGTTATTGCAAGTGGCAATAAAAATTGCTTGACTTAGATTAACTGGAAAATTAATGTAATTATCTATAAAAGCATGATTTTGCGCTGGATCTAATAATTCTACTAATACGCCCATGATGTCGTTATTAGCATCTTCAGCTGCACGATCAATTTCATCGAGTAAAATCACAGGATTAATGCTTTGCACATCGCACAAGCCTTGAATAATTTCTCCAGGTTGAGCCTCCAAAATTAAGCGAGATTCACCTCGCAACTCTTTAGCTGAAGCCATCCCACCAATCGGAATACGCAATAATTTTCTATTTAAAGCTTCTGCCAAAGAATAAGCAAAAGTGGTTTTACCTGTGCCCACTAAACCAACTAAAAGTAAGATGGGTGCAGAAAATTCTTGATCGGTGAAATTTTGTTTTTGTAAATTTAAAATTGCTAAATATTCTAAAAAACGATCTTTGACTTCTTTTAAACCAAAATGGTGTTTATCAAAAACTTCCTTGGCTTTTTGAATGTCTAAAGTGTCAGTGGTTTTTTGCGCAAAAGGAATTCTGCTTATCCAATCTATATAACGAGAAACCTTCTCATATTTTTCATCATAATTACCAAATTTAACACTTCGCTCTAAAGAAACAAATTCTTTTTTTACTTTTCTTGCTAGTTCTTCGGGAATATGAACCTGTTCAATCTTGGCTTTTAGTTCATCAAGCTCCTGATTGAAAATTTCATCAGAGTTAATTTGCGACATAAACAACTTAAGACTGTTTCGCTCTAAACGTTAAACCTAGGCCAACGCTTAACATGGCAAGAGCTAAAAACATAATACTAGTAAGCGGAGAACCAGCAGTTGGCAAAGTAGCACTGGTGGTGGCAGTTGTACTTGCTCCACTAGTGGCGCTTAATGCGCTAGCAGTACTTGCTTCTCCAACGGTTAGAATAAAATCTAAAGCTTCAGTGCCAGAAGTCAAACTAAATTGATGTTGGCCCTCAGTCAATGAAGAAACCAAGGTGCTCCAGCCTCCTTCTTCATCTGCGGTGGCAGTTTGAGTGGCGCTGTCAATTTGTACTGAAATAGTAGCCGAAGGCGAGGCTAAACCAGATAAAGCAAAAGTTCCGCCCGAATAAGTATAAGTCTTTAGACTGCTTCCCAAATTTAGACCAGTTACATTGACAGTGCCCACACCAGTTACTTGCAAAGATGCTGCCATAACTTTTTTACTAAAAAAGAAAGGAAAAATAATTAATAAACAAATAAGGCTAATTAAAAATTGTTTCATAGTTCTTATCCAGTTTAGCATTTTTATTTTTTTTGTGCAGCTAGTAATTCTAGCATTTGATAACGTCTTAATAAACCTGTTTTGGCTCCATAAAATTTCACCACATTGCTGGCATTGCGCACTCCCCAAACTATTGCCTCATCAACGGGTAAATCATCAATCAAGGCTGCTATATAAGCAGCCGCAAAAGAATCACCAGCTCCAGTATTATCTATGGCTTGACTAGCTTGGCCTTCAAAAGCAAATTTCTTTTTTCCATATAGAAAAACTTCACCACCTTTTTCTCCCATAGTTACAATAACTTGGGGAAAGTGAGCTAAAATTAATTTTTGGACCGGCAGCAGCAGCGACCATTCTTCTTGATTAACAAAAAAGACTTCACAAGGAATGGCTTCAAAAGAAAAAGTCTTTTTTAGTAACAGTTCAATTTCGCTTTTTCCTGGATTCCAAGATAGTTTAGTGTCTTGATCTTTAATTAAAGTTTGAAAAATCTTAGATAAAGTATCTTTTTGACCAGCTATACTTGACAAATGAACCCACTTTGCCTGAGTCAGCCAAAAAGCAGGAATGTCATAGGGATCAAGCATTGAAGCTGCGCCCCGATAAGTCATCGCCACTCTTTTCCCATCTTTCGCTACCAAAACAACACTGCCGCCAGTTCTTTCTAATTTTTCTCTAATTAATAATTGAGTAGCAACTGCTTCTCTTTCAAAATCTCTAATAATTAAATCAGAAAATTCATCTTGACCGGTTTCCGAGATAACTGCTGTTTTATAACCTAAACGAGCTAAGGCAATTGCAGTATTGCTCGCGCCCCCACCGCTGAATATATGAAAATCAGTTAACTCTAACTTGTCACCATAACTTAAAATATGTTGATTTTTATCTGAAGCAACGCCCAAATCTTGAGAACTAACAAAAATATCGACTAGTGATGATCCAATACTAATACAGTCATACATAGGCAGTACTCACATTGTACAAGATAATAAAGTGAGTTTGCAAGAACCGAGATGTGAAGACCAGACTTAAATTGTACTCAGTTAGTTTTGACGCTTGCTTAATTCAGCTTCAAAATGCTGGAAAGCCGCCTTAAACTCCTCGAGATTTTCTACAATTCGATACACATCTGATTCTTTGCGACCAATTAAAAAATGTTTATGAATAACATCCATAACCTCGTGCCAAAAATGGCCATATAAAATCAAAGGTCGATGATTACCATACTGAAGATGAGCCAAAAGCCAAGCAGTTGCCCACTCGCTCAGCGTCCCTGTGCCTCCTTGAAAACAAACGAAAAGCTCAGCATTATTCATTAATGCAAACATTCTTTCAATATAATTTGGTGTTTTAATTTCTTGATCAGCAATGTTATCTGAAGCACGCCCTTCAAATTCGGGCATGTCCACTGGATTGAGAGTCACTGCTAAAGTTTGACCGTTTTGGGATTTAGCGCCTTTACTGGAGGCTGCCATAACTCCTGGGCCACCACCATTCACAACCACTTTATTTAAACTTGCCACGTAGGCTGCTGCCTCGTAGGCAGCTTGACAGACGGGATTGTCGGCTGTCATATCTGCACCACCATAAAAAGCCACCTTATTTATTTTGTTGACGCGCTTAGTTTCAGACGCCTTTGGCTCTTTTTTATCATTCTGATTCATACTAATTCCTTTCCAAACTTACTAAATTCTTCATTAAAATTTTGCGCTGTAAATAAAGCAGAACCAATTGCTATTTGATCAACTTTGGCTGCTTGCAAGGCGCTCACATGATTGATTTTGATACCGCCATCAACCATAATTTTTACTTCTTTATTGAGTTTTTTCATTAAAGCATGAAGCTGCTCAATTTTACTAAATACACTTTGGTTAAAAGCTTGACCTTGCTCTCCTGCTTCCACAGCCATTAATAAAATGTGGTCTAAATATTCCCAAGCTGTGGTTTCAATGCTTTCTAAAGGCGTATGAAGATTGAGCGCTAAACCAGCTTGCCAACCAGCCCTTTTGACTTCTTCTAAAAAAGCTGACTGTTGAGACATTTTCTCTACTTGGCCAGTCACTGACTGAGTCGGCAACTGTTGCCTACAATCAATGAGTTCCCAAACATAATCCATTGGTTCTTCTGTCATTAAGTGAAAATCAATGCTAAGTGCTCCAAAATCAAAATCTACTAAATCACTGGGAGTAATGGTGATGTTATCAGTAAATAGAGCATCAATCACATCAACTTGGATAGTTTTGATTGTCGATTCTTGCTTGACCAATGCCAATTGCTGAGCAAAAGTAGCCACACTATCAGTTAAAATCGCAGGATAAATTTGCATGCTGTTTAATTTTCGTAGTCACTAATTTGTTTAATTCTTCTTAAATGCCGTTCATCTTGGCTGGCTTGCGTCTTAAAAATTAGAGATAGACAGTTTAACACATCTTCTCTTTTTAAGAAATCAGCGCCGAAGGCAAACACATTAGCGTGATTATCTCTCACAGCATGTTGAGCAATAAGCGGATTATAAATATCAACCGCTCTAATACCCTTAACTTTATTAGCAGCAATCACCATTCCTGAACCAGAACGACAAAACAGCAAACCAATGGCGTCGGGATCTTGACTAACTTTTTCTGCCACTAAAAAGGCATATTGTGGATAGTCATCATGAGGATCGAGCTGTTGAGGACCAAGATCAATAAACTCTTGTTCCAAAAAAGCTTTTACTGTTTCTTTTAGCTGAAATCCCCCGTGATCGCTGGCTAGATAAATTTTCATAGACATATCATAACAAAGAAAAGAGAAATTCCGCAAATAAAAATCCCGCACCTATAAAAATGCGGGATTTTAATCGATAAATGAAAAAAATTATTTTTTCTTCAATACTGGCATGCCAGTTCGAGTGGTTTCAACCACCATATAGCCGGCTGGAACAGCACTCAAAGAGCCATCACGAACATCTCGTGCAAAAAAGTAAATGGTTTGCACGCGGCCATTTTTTAGGGTCACATCACGAGTGTGAAGATAATAGGTCTGACCTTTTTTGTTGACATAGCTAAAAGCTGCCATATTAGTCTCCTTTGTTCTGACATCTAGCCAGAATAATTGCTAATTACTAATTTCTAGATTAACATACTTGACTGGTATATCAAGACGCAATTTTGTTTTTTAACTATCAAATTGTATCAAAGAGCATCAATTATCAGCTATTACTCAATGGTCCCTCTTAGTAAAGCGTCCTCAAGTAATAAATCTGATTCTGTACTCACTACTACTTCCACTGGTATAACTTCGGCCGGCACCGAGGCTGAGCCAATATAACCAGCCTTAGAATAAACTAAAGTGAAAACTTTTTTCTTCGTGTCGCCATCAACATCTTTTAACCATACCGCAAAAGCTTCTTTACTATCTGGTAAATTGGCTGTCACCGTAAAATTTAGTTTATCATCTAGTAATTGGTAGCGAATTTCACCCTTACTCTCACCCTCAGATGACAAAGCTATTGTAGAGAAATCAGCTGTACCCAGAATAATACTTTCTTCATGTTCTTGAGTTAAATCAGTAATTTCTAATTCACTAGATAAAAGACTTTTGCCTTGTTCAGCTACTCGAGCCGAATACCAACGCACAAACATAAAGACGACAAAAGCAAAAGCTAAAATTGGGAAAATATAGGGAGCAAATTTTTTAAGTTTTTCTTTCATGAGACCTTTGGCGCTGCCAGTAATTGTTATATTATGATACTATTTTGAAGTATAAATAATAAGCTGTCAAGATCACTTCATTTTACCATTATAGGCTTAGAGGCGCGCTAATCAAGTTTTTTCTGCCAATTTCGTCCATACCACAAACCGATTGCCAATTTAGCAATTGATGCATATTCCTCTGTTCGATCAATAAAATTATCAGTTAAAACAGCAATTGCCCCACTTTTTCGCTTCAGTTGAGCATCTTTAAACAAAGCACCCACTACCACACCTAATTCTTTGCCCGCTAACACAGCATCGCCCAGTCGCTCAGGCAAACGAAAGCGAGCACCACTAGCGGAATAAACTTGCTCTTCCTGATCTAAAACACTAATCCAGACCGTCGACCATAATTCCCGTTTTTTGTTGGCAAAAGTCGGACGATAAACTCCGCCCTCAGCCCCAATAAAAAGAACTTCTTCTTGAGCAGAGCATAAATTTTGGGCAAGAACCAGTTTTTTTAAAGCTTGAGCACGGTTGATTGAACCTCTCAAAGTCTCTTCATCAGACATTGGTTGCGCCGACACACCGCTATTCACCTCTATTCCAATCACTTCGGCTTTGGGATAGCTATCACTCACAGCAATCTTAACGGCATTAATTTTCACTGGATTTTTTGAAGCAACAAAAATTTTCATTATTCACTTAAAAAACCTCGTAAAATTAAGTCTTCGGCTTCTTTAGCAGTTAAACCACGACTCCTCAAATAAAGAATTTGCTCGGCTGACAATTTACCAATAAAAGCTTCGTGAGTGAGTTGTGCATCTGGATTTTCCACCATTAACTCAGGAATTAAACCAAGTTTAGCCTTTTTATCTAACATTAAAGCAGCACAATCCAAATGACCCTTAGCCGCAGCTTGAGCAATAATTTTTGACCTAGCTTGGACCTGAGCCCCTTTCCTCCCAACAATCCGTAAGGTTGAGATGGCATTGGCGCCCGCTCCTTCTAAATAGGCAATATCTGTTAAATTAATGTTTGTCTGTTGACAGTCGGCCAAAATTTTTAAATCAGAGCGGGCGCCTTTCGCCAGATGCATTTGAGCTAGCAAATTCATGCTCGCCGCTGCTGTTTCAATTTTGTAAGTATATTCTAAACTGGCTCCCTCCTCCAAAAAAAACTGATAATCTGTCGAAACTTGATCTTGTTTGTCCCAATTATGCAAATGTTGATAATATAAGCTAGAACCTTTGCGTAACACTAATTTACCTCTGGATTGATGGTGGCGCTTATTGGCCAGCTTAAGCTCACTAAGAAAGCCCGTTGATTCACAGGTTCCTGTTAAATCAACATAAAGACCTGCTTCAATCACTATTAAATTATTTAGTTCTTGTTTTGTCCCAGGTTTGTCTAAAGCAATACAGCTTAACAAAGAACAATCCGGTTGTTCTTTTATCCAGATAAAGTAGCCCTCTTTTGGCTTGTTAATAAAATATTTTCTAGTCCAAATATATTTATCCCAAGCTTCAGCTGAACTCATCACCACCGAGCCAGAAAGGCTTAATATTTCCTCTAGATGGTGGTCTAAGAGTTTATAGGCGGTTTTGACAGTTTTCACATTTTTGATAGCCATATTGTTTAATGGTATTTAATACTTTTTTTATGTCTCGACTTTGGCAAATCACTTTGCCTTGGCGCAAAATAGCAATTTTTTGCGGTTTAATTTCTTCCAAGACGGCTCCTGAATGGGTAATGATTAATAAAGCTATTTTTCTTTTTTTTAATTCTTTTTTTAAGGCAGTTAAGACAATTTTTTTATTTTCAATATCTAGGCCAGAGTCTAATTCATCAATTACTAATAGGCGTGGATTTTGGTTTAAAACTTGCACTAGCTCGGCAATTTTCTTTTCTCCTCCAGAAAAATTATTATTTAGTTCTCTAAATAGCAGGGCATCTGCTAATTGATAATCATAATCTCCATCATGAATTTCTTGAATTAAATTGAGCAGGGTGAATAATTCAACTCCCTTGATGACTGGTGGCTGTTGCCAAACAAAGGCTAAGCCTAATTTAGCTCTTTCTTCTGCTTTTAAACTAAGGAGGTTTTTCCCTAAAAAAGTAATTTGACCACTTTTAATTTTATAGTCTTCATCGCCGAGTAATGCTCTCACTAAAGTTGATTTGCCAGCCCCATTGGCTCCCATTAATGCCAAAGATTCTCCTGGATTAATCTTCAAAGAAATGTTCTTAAGAATGAGCTTGTCACCGGCTAAAACCTGCAAATCTTTAATTTCTAAAATTTCTGTCATTAGTTTTTATTGTTTTTTATTAATTTATTAATTTTTAGAATTTGCTAATTAATTTTTAGCATTTGCTAATCTTGAAAAAGCATTTTTTATCATATCTTTAATAAATTCTCCCTTGGCTTCGCCAAAGTTGTAATTATCAAGTTCTTCCAGAGTAATCCAAGCTTGATCTAGATGTTCATCAGAGATTTTCACTACTTCTTGGTCGGTGTCTGTAAAATTGATGCCCCAGCCACAAATAACAGTGTAAATTTGCCGATCAGCTTCAAAATAAGTCATGAAAAAAAGCAAATGCTCTAGATCAAATATCTCAGGATTAACTGCTAAATTACTCTCTTCTTTGACTTCTCTGGCAATGTCTAATTGGTGCAAATCTGCCACACTGTTTTGTTGTGCTTGTGGCCATTCGGCATTGCCACCGGGCAAATCCCAAGCCCCAGGTCTTGAACTGACATTATTCCGTTTTAAAATCAAGGCCCGCTGCTGCCCTTGTTCAGTTTTCATAATAACAACTTTGTGTAAAAATTTAACCTGATCTGTTAGTTGTTGTTTCATAAATACTTTCTCTTTGAGATTATAGCAGTTAATTGCCTGATACTTTAAAAGCTAAATATAGCTTTAAAGAAAACTCATCTGAGTTCCATTAGCCTTTTGAGCAATAAAGGTAAAATCAACTGGAGCTTCAATTAAGCGATTCCATTTATTGCGAAACTTAACTGTCCCATTTTTCAAACCATAATCGTAAATATCCCGAGTCAGCTTGACGTCTTCTAAACAATATTTTTCAAGAGAACTAAAATCGCCATTATGATAATAGCGAATCGCATCTAAACCATCGCCGATTTTGCCCGCTCCCAAAGTTTCTTTGGCAACTGCGTCTAAACTAATTCTATGACCAACACTGGTTTTAATCCGTGATAGCAAATCCAGTGTGGGGATTTTTTTAATATCTGCTTGATAATAAGCGCTTAGGGTGGGCATATCAAAACCATCAATGTTAAAGCCAATGACGACATCGGCTCTTTCCAGTAAAGAAAACAGCTTGGCTAAATCATCCTCAAAAAAAGATAACATTTGCCCAGTTTTTTGGCCATTTTCTCTTAAACAGGCGCCAACAAAAGAAATTCCTAATTTTTCGGGGAAAAAACCCCCAACGTCATCAAAGGTTTTTTTAGTTTCTACATCTAATACCAACTCCAACATAGAGCACTATCCTAAAATAACTTTGCTTCGTCTGCAAGTTCAAATTTGACTATTATTTATTGGCCAATGCCTTTAGATATCTCTTTTCCACCGCTGAAAAATCCACTACTTGCCACCAAGCGTCTAGATAGTCAGCACGGCGATTTTGATATTTTAAATAGTAGGCATGTTCCCAAACATCAACGCCTAAAATTGGCTGATGATGTAAAGATAAGGGCGAATCTTGATTGGCTAAAGCGTACATTTGTAGTTGTTTTTGCTCATCTACAACCAGCCAAGCCCAGCCAGAACCAAATTGACCAAGAGCTAAATTTTTAAAATCCTCTTTCAACTTAGGCAAACCACCCATTTCTTCTATCTTGTTTTTTAATTCGCCAGTTGGCGTTCTGACTCCATCTGGAGACATAATTTCCCAAAAAAGATTGTGGTTAAAAAAACCGCCGCCATGATTTTTTAAAGCCAGCCACACTGAATCATCAATTTTTCCATTTAAGTCATTTAAGCGCCATAAGACCTGTTCAACGGTGACATCTTTAAGCTCTGGAAGACTTTCCCAGGCTTGTTTATACTTATCAAAATAAGCTTGATGGTGTTTGTCATGATGCACTCTCATAGTTGCCTCATCGATATAGGGTTCCAGCGCGTCATAAGCATAAGGTAAAGTGGTCATTTCTAGCATAAGTCCTTTTTTATTTAATAAAGCAAATTTTAGTATAGCAAAATTATAATAAATAATCAATAATAAAAAAGATTGATTTATCAATGTTTAAACAGTATAGCAAACAATAATTTTACCCAAACGGTTCAAGCACTAATTCTTCAGCAATGCGATTTAATTCAATGATTTGATCACGAAGTTGAGTTCGCACAAAATTTTCTAAGCCCGACCAATCAAACTCTTGATCATTTTGTCGAAACTGAGCTAATTCTTGCCACAAAAAATTGCCCAAATAAAAACCTCTGGCTCCATTCTCCATAGCCAGACGAAAACTATCTTTAAATTGAGTATAAGTTAATTTCTGACGATAATCAGCACTCAATAACCAGGGAATATCTAATTCACTACTAATCGTCGCGGCTAATAAAGGATCATTAATGTTGTCCAATACTAAAATATCAGCAAATCGCCACAGCTCTTGCACACTACTGAGCAACACTTCTTCATTATCAAAATTAGCATTTAACTTGAGTAAGAAATCAATCTGAATATCTTGACTGTAATTTCTGATTTCCGCCAACAATTGTTTTTTGGCTAAGGCCTGTTCTTCATGAGCCTGATAATTAATTGCCAACTTGGCTAAAGCATAATTATTCTTGATTTCCATGAGTGAAAAATTAGGAAAGAGTTGCGGAAGCGCTTGAATATCAGGCTCTTGGTGTTGTTCTAAGCGAATGATGGCTCCTGCCTGATGTGCTTTGTTGCCTAATAAAGGCAAACTGTAAATTGGATCAACAACAATCCCACTTACTTCTTGAGACAATTCAAGCAATAAATTTAAAACTTGAGTTAAAAAAGCTAAATTATCAACCAGATTTAAATCTAAAGATAAAATATTAGCTAAATCAACAACATCATCTAGCGCTAAAACACTAAAAAGCTGACGCTGACGACTGATCGCGGACAATTTCATCCTTTTAGTATAGCAAATAAAGGCTGCTAAGTATCTATTTTTTAATCAATAGATCTTTTTCTTGAATGATAATCTGGGCGGTTGCTTGGTCGATGATGACGATTGCGATCAGCATATCGATTGCCGCCATTGCCGTTATTGCCTGAATTAAAACGAGCTTGTTTTTGTTGAGCTTCTTGTTCTGGACTTAAGGCAGTTAAAGCCACTTTGCCGTCCAAGCCGATTTCTTTAATTCTAACGGTTAGTTCATCATCTAATTTAACTTTGTCATGAGCATCTCTAATAAAATCAGTTGACATATTTGAGACATGCAATAAACCTTCACGTCCTGGCAAATATTCCAAAAATGCTCCATAACTTTCTACTCTGGTAACCTTGCCTAAAAATTCATCACCAACGGCAACTTCTCTAACCAAAGAATCAATCATTTTGAGAGCTTGATCAATGGCTTGTTGATCTGGTGAAGAAACATTGACAATTCCTTGCTTTTTTTCTTTATCTTCAACCACATTCACCTCGGCGCCTGTCTTCTCGATAATATCTTTAATGACGCTACCGCCGCTGCCAATAACCGAGCCGATTTTATCGGCTGGAATGACTAATTGAGCTACTTTTGGCGCAAATTGACTAATTTGTTGACGAGGCTGATTAATACTCTTCAGCATTTCCTGCAAAATATGCATTCGGCCATTTTTTGCTTGAGATAAAGCCTTCACTAAAATGTCTTTATCTATGCCTTTTAATTTAATGTCCATTTGTATGGCAGTGATACCTTGCTCACTACCAGCCACTTTAAAATCCATATCGCCAACGTGATCTTCTAAGCCCTGAATGTCAGACAAAATAACATATTTTCCCTGACCATCAGTCATTAATCCCATGGCAATACCAGATACCGGTCTCTTCAGAGGCACACCAGCAGCCATTAAGGATAAGGTTGAACCACAGACAGAAGCTTGAGAAGTTGAACCATTAGAACTCATAATTTCACTAACCACGCGAATGGCATAAGGAAAATCTTCTTGAGAAGGCAACATGGGTCGCAAAGCTCTTTCAGCTAAAGCGCCATGACCAATTTCTCGTCGCTTTGGATAGCCAACACGACCTGCTTCTCCAGACGCATAAGGAGGCATATTGTAATGGTGCATATAGTGCTGCACTCTTTCGCCTGTAATATCTTCGATGGTTTGACCTAAAGAAGGATCAGCTAAGGTAACAACGGTTAAAGCTTGAGTCGATCCTCGCTTAAACATGGCGCTGCCATGAGCTCTGGGTAAAACATCAACTTCAGTCCAAATTTGCCTGATTTCATCGGCTTTTCGCCCATCAGGACGTTGACCGTCTTCCAAAATCATTCTTCTCGCCTCATCTTTTTCTAATTGAAAAATTAGTTTATTGACCAAATCAGCAGTGATTTCTCGCTCGCCCTCTTGGGCGTTTTCCATTTTTTTAGCAACAATGCTTTCGACCAATTCTGGCAAGTTGGGATCTTCTAAATGAGCCCTTTTGATGACCACTTGATGAATTTCGCTGCCATATTCTTGATTAATGGCTGATTTAAGTTGATCAACAAAGGCTTGTTCTTCTGGATCAATGGCCTCGACTAGAGTCGCTTTTTCTTTGCCAATTTCCTGGGCAATTTTTTCGATTTCATCACAGACTCGTGATAACTCTTCTTGAGCCTTAATTAAAGCATCAACCACTATACTTTCTTCAATTTCATTGGCCCCTGCTTCAACCATGACAATTGATGACTTTGATGCAGAAACAATTAAATCTAAATTATTTTCTTTTAACTCACTTTTTAATGGATTAAAAACAAACTGTTCTGTAGCTCCATCATTGGCTAAAGCTAATCTCGCTCCAGCCACTGGACCATCAAAGGGAATTGAACTGATTTGTAGCGCCAAACCAGTTGCCAATAAAGCAATCATGTCTGGCTCATTTTCACCATCATAAGAAAGCACTGTGTTAATAATTTGCACTTCATTTTTTATTCCCTCGGGAAATAAAGGGCGCATGGTGCGATCGATGACTCGCGCTCGCAAAATGGCGTCGTCGGTCGGACGACCCTCTCTTTTCACCCAACGCGAACCTTTAATGATTCCGCTAGAATAAAGTTTTTCTTCAAATTCAACCGATAAAGGGAAGTAATCTAAATTAACCGGTCGACCAAGAGCCACCGTAGTATGAACTACTGTGTCTCCACATTGGGCTAAAACAGCCGCATCTACTTGTTCACTAAATTTACCAATCGTAAATTTAATAGTTTTATCACCAATCATCACATCATGGTGATATTGTTTTTCATAACTTGGATAAGACATGTTATCCTCCTTTTTACCCCTCTAAAGGGGCTTGTTTGGGAAGTTCAAAAAGAGTGAGTATTCTGAAAAGAAGAGAAATGTTTCTCGTCTTTTTTGAATCCTCAAAAACTCTCCTTGATCTTCTTTTTAATTAATATCAAGAATATTATAGCACAAAATGGGAGAAATATTATTTACTCAAGCCCAACTTATCGATTAATTTTCGATAACGATCTTCACTACGACTTAATAAAAAGTTAAGTAGTCGACGACGTTTAGACACCTGTTTTAGTAAACCCTTGCGAGAATGATTATCTTTTTTATGAGTTTTTAAGTGCTCGCTCAATTCTTGGATTGAAGCGGTTAAAAGTGCAATTTGTACCTCTGGAGAACCAGTATCACCTTCAAACAAGGCAAAGTCTTTAATAATTTGAGTTTTTTGCTCGCCATTTAATGCCATATTTCCTTTCGATTTTACCTTTAACCTTTAAGCCACAGCCTAAACGGCAAAGTAAGCATTATTATTTTTAACCTGGATATTGTATCACAATAAGTCATCTTGACGATAGGCAATGATTAAATCACCTGCCTGAAAGTCTAATTTCTTATTTTTGAATGTTAAGCCGGCTTCGTTTTTATTTTTAACTACTTTAATTTCATCTTTGCCGTGCATCATTCTTTTAATCACTGGATTAGCAATAATTTCTTCATTGCGTTTCAAGTGTAATAAATCATGCTGTTTAATTTCACCTGTTTTTACTCTGATACCAGCAATGCGCTCGCCCTTCATTTCAAAAATTTCTAAAATTTCGGCTTCTCCGGTGACCACCTCGTCAATGGTGGCATCCATGAGTTTTAACATTTGTTTCTGTAAATCTTCAATTAAATGATAAATAACATCGTAATTTCTAATCTTAACCCCCATGTTTTTGGCCAGTTTTTTTGTTTGGTTAGAAACTGGCAAATTAAAAGCAATTAATAAGACTTTCTCGCCGCTAGCCAATTCTAAATCTTCTTCAGAAATTTGACCAACTCCACAACGCAAGACATCAACGCTATCATGATCTAAACTTTGGAGAATCGCTTCCAGCGTGCCTTTAACATCGGCCTTGATGATTAATTTAATTTTTTCTTTTTCGCCTAATATATAATCTAGGTCTAATTTATCCCAATCAATATTTTCTTCAGCTCCAACCAAGGTTTTTTCTAATTCTCCTGTTAGATTAAGACAAGAGTTGGTAACTGGATCATACTGACAAGCCGCGTCTCTAATTAGCTCGCCAACCTCAGGTACTCCAGCTAAACCAATAATTTCTACGGGAAAACCAGGTAAAACTTCTTTTATCAGCTCGGCTTTTTCATTAAATAAACAACGTGCTTTACCTTTGATGTCGCCCGCTACCAAATCTTGGCGAATGCGCAAGGTACCTTGCTTAACAATCACGCTGGCCACTGGCCCTTTTTTCTTGTCTTTGGTTGACTCAATCACCACTGCTTCGAGCGGAGCTTGAGGATCTGCTTTTAATTCTAATAAATCAGTGATTAATAAAATTGTATCGAGTAATTGATCGACTCCTTTGCCTGTTTTAGCTGATACTTCTACAACTTCAACATCACCACCATATTCTTGAACCAATAAGTCGTGTTCAACCAGCTGACTTTTCACATTTTCTAGATGGACATCGGGCAAATCAATTTTATTAATGGCCACGAGCACCGGCACCTTGGCTTCTTTAATGTGGCGAATCGACTCAATAGTTTGTGGTTTGACTCCGTCATTAGCTGCTACCACCAAAACCACTAAATCTGTCACTTGAGCTCCACGCTGGCGCATTTTATTAAAAGCTGCGTGTCCTGGAGTATCAATAAAAGTTATCGGCTGATTACGAACCATAATCTGATAAGCTCCAATGTGTTGAGTAATACCACCAGCTTCACCAGCCTGAACCCGACTATGTCGAATATAATCCAAGAGGGTTGTTTTGCCGTGGTCAACATGACCCATGATTGTAATTACTGGACAGCGTTTAATTAAAGCCATGATTAGTTTTCATCTTCCTGCAGATATTCTGCTACTTTTTCTAATAAAATTTGGCGATCGCTATCAGCAATCTCTTCCATATCCACCCACTTGTCACGAAATCTAACTAAATCATTGAGTGTCGTTAATTTATATTGAATTAAAATTTCTCTGGTGTCATTAGTGATGTTAAAAGTATCAATTTCATACTCTTCTTCACCAGTGACTGCTGATTCAATTTTGCCAGTAGCCGACTTAACTGTGATTTGGTAGCCAGTTAATTTGGCTGCCAAACGCACATTTTGCCCACCTCGACCAATGACCAATGACAATTGATCGTCTGGAGCAGTGACTGTCACCATTTTTTTCTTGTCATTAATGTCAACCACCAAGCTTTCAGCTGGAGCCAGCGCTGCCTTGAGTAATTGCTCCTTATCTTCAGCAAAAGGAATAATATCTACTTTCTCATTATTTAATTCTTCGATCACTTTTTGCACTCTCACACCTCGCTGACCAACACAAGAACCGACTGGATCAACACCGCTTTGGGTAGAACGAACTATTAATTTAGTACGAACCCCAGCTTCTCTAGCAATAGCAGAAATTTCGACAGCTCCTGTGGCAACTTCTGGCACTTCTCTTTCAAATAACTTCAGCACCAAACGAGTGTCCGCTCTGGAAACAATAATTTGTTGGCCACGATTATTTTCTTCAATATCTTTGATGAGGACCGCAATACGCTGATTAAGTCGGTAAAATTCTCCCCGCATTTGTTCTGCTGGAGGCATAAATCCTTGACCTCGACCAATATCAACAATAACATTGGGGCCTTGCATCCGTAAAATTTGCCCTGTGACAATTTCTCCAAGTCGCTCACGATAAGCAGCAATGACTGTATCTCTTTCAGTTAAACGAATTTTTTGCAAAATAACTTGTTTGGCAGTTTGCGCAGCAATGCGACCAAAACCGGCCGGCGTTACATCTTCGGATTTAGTTTCATCCCATTCTAAAACTTCTTGAGTTTCTTCATCAATTTTTGTAGCTGGAGCTTGAAAAATTTTTGCTGATCCAGTTTCTTTATCTAGTTCGACAAAGAAATGATAAGCATTATCTAGATCACCCATTTGCTTACGATAGGCAGATATTAAAGCCTGGCGAATAGCCTCATAAATATCTTCGGCCTCAATTTTACGTTCTTCGGCAATTTGCGCGACTGCAGCGGCAAAATCTGTTCTCACAATTGATTGAACACTTGACATAATAATTTTCCTTTTTTATCTTACAAATTAGAAAATAAGATAATTAATAAAAAAGGACTTATCGTCAAGATCAGTCCTTTACCAAACCACCTTAATTTCAAAAGACTATTATACCAGCGAAGCAGCTTTTTGTAAATTCAACTAAATTATTGTTGATCTAAAAAATTATTGTTGATCTAAAGTACGCCAATTTTCTAACCAGCGTTTTTGCTCTCTAGTGAGTTTTTCGGGCACTTGAACAATTAAGCGCACATACAGGTCACCTGCTCCGCGCCCCCTCAAACGTTTGATGCCTTCGCCACGAAGCCTAATTAATGTATGAGACTGGGTACCCGGCCTAACCCTGATCTTTAATTCATCGTGCAGTGTCTTAACCTTTAATTCTCCACCCAAAGCTGCCAAGCTAAAAGAAATATATTCATCAACAAAGACATCGGCATTATCTCGTTTAAATCGGGGGTGAGTGCCAACACTAATGCTCACGTCAAAATCATCAAAACGAATTCTGGTGCCATTATCAACTCCTGCAGGAATTTTAATTGTCTTCTTTTTACCATTGTCTAAGGTGATTTCTTTATTGCAACCATCAACGGCTTCCATGAAGTCAATGTTAATGCCGTAACGAGGGCGGCGGCGAGCGCTAGCGAAGCCGCCTCCAAAAAACTGTTCAAAAATCTCAAAGGGGTCTGAAAAATCAAAGTCCGCACTTCCACCCCTCGTAGATGACCAAGTAAATGGCCCCTGGCCACTAGCTCCAGTAAATCCAGAAAAATCAAATCCCCCAAAGGGCCCAGCTCCACCACCCATGCCACTTGATGGATCAAAGGCTGCATGGCCAAACTGATCATAAGTTTGTCGTTTTTGTTTATCTGAAAGCACTTGATAGGCTTCATTAATTTCTTTAAATTTTTCTTCAGCGTCTGGTGCCTTGTTGCGATCGGGATGATATTTTAAAGCTGCCTTGCGATAGGCAGACTTAATAGCTGCTTCGCTGGCAGTTTTTTCTACACCTAAAATTTCGTAGTAATCGCGTTTGGCCGACATAAAACTCATTAATTGTACACTAAAAAAAGAAAAAATCAGCAATCAAAAAAGGACTCTGCTAATTTTTGATCTACTCATCTCTATAATTTAACATTAAAATGAAAAAAAATGCTAACAAAAAAACCACTACCATTTTTCATGACAGTGGTTTTTATTATCGCTGCAAAATAACTGTTTAATTAACTACTTCTCCCTCTTCAGCGTCCTTTTTTTTATCCTCTTTTTCAGCGTCTTTAGCAGTTTTTTTGTCTGTTTTCGCAGATTTTGCTTCTGCTTTTTCAGCTGCCTCAGCTGCTTTAGCTTCTTCTGCCTGTGCCTTTTGCATCACTTCACCAATTTTTTGCGCACTAGCAAAGGTAGCTTCAATAGCTTTTTCAATTTCTTCTTTGCTCGTATCCTCTTTTTCGCTTAAATCTTTGAGTGCTTTAACATCGGCTTCAATTTTTTCTTTATCTGCTTTTTCCAATTTATCACCATAATCTTTGAGCTGTTTTTCAATTTCAAAAGCCACACTATTAGCCTTGTTTTTAGCTTCGATTAATTCGCGTTTGGCTTTATCGGCCTCGGCAAATTTCTCTGCTTCATTTTTCATTTTTTCTACTTCTTCATCACTTAAATTAGTGCTGTTTTGAATGGTGATTTTTTGCTCTTTACCAGAATTCTTGTCTTTAGCGCTGACATTTAAAATGCCATTACTATCAATATCAAAAGTCACCTCAACTTGCGGCATACCTCGAGGAGCTGGTGGAATACCGTCTAGAACGAAACGACCCAAGCTCTTATTATCGCTGGCCATTTCTCGCTCACCCTGTAGAACATTAATTTCTACTTGAGTCTGATTATCAGCTGCCGTCGAAAAGATTTGACTTTTACTGGTTGGAATAGTTGTATTACGATCAATTAGTGGAGTACGAATTCCACCCAATGTTTCTAGACCCAGAGTTAAGGGCGTAACATCTAGCAAGACAACATCTGTCACATCACCAGCAATTACACCAGCTTGAACAGCAGCGCCAATTGCCACCACTTCGTCGGGATTAACGCCCTTATGCAGTTCTTTTTTGAAAAAATCTTTGACCACTTCTTGGACTTTGGGCATTCTAGTCATACCACCTACCAAAATCACCTCATTAACATCACTAACTGTGAGTTTGGCATCTTTAATGGCCTTTTTCACTGGCTCAATAGATTTTTGAATCAAATGATCCACTAATTCTTCCATTTTTGCTCGACTTAAATTTAAACTTAAGTGTAGTGGTTGACCCTCATCTCCTTGAGTAATAAAAGGCTGATTAATTTCGGTTTGTTGAGAACTGGATAATTCAATTTTGGCTTTTTCTGCGGCATCTTTAATACGCTGCATGGCTTGAGCATCTTTACTCAAGTCTTTACCAGTTTCTTTTTTGAATTCTGCAACAATCCATCCAATAATTTCATTATCGAAATCATCACCGCCCAAAAAGGTGTCTCCATTGGTAGCTTTAACTTCAAAAACACCGTCGCCAATTTCTAATATCGAAATGTCAAAGGTGCCACCGCCCAAATCATAAACCGCAATAGTCTTATTGCCTTTTTTATCTAAACCATAAGCTAGCGCAGCCGCAGTAGGCTCATTAACAATTCGTTCGACTTTAAGCCCAGCGATTTCTCCAGCTTGTTTAGTTGCTTGTCTTTGCGAGTCATCAAAATAGGCAGGCACAGTGATCACTGCTGCGTCTACAGTTTCACCCAAATATGCTTCGGCATCAGCCTTAGCTTTGGCTAAAATTTTGGCAGAAATTTCTTGCGGAGTGTATTCCTTATTATTAATTTTAACTACCGTCATGCCGTCTTTGCCCTCAACTATATCGTAGGCAACGTGCTTAATGGCGTTTTGCACCGCACTATCCTTAAATTTACGACCCATGAAGCGTTTGACCGAATAAACTGTAGTTTTGGGATTAAGCACCATTTGTCTTTTAGCTGGATCACCAACCAAAATTTCTTTATTTTTTAGACCAACTATAGAAGGAAAAGTGTTACGACCTTCAATGCTGGGAATAATAGTTGGCTGACCACCCTGCATTACAGCAATAGCACTATTTGTAGTTCCTAAATCAATTCCAATTGTTTTTGACATAATTATTAATCCTTTCTTATGTGTTCTTTGTTTTAATTGATCACGAAGTGTCCATTTTAGCAGACAAATGCTTTGACTGCTAGTAGCAATTTAGTCAAGTATTACTCGTGCGTGTTGAATAATCTCACCATTGAGGCGATAGGCCTTGCGCAATACTTCAATCACCTTTTCACCCTTAGCATTTTTGTCAAGGACTTCCATTGTATTGACATCAAACTTTTTATTTAAAACCTCAACTTCTTCTAAGCCAATTGCTTGTAATGATTTCCAAAGCTGATTGGTGATTATTTCCAAACCCTGATCTTGCAATTGTTGACTGGCTGTCCTTAAATGCTCCAGTGGTTCTAAAATGCTAAGCAATAAATCAGCATTAGCTAATTTAATTAAATGAGCTCGTTGTTGCTGACTCTGACGAAGCAGGTTTTGATAATCGGCCAAGGCTCGTCGTTCTTTTTCTTGGTATAAAGCGATTGTTTTTTTTAAATTTTTAATCTCTTTTTTGCAGTTATTAAGCTCAGGAGATGAATTATTTACATTTTGCTTCTTCACTTTAAGCCCTTCTAATCCACCATGCTTTCAATTAAACCTTTGAAATATTTCATCATTGGCAAAATATAGGGATAATTAAAACGCGTTGAACCTATGACCGCAAAACGACAGGGGTGTTCAGACAAATCGACATCGACAAACATGATGCCAATTGGATCCAATTCTCTGTTGCCCAATTCTTGACCAAAAACCACTTTAACTGGATTTTCACTTTGCGATTTATCAAAAATTTCATTCATGACTGAAAACTCTTCAATCATTTGCAAAACCCGTCGAGTTAAATTGATGTCATAAAACTCTGGCATATTTAATAAATTGGCATAACCAGAGTGCACGATGTTGCCGTCTGGAGTAATTGCCAAACCTAAGGCATGCGATTTTTCTGCTAAGACCCTGGCTGTTTCTTGGAGCAAGTCCTCCATTTGATTGCGATAGCGCCAAATTTTTTCCTTAACACTGACTTCATCAGCAACAGACAAATCCTTTTCTTTAACCAATTCATTAATATAAAGCTTCATCGCTAAAGCCGTTGGCACTCGACCAGCACTAATGTGAGATTTGATTAAATATCCTTGTTTAGTGAGATAAGCCATTTCGTTACGAATAGTCGCAGGAGAAACACCTATATTGTACTTTTTATCAACTGTTTCTGAACCAACTGGTTCACCAGTTTCAATAAATTCTTCAATAACAGCTCTTAAAATTTGAATTTGTCTGGCTACAAGGTCAATCATATATTAGCAATCATAGAAACTTATTGCTAATTTGTCAAGTCAAAATTAAATCTTTGATTTTTTTGCCAAACACTGCTGGGGAATAAATTAAACTAGCACGATGAATTTCTTGAGCATTAAATTCGATTTTTTCAAAATCAAAAATACTTTGTTTAAGGGCTTCAACATTGAGATCATTAAAAAATAAACCAGTTTTAGCATTAATAATTGTTTCTTTTGGACCACCTGAAAAATGAGCAATTACGGGAGTACCCCAAGCCATAGCTTCAATCGGCACCATCCCAAAATCTTCATCTTCAACAGGATAAATTAAAGCCTTAGCTCCACGATATAGCTCAGCCAAGGATTGATCATCAACAGCTCCCAAAAATTCAACTGATGCTCCAGCCATTTTTTTTAGAGAAGGCAACATGTCTCCTTCTCCAACCACCTTCAGTGCCAAATTTAAATCAGTTGCCGCTTGGACAGCAATTTCTGGATGTTTGGCCCAAGCCAAACGATTGACATATAAATAGTAGCCCTCTTTATGAAAATTTTTATGCTCTAATAAATAGTCTCGAGCCACATCGACCATTTTGACAGGCGGATAAATAACTTCTGATTGACGATGATAAAATTTTTTAATTCTGGATTGAGTCTCTTTTGAATTAGCAATAAATACGCCAACTTGTTGAGCAGATTTAAAATCGACAAAACGCATATAATGATTGATTAGCTCGCCAAAAAAACGAGTAATTGCTCGATCGCGCCAATGGCTTTTAGCTGTGTAGCCATATAAAACTCGGGGAGGAGTATGACAATAACAAAAATGTTTAGCATTATCTTTACTGGCGCGCGCCGCTTTGGCCATATAGGCGTTGGAGGAAGAAAGCACAATGTCAAATTCACTGAGATCTAATTTGGCAAAGGCGCGCGCTGCCAACACTCGCAATGGAGAAAAGGTTTTTTTAATTAAGGGAATTTTACTTAAAAAAGTTTCATGAATTTCCCAATCGCTAAAGCGTTGCCAATTATTGCCCAAAGACTGCTTATCAACAAAAGCAGTATAGACGGGTGCATCGGGAAATAGTTGATGTAATTCTTCCAAAACCCGTTCTGCACCACCATATTCTCGTAAATAATCGTGAATTAAAGCAATTTTAGGCATATTTTTTACCTTAAACTATTTTAAAGCTTAATTTTTTAATTTTTTTCAAATATTTTCAATTTAATAGTTTTTTAATTCTTTATTTAGAATAATGCTTCTTGGACTGAATTCTCAAAGGCGTCGCTTGGTAATAAGCTGACCAATGATTTAAAGCCTAATTTGTTGATTAATTGAATGGTGTGGGTTTTGTCGTAAGCTGTCACTCGACAGGCTTCTAAGTCAAAATCGATTGGCGCCTGAGTGCTAATGGTAGCTAATTCTTGGCTTAAAAAGGCAGCTTCTTGGCCATTTTTTAATTTATCAAGTAAGGCTCCCTTAATTAGATCATCGCCTTCTGGGTTTTTTTGCAAAAACTGATAAATGGCTTCTAGATTTTGAAAGCGCTGAATTAGTTTACAGGCTGTTTTCTGACCGATGCCTTGAATTCCTGGGATATTATCAGATGCGTCGCCACTTAAGGCTTTCAGGTCGACTACTTGGGTTGGTTTAATATTAATCTTTTTTTCGACCAAATCTGAATCAAACAACATGTCTCCTTGCTGTCGACCCCTGGCTGGCATCCACACCTTGGTATCGTTATCAACCAACTGAAACATGTCTTGATCGCCGGTGACTATGACAGTTAATAGACTGCTGTCTAAATGTTCAACTTGTCGATTGATAGTACCAATTAAGTCGTCTGCTTCATATCCTTCGATTTCAAAACGAGGAATGTTGATGGCGTCAACTAAGTCTTTGGTTAAGGAAATTTGCGGAATGAGATCATCGGGCATTTTGGCTCGTTTGGCTTTATAGGCTTGATATTGCTTTTTTCTTAGAGTTTCTCCCTTATGATCAAAACAAACTGCGCTATATTCTGGTTCAAAATGATTGAGTGCTGTTAAAAACATTCGGGCAAAACCATAAACAGCATTCACTAAATGACCCTGTGGATCAGTTAAATTTGGTAAAGCATAATAAGCACGATAGATTAAGGCATGTGCATCAACTAAGAGAAAAATACGACGAGACATGCCTTTATTGTAACAAAGGCAGTAATTTTTATCTTCTGGCTTTTTCTATGCCCATGACTTTGGTGAATTCATCAGAGTCTAGGGTTTCTTTTTCTAAAAGTGCTTCGGCGACTTTGTCTAATTGTTGGCGATGTTTCTTGAGTAATTCTTGAGCTTGGTCTTCAGCTTTAGAGATAATTAATAGTACCTCTTTGTCAACGGCTTCGGTTAATTTATCAGAAAGTCGTTCTTGATCTCCCCAGCCTCGATTATAATCATTGTCGGCATATTCTGAGCCAAAATACATTGGGCCTAATTTGCTCATCCCATAACGAACCACCATTGATCGGGCAATTCTCGTTGCTTGAGCAATGTCATTTGATGAGCCAGCGGTCTGCTCATTAAACACTAACATTTCTGCGGCTCGTCCACCAAACATGACTATTAAATTTTCTAATAGTTCTGATTTAAAAACTTGTAATTTGTCTTTTTCTGGAGGAGTGAAAGTATAGCCCAAAGCCTGACCTCGCGAAACAATCGAGATGCGATGGACGGGATCGGTATAAGGCAAAACATGAGTTAAGACTGCGTGTCCAGCTTCATGATAAGCGGTCATTTTCTTTTCTAAATCATCCTGAAGACGCTTTTTACTTGGTCCATATTTGACTTTCATAGAAGCTTCTTCAATATCTTCCATGTTCACTTTTTGTCTGTTTTCTCTAGCGGTCGCGATAGCCGCTTCATTTAACATGTTTTCTAAATCAGCGCCAGAAAAACCCACTGTGCGTTTAGCTACCTTTTCCCAAGAAACACTGCTACTGAACACTTTGTTTCTAGCGTGGATTTTTAAAATAAATTTACGTTCTTCTAAATCTGGTAAATTGACTTGCACCCGACGATCAAAACGACCAGGTCTCACCAAGGCTGGATCTAGCATATCGCCTCGATTAGTCGCTGCCATCACAATTACATTGTCATTCTGCGTAAAACCATCCATCTCGACTAAAATTTGATTAAGAGTTTGTTCTCTTTCATCATGAGAGCTAAAGCTATTGCGTCCTCGAGCACGTCCAATGGCATCAATTTCATCAATAAAAATAATTGACGGAGCCAAGCGCTTTGCCGTTTCAAAGAGATCTCGAACTCGAGATGCGCCAACGCCAACTAACATTTCCATAAATTCACTGCCAGCGATAGAGAGAAATTGCACATTGGCTTCACCAGCAACCGCTCTGGCTAATAAAGTTTTTCCAGTGCCTGCTGGACCAATGAGCAGTACTCCTTTAGGAGTTCTAGCTCCAACTTTTTGATATTTTTTAGGATTTTTTAGAAAGTCGACAATTTCTTCTAGTTCTCGCTTTGCCTCGTCCATTCCACCAACATCTTTAAAACTGATGTCTTGTTTGCCCTTGATAAAAACTTTTGCCTTGCTTTTGCCAATACCCAAAATTCCATCTTGTCCACCTCTTGCTTGTCTAAAAATAAAAATAAAAAACACAAACATCAAAATAATCGGTAAAAAGGTAATTACTAATTCCCAAAACAGCTGACCAAAACTAGCATCCCGAACTGCCAAATCTAATTCTGTTAAATCAATATCGCTAGCAAGCAGAATATCTAAAGCCTGTTGGCCATCTTCTTTTTTAGTGACCTTTTGACTTCCATCTTGATAAGATAGGCGCATTTCCTGACCAAGCACTTCAATCTCATTAACCTTTTTGTCTCGAACATCCCTTACCATTTGGCTAACTGAGATGGACTCTCTCGCTGTCTGGATACCAAAAAGACCTAATAAGGATGGTGCAAATAAAAATAAAATCAGTGAGTAAATAACAATTTTGGAAAAAAGTTTATTTAAATTAATCTTAATCACTTTTTTTTGATTACTTTTAATTAAAGGTATGCGAAAATCAATTTGCTTCATTTCTTGATTCAAATTAGGAAGGCTTTTACCAGTGCTTTTTTCTTGAGAAGCTTTTTCTGTCGGCATTTTTCCAGCAGCAGTCTCGGCTTGTTGTTCATTACTTTGATTTTGCTTTTGCTTGGTAGCTGAATCAGCACTGGGTATTTGCTGATTGGAATTCTTTTTAGTTGACATAGATCTTTACTTAAAATTGATTAAATCTTAAATTAATTAAATATTTTGTTGCACTATTGTAACACTAGAAAAAACTATTAAAACCAAATTTGTCTTTTACTTCTAAAATAGTTTTTGTGGCTTCAGTTTGAGCCTTTTTATTGCCTTCTTCAATGACGGCACTGACATAATCAACTTGCTTCTCTAATTTAGCTCTTTTTTCTTGAATTGGCATTAATTCCTCAAAAATTAATTTAGCTAAATCTTTCTTAATTTCTGCATAACGTAGGCCCTGCTTCTGATAACTAGCTTCATATTCTTTTCTCAATGATGAGCCAGCAAATAATTCAACTAAAATCATCAGGGTTTTAACGCCCTTCGATTCTTGACCATTAGCATCAAAATATACTGAGTCGTGGAGTTTGGTCTTTGCTGTTGATAAGCTTTTGACTTGACCTTTGCCGGAATCAGTGGGGATTCTAGCAATTTTCTTTTCGATCGTGGCTAAATCATCACTTAAATTAATATAACTACCATCAACTGTTTTACTCATCTTGCCCTCACCAGTTAAAGACGGAATGTATTCGCCAGCAAGATTAAAAAAATTGGGTAAAGGAAAAGTTGTTCTATACAGGCTGTTGCATTTTCGAGCAATTTCTCTAGCTGCTTCGATATGAGGTTTTTGATCAACTCCGACTGGTACTTGATTCGCTTTATATAGCAAAATATCAGCTGCCATCAGTATAGGATAACTTAATAAGGCCATGGTCACATTCTCTGGGTGTTGCTTAACTTTATCTTTAAAAGTTGGCAAGTGTTGCATTTTAGCCACTGACACCAAACTAGAAAGATAAAAAGACAGTTCAAAATGTTGTGGCACAGCAGATTGTAAAAACAAAACGCTACGCTGCGGGTCTAAACCAACTGCCAAATAATCCAAAACCACTGCTAAACGACTAGCCCGCAAATCTGCTACCTGATAAGGAGTGGTAATCGAATGAGCGTCTGCCACCATGTAAAAAGTTTCGTATTGCGCATCTTCTTGCAAGGCCAACATCCCCTTGATAGCACCAAAATAATTGCCTAAGTGTAATTGGCCTGTAGCACGAATACCAGACAAAACTCGCTGTTTAGTTTTTGACATAACACCTCTAATCTTAACACAAGACATCAATTAATGGGATAAAAAAACAAGATTACAGCTCTTCGATTTTAACATTGGGCTGCATGTCGGGCGCTTCGATTAGTTTTAAATATTTTTCCGTGGTTGTAATTCGCTTGTGTCCTACTAGTTGGGAAACATAAACTAAAGGAGTACCCGCTTTAAGCTGCTCAACAATAAAAGTATGACGCAGATCATTAACTTTAGCTTCTTTAATGCCCGCTAAACGGAAAAAACGATCAATGGCAGTTCTAATATTTCGCACCAAAAATGGTCGACAAGTTTTAGTTAAAAATAGGGTTTTCTCTTTTGCTCTGGGTCGCACTTTTAAATAATCTAAAATGGCATTTTTCGCGGCACTATTCATTGGCACACGACGAGCATCTCGAGAATTTTGCGCCTGAATATGAATTAATTCTCGCTCCATATCTAAATCTGTAATGGTTAAAGAAGCTAATTCACTAATGCGCATTCCCGTTTGTAACAATAATTCAACAATGGCATACATGCGGGGATCAGTTCGACAGGCATCACGTAAGGCTCGATATTCAAGACGAGCTAAAACTCGTGGCGGACTATTTTCAATTCTAGGATGACTAATGCTCAGGGTAGGGTTAGTGTCTGCCAAGCCCTCACTAGTTAAAAAACGAAAAAAAGCTTTAATGGAGTTTATTTTTCGAGAAATAGATTTGCTAGTATAGCGTTGCTTATTTAGCAATTCTTTAAACTCATCAATGTCTTCTGGCAATATTTCACTAATAGTGGTTTTGCCACGTTTTGCAACAAAATCAAGTAATTGTTCTGCATCTTTGCTGTAAGCAATCACTGTTGACTCGGCTTTAGCGCTAGTCTTTAGATGCTCAGTAAATTTTACTTGCGCATCATTCAGATTTATGGGCATAATATCATTAATCTAGAACAGGCTTAAAATAATTATTATATTTATATATTAATGTCTTATAGTAACACAAATTAGGATTTTTTTCAATTCACAAAAAAACAAGATGAATAAAAATCTTAAACAAATCTTTGAGCACCCCCTAATGGTTATTTTAATCAGTATTTTGGCAGTTTTATTAATCCTCTCTCTGCAAGAAAACAAGCGTAAGGCGCAAAGCAGTAGTCAAAATTTGCAAAAAAATCAAGAACACATAGCACTTTTTAAAGAAACAGTCATGGAAAAAGAAGCCTTTTATGAGCAAACTAAAAGCGACCTATATAAAGAAAGGCTCAGAAGGAACGAGTTAGTCAAAAATAAAAAGGGAGAAACGGTTATACTAATACCTGAAGCAAATTTTGACGAAATAAATTATAATCAAGAAAGCACGCCAGACAAACTTGATTATAGAGTGCAAAATTGGAAATCTTGGTGGCAATTACTAACTATTAATTAGTCTGGGAAAGGTCAAATAATATGCAATATTTTAACTTTGAGGGCCAAACTGCTTTAGTAACTGGTGCTTCGAGTGGCTTAGGGAGGCAATTTGCCTTGCTTTTAGCTAAAGCCGGAGCTGATGTGGCCATTGCTGCTCGCCGAGAAGACAAGCTTCAAGAAGTAGCCAAAGAAATCGAAGCCCTTGGTAGAAAAGCCTTAGTTTTAGTCATGGACGTAACCAAAGAAGCTGAAATTGCTGCTGGCTTTGCGAAAGTTAAAAGTGAGTGGCAAAAACTAGATATTGTGGTTAACAACGCGGGCACATCAGCCATAGCCCCCGCTGAAGAAATGTCATTAGAGGATTGGCAAAAGGTGCTTGATGTTAATTTAACTGGCGTTTTCCTGGTAGCCAAGCATGCCGGTTCTTTAATGAAAGAGCAAAAATTTGGCCGAGTCATCAATATTGCTTCGATGTTTGGCTTGGTGGCTAATAGTGCTTTCACAGTCGCCAATTATCATGCCACCAAGGGCGCGGTCGTTAATTTAACACGAGCGCTAGCTGCAGAATGGGCAAAATATAATATTACCGTCAACGCTATCGGACCAGGATTTTTTGAATCTGAAATGACAGGTGCTTTTATTAATACTGGAGATTTTAAACAATATGTAGCCATTAGTTGTCCAATGCAAAGAGTTGGTAAGGATGGAGAACTAAACACCGCTTTGCTTTTTCTAGCTGATAAAGCCAGCAGTTATATTACTGGTCAAACTATTGCCGTTGACGGTGGCTGGACAGCCATATAATTCTGGAAAAATTTGAGAATAAATATTAAATAATGTTGCGGGACTAGGAGTCGAACCTAGCCTGTGGGATTATGAGCCCCACGTGCACCGTACACTATCCCGCGACTTATTCTTGTATTATAGCTTAAGTTCAGCTTGTTTTTCAAGAGAAAAAACCTTAAAATATCCCCGACTAGTTAATCTAGCGGCGAGGTAGCTCAGTTGGTTAGAGCATCGGATTCATAAACCGAAGGTCGTGAGTTCAACTCTCACCCTCGCTACAAAGGTATTTTTAAATTATCACTTAATAAAAATCCTGGTGTTTCCCGATCGTCAAGATAACTTTGCTCTACAGTTCTTAGCTTTTCTGGACGACCATCACGACAATTGGCTGGAGTAATATACAAGGTTCTACCCTCAAACTCTGGAAAGCCACATGAGTCTTGGTAAAATTTAAATTTGCCAATTGTATAATTAGCCTCATAACGTGCCAGTGGTTGAGCTTGAACCTCTTCAATAGAAATTAAACCTTCTAGCCACAAATAAATATACATTTCTCTTAAGTCACTACTAAAAACAAGCTGATCATAATCATTGAGATGATCCTTAATTAAGGGCGTGACAATCTCATAATGACGACTGCGAGCATTGGTGTAAATAATTGGTGTAGCAATAAAATATTGCTGAATAAAATAAGCAAGACTCCAAACATATAACAAAACAGTGATTGCGGCAAATAAAAAATTCCATTTACGCTTCAAGTTTTTTAAAATATGAAAAATATATTCTAAACCCAGCGCAATAATCAGGCTTAGAGGCAAAATTAAATTAAAAGAGCGAATACTACTGGGAATTTCTTCGGTGGTGAGAGCAGCTGGAATCGGAGCTAAGACTAACAAAATTAAAACGAAAGGAATTAAATTTGCATATTTTTTATACTTTATTAATCGTGCCAAACCGAAAAAAAATAAAATTATTTCAAAAAAATAAAATAAACCATGTTCTAAAACAATAAATCTCCTAGTTGCTCCACCAGTGATAAATAAATAGTTAAGATTAAAATGTGCCAAATAGTTCTCAAAAAAATATCTAAAATAGAAAAATGGCTTATTATAAAAGCCCCTAAGCAATAACAACGGGGTCTGACCAGTGCTTTTAGTAGTAAATTGAAAAATTAAGGCTTTTGGCAAGTCATTATTTAAAACTCCAATTGCTGAAAATCTAGTCAAAGCAGAACTCAGAGTTAAAATGAAGGATAAAAAAATTAAAGCCAATAAAATTAAATAAGTTTTTTTAAGTCTTTTAGAATTTTTTCTTAATACATTTAATAAAAAGTAGATACTATAAAAACCAAACAAAATGATTTTATTTGAATGATAACTGTACATTCCTAAAATGGCAGTTAGAAAAAATAAAAAATAGTGGGTTGGTTGAGTTTTTGTGCTTCTAGTAATTTTTAACAATAAGATTAAATTTGCCACTAACAACATAAAGCCAAGAATCACTTCCTCTGTGGCTCGTGAATTAACAATGTGCCACGGTGAAATGCTTAATAGCAACATGGCTAATAGAGCTAAGCGTTTATTATTATTGCTGAGTTCCTTAACCAGATAATAAAACAATACAATTGAAACTACTCCAATTAAAGCCGATGGCAAACGTGAGGCGAAAATATTTTTACCAAAAATAGCCAAAAATGGAACTTGCAAGTATGAATATAAGGCTGGCTTCGGATCAATTAGAGAATTTAACTGAATCGGTAAAGACTGTCCGTCTTCATCCTTCAGCGTTTCTAAAATAGCGCTCGAATTAATTAAAAAAGAGGCCTCATCAGCCTGCAAACCTTTCGGAACTTCCCCTAGTCGATAAATTCTTAAAAAACTAGCCAGTAAAAGAATTAAAGCAAAAAGTAGTCTAGTTAGATTTTGTTTGTTAAAAATTTTTATCATTCACTTGTATTATAGAACTTATTACCAATATTAAAAAAGGGAGTCATCAGACTCCCTTTTTAATCTCAGCGGTAACAATTTTTACATCACACCTGGTTTTACATCATGCCTAGTTTTACATCATGCCTGGCATGCCACCTCCAGCTGGCATAGCTGCTTCATCTTTTTTAGGTAAATCGGCTACTAAACACTCAGTGGTTAGAATCATTGATGCAACACCAGCAGCATTCACTAGAGAAGCAATGGCCACTTTGGCTGGCTCAATGACGCCTGCAACTAATAAATCTTCAAATTCATTAGTTAAAGCATTGAAGCCCCAATTGTCTTTATTTTTGTCTTTGACTCTGCCAACTACCCAACCAGCGTCTTCTCCAGAGTTGGTTGCCAACATGCGTAGTGGTTCTTCTAAAACTTCGGCAATCAATTTGACTCCAGTTTTCTCATCTTCACTCTGGGCTTTTTTTTCAATTTCAGCCAAAACCTTACCAGCTCGCATCAAGGTCACGCCACCACCAGCAATAATGCCTTCTTCAATGGCTGCTTTGGTAGCTCCCTTGGCGTCCTTAACTCGTTCTTGAAGGTTTTTCATTTCCAGTTCGGTAGCTGCGCCAACTTGAATCACTGCCACACCGCCAGTTAGTTTAGCTCGACGCTCTTCTAATTTTTCAATGTCAAAATCAGAAGTAGAGTTGGCAATTTCTCGCTCTATTTGTGCTACTCGAGCATCAATATCGCTTTGTTTGCCCTTGCCTCCAACAATTCTGGTGCTGTCTTTACTAGAACGAACACTGTCGGCTTGACCTAAGTCTTCAATTTTGGCGTCGGTCAATTTTAAGCCAGTTTCCTCGCTGATTAAATTGGCCCCAGTTAAAATAGCAATGTCTTGCAACATGGCTTTACGTCGATCACCAAAGCCGGGAGCCTTAATTGGCAAACACTTAAATGTACCACGCAATTTATTGACCACTAAAGTCGTTAAGGCTTCGCCCTCTAGATCATCAGCAATAATGACTAATTCGCGACTGGAATTAACTACTGATTCCAGCAAAGGCAAAATGTCTTTAATATTGCTAATTTTTTGATCAGTCAGCAAAATGTATGGCTTGTCACTAATGGCCTCCATGCCATCGTTATCAGTGACAAAATAAGGAGATGCATAGCCCTTATCAAACTCCATACCCTCTTTGTGCTCAATGGTGATTTCCATGGTTTTGCCCTCTTCGACTTCAACCACTCCATCTTTACCCACTAGTTTCAGCGCTTCTGCAATTTTTTTACCAATTGTTTCGTCTTGCGCAGAAATAGTAGCCACTTTTTGCCAATCGGCTTCAACCACCACATCGGACAAATGACGGATTTCTTTAACCACTGCTTCAACGGCTCGATCTATTCCCCTTTTCATAATCATTGGATTAGCACCAGCAGTGACATATTTCATACCTTTGTTGGCAATCGCTTGGGCTAATAAAGTAGAAGTGGTGGTGCCATCACCAGCGGCTTCGTTGGTTTTATCAGCTGCTTCCTTTACCAATTGGGCACCCATGTTCTCGAATTTATCTTCTAGCTCAATTTCTTTGGCTACACTGACGCCATCGTGAATCACCTGAGGAGACCCCCAACTGCGTTCCAAAGCTACATTACGTCCCTTGGGCCCCAAAGTGGTGGTAACCGCTTCAGCTAATTTATTAATACCAATTAACATTTTTTGTCTGGCTTCATCGCCAAAGATAAGTTGTTTTGCTGCCATAATTCTCCTTTTTATCTTTAATTATTCAAATTAATTATTTAATAATTGCTAAAATATCCTCAAATTTCAAAATTTGATATTCAATATCGTCAACAGTAACTTCGTTACCGCCCCATTTTTTGTAAAGCACTTTATCAGCAACTTTAGCAGGAGCTTTAATTTCATGACCATCCTCATGGATGGATGCGCCAACAGCCAACACTTGCCCATACTGAGGCTTTTCACTATCATTAACAGCTAAAATAATTCCTGAAGCAGTTTGCTTTTCTTGCTCAGCTGGTTTAACTAAAATGTAGCCAGCAGTAGGTTGTAATTTTTTTATTGCTAACTTTGACATAAAAACCTTTCTCGGTATTTTAATTTTTAGTAGCTATTAAATTTGATGAATAATTTGAGTCATCAAAGCGAATAAAAGTTAACACGAATTATCAATTTTAGCAAGTGGTGAATTAGACTGCTAATTTATCGATAATTGATTATTTATTAAAAAAATCGTATTCATCAAGTTAATTACCTTGTTGATTTCGTCAGCCAGTTGGAGAGAGAGCTGAGAATGCTCGCCCGCCACTCTTAGCGCGTTTAAAGATAAATTAGAATCCTGAATAATTAATTCGCCCAATTGGATGACAAGTTGTTGGTGCCCATCTAACCACTGAGACCTCTCCTTCTCCGATTTAAAGCTAATCTTTTCTAAAAATGCTGATAATTTTTGCGCTTCAAGCAGTTTTAATTGTAAATTAAATTCCAACTGCTGGCTTTCAAGATAATCATCGGGCTGCTGATTTAAGGATAAAGTTTTGATAGACTCTGCAAATTGTTCCTCATCTAATGAGTAACGCAATTTAATTTCATTTAATAAGTCTCGTAAATGATCGTTTTTTGCCATATTTCAGGTATAATAACCAGCCTAAGAGCCTTTATCATACTAGAGAAAATGAAAATTATAAAGTTAAATTTAGCATTAGCAAAAAAAGCCAAGATTACTCAAGTCATTAATGAGGCAATTGCGGTGATTAATGGTGGAGGTCTATTAATTTATCCAACTGAAACAACTTATGGCATTGGCGCTGATCCGCATAATCAACAAGCAGTTGATAAAGTGCTTCAGTATAAAAGTCGCCGTGAAGGTAAGCCTTTGTCGCTAGCTGTTGCTGATCGTGCTATGGCTGAAAGATACGTGGCGATTAATGATCAAGCCCAAAATTTTTATCAACGTTTTTTACCTGGACCATACACCGTCATTTCGGAATTAAAAACTAATTGTCACATTGATCCGCGCGTGGCCAGTGAATTTGGCACCTTGGGCATTCGCATTCCCAACTATCCTTTTACTTTAGAGTTGCTTAAACAATTAGACCGTGCCATTACTGCCACTAGTGCTAATGCTTCTGATAAAAAACGCCCCTATCAGATTAATGACATTTTAGAAAATATTAGTGATAAGCAGAAAAAATTAATTGATCTAATTATTGATGTTGGCCAGCTTGAAAAAAATGAACCATCGGTAGTAATCGACACCACTTTATCAACCCCACTAACTATACGTGGTCAATTAGACAAACAAGCGGATTTTATTGAATTTAGTTCGCAAAGTGCTAATGAAACTCAAGAATTAGCTAAGCGCTTGATGCTTAAAAATTGGCATAAACTCAAAAAACAAGGCTTGCTCTTTGTTATGAATGGCGAACTGGGCATGGGTAAAACAGTTTTTGCCAAAGGTATAGCTAAATTTTTACACATCCAAGAAGAAATCACTTCACCAACTTACAGTTATCTTAATGAATATGCCTTTCAAAAAGAAAACACTCAGGGTGTTTTTTATCACTTAGATGCCTGGAAAATTGATCAACAGGCAGAATTTGCTTTACTAAAAATTGATCGCTTACTGAAAGCAAACAATGTTATCTTAATCGAATGGTGGGATAAGGTTGCCGATTTCTTAACAGAGGAAATCAAAAAGCAAGCTATTGTTCTAGAGTTAAGTGGCCATGACAATTGGCGTAAAATTAAATTATGGGAAACAAAGAAAAATTAATTCTCGCTATCGATACTAGTTGCGATGATACCAGTGTCGCGGTGCTGGCTGGCACTCGCGTCTTAGCCAATGTGCAAGCATCTCAAACTAATATTCATCAGCAGTATGGCGGAGTGTTTCCTACTTTAGCCAAACAAGCCCACCAAGAACATATTGCTGACTGTGTAGATTTAGCGCTTAAAAGAGCTGGTTTATCGAATAGCAAGGAGCAAAAAACTAACTTGGACGCTTTAGCCGTCACTGTCGGACCGGGTCTCGCTCCAGCTTTAGAGGTCGGCATTAACTATGCTAAAAAATTAGCGCAAAAGTGGCAGACTCCTCTTATTCCCATTAATCACATTGAAGCGCACGCTATTTCTCCACTACTTAATCCACAAACTTGCCAAGCACCGCGCACAGTAAATTTTCCGGTTTTAGCTCTCGTTATTTCTGGCGGTCATAGTGAATTTATTTTAATTAAAAAAATTGGAGATTATGAGCGCCTCGGCTGGACCGTTGATGATAGCGCTGGCGAATGTCTTGATAAAATTGGCCGGATGCTCGATTTGGGTTATCCAGCCGGACCAGTTTTAGAAAAATTGGCAAAAAAAGGCAAGTCAAATCGCTGGCCTTTGCCTTTAGCGATGACTGCTGTCGAAAATTTTAATCTTAGTTTTTCTGGACTGAAAACGGCTGGTCATCAGCTAATTAATCAACTCTCAGCAAAACAGCCATTAGATGCCCAAAGCGTTTGTGATCTAGCAGCCTGTGTGCAAAAACAGGTTTTTGCGCAAATTAATTTCAAACTGGAAAGAATTCTGTTTAGCCCAGATTTAAAGAAAACAACTTACCCCAATAAACAATATCTCAAAAAAATTAAGCGCCAAGAAATTCAAGCCCCAGTGACCGAGATCAATGAAGTTTGGCTGGGTGGTGGTGTGGCAGCTAATATAGTTTTGCGAGCTAGTATTAGAAAAACCTTAAGCAATTACCAAAAAATTACAAAGAAAAAAATTAAACTTTTTTTACCTTATCATAAAAAATTTTGTGCTGATAATGCTGCCATGATTGCCCTCGTCGCTCAGTTTCGCTCATTGAAAAAAAATTATCATCCTCAAGAGTTAGATCGTCAGCCCAATCTAAAAATCGGCTAGCTTTGCCAAGCGTGATAAAATGTGAGTAGTGCAAGAACTAGTCTTGTTTCCTCTACTCGCCAAATCCCAAGCCCACTATTTTGTTGCTGCTTTTTATAATAAACAAGAAAATTTAATTGTTGCTTTTAGTCTGCAGGGGCCAGATGCTCATTTTTTTGGTAAGGATCTGCAATTAAAAATGTTTAATTGGCAATTTAAGGGTGCTGAAGAATTACATCTTGCTTTGCTTGACCTTAATAAAGAATGTCGCCTAAACAAATTGCAATTAAATTTTGCCATTAGCTTAAAACTGCATAAGCAACTAATACTGGTCTGCCAAGGCGGGAGTATCTTGCTCAAGCGTCATCAACAACTTAAAGAATTATTAAGTAGTCAACATGAGATACAAATGGTGGTTGGTCAATATGCTGAAAATGACCAATTATTATTAATAGCTGGTAATCATTTATTGGGGCAAGTTATTTTAGAAAAAAGTCTAAGTCAATCATTAGAACTTATTCTCGAGGAAAAACTTAATGATTACCTCAAGAATAATTTTAAAACTGCCTTAGTCTTATGGCGTTATCAGGCCAAAGAAAAAATTGTTTGGACAAAAAAGCTTGCTCAACTAAAAACTTATATCAATCGGCTTAAATTAATGCCTGCTAAACTTACTAGTCTTTGGAGAAAAATAAAAGACCTCCGACAAGAACAAAAAAAACGCTATCAAAAAATATTTATAGCTGCTGGGGCAATTATTTTCATCACGATGATTGCCACTCTGCTCTGGCAACATCAGCAAGAAAAAACCCTAGATAGCATTGGGCAAGAAATTAGCTCAATAATTCCCAGTGACGAAGAATTGTTGTTGTTAAGTGCTACTCAGCCCGTGCTAGCCAGAGAAAAAATAAGCAAAAGTCAAGCAACTTTGCAAGAATTGTTGACTGAAACAAGTTCACGAACAGCCAAAAAGAAAATAGAGGCAGAAATTGAGCAATTACAAGCGATTGCTGAAAAATTAAGCAGTGAAAATAATCTGGATCAATTGGTCATTTATAGCAATTGGTACGATAGTTATCCCAATTTTTTAGGCAAAAAAATCCTGAGTAGTCCCCAAGGTTTGATAGTCGCTAATGATCAAAAAAATCAATTATTGCTCATCAAAGAACAAAACAATTTTTCCTTGTGGGAAAATGATTTTCAAGATTTCGCTGTTGATCGAAGTAACAGTGATCAACTCAACATTTTCATCAAAAACCAAGGTATTAAATATTTGAATTGGGAAAATGCAAATCTAAGTGAATTAAAAAGTGAAGGAGATTCGGATCGAGATGCCTTATTACTCGAAAGTTATCAAGCTTATCTCTATTTATTGAATCCAGAAAAGCGTAACATTTATCGTTACACTTTAAGAGGTGGAGAATTAAGCGAAGCAATTGGTTGGTTGGTCGAAAAACAAGGCATTAATTTTGCCGATATTAGCGACCTGAATGTCGACGGCAATCTTTGGTTAACTTTTAAAGACGCTGAAATTATGAAATTTGATAGAGGTTATCAAGAAGAATTTTCATTAAGCGGTTTGGAACAAATGCCCAATAGCTCGCTTTTAATAGCTACCCAAGAAAATGCCGATAAGCTTGTTTTCTTAGACACAGGCAATAATCGCTTAATCGTCACTACCAGGGAGGGTCAGTTAATTAGTGAAATCAAAAGTAATGAGTTAGCTGGGGTGAGCGATATTGTTTTAGCTGATGATGGTCAAAGCTGTTTTGCTTTGAGCGGTTCGGTTATTTATCAAATCCAACTGTAAAACTGTTACAATATAGCCATGTTATTGTTAAAAAATAAAAAGGCTTATTTTGACTATAAATTAGAAAAAAAGTATCAAGCTGGGATTGTTTTAAGTGGAGCTGAAGTTAAAAGTTTAAGATTAAAACATGCAAGTTTAGCGGGTAGTTATGTTAAGGCTTTAGTCAATAAAAACAAACAAGCTGAACTATATCTGATCAATGCCCAAATTAATGCTTATCGCTTTGCTAATCAACATGATGATTACGATCCTAAAAGAAGTCGCAAATTATTACTCAAAAGAAAAGAAATCGAAGAGCTGTTGCAGAGTAGCGAACAACAATCTTACAGTATTATCCCCTTAGCTTTTATTCTAGAACGAAATTACATTAAGCTAGAAATAGCCCTTGCCAAAGGTAAAAAAGTTTTTGAAAAAAGAGAAACTCTGAAAAAGAAGGATTTGAGAAGAGAAATGGGCAAAAAATTAAAACTTAGTCAAATAAAAATTTAAAAGTCACTCTTGCTTGTCGCCTCGTTTTGTTTTTTAATAGAAGGTATCAATTAAAAAAGGAAAATATGCCTAAAAGAGTTTTTTGGCCTGCCACCTTAGTAATTATGGGTCTTATTTCCATGGCCTCAAGCATGGGATTTCTACCAGAAATGTTTTGGAATCTCTGGCCAATAATTATGATTTTAGTTGGTTTGGGTGGATTAATTACTTCTGATCAAGAAGAATGGCTTATTAAACCCAGCAGCAAACCAGCCAAAAGAAAAAAAACTGCCCGCAAAAAATAATAATAATATTAATTTAGTCGGAAACTCTTTATGAGTAAGTCTTCTTATTTCTTTCAAATTGCTATTGATGGACCAGTGGCTGCTGGCAAAGGAACAGCTTCTCGACTATTAGCCGAAAAAATTAATTTTTTGTATGTTGATACTGGAGCGATGTATCGCGCTGCTGCTCTCTTAGCAATAGAAAATCATGTAGATTTTAGTCAAGAAGATAAAATTGTTGATTTGATTGCTAAAAGCGATTTGGAGATGCGCAATCCCGAGGGGAATAAAGAAATGGACGGCCGATTAACGACCTTAATTTTGAATGGCAAAGACGTCTCTTGGGCAATTCGTACTACTCAATGTAGTGATGGTGCTTCAAAAGTGGCTACCTTAGCCAAGGTGAGACAGATTTTAGTGGAAAAACAAAAGAAAATTGCCGAAACGACCAATGTGGTTATGGAAGGACGCGATATTACTTTTAAGGTTTTGCCAGAAGCAGATTTGAAAATATTCTTAACGGCTGATTTAACAATTAGAGCTCAACGTCGCCATTTACAGTACTTGACCAAAGGCGTTGATAAAACTCTAGAAGAAGTAATTGCCGAGGTTCAAGAACGAGATGAAAGAGATATGAATCGGCAAATTGATCCCCTCCACGCTACAGCTGACTCTTGGATTCTAGACTCTAGTCAATTAAATATTGAGGAGGTAGTCGCTTTAATTGCTGATAAAGTTGAGGTAATGATTAAAGAAAAAGCAAAGCATTCATGAAAAAGAATCAGAGCGACGAGCAGCTAGCCTTTAAGCTGCAAAAGGATACCGAAAAAATTGAAAAAGATTATCAAGCCAAACGTCGTCGACAAAAAAAAGAAAAAAAAGAAAAAGAAGAACTAAGTCAGCAATGGCTGGCTCCAGTCCTATTGTTTGTCAGCATAATAATTGGCTATTTGCTCTACACTTTTTTTTAAATTAATTTTTTTAATTAAAAAATTTGCCCACCCTGAAACTGAGCTGCCTCAATTGTTTTTTGTTCATTTGCCGCGGCTAAATCAATAAAATATTGATCGCTGCAAGCTTGCAGTGGTTCAGTACCCGCTACAAAAATTTCTTCTACTACTTTAGGGCAAGCGCTACAAGGTAAAGTCCCCGTTGTGGCACAAATTTTAACTTTTTTAAGATTGCTGGGCATCGCGAAGCGATGAGGATTTTGCTTATCAAGAAGTAAGAGAAAAATTTTATTCCAAATTGGCGATGCCCCGGTAATTCCAGAAGCCACATAGCTCATGGGCGTGTTGTCATTGTTGCCTACCCAAGTCGCAACCAAGCGATCCGTAGTATAACCAATTGTCCAGTTGTCCTTCATGCTGTTGGTGGTGCCTGTTTTAACCGCGACTTCTTGATTGGGAATATTTAACACCGAGTGCAAACCAAAAGCGCTAGCTCGAGCTTGATTATCAGACAAAATATCAGAGATTGTATAAGCCACGCTGGGGCTTAATTTTAAGGAAGTGTAACAATTAGTTGTAGAAATAGCACAATTATTAGAATACAAAGTCTGACCGCCGGCATCTCTAATTTCTAAAAAAGGATTAGCTTCAACTGGATAACCTAAATTGGCAAAAGTGCTAAAGACTTCAACCATGTCGATCATTAATACCTCGCCCGCTCCCAGGGTTAAAGATAAACCAAAACGACTAGGATCGGTCCAGGTGCTGATACCTAACTCTCGGCCTTCATTAATTAAATTTTGCACACCTAGCTCGGCTAACAATTTGACTGCTGGCACATTGTAAGAAGAAGCCAAGGCTTCTCTTAAAGTAATTTTGCCGCGAAATTTTCCGTCATAGTTGCGTGGCGTGTAGGGACGACTGCCAACTATTTGGTAAGTAATGCTGCTGTCCTCAATTAAATCACTTGGTTTTTTACCCTGCTCAAAAGCTAAGGCATAAGTTAAAGGTTTAATGGATGATCCTGGTTGGCGTGGTCGAAGGGTCACATTAACTTGACCATCGTGAGCAAAATCGAAATAGTTCACTCCACCGATCATCGCTAAAATTTCACCTGTCTTGGGATTGGTAACCAGGGCTGCTCCATTGCTAATGTGTAAATTCCCCAAAAGATTAATTTCTTCACTGACTATCTTTTGCACCTCTTCTTGTAAAGTTAAATCCAAGGTGGTTCTGACTTCTAAACCGCCTTTTGCCACCAAATCTTCTCCATACATTTCAGCCAATAATTTTTTAACATACATCACAAAATGCGGTGCTTTAATATCAATCACATCCTCGCTAAACTGCAGTTTTTCTACTCTAGCTTCGTCTGCTTGTTCTTGACTAATATAGCCATCTTCAACCATTCTCCTTAAAACGTCTGCTTGTCTAGCTTTGGCTATTTCTGGATTGGGCCCATAGGGCGAATAAGTACTAGGAGCTTGTGGAAGGCCAGCCAACAAGGCACTCTCAGCTAAACTTAAATCTTTAGCTCTTTTGTTAAAATAGCGCCAAGAAGCTTCCTCAATGCCATATGTAGAACCGCCATAAGGCACTGTGTTTAAATACATTTCCAGAATTTCATCTTTTTCGTAGGCTCCTTCTACTACTAAAGACAATAACAATTCTCTTAGTTTTCTTTGCAAGGTTCGTTCATTGCTCAGCAAACGGCTTTTAACTAATTGTTGGGTGATGGTCGATCCACCCTGCACTTTATCACTAGTGACATTTGTAAATAGAGCCCGCAAAATGCCTACAGGTGAAAAACCAAAATGTTGATAAAAATTTTTATCCTCGATAGCAATCGTGGCATTAATTAAATGTTCAGAAACAGATTTTAGAGGAACCAAAGTCCTGTTTTCATCCTCGTAAATTCGATAAAGCATTTGTCCATTACGATCTAAAATTCGCGTCGTGAGATTTTGCTGCTGAGTACTTAGATCAGTGGCAGAGGGCAAATCTTTAAAAACAAAATCATAAACTCCATAGCTAAATAATAAAAAAAGTAGAGAAAAAATAATTGAAGCAAATAAAGAAAAGTTAATACGCCAGCGTTTAACTTTTTTTAGACCAGTTTGAAAATAAGCAATTTCTTTTTTTTGAAAAAGGATTTTTCTTAAACTAGTTAAGTAATTTTTTTTGAAAAATGAAAAACGAGTCTTCTTTTTTCTTGGTCGACCCACTCTTTTTTTTAGACCGCAAAATCTTAGAAATTTCTGCCAACGAGCTTGATGCTTTTTAAGAAATTGTTTTCGAGATTTAGCATTCTTGTTTTTTCGCTGTTGCCAAAAACGTTTAAATTTAACAGTTTTGGCTAATTTTGGTCGGCCAGGACTCTGTTTAATTCCAGTTTTTTTAGCCAAAATTAAAAAGCCTGCTTTTATTTTTTTTGCGTTTTTTTTAATTTTTTTCTGCTTTTCTTTAATTTTGTCCAGAATAAATCTATAACACTTCACATGAAAAGCCAATTGTGGTCGGCCACGTTTTCTTTTTTTTTGCTCTAAGCGATATTTTTTTTGCTTTTCTTGAGAATTTTTCCTGACTGCCATGCTAAAAAGCATTTTAACATATCAAGAAGAAAAAAAGCGTCTAAATAGGACAAGCGCCAGACTCACATTTCATATGCTCCATGCTAATATCTTCTAGCAAAGCATTTTGATCTTCCTGGCTAATCTCATTGATTACTTCCATAAATTGACTAATAGTGACTGCTTCTTCCGGCTGATATTCATAAGCAGTAATATCAATTTTTGGCATCACACTACAGGTTTTAATGTGTGGTTGATATTTACGAATCATATTAGAAAATTTACGGTAAGAAACCTTTTCAGGATCATATTTAAGGGTATAAGAAATTTGGTTGCCTTTATCTTCGCTCAGTGGTTTCCCTGCTTCGTCCACGCCGCGAATCCAATATTTTTCGAGTAGCATTAGCCATTGATATTGCTCTTCTGGCGTAGCTTCACTGGCAGTGACTAGCTTGCCATTCATGCCCAAGCGACAAATTTCTGGTTGGGTTGGAAAACCGACAGCCGTCGTACCCTGATAACTTTTGAGTTCTTTAATTGGGTAACCTAATTTTTTATATTTTTTTACCAAGGGATCATCATCTCTAAATTGCACCCAACGAATATATTCGCGCATGGCTGGCAAATGAGCTCCTTCTGACAAAGCAAATAATTTTGAAGTCGTGCCAGCGGGCTTAATGGTCGTATTGGTATGAGGAGTGACTACGCCCAAAAGTTTGGCATATTTTTCAGCTTCATCTTCGACAGCCCGCTTAAAACGAGCAATAGTTAACCAAAAATCTTGGCTTTTTTCCTCATCTATTAAATCGTGAAAAGCATAGCCAAAAGCGTTCCAAGCGTATTCATGTAGTCCAGTCATCCCGACACCAATGCGATTGGTTCTTTGAACCTCTCTGGTATACAAACTATCCATATAAGTATTAACCCTAATCAGCGCTCGAGTTGCAACGCGAAAGGCTTCTTCAGCGCTATCGGCATCAGGAGCAAAATAAGGCACCACGTCAGCAATCACACAATAACCTCCCAACATATTCAGTGTAATTTCACCACAAGGATTGGGAATTTGAGTGTAATATTTGGCACTGGCATATTTAGCCACTTCAGCCAACATTTTGAGAGTTTGTTTCATCGGCTGGAACTTTTTACTACTAGCATATTTCCCATCTAAATAACCATCAAAGCCTTCGTCATTTTGCACCAGACTATGCTGGTTAACAAAACCAGGCTCTCCCGTTCGATCAAAATAGGCAGAACGCATCACCGCATCTAAGACTTTTTGTGAATGCTTACTATTCTGCTTCCAAAATTTATCGTCAACAGCCACACTATTATTAGCAGACCACAAAAAACCACCTTTTTTAATACTGATAAAATCAAAAATATCTGGATCAGTCCAAGTTTTAACTGAAATTCTAGCTGCTCGTCTAGCCCCTCCCACTAAGACACATTCGGACAAATAATGATCAACATACATGCTTTGTTTCCAGGGCTTAAGACCTGCTCCCTTGACTGTGGCCACACGCTGAATCGCTTTAATTAAGGGCCTGGGTCCAGAAGCCGGTCGACCCTGCATCCCACCAATCGGCGAACCCTTGGCTCTCACCTTGGAAAAATCTAAGATTAGGAGCTCATCTTTATATTTTTTCTCAAAAGTCATTACCTCAATTTTTTCTATTGCTTGAGCCCAACCTTCACGGGTATCTGGCACTTCAAACCAATGAGCCTTACGATATTTATGTCGAGCCTCTTTCACACTCTCATCTTCGCCCCAAGCAAAATCAGGATGCTGATCACTCAAAACACAACGAATAAGTGGCATATAATCCCAATCAACCACCATCAGCGCATCATCATAAGCGCGACCCACTCCAGAACCATTCAACAATAAATAAAATAATAAAAAGCTTGAAGAAGCGGTGCTACAGTTTGTAAACACCTCCATATTTCTGCTGGGTTGTTCTGCATCCCCATGTTGTAGGTGCCGCCCGCTTAAAAGCAAAGAAGCATTAGATAAATGCTTTTTTAATAATCGATATTCTTGCTGTTGATGTTTTGCCCATTTTTCTTCCTGTGGCAATAATGAGGAATTACCAATAGCAACCCTTTTTGCCACATCTTGCCAAGATTCTAGCTCGCCATTGGCTTTGGTCCTTAAAATAGTGCGTTTAGCTACTGCTTCACCTAAGCCTTTGGCCAATTGGCGGTTTTGAAATTGCATTTTTTTTCTATAGGCAGTCATATTTTTTCTTTCTATTCTTTGATTTTGGCAATCTCTTCTTCAAAATCAGCTAGATCGCCAAAATCTCGATAAACACTAGCAAATAATAAATAAGAAAGAGGGTCTAATTTTTTTAAGCGGTTTAAGACTAAATTACCAATTTCCCAACTCTTTATTTCTTGAACATTTTTTTGTCGAAGCTTAGCCTCCACTTCTTCAATGAGTAGTTCAATTTGTAACATGGTAATTGGTCTTTTCCAGGTTGCTTTCAACAAACCACGCTTAATTTTTTCTCGATCAAAATTTTCCCGAGAACCATCCTTCTTGATTACTTTCAAATCTACACCCTCAACTCTCTCATAGGTTGTGAAACGCTGCTCACAATCTTGGCAAATTCTTCGTCTTCTAATTGACTCCCCGTTATCAGCTTCCCGTGAATCAATTACTTCGGTGTTTTTGCTTTTACAAAATGGACAATACATTTTTAGATTTTAATATGGTTATATCGCGCTATTTTTTAGCGAATTCTACAACATTTTGTGGTTTAAAAGTTTTTGACCACAAAATGTAGTATTTTTAATAACTGGAATAAAAATATCTCACATTTGTGAGTATGCTGTCAATAGCAATTACTGAAGTAACTGATCTCTCAGTAAAGTGGTTTCTTCATGCAATGACTTAAGCACTCGATTATCTGCATCAGTGAAATAATTAAGATTTTCTTCGACAACTTCTTGATGCTCATCAAGGGCTTCCAAAACAAAAAAAACTAGCTGTTCAACTGCTGGGTCGTGGGTATTTTCATCATTTAAGCTTTTGACTTCTTGTAGAGCCTGGTTGTAATATTTTTGAGCCTTAGTAAAAGTGCTGAAAGCTAAAGCGGCCTCCTCCTTCTCTATTAAGCGACTGGCATAAAAAACCCGCCGCTTAGCATAAGCGACTAATAAATAAATCCGTCGCTCACGATCTGCCATAGATAAGCGCAGGCGATCAAAAAGCATGAGAACAGGATATAAAGAGTGGTCTGGCAATATCTCTTTTTGCACATAGAATTTTCTGCTTTTAAAGTTTGGTATATCAGTCATTTTTGACTGGGAAAAAACATTGAAAGAAGTTAACAAGATAAATAGTGATACAGAAATTGCTAAGACAAGTAAGAATGATTTAAAAAATTTAGACATAAATTTTACTAAGTAGACGATGATTAAAAATGAACCAGCAAAATCATTCCCCAGATAGCCTGAGTCATTAATAAAGTATAAGCATTGCGCTGAACATAAAAGATTAAAGCTTGGCCAATAGCAAAAGCAAATAATAAAATAGCGTGGACATAGGCTGTTTCCAAACTAAAACGTAAAAATAAATTAGGCAGATGGAAGATTAAAAAGATTAAGGCAACCAAGATAATTTGTGCAACTAGAGGCCATTTCTTGTAACGATCTTCAATCACCAACATAACAAAACTGAAAAAGAATAGGCTTTCAAAAAATCCAGTTAAAGTCGCTAGAAAAAGCTCCCACCAAAAATCATCAGCTAAGTAAAAAGCTTGTGCTTGAATAGGCCCAGGATTGATGAAAGCTTTGGTAATGAGCAAGGCAAAACCCAATATCCCGCCAATAATTAAGCCAAGTAATAAGCCTTTTTTTAATTTTTTGTAAGAGAAAGTGTCCATGGTGGCCGAAAAACCAGAAATGCTCAAATAAATTAAAACTGGTAGTGCAAAAAAAATACTTTTTCCCACTAATTCATCAAAAAAAACAGAGAAAGACGATAGCGCTCGATATAAAACCCAAAGAATAAAAACAACAAGCAGCAAAGGCCAAAATAATCGATGTTTTTGCTTTTTATTTTGTTGGCGCTTGGTTGTGGTTCTTTTTTTTGATGGCATGCAGAGCTAGTTTTAAAGTTTCCTCTTGGTTGTGAGAATATGTATCGATAACTAAATCGTATATGTCTGGACGCCAAAAATCAAGCTCCGCGTTTGCAGCAACCCTTCCCGTCTCGACTAACCAACTTTCCCATTCCTTTTTGTACATTCTTTGCCACTTAATTAAGTTGTCTTGATAGCGCGTTAAGGCATGATTTTTGGCTTCTTCAACACTGATTTTGTCGCGATTAACAATACGATCAATGCGTACCGCATCATCACTACAGACCATCAATATCTTTAAAGTTGTCGGGATATTTTGAGCCATAAAACCAGACAGCCAAGACTCAATAATCCAACCTTCTTCGCCGAGAAGTTTTTCTCTAATTCCCATATCGACCTGACGATCAAAATCATCGCTATAGACCACGGCACTGTGATGAACTTTTGATTTGGCATCAAACAAGCCTTTTTCATTGGCATAGGCACGCATGAACTCTCCTCCAGAAAAACCAGTAAAACCGGCGTATTTAAGCTCTTCACTCAACATTTTGAGCAAAGTAGTTGAGCCACAACCAGGCAAACCAGAAATTGTGACATTTTTGTAGTAAATATTTTTTAAAGATTCTATTGAAGACATATTAACTTTCAATCGCTTTGCTTTCATTGTGTTTGTTTAATAATTTTACTGTTTCTCGCATGACATTTTGCATTCTATGCAGATAAGCAATGGCCTCGCTTAGGCTTAAAACTTTCTCACCATTGGGAAAAAAATGAAAAACATGGTTGCGGCAAACCAACCAAGTTTGCCAAATTTCTCTAGCCAACTCTTGATTAAAAATCCGAGCAATATCATCAAAAAACCACCATTGATCTCGTTGTTTGGGACTGACATCAGGATTTAAGGCCCGACCAATACGAAAGCGCCGGCCATAATAAACCTTGTGGCTAATTAATTCTAAATCTAATAAAACCTTTTTAAGAAAACCCTCATAAGCCTTGGCCATAGGAAAAACCACAAAAGAGAAATCATTAATATTAGTGTCATTAACAAATTGCTCGCTTAAATAAAAGCTAGTCTTGACTAAATTTTGCTGCCAAGAATCTAAATATTGAAAACAGGGTTCTTCTTGAAAGGTTTGCATAATTTACTATTAAAGAAAAGTACATATCGATTATAATTGAAACAGCTAAAAAAATCCAAGAGCATGCTGAATAAAAAACTTATTAGTAAAAGCCAAAAAAAGAAGATTGAGAGCCAGAAAATGAAGATTAAGAGCTCTTTTTTATATTGGCAAAAAAAAATCAAAAAAATTTTTTGGCAAAATAAAAAATGGCGCTTTACTTGGATGGCTGCCTTGCTGCTCATCATCGCTGTATTAATCTATTTACTAAAAGATTTACCATCACCTACAAAATTAACTTCTTCAGAAAATTACGCTGTTAGTACGCAAATTTTTGATCGCAATGGTCAGTTGTTGTATGAGGTGTATGGAGACGAAAACCGCACTCCTGTTGATATTGAGTCTTTGCCCGATCATTTGTTACAAGCCACCATTGCCATTGAAGATAAAAATTTTTATCGACATCATGGTTTAGACATTCGGGGCTTAGTGAGAGCAGCCATCAATAATATCACTGGCGGCAACACTCAGGGCGGTTCTACAATCACCCAGCAATTGGTAAAAAATGCTTTATTAACTAAAGATAGAACTTTTGATAGAAAAATTAAAGAAGCCTTCTTATCATTTTTAACCGAAATCATTTACAAAAAAGAAGACATTTTAGAAATGTATCTTAACTATATTCCTTATGGAGGCACAGCCGTTGGCGTTGAAGCAGCAGCCAATCAATATTTCAATAAATCAGCCAAAGATTTAACTATGGCTGAAAGTGCTTTATTAGCTGGATTACCAAAAGCACCTAGCACTTATTCGCCTTTTGGCGCTTATCCAGAAAAAGCTAAAATGAGACAAAAAGAGGTTTTGCGCCGAATGTCTGAAGACGGATACATCAATAAAGACAGATTGAATGAAGTTGAAAATGAAACATTAACTTACGCCCTAAAAAAAACCGATATTAAAGCTCCTCATTTTGTCTTTTACATAATCGATTTGTTGCAAAAAGAATACGGTGAAGACACGGTTAAAACTGGCGGATTGCGCGTCACCACTACCCTCGATTTAGATTTACAAGAAGCGGCTCAAGCTTCTTTATCTGCCGAAATTAATAAGTTAAGTAATTTAAAAGTTAGTAACGGAGCGGCTTTGGTCACTAAACCAAACACTGGAGAAATCTTAGCAATGATTGGTAGCAAAAATTATTTTGACATGGATCATGATGGACAAGTTAATGTAACTATTGCTTTCAGACAGCCTGGCTCATCAATTAAACCAATTATGTATGCCAGTGCTTTTCAGGAAAAGACACTGAATCCAGGCTCAATGCTTTTAGACATCTCCACTTGTTTTAGAGTGACTGGTCAAAAGGATTATTGTCCAAAAAATTATAGTGGCGGATTTTCTGGTCCAGTCACGGTCAGAAAAGCTTTGGGCAATTCTCTGAATATCCCCGCAGTCAAAGCTTTAAGTACTATTGGCGTTGAAAAATTTATTAAACAAGCCAATAAAATGGGCATTACCAACTGGGTTGATCCAAGTCAATATGGCTTATCTTTAACTCTGGGAGGCGGAGAAGTCAGAATGGTCGACATGGCAACTGCTTTTGCTGTGATAGCTAACCAAGGAGTTAAAGTGCCAAGCACAGCCATTTTAGAAGTAAAAAATTACAAAGGTGAAGTTTTGAGCAGTGCTGATTTGGAAACTCGCAAACAAACATTACTCCACATGACTGAAAATGAAGAAATCACTGAAGAAATTGATTTAGAAAGAGTTATGCGGCGAGCGCCAGCCTATCTAACTGCCCACATCATGCAAGACAATAGCGCTCGCCTCATGGCCTTTGGTAGCAATAGCCAGCTAGTAATTAAAGATAAAGTAGTGAGTGCTAAAACTGGCACCACCAACGACCTAAAAGATAATTGGACTGTCGGTTTTACTCCAGAATTTTTAAGCATTGTGTGGGTGGGTAATAATGACAATTCTTCGATGAGTTACTTGGCTTCTGGCATCACTGGTGCCGCACCAATTTGGAATGATATCATGAGCTATATTTTAGAAAATGAACAAATTATTTGGCCTGAGCGTCCAGCCGATGTAAAGATGGCCTATGTCTGTCAAACAGGCATGCCAGCTGATCGTGGTTTGGGCAATAATCGTAACGATTGGATGAATAGAAACACTAGTGATTTAACGCTTAAATTCAACGAACAACAGCAAATTTATTTACAAGAAACTGACCCAGCGCAAACTTGCCAAGCTGGCGCACAAGAGCTTTATTGGGAAGAATCACTACCAAGCTATTCTGGTAGTTTCCAAAAAGAGTTTTGGATTCGTAAGGAAACTGGACTACCACCTGCCGTTGGCGAAGAAGCCGATGATTTGGTTTTAGAATTACATCAATTTTATTATGATCCAGTTACTAGCCTCTACTGTGCTGATTGTACTCGACCAATTGATGAAGAAACTGGCGAAACCATTTTTGAAAAAAATTATGTTAATTAGTGAATTAGTTATTAACAATTACATGAGGTGACAAAAAAATTTAAATTTTTCTTCTTTTTTTTAAGTATCGTCGCTTCTGCTCTTATTCTTTATGCGGGCTTTAGGCTTTGGCAAAACAATTTAAAATCGCCAATTGGCGATAATTTTTCGTTTAAGAACGTGACAGATTGGTTCAAATTTAAAACAAACCATCAGCAAAAAATTGTTTATGGTTTTTTGCCTTATTGGAATTTAAATAAAATCAAAGTTCAAGATGAACTCACACATTTAAGCTATTTTGCTCTAGAGGTTGGCGCCGATGGGCAAATCGTCACCCACAGTCGACCTGGAGAAACTGAACCTGGTTACCGCCAGCTTAATAGTGATGAGTTTTTAAATTTGCTTGACAACAATCAATTTAAAAATGAATTGGTACTAAGTCAATTTGACGCATCAACAATTAAACAGTTTTTAGACAACCAGCGGGCTTGGATTACCCTAATCGAACAAATCGACAGTTTATTGCTTGCCTACCCCTTCACGGGTATTAATCTTGATTTTGAATATCCAGGCGAGGTAAGTGATCAATTACGCCAACAATTTGTTAACTTAGTCATCAGTATTCATCAACATTTAGCAGCTCGTCAAGAAAAAATTAACTTAAGCATCGATGTTTATGCGAGCGCTGGCAATCAAAATAAAAAATTACTTTGGGACATTAAGCAGCTTGAACCCCATTTAGATTACCTAATTGTGATGGCCTATGATTTCCATCGACAAAATTCGACCCAAGCTGGGCCAGGAGCACCTTTGCTCGGTGGACAAGAGCTATGGACAAGCGATATTAATACTTTAATGAAAGGCTTTTTCGAGCAAGTTCCTCGAGAAAAAATTTTGTTAGGGTTGCCATTTTATGGCTATGGCTGGCAAACCGATAGCATAGACCCTCGAGCCAATACTTATCCAGGAACTGGTTTCACTGTTAGTTATCAAGAAGCTTTGGCACTCAAAAGTTTAAGTGGTCGTTGGGAAAATTGCCGCAATTTGAATCTTTATTGGCAAGAAGAGGCGCTGTCGCCTTTTGCCACTTTAAACTGTCCCAAAGAAAATCCAGGAGGTAATGATAAAACCGAGAATGAAGAAGAGGCGGAATTACTTAATTATTTAGTTTATTTTGAAAATGCTCAATCTCTGCAATACAAAATAGATTATGCAAAACAATTAGACTTAGCTGGAATTGCTATTTGGGCACTAGGATATGAGGGAGAAAGTCGAGATTTGTGGGAAGTGGTGAAGAGCTTGAATAATTAAATGAGGAGAAAATTAAAAATCTTTGCTAAATTGCTTCGCTAAGAAGAAAGACCAGGTTCCCGTAGCTACAAAAAACAAGCCTATTACCAATAAACTTAAGGTGTTAAATGTTGAGCCCGCATTATAGGTACCACTTTGGGTAGAAACCACAGTTTCTCTAATACTGGCTGTTGCTTCTTCAATAGGTTCGACTGTGGGAACGGGAGTTGGCGTTACATCTTTAACTGGTAAATAAGGATCGCCAGTGCCATGAGGCAAGTCTGAGCCTGTTTGAGCGCTAGCAATAGGTCTCGTTTCATTTTCAATATTACTGCCAGGAGGAGAAACTGTAAAATTATAGCTTTTAGACACTTCTTGACCGGTTCCTGGATCGATGTAGGTATAATTAATGCTGTGCTCTCCAGGGCTTAAGTTCTTTTTTAAACTGGCTATATCGACCTCAACATTGCCATCGGCATCTGTTTCTACAATGGTTTCAATGGCAGTGTCTGAATGAATCTCGATTTTAACAGTGACATTGGGTGGTAAATTAGCCTTAATGATTGGCTGGGTGCTTGTTATAACATTATCTTGAGCTGTGCTAGCTTCATCAACTTCGTTTAAATCTAGTATTCGCTGACTATCAGCCAAAGCTGTTATCTCCTCCTCACCCCATTCATTCTCTAATTGGTTGTTTTGTGCTAAATTGGCATCAGTGCTTGCTTCTTCTTGGATAACTTCGTGTGTTTCCAGCTCTTCACTATCAACAGAATTTTCGCTACTTTCAAACTCCTCAGCCAACAATTCTTCTCTGGTGGTTAATGATTCTTCGCTAGCCTCCTGACCAACAATAATTTCTGGCACCGGTTGAGCGCCAGCCACATTCACCACTCTATTAGAGACTGAATTTAAATCAATTCCTTGAACTTTGATTGATAAAACAGTATCTTCACTTACTTGTGGGTAAGCATTAAGACTTAAATTAAAAGCATTGGCTAAAGACACTGCCCAACTTCCAGAGGATTTAACAATAGTTGATAAAGCGCCAGCTCCCTCAGGAGTAACAAAGACAATTGCCCCCTCTCCAGGCTGACCACTTATCTGACCAACTGTTCCATAGATTGTTTGATTATTTGGAGAAGCATTGCTTAAACTACTTGCGGTTGTGATTTGATAAGGAGCACCATTGTTATCAAAACTTGAATTGCTGCCAGTGCTTAAATTGTAATAGTAGCTTGTATTTGGCTCTAAACCTCTGACTGTAATATGGTGTAAACGATACGGCTTAATTACACCAGACAACTGATCACGATCATCACTAGCCTGTTGTTTTATATCATTAGCGCTTGGACCATATTTAACAGAAGCAATAATCTCTTCATCAGTATAAAAAGAAACTGTAAAGGCTTTGTCTGTGACATTGCTGACAACAATATTTTGCGGAGTTGTGGCTGGTGTCGCTCTCGGAGCAAACAGCCCGGTGCCATTTCCAAACAAGAGCACTCCCGCCACCATGGAAACAATTAAAATCAGTAAACCCAAAAGTGTTGGGATTTTTTTCTTAACTGTTTTATTATCTGTTTTTTTATCTGTTTTTCCGCCTGAAATTTTCCATTTTTTTGAGGGTTTTTCTTTAGCTTTTTTGCCAATTTCTTCAGTTGGTACAACTTTATCTTTATTTGAATTTGCTTTTGGCATTGTCTTTGCGGGTGAGCTTGGAGCAACGCTTGGAGTTGGAGTTTGAACTGGGGCTGGAATTGGAGCTACAGCTTGAGCTGGGACTACAACCTTGCCTGCAGCTGATGTTGGACTGGTAGCTGATGCTACACCTGGCGGAGAGGAACCCGCTGGAGCGACTACTTTTGGAGTTGCGCTCGGCAATTTTACTTGTTTTGTTAGATTAATTTGCGCGGGATTGGCTTTTTGAGTATTAACCAACGGATTTGGCATTTTTACAGGGGTATTGGTTTGAGCAGTTGCGGATTGAGGAGGCACCGGCTTTGGCAAATTTAAACCTAGTTGAGGATTAGTTGGTTGATTTTGATTTAAAATTTGCATACCAATAACAAGACAGTCAAAGTGTCTTGTTTTACTCTATACGAATTGAAAATAGATCACAAGGCGAAAAAAAACCAAACATTGCTTGAAAAGCAAATAACAGTCCTAAGAGGCCATGTGATCTAAAATTAGTATTCGGCAAAATTATTTTCTTCGATAATTTCTTCTGCAGCTTCATCTGCCACTTCAGCTTCATATTCAAATTCATCCGCAACTTCCGCTTCATATTCGGCTTCATCTTCAACTACATTTTCACCTTCGCCTTCATTATTTATTGATAAATCAGTGATATTCGTTAAAACACCTTCTTCCTTACTCTTAGCATCGCCAAACTTAAAATAGACAAAAATGGGAAAGGACTCTAATTCTTCATCGCTTACTAGTCGTTTTTCTTCAATTAGTGAGAAAACGTCGGTTTCTAAGCGAGGAACTAGTGGTTTAGCAATTGCTGTTAAATGTGAATCAATTTGCACTTTTTTTTGAGAAGTGAAAATACTAATGGCAGTCCAAAGCAAAATCAGCACTAAAAACAAAACGCCAACCCATAGAATGCTTTTTTGACGACGCAAGCGATTCAACTCTTGTTTTAGTCTGGCTTTTTCTTTATTCATTCTTTATCCAAAGTTGAACTTAATAAATAATGCGGCAAAGAAACTTTTAATTGAGCTGCTAAATTATCAGACTCTGTCATCTTTTCTATTAAAACCTGATCAACCACCACCACTTGTCGTAAATTCATAATTTTTTCAATAAATTCTCTAATGTCTATATAAGAGCCAATAACACCTACATTTATGCTTAAAAATTCACGCTGATAATCCCCAAAATCGCCACTTAGCAGTTCAGTTTCAACTGTTTCTGGCACTTTTTGAACACTCATTCGGTCAATCGCAAATTCTCCCTCTCCTGCTAATTTTTCAATTTTTTTCAAGGATTTAACTAAATCTAGTTGTCTAGGAATTGCCTCATCTAATAAATAAAATTGAGGTTGATAAAGATCATATTGTTCCTGAGCTGAGGCTAAGCTGGCTAATTTTAGATCCAGCTGTTTATTAATCTCTTTTTTATCAGCAATTTCTTTAACCAAGTCAGCCATAGTAATTAAAGTCGGACGTATAGCGAAAAGAGCAAAAAAAATGACGACTATTACTGATAAAATTAATTCAATTGATACTCTGGCTACCGGTTTTTGATAGAAATCCATTAAAACTGTTGCTAATTGTTCTTGTTTGCTTTTTGCCATAACTTTTAATTATTTATTCGTTTGTTCGCTAGATTTATTGTTTGCGACAATTTTTGCCTGCATATCAAACATTAAGCCTGGTAAATCCTCACCTCTAGATTCAATGCTACCTATGCTCACCTCTTCGAAGTGTGGCGATAATTGCACATTTCTAACTAAAATATCAAAAGCTGTTTGAGATAGGGCTATGCCTGAAAATACCACTTCGCTGGGTTTAATTGTCAACTCATCCAAGATAACATTGCTTGGAATTGTTTCGTTTAATAGCGGAAAAATTTCTACTAAATTGGCTTCTTGCTGCAGCTGCTTGATATCGGTCATTTGAGCTTGAACAAACAGGAAGCGTTTTTCTAGATCGCCATAAGATTCTATAGCCATTTTTTGTTGACTTATAGCTGAATTTAGATCTGTTACTTGCCGATCTAAAACAAAACGGGTTAAAAAACTAATAATTACCACTAATTGAGTAAAAATTACGATATAACGCCCTATAGAGACAGTCCACTTTAGAGATCGACCGATGGCTGTTTCAAAAAAAGGATCCTTGGGTATTAAGTTGACATCTAAAACAACCGCAGTTCCTTTTTGCTTTTTTCTAGCTTTGGGCATTAATCCTATTGTAAATTAATTAAAGAGAGAATAAAAGAGCTTCTTCCTTGAGTAATCAACTATTTACCCAATTCACCATCGATTGAGCTATCTAAAAGCACCTCTTCAGAATCACTAAAAACCGATTGCCATTTACCAAACTTAGCAATTAAACTATTGAAGTATTTCAATTCTTTAACATCAAACAAAATAGAGAAATAAATATAGGCCAACAAAGCAATAGTGCCTGTCGATACTGTCAAGGCTATTAAATCAACAGTTCTAGTGGTATCGAAAACAACTTCGTCGAGAATCTTAAAGGGTAAATATAAAAAGACAGCCATAAAAAAACTAGCCAAGAGTATCTTTAACTGTGGTAAAAAGAAATCTTTAAAATTAAAGCATTTAATTTTTTTATGCAACAATATTAACATCAACAATAGCTCAACAAATGCGGTCAGGGTAATCGCGATGCCAATGGCATATACACCCCAATTAAAAACATAAATTCCCAGAATGTTAACAATTATGTAAGTTGCCATGGAGATCATTGACACTAAAAACGGAGAATGACTATCCTTTAAGGCATAAAAACTACGCACTAAGAGTTGCACCATGGCTTGAGCGGTGATGGAAATAGCTATCAAGGCAACAATTTTGCCCGTGGTAACAGTAGTTTGCCAGGGGAAGTTGGCTGTTCCAAATATTAAGCGCACTGCCGGAACACGTAAAATTAATAAAAGCACCGAGGCCGGCATGGCTAGAAAAGAAATTTGATTGAGAGACTGAATTAGCAACTTATTAAATTTTTGCCTATTCTCCTCTGATGATTCTTCAGATAAAAAAGGAAATGATGCCTGACTAATTGGCACACCAAAAAAACGAATTGGCAAGGTCATTAAACGCCGAGCTAAAGTAATAATCACAAAACTTAAATCTCCAACGCTAGTCGCAAAAAAACCTAAGGCTAAATTTTGTACTTCACTGATGCCCACGGTTAATAATCGAGGAGGCATCATTTTAAATAGTTTTTTAACACCTGCAAAACGAATATTAAGCAGAGGTTTCCAGCGATAACCTGTTTTCAGCACGAGGGGGAGCTGAACTAAAAAATGTAAAGCAGCTCCGATCACCACTCCTAAACCCGCTGCATAAATTCCTAAGTATTTAGCTAAAAATACTGAGCTTAAGATAATTCCCAGATTATAAACAAGAGGGGCTAGCGCAGGAACAATAAAACGCTGATAAGCCTGCAAAATACCTGTTAAAAAATTAGAAATGGCAAAGAAAAATTGAGCAAATAACATTATTCTGGTTAAATTGACAGCAGTGTCGATTTGCTCAGGAGTAAACTCAACTCCAGTGCGAGCCATGGTAATGGGACGAGCAAAAATGAAAGCAATAACGGAAAAAATGGCAAAAATTAATAAGACTAAGTTCATCACTATCGATGTAAATTGAAAAGCTTTCTGCTCGTTTTTTTTCTTTAATTCTGCAAATAAAGGAATAAAAGCAGCTGAGAGAGCTCCCAAAACAATGAGCTGAAACAATAGATCTGGGATTTGAAAAGCAATTTGAAAAGCCTCATAGGCTTGTTGACTGGCTAACTCATTAAAAAACAGCTTAATTAAAACTCTTTCTCTCAATAAACCCAACAATGAAGAAGAAATATTAGCCACAGTAATAATAAATGCTGCAGACAAAATAGAGTTTTGTTTTTTAGCTAACCAGTGAGAGTTGCTTTGAAAAAGTTTATTAAAAGAAATCATGGCTAAAGCTAATTATAGAGAAAATAAAGAAAAAATAAATCTAAGAATTAATTTGCTCAACTTGTGGGATCTTGTATGATAGTCTTTTTTCTTGTATAATCGCCTCTTGTTAAATTGAAAAGGAAATAACAATGCCAATTTTAAAAGGCGCTAAAAAAGCACTCAGAGTTAGTAAGAAAAAAAACCTCATTAATCGTAGACTGAAATCGCAAATGAAAACAGCTATTGATCAGGTCAAAAAAGAAATTAATCCAAAAAACGTATCTTTGGCTAGTAGCAAAATCGATCGAGCTGTGAAAAAAAATATTATCCATAAAAATAAAGCAGCTCGCGTCAAATCTCAACTTGCTAAGCTTAAAAGCAAATAAAGACCATGGCTCAGCTTTCGCGAATCAGAAATTTTTCTATTATTGCTCATGTCGATCACGGAAAAACCACTTTAACCGATGTTTTTTTGCGCTTAACCAATGCGGTGAGCAAATCGAAATTCCACGAACGAATGATGGACTCTAATCCCATCGAACAAGAAAAAGGAGTGACTATTAAACTGGCTCCAGTGCGGATGAATTATAAAGGATATATCCTTAATTTAATTGATACACCAGGACATGTTGATTTTGCTTATGAAGTTAGTCGCTCGCTGGCCGCTTGCGAAGGAGCCGTTATGTTGGTTGATGCTACTCAGGGCGTACAAGCCCAAACCCTAGCCAACTATCAAAAGGCCAAGGATCTTGGTTTAAGCATTATTCCAGTGATCAATAAAATTGATTTGCCTTCAGCAAATATTGAACAATGTTTGCTAGAAATGATGGAAATTTTTAATTTTAAAGAAGATGAAATTTTGCAAGTAAGTGCTAAAACTGGTTCAGGCGTAGAAAAAATTTTAGAGACAATTATTGAGAAAGTTCCACCACCTCAATTAACCCTGATCCAAGAAAGAACAAACAATAAATCAAACGCTAATGATGAAAATAAAAGCACTCAAGCCTTAATTATCACTTCCAAATTCGACAATCATCAAGGAGCCATTGCCTATGTCAGAGTGGTTCGGGGTCAAATCGATAAAGAAAGCCTGCATTTAATATCTACCAACACTAGTTTTAATCCAATTGAAATTGGCGTTTTTACTCCTGATCCGACCAAAAAAGAATTTCTTAGCGCTGGTGAGGTGGGTTACATTGCTACAGGATTAAAAGATACCAGTCAATTAAAAATTGGTGACACCATTACCAAGACCAAAGAAAGAAAATACGCTGGTAGCCTAGCTGGATATCAAGAACCACAAGTGATGGTGTTTATGGATCTTTATCCAATTGATAGTGCAGATTTTACTGAATTGAAGGAAGCGATGGCCAAATTACGCTTGCACGACAGTGCTCTTCAATATCAGGCCACTAATTCGCCAGCTCTTGGCAATGGTTTAAGAGTGGGCTTTTTAGGTATTTTTCACGCAGAAATAGTTCAGGAAAGATTGCTTCGAGAATTTAATTTAGCATTAATTAGCACTGCTCCTTCAATCACCTATCAAGTCACATTGTCCAATAATAATAGTATATTGATTCACAACCCCACAGAATTGCCTGATTCCAGTCAAATTAAAGAAATTAAAGAGCCAATTTGTTCCCTCAATATTTTTACTCCAGAAAAATATTTATCCACAATTATGAAGTTTTGCCAAGAAAGACGAGCTGTCTTAAAAAACAGCTTGCGCGCAGGTAGTCGCAATCAACTTTACTATGAAATTCCTTTTGCAGAATTAGTTAGTGATTTTCACGATCAACTAAAATCAATCACTTCTGGTTTTGCCTCCATGGATTATCAACTAAGTCATTTTTCAGCGGTGGATGCGGTTAAAGTAGATATCGTAATTAATTTCAACAAAATAGAAGCGCTCAGCTTTATCACTATTAAAAGTAATGCTGATAAAAAAGCTAGAGCTATCGTCACCAAACTTAAAGAAGTTATACCTCGCCACATGTTTGAGGTGCCCATTCAAGCAGCCATCGGCGGCAAAATCATTGCTCGGGAAACCATTAAGGCCTTCCGCAAGGATGTGACTGCTAAGCTTTATGGTGGCGATCGCACCAGAAGAATGAAGCTCCTAAAAAAGCAAAGCATTGGTAAAAAGAGAATGAAACAGTTTGGACAAGTCCAACTGAATCAAGAAGCTTTTTTAGCTATTCTAGAAAATTAGAATAAACTGTTCGGCTCAAATCTAAAATAGCGAATCTGAGCGTCATTGCGAATAGTTGTTAACCATTCTTGTTGAGCAGTAGCACGCTTCTCTTGAATTAATTGAGCTTTGATATCTTCTTTGATTTCTGCAAAATCTACTCCATCGCCCAACAATTCTTTATTGCTTTCAAAATACTCTAATACTTCCTCGTCACTGGCTTGAATTTTATCAGCCAAAACTTTATCAATTTGCAAGTTGAGTTTGAGATCTTTTTTAATATCATCTCTGGTAACACCTTGCATGGCTAATAAATCATCTAGACTTTGCCCCTGGGCGCTTAGGCTTTCTTCAATTTCTTTTAGCTGAGTATCAACTTCTTCATCGCTCACCTTGATATCTAGCTTCTTAATTTCTTGTTTGACCACCTCCATAGTGACCAAGGAATCTAAAATTTGGCTAGCACCTTGATTTTCTAATTCTTTAATCACTTGAAAACGAGTAATCGGTTTACCATTCACCATGGCAACAATTAATTGATCCTTCAAAAACAACATAGCTAAAGCGATTAAAAGAATAATAATCGGCCATAACAATTGTTTTGGCTTAAGTTCTTTTGGCGCTATTGCTTCTTTTTTAACTTCTGGTTCTTGAATTACTGCTTTTACAACTTTTTTTACTGGAGTTTTCGCAACTTTGACTGTTTTTTGCACTACTGGCTTTTTTGCAGGACTTGTCTTTTTAGCCTGAGTTTTGGCTTTTTTAGTTTTTTTAGCTGACATATCAACCTTTCTTTAATTAAAAGAATCTGATTTATTAAGCATATTTAATAAAAAAATCAGACTGCTCCAAAGTTAACATTTTTTTTCAAAAATTACTAGGGGAAAAACCTTTTATTAACATGTATAATAGTTACTGATATAATTAAAATAAGATAAATTAATGAAAAAACCAGTAAGACAAATCGATGATTATTCAGAAGTCATGCGACAAGAGACTCCAAGTAATAATTGTCTAAGAGCTTTTATCCCCAAACCTAAAAAAATTTCTTTTGAAATTCAAGATCATGAGGAAAAAATTGTTCTAGTGCTACGACAGCATCCAATTACTCAGATTAAAAGCGTGCTCATGATCCTTTTCTTGTTTGTATTTCTACCGTTCTTACTAAAAGTAGCTGGCTTGACTGCTGTTCTTCCAGATAAATTTAGAGTTGCTGGAAATATTTTCCTTTTCTTTCTAGCTATTGGTATAGCTTTCCGTTCCTTTCTAATGTGGTTTTTTAACGTTTACATTATTACCGATGAAAGAATTATTGACGTTGATTTTATATCAATGATTTATAAAAATATTTCCACTGCAAAAATAGATAATATCGAAGATATTACCAAAAAATCCTCAGGTATCGTTGCTAATCTTTTTGATTATGGCACGATCTTAATTCAAACAGCTGCAACCAAGAATGAGTTTGAATTTGATCATGTTCCTCATCCAGCAAAAGTAGTTAAATTGCTAAATGAATTAGTGATCGAAGAAGAAAGAGAAAAAATTGAAGGGAGAGTTAATTAGTGCCAGAATTTTATCTTAATCAAAATTTTATTTCTATCTTACTTAAAATTTTTTTTGTGCTTGGAGCAAGTTTTTATCTGGTTTATTCTGTAGTTGTTGTCCGACAAATTACAGTCATGAAAAAAACTTTAATTACTGGTTTTAGCAGTGTGATTAATTTGTTGGGAATGATTAATCTAGTTATGGCTGCAATACTCTTGCTTGCCTTTATATTGTTTCTCTAATAAAAAAACCCTTGGTTCTGGCCTCGACCTATCTTCGCAAGGGGAAACCCCTAACTATTGTCAGCGCTGAGACGTTTCAAGACTCTGTTCGGGATGGGAAGAGTTGGGACCATCTCGCTCCAGAGACCAGAACCAAAGGTTTTTTATTTATTTGTTAATTATATAGCACAACTGTGCTTAAACATGTGAAGAAGTCAACCGTCACCCAATAATAGTCTTGAGAATTAACGAAAACTGATTCCTAATTTATTCAATCGACACTTAGTATTGCTAGGCTTAGTATGTCACCATACTTACACCGGCAACCTATCAACGTGGTAGTCTGCCACGGGTCTAATGGAGAAAGTTAATCTTGGGTAGGGCTTCTCGCTTAGATGCTTTCAGCGATTATCCTTAAGGAATCTAGCTACCCTGCGGTGCGCTTGATAGCAACAACAGGAACACTAGGGATTCCCTCATCTCGATCCTCTCGTACTAGAGACAAATTCCCTCAACTTTCTAACGCTAACACCGGATAGAGGCCGACCTGTCTCACGACGGTCTGAACCCAGCTCGCGTACCGCTTTAATTGGCGAACAGACAAACCCTTGGGAGCTTCTTCACCCCCAGGATGCGATGAGCCGACATCGAGGTAGCAAACCGCGCCGACGCTAGGGACGCTTAGGCGCGATGACTCTGTTATCCCCGGAGTAGCTTTTATCCGATAAGCCCGGCACCTTCCATAAAGTGCACGAGGATCACTATAACCTGCTTTCGCATCTGCTCGGCCCGTATGCCTCACAGTTAAGCACCCATATGCTATTGCACGTACAGTCTGATTTCCATCCAGACTAAGGGTACCATTGCGCGCTTGCGTTACTCTTTAGCAAGCAACCTCCCCAGTTAAACTACCTACCAGACAGTGTCCTTGACTAAGTTTGCATTAGTCTTAAGTAAGATCCTATATATAAAACGAGTGGTATTTCACTGACGTTCCATCACTAAATGAAGGAACTCCCACCTATACTAAACAATTCCATATATAAGATCAGTGCCAAGTTGTAGTAAAGCTTCACGGGGTCTTTTTGTCCTGGTGTTAGTAGGCCGCGTCTTCACGGCCATCTCAATTTCGCCGAGTAGTAGTTCAAGACAGTATGAGGTTCGTTGTGCCTTTCATGCACGTCACCAATTAAGTGACAAGGTACTTCGCTACCTTAGAACAGTTATAGTTACTGCTGCCGTTCACTGGGGCTTCTATTGAAAGCAATTAGTAAACTAATCACCCTCGCAATTAACCTTCCAGCACCGGGCAGGTTTCAGCCTGTATACTTCCCCTTGCGGGTTTGCACAGACCTGTGTTTTTGTTAAACAGTCGGCCTCATATCTTTTGCTGTGCCCCATCTTGCGACAGGGAGGGCATCTTCCAAAGTTACGCCCAGCTATTTTGCCGAATTCCTTAAACTACTTTCTCTCGCTCTCCTTGGTCTACTCGACCTGTCCACCTGTGTCGGTTATCGGTACGATTTGATACAGCTCTCCTTGCGAAGCTTTTCCAGGATAATGAAATCATGCTGATCAACACTCACGCAGAGTATTGACCTATCACAACTTGAATAAACGCCTAATCGGATTTGCCTGACTAGACTGTCTTGTTGATTGGATACAAAATTCACTTTTGTACCAGCACTATCCATCATCGTCCCTCCCCAAGTAATAATGATCTGTACCAAGGACTGGAATATTAACCAGTAATCCATTGACTACCCTCCGTCATAGACGGGGCTTGTCTTAGGGTCGCCTAACCCGCACACGACGAACGTGGGTGCGGAAACCTTGGACATTCGGAGTTGAAGATTCTCACTTCAATGACGCTACTTATGCCAGCATTCTCACTTCTGATCACTCCAGCAGCTCCTTACGGGCCACCTTCAAAGCACACAGAACGCTCCCTTACCACTCGTTCTAGTAAACTAGAACGAATCCTAAGCTTCGGTTAAACATTTGAGCCTCGTTAAATTTTCGGCGCATAAATCCTACGGCTAGTGAGCTGTTACGCTTTCTTTAAAGGATGGCTGCTTCTGAGCCGACCTCCTAGTTGTCTTAGGACTTAAACTTCCTTTCCCACTAAATGTTTATTGGAGACCTTAGCTGTAGGTCTGGTTTGTTTTCCTTTAGCTCCTGGAACTTAGCTCCCAGGTGCTGAGTGCTGCGAAACACAAAATTGGTATTCGGAGTTTGACTAGACGCTCACAGTTTCCCATAAGACGCCCGATCAGTGCTCTACCCCCAACTCTGCTTAACGCAACCCTATACCTAAATATATTTCAGGGAGAACCAGCTATCTCCGGGTTCGATTGGCATATTACCCCTAACCACAGCTCATCCGAGCATCTTGCAGCATACAACGGTGCGGACCTCCTTAGGGCTCTCGCCCTAAATCATCCTGGCCATGGTTAGCTCACTCCGGTTTCGGGTCATTTACTAGTTACCATAAACGCTCTATTCAAGCTCGCTTTCACTACGGCTCCGACATGGCATTGTCTTAACCAAGCAACTTAGCAAATACTCACTGGCTCATTCTTCAATAGGCACGACATTACAAGATAAATCCTGCTTTGTCTGATTGTTAGCAAATGGTTTCAGATACTATTTCACGGGGCCTTCCGCCCTTCTTTTCACCTTTCCCTCACGGTACTCGTTCACTATCGGTCTTGTTTGATATTTAGCCTTGGAGTATGGTCACCCCAGATTCAGAAAAGAGTTTGCCGTCTCTTAACCTACTCAGGAACATCCTATGGCAGTTTTTGTTTTTGTATACCCGGCTTTCACGGTCTTTGGCCAATTATTCCACATTGTTCTACTAACAATTACTGTCCAATGTTAGAGTCCTACAACCCCAGAAAAATCTGGTTTGGGCTAATTCCTTTTCGCTCGTCGCTTACTAAGGAAATCTCATTCGTTTTCTTTTCCTGTGCTTACTTAGATATTTCAGTTCAGCACGTACCCCCCCAAACAATAAATTGCTTGAGCCACCTTGTAAACAAGGTGGGGTTACCCCATTCGGACACCGCCGGATCACAGCTTTTTGGGAGCTACCCGACGACTTTCGCGCCCTACGCGTCCTTCTTCGGTCAAACAAGCCAAGGCATCCACCTTTTGCTTTAAGTTATAAATTACGAATCATTGAAGTCTTCATTTTTTCTCGACTATTATTGAATAACAGTTGATAAAATTCTTCACATGTTAAAGAACAGTTGTTTGCCAAACAAACATTTTAACAATATTTGGTGGCTACTTATTAGCCTCTAGAAGTTCCGTTAGGAAAACATCCAAAGCCTAATAAGCAAACACCAATTTAATTTTAATTATAGAGTGGACCCTAAGGGGCTCGAACCCTTGACCTCCACATTGCAAATGTGGCGCTCTAGCCAACTGAGCTAAGGGCCCAATTTTAAGCCGCTGTCAAAAACCACGCTATTCTATTTGTTGACGGAGGGAATCCTGATGGGTAGACCCATAACGGATTGTCGCGAGGAGTTGTAATTATAAAATCAAACAAATAAGAATGCAAGAGCAAATCAGACTAAAATTTACTTACAATAATTGCGCTCGCTGACCGATTTCCTCTTCAAGTAATTCTTTGTCCTTGCCGTATTTAAGCCGTGATAGTTTTTTAATTAGTTCTGATAATTTAGGATTCATTTTGGCCTCCTGAGCCTTAATGTCTTTTAAGAGTGACATGCTAAACGCACTTACCGGTTGATTATCAACAATAGTCTTTATATAAGCGTGATATTTATCGACATTGGCCAAGTCTGTTTCATTAAAAGTTGGTGAGAATTCATGTTGTAAAAAATTAGCATCAGTGACACCGACGCGAAAAGCCACCATCGTCCCCACATTACCAAAAACAGCATTTTTAATATCTTCTTCGATTTGACCAATAAATTGGTTAGCGACTATTAAATTTAAGCGATATTTACGAGCTTCAGACAAAATAGAAGCAAAATCTTCGGTGGCAAAGTTTTGAAATTCATCCACATAAAGGAAAAAGTCATTACGTTTCTCCATCGCGACATTTTGACGACTCATGGCAGCGGTTAAAATTTTAGGCACTAAAATTAAACCCAAAAATTTAGCATCTTCTTCACCAATGACGCCTTTACTCAAATTACACAGAATAATTTTCTTCTCATCCATTGCCTTGCGAAAATCAAAAGCACTTTCACTTTGGCCAATGATGTTGCGCATGGTTTTGTTGGTCACAAAACGACCAAATTTCGAAACAATATAATCTAAGACTTCAGATTTGTGGAAATCACTGGTGCTCGCAATCTGGTCAGTCCAATAGCGCTTAACCATCGGATCTTTGACAAAAGGCAAATAATCTTCAACATATTTAGAATCAGTCAAAATTCTTACCAATTCAATAAAAGTTGCTCCAGGCTTGGCCATAATGGTTAACATTCCATTGCGAATGGCGTGCTCAAAACGTGGACCAACAATTCCTGTTCGATGAGGATCGTAGAGCTTATACATTAAACCGATTACCGCGCTGGCCATAAATTGTTGCTGCTCTTCATTATGGGCTTCCATAATGTTCATCCCCAGTGGTCGCTCAGTATCGGCTGGATTAAAATAAATAACATCCTCGGCTCTTTCTGGAGGCATTAATTGCAATAAATCCTCAACCAGATCGCCGTGAGGATCAATGACTGCCACTCCTTGGCCGTTTTGAATATCCTGCAGAGCCAAATCTTTCAAAAATTCTGATTTACCTGTGCCTGTTTTTCCAATGATATAAGTGTGACGACGGCGATCTTCAAGAGACATATAAATCCCTCGTTCGACGCCTCGATATTTTGATTTACCCAAATACAAGCCTTTAGTGGGAATTTTATTTGAGGCTGGTGCGCTTTTAGCACTTAACCAACGCATATGGTGAGTTTCAACTGTTTTATTAGGGAAATGCATTAGAGTAGCTAGTTCTTCAGTATTCAGAATGGTTTTTCTTAAGGGAATAAAAGACAGGTAGCGGTAAATAAAGTCGATCATAAATGAGTGTTTAAAAAGGATGTTTCTTCTTTTAAATTCGTTATAAGGAGAAGAAAACTGAGAAAAAGCGCCAATTAAATTATTTAAATGAGCTTTGGCAGTCATGTCATTATTGGCTGAAACAACCATACGAATAGCAGTTTTAAAACCTGGTTTACTAATTTTAGTATTAATGGCTTCAACTTCTTTGGGGTCATGAGTGTAACTAGCTGTATCTGGATTAGCTTCTTGTTTTTTTTGCTTTTGATTATGACGTTCGCCTTTTATCTGCCAACCCCTTCCGGCCGGTTGCAGTAAAATTTGTAAAGTGGCTCCTTCACCATCACTCATTTTCGATAAGGCACTGGTAATTAAAGACAAACCATCAGTTGGCAAATCTTTGTAAGTTTTAATTGGATAAAAACTGGCTTTATCCAACTTTAGATCACTAAACGCGACTCGACCCGTATCACTAAAAATATTAACTTCATCGACTTCACTAATGGCCGCTGATGGATAAGCTCCATTAATTTGTTTTTCTACCAAATCTTGAATATGGCGAGGACAAGTAACATAAAAAGCAATATCTTCTTTCAGACCTATAATTTCAAAACCAATAGTTTCTTCAGGTTCTAAGAATGAAAAAGCGCCAACCTTTTTTAGTGAATAAAGACCTGCAAACATTTGTTCCGCAGCATCAATCTTAATTTCATTACTTTTTGGCAACTTAACCAGTAAGGTGACAAAATTAAGAGCATATTTCTCTCGACGCCTATTTTTAATAAAGATGCTTAGAGAATAAAGTAAAAAAGCTACTACACCCACCAAAATTAAAACCGTTAAAAAATTTAAGACAAAATTATTGGCGCTAGATAGTATTTGTTCTCCTTGTGGCGACATACTTGTTTATTTTATTCTAATATTTTATCAATTTTAAACATCAGTACTATTTTCGACTTCTTCTTTATATAGTACTGCTCCTGAGAAAATTTTTCTGATTTTATCAGCCCATTCGGCTAACCAACGCAAACTAAAATTCAGGCCTTTTTTCTTGGCTTCTGTTTTTTGCTTTTCTGTAATGGGTAAAACAACCACCGGTTTAACCTGGCTTGGCGCGGTCTGGGCTTGACCAGCAAGCTGATCTATGGCGCTTTGTTGTTTTTCGGCCAGCTCTTTGGCTTCTTGCTCTCGATCAACTTCTTTGATTTCGCTCAATTCTTGACCAAGCTCTCTTATTTCTGAAGCTTCGCTGGATTTAATTAGTTCCGCTACTGGAGCGTTTTCACTAGCTTGCTGCTCAGTTGAGGGAGTTTTTTCTGGAGCTACTTGAGTTTCTAGCTGGCTATTGCCCAGCTCAGCTAAATCTAGCTGAGCTTCTGGCACAGCCGTATCAGCCGGTCGAATTAATTCTTTTTGACGCGACTGAGTTGATGAAGCAGCTGGTCGTTGTTGCTCAACTTCATTGATGGCATCTTCCAGCAAGTCTAAGGCTTGTCGATTTGATATTAAGTTTGTTGATTTATCACTGGAGAGTGACTGAGCAGTTAAAAATTGAGCCAAGTTTGGATATTTCTTCAAGTCTAGATTTTGTAATAAAGGAACTGTAGCTCGATCGTTAGGCATGAATCCATCATACAAGTTTTTGCTTGAGAAAAAAAGAGAGAGTTAAAAAAGGCTTAAATAGAGCTTGTCCCCCAACATTTCTTCTGACAGAAAATCTGGATTGGTCTCGAGCACCCAATCTACTTTTTGAGGCGATGGATAAATCGGCAAGGTATCGGTGGGAGTTGTTGGTTCAGGTGCCAGTGCCCGCCTCGTACAATTTACTAATTTTTTATCCTCTATCCAGCAAATATCGATGTCGAATTGCACATCTTTCATCCAAAATTGCCGAATTTTTGTTTCTGGAAAAATAAAGAGCATGCCGTCAATCTCTTGGCCATTAATGCTTTGTAATTGCGAACGAGATGACAAGCCTTGCCGCACAGAATTTTCACTTTTTGCCACCTCAACTAATAGAGTTTGTCCTTGACGAGAAAAAAAGTTGTTTTTGATCTGCAATTTGACTAATTGACCATCTTTAACAAAAAACTGCCAAAGCTGACTCTGATAAAACAGTATTAAACAAACAAAGAAAAAGACTACTACTATTAATAGTTTAATTTTTTTAAGCTTATTTGACATTGAGCGCTCAAGTAATTAGTAAAGTAATAAAAACAATATTAATAAAAAATAGGCAGATGAAACTATTTGAATAATCCTCATCTCAGATAAATTTACTCGCTTCTTGGTGTTTTGCAAAAAATTTTGATTAAAAAGATCTTCTTTAGTACTCAATTGCCAAATTTCAATCAATATGACTAAATTGAGTGCCATGATTAGACCTATGCCAACCACACTACCCGTAGAAGTGAGCACGAAAATACTTAAAAAAGGTAAAATTAAAATAAATAAGGGACTGCGCGTAATTAAGATTTTCTCTTCTAGTTCATCAAGATAGATTTTTTGCAAATATTTTTCATCACCCAACATTAAAAATAAGCCCAAGCCGTATGAAAAAATAAATAATAAAATTTGCGACCATGAATTACTTATGTCCCAGTGCTGCTTGATCAACAAAAACAAAACAAAAAGGATTAAAACCACTAATAAAATAATTTTTTTAACTTGCTCTTCTTTCTTATTAAATATCTTCATAAGCAAAATTACATTTAATTATTAAAACCTTTTAAAGATAAAATTTTCTGGCTAGTTTGATCAACCAATCTTTGAAAATCTAAAGATTCTTCATATTTGCTCTCCAAATCATTAATGAGGGAATTTAATTGGGCGTAATCAAAGCCTTTGCCGAAAAGCAAAACATGATTGCCAGCTTCAATTGCTTCAATGGCAATTGTTGAAAGGGGCTTTTTTTCCTTACTTCCAGGTATATAACTGGCCGATTCCATTAATAAATCATCAGTAATTACTAAGACATTAGGATAAAACTGAAAAAGTTGATCCAAACACTGTTTGCTTAAAGAACAGGCTTGACCAGCTAATTTATCTTGGATTCGCACGTGAGTCGACATTACTCCAATATTGGGATATTGATCTAAAATTTTTTCAAAAATTAAAGTATCGTTTTTATCTAAAATCACTGTGTCTTGATTGAAATGTAAATCCTGCGCAATACTGCCAATTCCAGGAAAATGTTTCAAAACTGGCATAATTCGCCAATTGGAAAAAGCCCTAATATATTCCTGAGCAACTTGCACAATATTATCTGGATCATTGCCAATTCTACTGCTTAAAATCGGATTGTGTGTTGGCGAATAATCCACCATCGGCGCTAAAATTAAATTAATGCCCGCTTCAGATAATTCTTGAGCTGATTGATTAAGCAGCTTATTTCTCTCTCTAGCATTAAGTGATGTTGAGTCCACATCATCTTCAGAAGAGCTAACGCTCTCAGTAAATAGGCGCATGCTGGGCAAAATACTAAAGCCTTCTCCACTGAAACGTTGCACTAGGCCCCCTTCATGATCAACAGCTAACAAGGGCAAAAATTGGGACTCAAAGTGATCAAGTAAAAAGCTTTGATATTTTTTTGCTGCTGCGTAAGAAATTTCTTCACCAAAATAGATGATGAAGCCTGGTTTGTGTTCGATTAATAATTTTAGGGTTTCATTTTCTTCTAAATTAATGTCATTATTTACAGAATCTGTGTTGCTATCTTCAGCGGAGATTTCATGTTCAATCACTAGAGGCAACATTAGCATTTGACTAATTTTTTCTCTAGTAGTTAAATCGGTAAGACTTAACTCTTGTTCTTGCTCTTCTGGCAAATCAGCTGGCTCATCTAGAACTGGTTCGGGAAAATACTTTAAAAAGGGTTGTGCAAAATAGTTGTAAGCTAAAAAAGCTGCTAAAAGTGCTAAACAAACAATTAAAAGATTGCGCCATTTCATAAAATCATTTTACTAAAGTTTTTGCTTTTTCTCGCCTGCTGTTTTACTTTGCTTGGCTGTTTTCTCTTTTTTAAGCAGATCTAGTTTCCACATAAAAAGCTTGGCTTTGCTTCTAGCATTGTGCGCATCACTTACAAAAGCCAAAGCCTGTTCCAGAATCGCTCGAGGATAAGTTTTAGCTAATTTAATATACAGCGAAGTGCGAGCTTGATCTTCTAAAACAGTAGCCATATGACAGCCAAAAGCTTGGAATTCTTGGCTAATATATTTATTACTAGCCTTGATGGGATGATTGCTCAGCAAGTCAGATATCGCGCTAAATGGCTGCTTTTGCTGGCCAAAATCTTGATTTAGATCGCTGTCTTTTCTTAGTTCATTATCTTTTTTTTGAGAGTTTTGCCTTAAACCTAGCTCTTTATTTTTGCTCAATAAATTGTCATCAAAAAGAGTTTGTTCGGTGATTTTGATTGATTTAGCTTGTTTTTTACTTTTTCTTGTAAGAGGCATAAAAAGTTTACTTTTTTGCTATTGTAAAAGCAAAAAGAAACAAATCAAAGGATGATTTTCTTTAAAAGTTGATGATTTTGTGCCACTAATTTTGGATCAAATGGACCTTGCTCGCCAATTAACACTTTTAGTTGATGTTCTCCAGCCAGCTGTTGATAAAAATCTAATTGAGTTTTTAAAATCTCTTTTGCCTCAGCCAAATTTTTCTTTCCATTATTGGTAAATTCGGCTAACCAGTCAGCGCTAATTAGATATTGGCCTAAATTATAGACTTCTTCACCACCAGCAATTGTAAAACAGACTTGGTTAGCTAAATGCATATTGTGAGGACGAACCATATGTCCTTTGACACTGCCTGCCAATTCTTTTGGATCAGCAAAAGGCAAAATGCCCACATATTCTAGCTTTACCTGATCAGCCAGCGCTGCCAAATGTTGTTGCGCACTAGCATTGGTTTCATCCCAATCATTAAGTTTTAATTGCTGTTTAATCCAAGAATTTTCTTCGCTCGCAGCAATTTTTAATTTTTTATCTAATTGTTCTTTGGGTAAAGCATTATTAAGCACTTTTTGCAAAGATTTTACTACCTTGGAGAAATGTGGCAAACGAAAACCAGAGCCTAAAAAAGCAAAACGACGACCATGATTGAGCTGCACGCCTTCATCGCCATCTGCAATGACTAAGGGCACTGGCTGATACTCGGCAGGTTCAACTGATCGACTGTTCTTGCTCATGAAACTCCTTTTATTAAAATTATTGAGCCATAGCTTGTACTGAAGCTAAATATTGATACATCTCTTTTTCTACCTTTTCCCAATCACCATTTGCTTCACGAATTGCATTAAATAACAATTCCATGTCAATTAGTAATTGGTCGTCAGTAACAATCATTCTTTGTTTTGCCATAGACCTCTATTATATCATTAGTCGAGAAAAAAAGCTAGTAAAAAGCTTAATTTTTTATTGAAATATCAAGATAATAAATCACCAGCAAGAATATTTTACTTGTAGGTAATCGGTAAATCTGTTTGCACAATAGAGAGGCTCATCCGACGTTGTTCTGGCACAACATTTTCCACATTGACAGTTACCTCATCACCGACTTTTAATTCTTTGCTAGGATCAAGCTTGGTTGAATGAATTAAACCATCAACGCCTTTTTCTACGTTGACAAATACACCAAATGCTTCAATTCTAGTCACTTTACCAGTAAAAGTGGTGCCAGCAGCATAGCGTTCAACCAAATTATTCCAAGGATCTTCACCTAATTGCTTAATTGATAAATTAAGTTTGTTGGTTCTCTCATCAATGCCCAAGACTTTCACTTTGACTTTATCGCCGACTTTATGATAATCCTTGGGATGATTGACTTTTTCCCAAGAAATTTCAGAAATGTGAATCAGTCCTTCTATATAACCAGTGCTATCTTTTTTATCTTCATCTTTTACGGGGACTTCGACAGTAACAAATAAGCCAAAGTGCATTACCCCAGAGACAATTCCTTCATAAATCGCGCCTTCTTGAACATTTTCCACTGCTAAGTCTTTTTGCGCCAATTCCTTGGCTTCGCTTACGTGACGTTCAGAAAAAATTAAACGATTTTTTTCGCGATCAACTTCAATCGCTTTAACTTTAAAAGCTTCGCCTTTCAGAGAAGAAATTTTTCCCATATATTGACGGCCAAATTGGCTAGAAGGTACAAAACCACGAACACCATTAACTAAAACAATTAAACCACCGCGATTCAATTCAATGCCTTTAGCCTCTAAATCAAGATCTTTGTCTAAAGCCTCTTCAAAATATTCCCATTTCGCGTCGGAAGCTGCTCCTTTGAGAGATAATAAGACTTGGCCATTATCGTAATCGGTTGAAACAACTATGCCTTTAACTTCATCACCAACTTTTAACTCATCAATAAAATCACTGGCAAATTCAAATTCCTTATCTGCCACATAAGCTTCGGTCTTAGCTCCTAAATCAATTACTAAATTCTTTTTATTTTTTTCAACAATCACGCCAGTAACCGTATCTCCTTTTTGAGGAATTACTAGCTTATCTGCATTAGCTTTTAAAAGCTCCTCCATCGTTATTTTTTTTGTACTATTCGCCATATCAAAATAGTTCCTTTCTTTTTGATCTGTGTATTGTAACACAAGTTTGCTGTTGTTTACTCTAGGAAAAGATGGCAAAATAGAGCTCATGATTAACTGCCCAAAAATTAAAGATATTAAAAATAAACAAGTTTTAGTTAGAGTAGATTTTAATGTTCCACTCAAACTGGTCGCTGGTAAAGCCGGCAATAAAAATGCGGTGTGGCGGGTGGCCGACAGCGATAGAATCAGCAGCGCACTAGAAACGATTAATTTTCTCTTAGACAATCAGGCTAAAGTTGTTTTAATTTCTCATTTGGGTCGAGCTGATGGTAAAAAGAATCATGATTTAAGTCTTTTGCCAGTCGCTAAATTTTTAAAAAATAACTTAGATTTACCAGTTGAATTTGTTAATGATTGTGTCGGAGCAGATGTGGCAGAAAAAGCGCGAAATTTGCGCAGTGGCCAAGCTTTATTGTTAGAAAATCTACGTTTTTATCCTGGAGAAGAAAAAAATGATCCTCATTTTACAAAACAATTGCTTAAAGACAGCGCGGCTGAAATTTATATTAATGAAGCATTTAGCGCTAGTCATCGGGCTCATGCCAGCACCGTTGGTTTAGCCAAGCGCTTGCCCAGTTTCGCTGGCTTCAATTTGCAACGAGAAGTTGAGCTTTTTAGTAAAGCCCTCAATGATATTAAAAGACCATTGGTGGTAGTGATGGGCGGAGCAAAAATCTCTGACAAAGTGGCAACCATGCAAAATCTAGCTCGTTTAGCCGATGTTGTCTTGGTCGGCGGCGGCATTGCCAACGCCATGCTCAGAGCTGGTGGCATTGAAACTCATCGCTCTTTTATTGGCGCCGACGAGGAAAAAGAACAAGAAGAAATTGGCAAAATTCTGCAAACAGCTAAAGATATTCTTGGTGAACATGCGCTAGAGCGAGTGTTGTTTGAAAACGTAGGTAAAGATCGAAAAAATTTACCTTTACCAAAAATTGTCTTGCCTATTGATGTTTTAGCAGGCAAAGACAGCGAGGCTAAAGAGAGCGAACAAGTCGCCTTATTAAGTGATGTACTCGATACTGACAATGATCGCGATATTAAATATTTAGATATCGGGCCAGAAACAATTAGGCTTTATCGCTATATTCTGCAGGGAGCAAAAACTATTGTCTGGAATGGCCCCATGGGAGTTTTTGAGAATCCAGTTTTTGCTAGGGGTAGTAGAGAGGTGGCGCGCGCGATAGCGCGCGCAAGCCAAGACGGCGCGATTTCGCTGGTTGGCGGTGGAGAAAGCAATAGCGTCATCAACCGAGCTGGGCTTTACAATCAATTTACTCATGTTTCTAGTGCCGGTGGGGCCGCTTTAGAATTTTTGAGTGGAGAAAAATTGCCAGGCATTGAGGTTTTAGAAAAATAAATCAATAATTACTTTCGATTTCTTCTAAAATTAACAATTGATCCTTATTTTCAATTTGATCATATAAGTGATGTATCAGATAGAATTTTGCAGCGGCTTCCTGATCTAAGATATCAATCATTAAACTTTTAAAATCATCTAAGCGATTAGCCACAAAAAGCTTGGTGGTATTTTCTTTATACAAATACATATATTGACCAAAATTGCCAAGAACGTGAGGTGAAATATTTTTAAATTTTGAGAAAAATTCAAGAAAATTCTCCAAGTTGTCTTCCTCAAGAAATAAAGCTTGTTCGGTAAAAAAGACGTATTCATCAAATAAAAGAGCTTGCTGGTAAAAATAGCTAGCATTCTCCCAATCATTGTTTTTATAAGCTTCTTGAGCCTTAGTAAAAATTTGTTTTGCTAGTTCAAGTTTTCGCCAATAATTTAAAAAATACTCATCTTCAAAAAAATTATTAGCTTTAATTATCTGTAATAATCGATCTAAAAGAACTCTGGCCTCCTCAACTTGCCAATCTTGAAAATCTACTTTTGTTAGATAACTGGCTGGATCTATTTCTGCTAAATTTAAATACAAATTCTTTTTAAACTGATAGTCTAATTCTCCATCTAAGTTTAAAAGACGAAAAACAAAACTAGTGTCATAACGATATAAATCGTAGATAAGCGTGTAATTCTCAATCGTATTGACTGATTCAGTATAAGGAGCCTTCACAGCGCTGGCAATAAAAGGCGTATATTTCAGCCAATGTTTGGAGTTTTCTTTTTGCCAAGTGATTGTTAAAACATTGCTAATTGAGAAAAAACTACTCACTACAAGCAAAAAAACAGGATAAATTTGCCAAAATTTAGATTTTGTTTCTTTAACAAGCTGATACTCTTGATCTACTAAAATATAGGCTAAATAAATTAAAGTTAACAAAAAAATGCCAAAAAAATGCCAATCAAAATCAAACAATGCGTTAAATAGTGAGCTACAAGCACCTAAATAAAGAAATTTATTGATGTTATTTTTTGATTTTTTAACTATTAGAAAACTTTTATAGTAAATGTAGAGAATTAATAAAATAAATAAGCCTCCACCCAAAACTCCCATTTCTGCTAAATTATGTAAAAAAATATTATGAGCATAAGAACTGTGTTGCTCCATTTTCGCTGGAAAACGATAGGAGGCGTCTTTAAATGTATTTAAACCATACCCAAAAACTGGATAATTTTTAAAAGTTAACCAGGCTTGGCGCCAATAAAACACACGACTATTCTCCGTGATTGATACGCACAAATCTTTTCGATAAAGTTTCAAAAAGCAATTTTTTTGATTATTGCTAGTGATGGGAAAAGATAAAAAAATAAAAATAAAAGAAACAAAAATAAATAGAAAAATTACACTTTTCACCAGAGAGAAAATGATTTTTTGTTGGCGAATTTTAGCAAAGCTTGATTTATTCAGCAAAAAAATAATAATAAATTGCGCAAGGGCAATTAGTAAGCCTAAACGAGACAGACTAATTAGCACCAATAAATACGATGATAATAGTAAATAAATCTCCAAATAAATCTTAAATTTTTGACCAAAGAGCTGAGATTTGGACGGATTTAATATTCTCCACCAGACCATTGGCAAAATTAATAATAAAAAAGCAACATAATGATTATGACCGTAACTGCGAACCAGGAAATTCATCCCCTGAAAAGATAATCTGGAAACATCGAAAACTGTTAACAACAACACTAGAATGTTTAAGATTGCGCTTAACAACAATAGATAATCAACAAAAAAATCAATTTTTAAAAATTTCTGTCCGCTTTTTAAAAAAAATAAAAAAATGCTGAAAGAAAAAAGATAAAATAAATATTTTTCTATGCTTAAGGGAATGTGGTGAGAAAAAATAAGGCTAATTAAAGCGATCAATAAAAACACAAAAGTTAAACAGATGATTTTCTTGTTTTTTTGTTCTTTAATATTATCAATGATTGTTGAAAAAAAATCCCTATAAATCAATAAAAAAATCGACCAAAGTAAAAATAAATAGAACTTATACTCTGTTTCCATCAGGAAAACTGATAATAAAAAAAGTAAAAAAAAGAATGGGTAAAAAAAATTAGCCAATAACTTCTTCATAATTTATTTTCAGCAGTATTCAAATATCTAGTATGGCTGATGAGAAAAGCGATTGCAAATAGGATTTGAGGCATGCAAACAAAATTATTATATTTAAGATAAAATAAGGTAATGATTTTGGTTAATCAAGTTAAAATTCCAAAAAATGCTAAAAAATACTTAAATGATTGTGTAGAATCTACTTGGATATCTGGACAAGGTAGATACGTAGAAAAATTTGAAAAAGAGTTTGCTAAATTTATCGGTAAAAAATATGCTGTATCTACCAACTCTGGAACTAGTGCTCTTCATCTGGCTCTATTAGCCCTTGATATTAAAGCTGGAGACGAAGTAATTCTTCCAGCTTTAACAATTGGATCCTGTTATTTTGCCATTTGGCAAACAGGAGCTAAAGCGATACCAATAGATGTTCTACCAGATACCTATAATATAAATCCCAGCCTAATAGAAAAAAACATCAATAATAAAACAAAAGCGATTATGCCCGTCCATTTGTATGGAGAGGCTTGTGAAATGGATAGCATTTTGAAGATTGCTAAAAAATATCGTCTAAAAGTTGTTGAAGATGCAGCTGAAGCACATGGGGCAATTTATAAAAATAAAAAATTAGGTAGCTTTGGTGATCTGGCCTGTTTCAGTTTTTACGCCAATAAACTTATAACTACCGGTGAAGGAGGGGCTGTCCTAACAAATAATAAAAAGATGTATGAAAAGATGCAAAGATTAAAAAATTTAAATTTTTCGCAACAAAAACGCTTTGTTCATCAGGGCATTGGCTATAAATATGAATTAAGTAATCTCGAAGCAGCCTTGGGTCTAGCTTCTTTAGAGGAAGTTGAGCAAAACCTGTCTTTGAAGGCACAAATGGCTAATTATTATGATGACCAGTTAAAGGATATTCCAGGAATAATAACACCTGTTAAAAGAGCTTACACTAAATCTAGTTACTGGATGTATGCTATTTTAGTTAAAAAAGAACAATTTGGGGTCAGCAAAAAAGAATTAATGAAAATCCTACTAAATAAATATGATATTCAAACTAGAGAGTTTTTTTATCCTCCACAAATTGCTTTCAAAAAAATGAATTTATATATCAATGATAATTTTCCAGTTGCCGAAAAACTAAGTGCCGAGGGTTTGTATCTTCCATCTGGACTGGGTAATACTAAGGAAGATTTCCAAAAGGTAGTAGCAGCTATTAAACAAATACACGCCGATGCTAAAAGAAAAATTTATTGAAAGAATTAATTATCGTGGGAAAGAATTTGCTTTTATTGTAAGAGCAAATTATCCAGTGGACAGCATCGAATTCTTCTCTGAAAAAGAAGATTTCTTACAAGTTGGTTTTCATAACAAAAAAAAAGGTGAAAAATTAAAAGCTCACTACCACCAATTCAAAAATCATAAAATTACTAGCTTGCAAGAAGTTTTATTTATTGTTAAAGGTAAAGTTAAAGTTTACTTTTATACAAAAAAAGGAATATTGATTCAAACAGAAGTATTGAATAAAGGAGACATACTTTTCCAAAGAAATTTAGGTCATGGTTTTGAATTGTTAGAAGATGCAGAGATTTTTGAGGTTAAACAGGGTCCATTTTTTGGTAAAGAACATAAAAAATTTTTTGACGTTCAATAATTTTTATGATTTATAGCGCAATTCCCAAGCAGTTTTTAGGTAACTAACAAGCATTTTAACCAAATTTGATTTACTTTGGCCATATTTTCTACGCTGATAATAAACAGGCACCTCAACTATCTTAAAGTTGTTTTTGTTAGCCAAATACACTAAACGCAAGTGATACTCCCCATATCCCTGGAAAATTTCTTCTAAAGGCAATTTATTTGCCAATTTTTTTTTGATGACATAGTAACCACTTGCATTGTCAGTTAAAGGAAAAGCGAAAATTATTCTTAATATCATATTAAACAAATAAGTTGAAAAATAACGAAATTTATTCTGCATACCGCCTCCCTTAATGAAGCGTGAAGCAACTACAACATCTGAATCATTAATTTCTTGAATTAAATTATTGATAATATTGGGGTCATGATTAAAATCTGCATCCATTCCAACAATTAATTCCCCTTTTGCTTTTTTCCAGCCCAATAGAATTGACTTTGCTAATCCCTTTGGAGGATGATTTAAAAAAAGTTTAACTTTTTTGTTATTTTTTTCGATTTTCCTTAAGACCTCAATTGTTCCATCTTGACTATGATCATCTATGACAATTATTTCGTAGTTATATTTAAATAATTTTTTTGACAAAACTGACACAAGTGAGGATATATTTTCTTTTTCATTGTAGGTAGGAATTACAATACTAATTAATTTATCAGTCATTTTTCCTTGCTAAAACCATTATGCTTGAACCAATCGGCCAAGTCTTTATATACTTTAAGAGAAATGCTTCAATTTTTATTAAAAATAATAAAAATTTGTTAATAACATTTGGCAGTTTAGAAACTACAGACTTAGATTCCCTTTTACTAAATTTTAAAAACAATCTTTGTAAAACAAAAAATGGAAAAGTAAAAAAATAAATATAAGAAGATTTAACAATAGAAAAATTATTTTTTTCTAGTAATTGCTCTATCTCCCGCTTAGTAAATCTTTTTTTAGCCATCATTTGCTCATCGTGAGCACTCCAAAAAAATGGTAAAGCACAATCTGAAAGCAAAAGATAAGCATCTTTCTTCAGCAAACGCCTAACTTCTTTTAAAACCAATGCTTCTTCAACATCTTTATGATATAAAACATCAAATATCGTTATTAAATCAAATTTATCTTTTTGTATTGGAATTTTTTCAACAGACGACTCGATCACTTGAACATCGTTTTTTTTACAAAAAGCGATTGACGTCTGGTTTGATTCGACTCCTAAAACTTTTCCATATCTTTCTAAAAATTTTGTCATCCCTCCTGTGCCGCAGCCCAAGTCTAAAATTGACGACTTGGTGTCAGAAAAGTTAATGCTGCTTAAAAAAGAACTAGCAAACAGTCTTTTGCCCAAAAACCACCAATGTTCGTTTTCTAAAACAAACATTGTTTTATATTCGATTTCTTCCATCTTTTTATCTTGATATATTTTTTAAATTTTTTACTAAATAAACTTTAACAAGAAATGGTGAGTCTTCCTCATACAACAATTCTTCCTCGATAACAAATTGGTTTGGACTACTTGATTCTGCGGCAATAGTAGATAAATCAAATAGAAAATCTGCCACACAATCATTATCTTCGCCAGAACAAACTAGATAATAATAGTCAAATTTTAAATATTTCAAATTTCCAGAATAATTATTTGTGTTCTGATAGCTGGCAATCAAATCGTTGGTGTAAAAGTATGTTTTGTTTATAAAATGATCAATTTTTTCACCTTGCCATTTCTGTGACCACAGATTTGACATCGCACTGTTACCATCTCTTGACATCTGACCCAAGTTGCTAAATATCAAGGTTCTGCTTCGTGGAATTCCGTTTGCATTTAGTGAGTTGAGAATTAACTGTGAAATGTTCTGATTGTTGAATGTTGAGTCAATATTTTTATACCTTAAAAGACGAAACGAGGCAAGTAAATTAATAGATGAAGTAAATAAGAAAAAAGAAATTAGTAGATAAAAAATAAATTTTTCTTTAAAACCATTAAGCTTTTTATTTTCAGCCAATAATAAAAGAAGCCAGATTAAAAAAACTAAAGCTAAAACATCAAAACGATGATATGCTCCTAAAAAAGAAAGATTTTTTAATAACAAAGTACAAAATATAATCCATATTAACAAAAATGGAGAAGTAAAGGGCTTTATATAAGAAGTTCTTTTTTTATTTTTTCTAAAAATAAAAAAAATAACTAATAGAAAAAAAACTAAAAATATTAGCAAATATTCCTTATGACTAACAAAAAACAATAAATAAAAACTCCTAAAAATTACATTAAAGTGATCAAAGATTCCAAAAAAATTAAAGGTCTGATTCTCGGACAAATCAAACAAAGATTGAAAAGAAATAAATTGATTTTGCGCTTCAAAAATCAATAAAGGTAAATAAACAATCAGAAAGTTTACAAATAAAGTTAATAGGCTGCAAAGAATGCTTTCAAGGCGATTAAACCGAATACTTTCTTTAAAAAAGTAGAATGAATTGTAAAAAATTATTGGAAAAACAAATATTGGCGAAGGATAAATCGCTAAAGCAATAAAAAAGAATAACTGACCAATAAGTAAATAAGTTATTTTCTCCTTTTTTAGAGCTAAAGTCCCAAATAAAAGGGCCAAAGACGAGAAAAAAAATATTGGATTAGGATGCCATATTTGTCGACTTATATAGTTTATGTGATAATGCCAAACAGAAAAAAATATAAAAATTAACAAAGAGCTTAATTTACTATTAGTTAACAAATAAATAAAATAAGTAAATATAAAAATTGTTAAAACTCCTAACAAAGCATAAAAGAAGCTTATAAATAAAATATTTCCGCTAATTGAATAAATACTTGCTAAAAGATAAAGATAAGTTGGCGGAATAAAGAAATCTTCCATCCCAACCGCCGGACCAACAAGGGGCAATTCTTTATTCTGATTGATTAATCTAGCAGCTTCTAGTTCATAACCACTATCATGAACCATAAAATTATTTTTAAGATTGAAAAACCTAAAATAAGAAGCCAACAAGAAAAACAACGACAATACTATAATAAATATTTTTTTCATCTTATTTTTAAGTTAAGAATTAAGTAATTTTATTGTAAACTAGAGTTCGTGGATATAGGTAATAAAAAAATTGCCATCATACATGATTCCTTAACTCAATTTGGAGGAGCAGAAAGGGTGCTTTTTTATCTTATAAAAATGTTTCCTCGCGCAGATGTTTATACTTCATTAGCCAGTAAAAAATTAAAAACGCAAGTTGAAAATAAGATTACTGGAAAATTTTGTTGCTCAAAACTCAGCAATGTAAAACTGGCCATTAAATATCCCAGCTTGTTTAAGCCTTATTTTTTTCATTATTATTGGGAAAGTTTAAATTTGGATAAATACGATTTGGTGATATCCTCTTCTCACTCTTTTTGTGCTCACTGGATAAACACTAAACAAAAACATATAAGCTATATTCACACCACACCAAGATTCTTACACGACGAAGTTAATCAAATGCTTTGCTTAAAGCGTCCATTTTTTAGAATTATTACTCAGCCATATTTTAATTATTTAAGAAAAAAAAATTTGGCCAAATTAAAAAAAATAGACTATTTGTTAACTAACTCATTTAATGTAAAAAACAGAATAAAAAAATATTATGGTCTAGATGCTGAAGTTATATATCCACCAGTTGACAATAATTACGCACCCCCTATCAAGAAAAATATTCAAAAATCAAATAATTATTTATTTTATTCGCGCTTAGTTGAACAAAAAGGCATAGATTTGGTAATAAAAACTTTTAATCAAAATAAAAAACCCTTGTTGGTAGTTGGCACAGGCCCCAAAGAAAAAAAGTGGCAATCAATGGCTAACAAGAATATTAAATTCTTGGGTTTTGTCCCTGACAGCAAAATGGCTGAAATTTTTCAACAAATCCAGGCTTTAATTTATGCATCAATTGACGAAGACTTTGGCATGGTTCCTGTCGAGGCCATGAGCCATGGTTTGCCAGTAATTGCCTATAAAAGTGGCGGAAGCAAAGAAACAATTATTAATAAAAAAACTGGCTTATTTTTCACAAAATATACTGAAAAAGACTTAAATTTAGCTATCGAAAACTTTGAAAAAATGCTTTTTGATAAGCAAGATTGCGTGAGGCAAGCGTTAAAGTTTGATAAAAGTATCTTCGATAAAAAAATAAAAAAAATTGTAAAAAATGAGTATTAATAAGCCCCCAATTTTCTCTCTTTAATGGCATAATAGCGCTTATGTTAGCTTTATTAGAAAACAAGCAATTTATTATTGGTCAATTTGATAAAGTGATAGATGCTCTTGCTAAAAAATTGACTAAAAAGGAAAATTCTCAAATAATTTTAGCCTGTTCTTTACACGAGCTAGCAATTAAAAACGAAAAAAGTCATGCTAAATTTTATCAAAACATTGACTACTGCACCACCGACAGCATGCTCATCACCAAATATTTTCAAAAAAAATATCAAGAAAAAATTGATCGAGTTTATGGCCCAGATTTAATGTTGGCAGTTTTTACTAAACAGCAAAAAAATAAAACGAAAATAACACATTATTTGCTCTGCCCAAATTTAATTACTAAGAAAAAAATTAGCAACTTGTTGCGAAAAAGATACCCAAACAGCCTTATCCTCGCTGATTATTTGCCAAAAAAGATTAATCGGCAACAGGAGTTAGCACAATATCAGAAAATTATTGATACCAAAGCAGACTTTGTCTGGATTGGCATTGGCTCACCTAAACAATTAGAAATTACCAACTGGTTAAAGGATCATTCTCAAGGAATGAAAATTTTTTGTGTGGGCGCTGCTTTTGAATTTATTAGTGGGCAAAAAAAACAAGCACCGGTCTGGATGCAAAAAAATGGTTTAGAATGGTTGTTTCGCCTAATAAGTGAGCCTAAAAGACTATGGAAAAGATATTTAGTGACTGTTCCCAAATATTTGCTGAGACAATTAGCCTCAGCAATTAATAAAAAAATAAAAAATAATGCTAAAAAAGCAAAAACTACTTTATCTTAGTCAGTGTTTTCCACTACCCCTCGATGGTGGTGGCCGTATTAAAACTTTTAATACCCTAAAAACGCTTTCAGAAAAATTTGATATTTTTGCTGTTTTTGTTTCTGAAAGAAACGCCACTAAAGAGCAATTAGCTGAGTTTAAAAAACTAGGTATTCGAGTCAAAGTTTTCAAAACCAAATTAATGGCAGAAAGCATCAAGGAAGATTATCTGAAACTAGCTTGGAATTACCTACAACTTCGGCCACATTTTGTCTATCAATATCGATATAAGCCTAGTTTTCCCTGGATAAAGAACAAGATTCTCAATTGGCAACCGGATATTATTCATGTAGATCACATTAATTCTGCACAATTTTTACCAAAAAAGAGCTGGCTAAAAAAAAATTGTCTCAAAATGCCAGTCTTAATTTTGGAAAATCATAATTTAGATCACGTTTTGTTTTTTACTAGATTCAAAGAATCAAAAAAAATCATTCGTAAAATCTATTTATTGTTAGAAGGTAGTTTAAATTTACTTTATGGAGAAATAAATTATCGTAGATTTGATCACATTTTTTCAATTTCCGAGTCTGAAGCAATTTATCTTAAGACAAAATGTAAAAGTGTTTTTACTCAACCACTGGTTTATCCTCTTAAGTCAGTAAAAACTAGTCAAAATAAAATTTATGATATCTTGTTTGTTGGTTATTTAGAATGGCCACCCAATGAAGTAGCAGTCCGCTGGTTTGGCGAAAAAATTTTGCCACTGGTCAATCAAGAAATGCCCAAAATTAAATTCCATGTAATAGGTAACAAAAATCCTAGATTAGAGGATTTAAAAAGCAATAAAAATATATTTTTTTATGGGCATCAAAAAAATATTGATCAATTTTTAGCCAAAAGTAAAGTTTTTGTTTTGCCTTTTCAAACTGGGGCTGGAGTGAGATTAAAATCCCTCACTGCCCTGCAAAATGGCATCCCGTTGGTGTCTACGCAATTGGGAGTTGATGGACTAGGGATAACTGGCGGACAGCACTATTTGCTGGCTGAAACAGAAGAAGAATTTGCCAAACAAGTGATTAAACTACTAAAAAACAAATCTTTAAGAGAAAAAATGGGTTCGGCAGAAAGAAAGTATTTCCAACAACATCATGCTGAAAAAAACAATAAAGTATTTTTGAGAAAATATCTAAAATGCGTAAAATCAAAGCCATAATTAAAGACTTGCTAAGCAACTTTTTATACAATGCTCAAAGAAACAAACAGGTGATTGCTGACAAACCATCAGATGTACATCTTCACGTAACTGACGATTGCTGCCTCAAATGTAAAATGTGTGACATCTGGAAATTAAAAGAAAAACAAAGAAACCTAGATTATAAAACAGCCACAAAAATAATTAACAAGCTGGTGAAGTGGCTCAACAATAATTTTAAATTGACTTTTGCTGGCGGAGAACCATTTTTAAATAAAGATTTTATTAAAATTATTGATTACGCACATAAAAAAGGCATAAAAACTAGTACTAATAGCAACGCCTACCTTATTGATAGAACTTTAGCGAAAAAAATTGTTAAAAGTGGTTTAACACAAATTTTCCTCTCCGTAGATGGACTAGAAAAAGAACACAATTTTATTAGAGGGAGGCAAGACTCCTTTCAAAGAATCACTAAAGCCATTAATTATCTAAATGAGGAAAAAACTACTAAGAATTCGCCAACAATTTTTATTAATACCGTTATTTCTAATAATAATTATACTCAAATTAAAAAAATCATATATTTTGCCAAAAAAGCAAAAGTTTCTGGAATAAATTTTCAAGCAATTATGCCCAATTTTGCCAGTGATTATAAAAAAGATTGGTTTAAATCAAACCCTTTTTGGCCAAAAAATAAAGAAAAAGCCGTCAAAGTAATAGAAGAATTAATTCAATTAAAAAATAAACAACCTGATTTTATTCTTAACTCAACTCTCGATTTAAAAAACATTAAAAAATTCTTCGAAAATCCTGAATTATTTCAAGAAACAGAAAAGTGTTCCGTCGGATTTAATAATTTTATGATTGATACTACTGCCAACATGCGTCTTTGCTATGAAATGGGCACAATCGGCAATATCTTAGAAGAAAATCCAGAAAAAATATGGCAAAGTAAAAAAGCAAATTTACATCGAAAAAAAATCGTCAAATGCCAAAGGCCATGTAAATTATTGCCTTGCAATAATTTACAAATCATCAATTGGCTAAAAAGATATTTTAAATCATTTGGCAAAAGATAGATTAGACTAATGATAAAATTATCAATCAATGATTTCCACTATTGTTGCATCTTCAATTGCGTAATCTTTAAACTGAAGCCAGATTGTTGAACCAAGTTTTAACACGGTGTTGTTAATATAAAAATCTCGATCTAAACTGCTAAATGATTTAATTTTTACTAACATCGTTAAGTCTCGATAATCTGGATTATAAGTTTTAATCATTTCGCCGCGAATATCTGAGTAGGTGTAAAAAGTATGTGTTTCTTTTTTAATTTCTAATATTTCTGCAATTAAATTTCCATTAGTATCATAAGCCTGATCTCCCGCAAGAATTGTATCAGCGGTCGAATTCAATAAACCCCTTTTTACTACTTTGATTGTTTTGTAAAAATAATCAATTTCTTGTTCACCAGTATTGATGATAATTCCTCTCAATTGATTTTCTGGAAAATTAATAATCAAAGAAGAACCAACAGTCAAAGGTTTAAACTCATATAAATATTGATTTTTATTCTTATCAAAATCGACTCTTAATTTTAAATCAACATAAATCATTCTATAGGGGCCGCCCTGATCGTAATTATCAATATCAACCACCTCGGCAACTGTTTGACCAAAGGCATCTTTTGCCTGAGCACCTGCTAAAAGATTATTGCCATACCAATATCTAGGAGGAGTGCCACTACCATACCACCAGTCAACATTTTCTACCGCTACTCTAACATTTGTCCATACAACCCGGCGTTGCAAGCGATTATGAATAAAGAAAATTAAGACAAACAATAATAAAAAAATTATTAAATAATCAAAGATATTTAATTTATTAATAAAAACTTTTATATCCTGTATAATGCGCCTTATGAGAGATTTCTTTTTAAGCAAAGATTTTCGTTTTTTCATAGTTAATACAATATTTTTATTCAGTTTATTATTAGTAAATTCAAACAAAATCCTATTATTGTTTGCTTGCGCGTATTTAATCATATTGATTAAAAAAACGCAAAATTATCGCTTGAGCTTGTTTATTATGTTTTTTAACTTTTTACCGCTGATTGTGGGCAGAAATATCATTGAAACTACTCTAATCGATCACCGAGAAATCGTCGGTTTTTCAATTTTTAGCGTTAAATATTTTTTCCCGATTTATTTATCTGATTTATTTTTACTGTTAATTTACCAAAATTATTTCTCCGAAAAATTTTTTGCAAAGAACAAGCAAAATATACATAAAAAGCAAGCAATTGATAAAAAATTTGCAATGCCCTTTATCAGCTTAAGCTTGTTTTTTTGCCTAGTGTTGATAAGAAGCCTCAACCATGAATTTTCTGATCTATTGTTTTTTTCCTCACTGATTATTGTTAAATACTTGCTAATTTTTGCTTTACCACTAATACTTAATTTTAAAAAATCCTCAAAACTATTCGCTCAATTAGTAACCAGTAGTCTTTTTTTTCACAGCATAATTATTTTTATTGAACAAATAAAAGGCGGAAATATAGGTAAATTTATTGAAAATAGACTACCTGGATTAGAAGTGGGTACTCTATCCTCCGAGTCAAAAGATTTGTTGAGAGCAGATGGCATTTTTAATGAACCAAATATTAGTGCTATTTTTCTATTAATCAACATTGTAGTTTTGAGCAATATTGCCATTGCTCAACAAAATAAAAATAAAAAACTCAGCTATTTTTATTACATTATTATTTTCTTGGCTTTAGTAGCTATCATATTTACAGGTAGTCGAAGTTTGTATGCTATAACAATCATTTATTTATTTGTCTTCTTTTATAAACACAAAAAACAAGCAATAAGATTACTACAAAAAACCTGGAAAAACCGTCTGCTCAAAACGCTTATTATCAGTTCATTAATCTTGATTTTGCCCTACTTCCTGAGTCGGATGGATAGTGTTAAAAATGTGTTTACTGATACCGGAAGCTTAACTTACCGATCAGAACTTAACCGGACAGTATTATCCATGTCTTATAAAAAACTACTTGGGTTTGGCTTGGATTTGACTCCATATTATCTAGCAAAAAGTTTAAAGACTGTAGACAGTCTCCCTGTGATTTTTGATCAAGCTCCTGCGCATAATATTCTTATTCAGATCTTGGCTGAAACCGGCATTTTTGCATTTATCTTTTTTATTATTTTTGTTTATTATTCCTTAAAAATTGGCTTTCAAGGAAAAAACAAATATTTTAGTTTAGCTGCGCTTTTTTATTTGTTAGCTGCTCAATTTCATCCAGTGTTCACCAATCACTATGAATTAACTGCTTTTTTCTTTTTATATTTGGGCTTAGGAATGTATGAAAAAAAATATAAATAAAAAAATTAGTCAGCTGTTTTTGTTGTTTATTATTATTGTTGTCCTTGCCTTAATTTCTTTCACTTACTTATATAAAAAAAGCCAAAATTGGCAATTTTATACAAATAAAAGCATTGGGCCAAACAACAAACTCAATATTTTTGATAATTTAATTTTTGACAAAAATACAGTTTTTTTTAATAGCCAAAACAATAATACTTATGCCTTAAATAAAAATAATGGTCAAATTAGTTGGATATTTAGTGCTGAATACTACAGTCCTTTTCCGCCAACAATTACTGATGATAAAGTTTTTTTAGCAAATTTTGACGGAAACATTTATTGTCTAGACAAAAATACTGGCAAAAAAATTTGGCAATTTAGCACAGAAGAACAATACCAGCCTGATACACCAGTGTTAAAATCAAGCAATCATGACCTGGTTTTTATCGGTTCGAGAAATGGAGCTCTGTACGCTTTAAACAGTGTCGATGGTTCATTGGTTTGGAAAAAACAATTTCAAGAACTCAATGCTTCTAAAGCTTTTATCGGAGGTTCAATTCATTTTGGTAGTATTTATCTTGATGATGATGCGGTTTATGTTTTTAATGCCGTAGAGAATAAATTTTTTTCAATTTCACAATTAGATGGGACAAGTAATTGGCAAATAGACAATCTAGAGTTCAGTTACAGATCACCAATGTTTTATCCAAATCACATTGTTATTAAACAAAATAAATATGTACTTAGCATTGATAAAAAAACTGGATCGATGCAAAAAATTAATCGCAGTGGGCAAGAAAATGTCGCTTGGGAAATATTTAAAATTGAGGACGATGAAGAACAACTATTGATTTTAGACGATCATGCTTTGCAAAAAATTGATATAAATTTTCGCGAGATAAAATGGACCGCAAATAATGTAGATAATGTTCTTTTTTGGCAAAATAATGCAGAATTTCCAAGTGTAAGAACTACTAAAGAGCAAGTTATTGCCCAAACTTTCTCAAGACTAGAAAATCAGAACATTTTGCTTTTCCTTGATTATCACACTGGCGCCATTACTAAAACACAAAAGGTTGATAACTGGATTAACAATCAATTATATGATGACGACAATATCTTTCTATCCACTGGTACGGGAGCGCTTTATTCAATCAATTCTGCTACTTCAGCCATAAACTGGAAAGTCACAATTGATGGTGAAACAGACTCACTGCATTTAATTAAAAATCAGCTGCTGGTAATTGCACTGAAACCTAGCGGAAAAATCTCTTTAACGTATTTAAATAAAGAAACAGGAGAACAAAAATGGACATATACGACTAATTTTATTAGTAATAAAAAAGATATCTATGTCAAAGATCAAGCAGTATTTATTTTTAACCAAGACAATACCTTGCTCAATAAGATTGATATTAGAAATAAACAGCCAAACGATAAAACAATAAAAAAAATAAATTTTGTTTATGATCAAGATCAAAACACTAAAGATCCTTACTTAAAAATTGAAAGGACAAATAACAAGCTATGGCAGCTAACAGAAAAAATTTCAACATTCACATATCGCTTCAAAAATTTTAAAAATATTTATGCTTTTAATTTTGATCAAGAAATTAAGAACGATGTTTTAGAAATTTCAATCACTCATGACGAAAATCTTTATCAAAATAAATTTACTGATTTAAAAATTGAAGCAGTTTTTGAAAAAGACAATAAGCAAGACAAAATAAAACTTGGTGGTTTTTATTACGATCACAACACTTGGAAAATTCGCTTCTCTGCTCCAAGCCCCGGACAGTATAAATATCAAATCAATATTAAAAGCCCTTTTACTATCAAAAAACATGCTGGGACTATTCAATTTGATGCTGGAAAAGAGGAAAGTATTAGTAGTCAAGAAGGCTTGTTTTTAATTAATAATAAAACAGTTTTCTTCCCCCTTGGCATACAGGGTGCCTTTGCAGACTGGAATTATAACGGGAACATGATGGACACAATGAGTGATTCTGCGACCGATAAGCCCGTCTCAGATGCAAATGAGTTTTCTTATCTAAATATTGATGATTATCTTGATTCATACCAAACAGAGACCAAAATCAATATTTTTCGTTATGGAGTTGATCATTGGACAATGCCCCTCTGGCACTCAATTGACCCAAAAAACATTGTTTTAAGTACCAATGGAGGTAAATTTGGTGACACCCTAATAGAAAAATTAAACAATAGAGATATAAAAATTATCATGACAATTTTTGGCTTTTATCCTCCCTATCGTTCTTATGAAGAAATTAGCGATAAAAACAATCAACAGGCTCTAAAATTTTATCTAGATTATGTGATCGCCCGCTACTCTGCTGATGTCGATTTATGGGAATTAAGTAATGAGGCAGAAGCTCATGAACTTTGGTATAAGTTTGTGACAAATTATTTAAAAGAAAATGATCCCTACCACCATCCAATTAGCACCAACTGGGAAACTGAATCAGCCAAAGATTTAGACTTTTTATCAGTGCATTGGTATAACCCCGATGTTACAGATCCTGGTCAATTAGCTAATCAAATGGGGTATTTAAATCAGAAATATAATAATCAAGAAAAAGCTGTATTGATTAGTGAATTTGGTTTTAAAAATTCTAGCTACTTTGCTAATTCTGCAGAAAGTATGAGGGTGCTGAGTTGGTTGGGTAGTTTCCAAAAGATGGGTTTAATTTTTTGGACTCAAGGGCAAAATGGTATCTACCAAAATCTGGATAATGCCAATATTTATTTAGGGCCAAGAGAAAGGCTTTATTTGCGCAATCTGCAGGAATTTTTACCAAAAAATTTAGAAATACCAGTTGAAAATGAAATGATGGTAATTGCAGAATTGCAAACTCAAGCTTATTTATTAACAAACCAAGATTACATTTTGGCCTATTTATTAAAATTAAATGAAAGTAAAGAAAAACATGCTTGGCTGAATTTAAATTTAAATAATAAGGCGAAATTGGAATGGATTGAGCCAAAAACAGGCACAATTTTGACAGAAAGCACCCTGAAAAAAGGTGAGCAAAGCATTCACATTCCAAACTTTGACTTAGATCTTGCCATGAAAATTACTTATTTAGACAATGAATAATCACTAATGTTAAAAAATAAAGTAATCATTATCCCAATCGAAAATGCTTGGAATCATAGCGCTGATTTTTTGCGCCAAACAGCCCTTGTTTTGAGTAAACATAATTTAGTTTATATTTACGACCACAATAATCATTATTTTTTTGGCAAAAAAAATCGAAAAAACGTTTACCCAACTTATAAAAATATCATATTTCACCAGGCTAAGTATTATTTACCTTTTGAGAGATTCAAAATCATAGATAAATTTAATCGCTGGCTAAGTTTTAAATTATTTTTAGAAAAACATCGTCGTGCAGATAAAATTTTGTGGATTTTTTATCCAAATTATTATGATTTTGCACAAATGAATAGTCAAAAAATGCTAAAAATTTATGATTGTGTTGACTATAGCGAAAATCATCAAGAAGAGAATATCTTAATTAACAGCGTTGATTATTTTTTTGTTAACTCAAAAGCTTTAAAAAACTTGTATACAAAAAGGGAACTCAATAAACAAGCAATTTATATTAGCGCCCAGGGGTTTTTTCAGCCCGATGATAAAAAAATAAAATCAGTGCCACTTAAAAAAGGAAAAAATAAAGTCGTGATTGGTTATATTGGCGGACTCAATTATCGCTTGAACTATCCATTGCTTGATCAATTAATAAGCAATCACCCAGAATGGCTGTTCGTATTTTATGGCCCAGAACAAAACAATGTTGAAAAAGATAAAGTTTACCACACTCAAAAATGGATTAAAAAATTAAAACAACACAAAAATACTCTTTTTAGCTATAGTAGTGATCGATATTTTATTTACGGTCTCATAAAAAATTTTGATGTAGCAATTATTCCTTATAATACTGACATTATCTTTAATAAATATTGCTACCCAATGAAAATCTTTGAATATTTCTATATGGGAAAACCAGTTGTTACTAATCCAATCGTTGAACTAAACTTACAAAAGTTTAATAATCTTATAAAAATATCCAAAGAAAACAATGATTGGGAAAAAAATATTGAATATTTTTTAAAAAATAAACTTAGTGCTCAAAAAAAACAGGTACAAAAAACACTGGCTAAGAACAATAGTTGGGAATATAAATTGAACGCAATTGGAAAATATTTATTATTAAATTAGTTAAAAACATATGTTTAAAATAAAAACTTTTGCCAAAAATCTTGTTTATGCTAATAAAAAAAGTAAATTAAGCAACGAGTGGCTTACTCAAAAATTAATGCAGGCTTTTCAGGCCGACGAATTAGGACATCAGGCAAACCGTAATAAAGCTGACTTGGGATATGGATGGATTCATTATGGATTAATTAGACAACAAAAACCAAAGTATTTACTCTGTATTGGCTCACGTTATGGTTATATTCCGGCTGTTATGGCTCAAGCGTGTAAAGATAATAACTTCGGAAAAGTTGATTTTGTTGATGCAGGTTACGGAGATAATGATAAAAATCATTGGACAGGAAAAGGATACTGGAAAACCGAAAAGGGATTAAGCTCTTTTAAAAAATTTGGTCTCGAAAATTTCATTAAAGTATACGTCCAGACAACTCAAGATTTTAGAAAAAAATATGTAAATAAAAAATATGATTATATATACATAGATGGCGACCATTCTTACGAAGGAGTTAGTTTTGATACAAAGACATTTTGGACAAAATTAAATAAAAACGGCTACATGATTTTTCACGATGTTTGTGTTAAAAATAAACAGCCAGAGGGAGAATATGGTGTTTATCAATTTTTCAATGAATTTAGCAAAAATAAACAGCATTTAAAAATTGATAATATTAAATCTGGATTAGGAGTAATTCAAAAAAAATAATATGTTTGGTATTAAAACAAAAATTATCAATAATTTAACGAAAAATTTTGAAGTTGTTGATACAAACAAATCTATATCTAAAATAGAAACAATAGCATTAATGCATCTAATTAAACAAGAATTAGAAAAAGAATCTAATTTTCTTGATATTCAACATCCAATAAGTAAAAAAGCCAATGCTTTTGCTTCCCAAATTATTAAAGAAACTGGTGATTTCATGCCAAATAATTTAGGTAATTGGTCTATAAAAAAACCAACTTTACTCAGCCATCGTTTGGAGAAACGCAGTCTAGAAATTATAAAAAATTATTACCAAGCACCAAAAACTATTTTGGGACATTTTTCCTCTGGCTCTACTGAGGGTAATATTTATGCCACTTGGGTTGGGCGTAATTATTTACTGAAAAAACTGGGTCTTACTAATAGTCAAAAAAAAATTGCTTTATTGAAAACAAAGTTGAGCCACTACTCTCTAAGTAAAGCAGTGGATTTATGCCAAGTGGAAAGTTTTGAGATAAAACTCGATATGCAAAATTGGTGCATGGACGAGAATCATTTACTTCAAACCCTGACTAAACTTTACCAAAAAGGTTATCGAGGTTTTTTACTACCCTTAACCTTGGGTTACACGATTACTGGCAGTGATGACAACTACCAAAACATTAATGAATTAATTGAAAATTTCTGCTTAAAACATAAAAATTGCAAGTGCTTTGTATGGTTAGATGCGGCTTTTTCTGGAGTAAGTAAAATTTTTTTGGAAGAAAACTTTCAACCATTTGCCCAATCACAAGTGCAATTGATTACTGCTGACTTACACAAATTCCTAGCTGTACCTTACCCAGCTGGCTTTATTTTGTACCGTCCCAACTTACTTAATTATATTAAGCGCGACATTTTTTATATTGATCAATGGGACACTACTTTACTTGGTTCTAGACCAGGAATCAGTGTAATAGCTAGCTGGTTTAGCTTACTCAATTTAAACCGCTCTATAATGCAAAGTAAGCTGGCTAACTGCCTGCAAAGAAAAGAAAAATTTTTGGAAAAAATTAGAAAAATTGATCAAAAAATCACTATTGTCAATAATCCCTCAAGTCTACAAGCTTGCTTGCTAATAAAAGCCAATGACTCAAGATTGAAGAAAAAAATAGAGAGCTCGGGTAGATTGAGAGGTGAACGCTTGCAGTGGCAACAAGATGGCAAGCAACAAAACTTTTTATTTTACAAGCTGTATTTTTTTGCTGATTTATAAAGATCACAACAATGGCTGTTCCGTGCTAAAATTAATTTTATGTCTAAATGCTCAAGTCTGGCTGCCTGTGTTTTAACTCATAATTCTGAAGCTTGCCTTGAAAAGTGTCTTAAAAGTCTGAAGTTTTGTGATGAAACTATAGTTGTTGACGACAATTCTACCGACAAAACTATGCAAATTGCCAAAAAATATGGTGCTAGAATTTTTCAAAGAAGTTTAAATGGCGATTATGCAAAGCAACGAAATTTTGGATTAAAAATGGCAAAATTCGAGTGGGTGTTGTTTGTTGATTCTGATGAATCGATCCCCAGTCCTTTAAAAAAAGAAATTCATAAAAAACTAAAAAGTGTTAAACCAAACACCGCTGCTTTTGCTTGTCGTAGAGATGATTATTTTTTAGGTCAACTTTTATCACATGGTCCAGCAGCAAAAAATTATTTAGTCAGATTGTTACGTAAGGATAGTAGTAAATGGATCGTCGCTCAACCAGAGAAAGTGCTAGCTGAAGGAGAAATTCTCAATTTAGAACATAAAATTAGACATCAAAGACAAGAAAATTTACATCAGTACATTGAAAAAGTAAACAGATATTCAACATTAGAAGCTACCTGGCATTACAAGAATGGAGAAAGTAGCGTTCGGCATAAAATAATCAGTCAGCCAATCAAATATTTTTATAAAAGTTTTTTTGAAATGGAAGGTAGAAAAGACGGCATGCCTGGATTCATTCTTTGTGCAATGATTGCCATCATTCAATTCTTCGTTCAATTAAAATTATGGGAATTTTATGAACATGAAAAACAACACTAATAAAGTAAATTATTTTTCAAGAACTTACCTATTTTTGGTAATTCTTTCCACCAGCGCACTTCTAACTGCTAATACTGCAGCGGTTAAAACAATTGCTGTACTAGGTTTATCTTTACCGGCTGGAGTCATTGTCTTTCCAATTAGCTACATTATAGGTGACGCACTTACTGAAGTTTATGGATTCAAAAAAGCACGCTTAGCTATTTATCTCAGTTTTTTTGCCAATCTATTTTTTTCAGTAACTTTGGCCATAGCCCAAAAATTACCGGCGGCTAGTTTTTGGCAACAACAAGAAGCTTTTGATTCAATTTTGGGACAAAGCTTCAGAATTTTACTGGCATCTTTTAGCGGATATTTATTCGGCTCCTTATTAAATTCCTTGATTATGGTTAAACTTAAAAAAGTTACTAAAAAAAAGTTGCTTTGGCTGAGAACCATTGCTTCAAGCATCCTTGGTGAGGGAGTAGATTCCTTTTTATTTGTACTCGTAGCATTTTTGGGCATAATGGATAGACAGGCATTACTTGCGATGATCCTTTCACAATGGTTATTTAAGGTAAGCTACGAGATTTTGATTACCCCTCTACTTTACTTGGCGATCAATAAAATCCAAGATATTGAAAGTCAAAGCGTGCAGAAAAAATGAGTAAAAACACCTTGTGGAGCCAACAAAACTAACTTTAGTACGAAATTCTTACAGAGAATGGTAGTTAAGGTGATAAAGCAACACACTTGCGACAAATGTCTAGGCGGTACCGACCATCTTGAATTTCTTTTCTCAATTTTTGGTAATGACTCTTTTTCCAAATGTCAACAATTTGTTCTTGCTCTAGATTACCAAATTTGTGTTTAGCTAAATAATCATTACAGCATAAAACCACATTGCCACGATAGTCGATCACTAGATGTTGAGATGCTAAATCACAGTGTTTAACAATAATCTTCCGCTGGGGCTTTACTAGGCCACCTCGATTAAATAAAGGCATCTTGCTCTTGTCTAATTTAAAAAACTTGATAGTTTGTTTGCCTAATTTACTTTGCATTAACTTTTTGATGTGGGGAGGCAAAAAACCATCGTGACCAGTAATAAAAAACTCATCAACCCCTGCTTTTACTAATTGTCTCAGTAAAGAGCTGGTTAAATAGTCTCCATTACTGTAAATTCTAATCCAGACATATGGCAAATTAACTCTGGTGTATCTTACTAAATCAACCATTCTTTTATCCAACAAAGGCTCCCCGTAATGATGTGGATAAATATGTCCAGTGTAATGCAACTTTTTAAGTTCAAGAATAATTTTTTTAAAAGTTTCTTCCTTCATTAATTTTTTACCTCGATCAAAAACACTGTTTGGACAATAGCTGCAGCGTCTGTTACAAAAACTACTGGTTTCAATTTCTACCCTAGAAAAAAACTCCAAACGACCATATCTCAGCAAATTATGCAGTTCGTAAAAATATAATAAAAAAGTTGGGACTTTTTTTGTTGTTTCTAAATTATTTTTCATGACTGATCACTAGGATTATATCTTAATTTTAATTTTGCACAAAATAGACAACAAAATGAAAGTGATATAATGAAAGATAGAAAAAATTAAAACTTTGGTTTTTGTGTCTCTCCTTTCAAAACAATTTGCCGATTGGTTTTGTAATAGAAAAATTTATCTTGATAAAGAGAGAATTGTGGCAAAACAATGAATAGAATAACTCGCAAAACAAATAGAAAAGTTGTGCTCATTTTTGAGAATAGTTGGGACTGGCACTGTGATTTTGAACTTGAAACGGCAATCGCAATTTCTAAGAACAATCACGCAATTATAATCAACAGTAATTATCAGATCAAAATATGGAAATTATTTTGTAATGATTATCGCAATAAACTTAAGCTATTTAAGAAAATTTGTTCTAAACACAAGATAAGTTTTTTCTTTCCAATGTGTTTTTTGCCCACAAAAAACATCAGTTTTCTAAAAAAAATTAATCAATTTTTTAACATCACTCAAACTATCTTTTATCTAACACTAAAAGGATATCTCTCTGAGAAAAATTTATTATGGATTTTTTCAGCCAATAGCCTCCAATATGCCGAACATTTAAGTAAATTGCAAGTTGTTTATGATTGCATTGATCCAGTGCTTGAAAATAATAGAATTCAACAGCAAAAACAAAATAAATTGCTAAAACTTTCAAGGATAAACTTTGTTAATTCTCCATACTTGTACAGAGAAATTTCAAAATTTAATACTAAAACATTTCTGGTGCCATGTGGTTGTAAAACTACATATTTTAATGCAAAAAAAATATTCAATACCCCGCCAGCAGATTTTCCCAAAATAAAAAACCAACAAGTGTTGGGGATTTCAAGCACGATTGACTGGAGAATTAATCTAGAACTAATCTTATTTATTGCACAATCAAATCTAAACTGGCATCTTGTGATCATTGGGCCAATTCACGGCAACCCTGATAAGAAATGGGCTAGTGTCTTGCGTACGGCAAATATTCACTATCTTGGAGTAAAAGATAAATCTAAGCTGGCTAATTATTACTCATTTTTTGATGTATGTTTAATACCTTATATTTTTAACAAAAAACCGCTAAAAAACAATCCTATGAAATTTTATGAATATATGGCTATGGGCAAACCAGTAGTTAGTGTGCCAATAGAGGCATTGGAGTGCTATCAACCACATGTTAAATTTGCCAACAACAAACGTGATTTTGTTAAATGTATAAATATACAACTGGGTAATCAAAAAAAGAAATCAATAAGTGACAGAATTATGATTGCAAAAACTAATAATTGGGAAAATAAGATTAAAGAAATGTTTAAACAAATTGATAAGCATTTATAATCAATTTGTATAAATTACAGCAAGTATTTTTTTGAAAATTTGCTTAACTCTACCAAGCATTTTTCTAACCAGTGTCCTTTTCGTTTGCGCATATTTAGTCGGATCAGTAATTTTTGCAACTCTAAAAGCGTGTTGTCTGCCGATGCAAGGTAGACAAGCCCCACAATGAGGCGAGGAACTTCTGTAACAACTCCAGGTATTTTCATAAGGAAAGTTTACAGAATGTGCATAACGCAACAAGTCAGATTTATCAAGACAATTGCCAATCTCTCTCTCCAATGCTAGAGAAGTATATTGCCAAGAAAAATCTTGTTCATTGACACATATCGCTAAATTAACTGACCTAATTGCAGTGAGGGTAGAATCAGGCACAACTGCACCATCGCCAAAAACTGAACTACAAAAAATAGTGCGTATTTTTGTGTGGCAAATTTCTTCTATATGTTTAGCATATTGCACAGCATAAATAGCCAAATTCATATTGCGTAATACTACGATATTTCGCACACTTTTCGACAAGTCAGAAGGAGGAATGTTGGCTTTAATTTTTTTTACTTTCATAAAATTTAGAGGATATTTATCTTTAAAATACGCCTCATAATAGTTCACTGCCCTAAGCTCCTGTTTTAAATTCATTTGTCCCCAATTAATAAAGAGCGGGAAAACTTTAAGTTTAAATTTTCTAAGTAACATATCAGTGCTAATGATAGAATCTAGCCCTCCAGAAAACAAAACAATGATTGAAGATTTTGGCTTGGGCATAGCAAAAATTTTCTGACGTGAAGACCTAAGAATCTGATCTAAACATGTTAAAATTTTCATGTCTTCATATTTATTTTGGTTAATAAGTGTTTTTTTATTCATGACTTAACACAAGTAATTTGTTACAGTTTTCTTTTAAATATTGAATGCTATGACTAACTAACAGCAATGTCGTGCCATTACCAAACATTTTTTTCATTAATTGACTAGTTCTTTTTCTAAAATTTTCATCTCCCATACTAATTATTTCATCTAATAGCAAAACATCTGGCTCGGCATGAATTGCTACACTAAAACCAAGTCTTAATTTCATCCCACTTGAATAAGTATACAAAGGAGCGGTAATAAAATCACCAATATCGGCAAAATCAATAATCTGCTTAAGCTTTTCCTTAATTTCATCCCTTGACATACCCACTATCAGCCCATTAAGAAATATGTTTTCTTGGCCAGTTAAATCGGGGTGAAAACCAGCTTCTAAATCAATTAATGAAATTATCCTACCTTTTGTCTTAACTGAGCCTTTAGTTGGCGCACTAATACCAGCAATAATTTTCAATAAGGTGGTTTTACCAACCCCATTGGGCCCATAAAAACCCACTTTCTCTCCTTTATGAATTGTTAAATTCACATTTTTTAGCGCCCAATACTCTTCTTTTTTTTGAAAATGCAATATTCGGCTTACATCTTCGACAAGAGTTGGTTTTTCATGGGTTATAGTATATTTTTTGCTGATATTAGATAAGGAAATCACCACCTCATCACTGCTTTTTTTTCTTCGAACAATTGTTTCTTTAATTACAGTCATGTTGTTCCAAAATTATAACCAATCGTCAAAGTTTTTACTTTCTTTTTTAAAAATTCGCAGGCCCAAATAAAAAACACAAATAATGATTACAATGGCCACCCAAATAAAGTTTGGTAAAGTTATGGGCAAACCCATCAACGCATGATGAAACATTTCAATAATAGTTGTCATTGGATTTAAATAAAAAAGCGGTTGTAAAAACTCTGGTAATAAATTTAGTGCATAAACTACTGGTGTCGCATAAAACCACAACATTACAGCTAGTGCCACCATAAAATTAACATCGCGAAAACGCACATTGAGGGAAGATGTGAATAAAGAAAACCCAACGGTAAAAAAAACTAATAATAATATGGCTGGTACCACCCACAACATTCTCAAGGCATAAAACAGCAATTGCATCAGCCCATAACCTTCCAGTAGTAACTTATCGCCAATTAGTGCCACAATTAATAAAAGTAAAGCCACTAAAAAATGGAAAAGATTAGAAAAAATGATAGATAAAATAATACTTTCTCTGGGAAATTTGGCCTTTTTAATTAAACTTCTTTCGTAAAAAAAAGCCGGAGTAGTTTTTGTTAAACTTTGCGCAAAAAAATTCCAAGGCAAAAGTCCGGCAAATAAATATAAAAAATAATTATCAACTTTGACCGGCACGAAAAATTGGAAAACAAAACCCATAACTAACATTTGTAATAATGGATTTAGCACAACCCATAAGAAACCAAAGCTAGCTCTTTTATATCGAGCTTTAATTTCCTTTTGAGTCATAGCAGACAAAAAATCCAACCAGTGTCGCTGTTTTTTACTTAACTTCATAAATAATTTAATTGTTCGTTTTCTCTTAAAACACTCAAATAATAACATAAAAAAGCAGTAAGACTATCTTTAATTAATTTTTTCGATAAAATATTTGCATATTACTGAGCTTGTCCGCAATGAGTATTAGCAAATGAAAAATTACAACTTTATTCATCATAGTTTTAAGGGTTTTTTGAAATACTTTATCGACCTAATTTTGACTTTAATAGCTTTATGCATTTTATTGCCCCTTTTTATTATTTTTTGGCCGATTATGCTTTGGCAAATTGGTCCACCAATTATTTTTAAACAAAAAAGAACTGGAAAAAATGGGAAAGTTTTTACCGTTTATAAGTTTCGCACTATGGTAAAAAATGCAGAATTAATCCGTGCAAGGAATCAAACTAAGCTTTCTAAATTAAATTATGCCCCATGGCCAATGTTTAAAATTGGTGACGATCCGCGTTTTATTAAATTTGGCAGATTCTTATCTCGTAGTGGTTTAGACGAACTTCCGCAACTAATTAACATTATTAGAGGTGAAATGTCTTTTATTGGACCAAGACCACTACCAACTAATGAAGCCAATTCTTTAAAAAAAATTGATCCTGACTGGTACACTTGGCGACATCAGGTTAAACCTGGTTTGTTCTCACTTTGGGTTTTAGATGACAAAAGACACCAGGATCTGAAAACCTGGAAAAAATTAGAAAGAGAAACATTAAAACTTAATCTGATTCAGCAATATTTATTAATTTTTAAAGTAATTTTTTTACAACTGCAAAGGGTTTTGAAATTTAATTGATTATTTCTAAAAATCAACAAAAAATAAATGCTGTATTTACAATTAATTGCTACTTGCCTAAGATACCAAAAATGTATTATGCTTAATTATTAGCAATTTGTGATTGTGTATTTAATAACATATGTCTGATCCAAGCAACTTTCTACCAAAAAGCTATCTAAAAAATTCGGCAGAAGATCAAATGATCAAACCCATTAGTTCTCTAAATATACCAGAGCACGATCTTCCTCAGCATTCTTCAACAGATAACGTTGCTAACAATTTACCAAATAATGATTCGGCAACTAACACCTCTTCTCCAGATAATGATCCCAAAGTAATAAATACTGCTGGAGGAAAAGGCGCTAAAAAAATTAAAACAAAAATGTCGTCTAAGAAAAAAAATATCCTTTTATTGTTAATATTACTGTTCCTTTTAGTTAGTAGTGGAGCTGGCTTATTGCTAATGAAACAACGTCAAGACACCAGGCAAGAGGCATATGGCGGAGGTGGTTTTACTTGTGGCCCAAATGACTATGGCAAGTTTTGTAGAAATGACCCTAGTAAACACTTTACTGGAAATTGTGTTGTTTATTGGTGCATTAATGGCAATTCAAGTGGGGGTTGTGATTGGGAGGATATTAAGGAGTATGAGGGGGAAGGTCAGGATTTTGGAAAATGCACTGATTTATTAAAGTGGGCACGAAACAATCCAAAGGCGCCTGGTTGTTGGCAAGTAGATGCTGTTGATCAGGAAAATCGCTATTGTTATGTTTCTGGCGGTTGTGAAAGCTATGAGCAAGATTTAAGTGACTGTCGTCCAAAACCACCGCCAACTACGCCACCTCCAACTACGCCACCGCCAACTACGCCGCCTCCAACTACACCACCGCCAACTACGCCGCCACCAACAACGCCACCTCCGACGACACCGCCGCCAACAACGCCACCGCCAACAACGCCACCGCCAACGGTAACTGACGAGCCTACGCCAACAGTAACTAGTACACTTACTCCAACTCCGACTGATACTCCTGAACCCACAACGGAGCCAACGAAAGAACCAACATCTGTTCCAAGCACGCCTACACCAATAATTACGCAAGTGATTACTACTGTTAGCTGTAATGAAGGCTGTAATGAAAACGCCGATTGTACTAACATTAGTCACATTTGTTATGAAGGTTTTTGTCGCCTAGATGTGAACCCAACTGATGTTAATTGTCGATTAGCTGACGGTGGCAATGTTATAGAAAGAGCTGTAACTGTGCCAACCGAATCTGGTTTTGCCGACTGGTTTAACTTCATCAAAGTTGGTTTCGGCATTCTTGGTTTAGGAGCTCTATTACTACTGCTTCTATAAAGTACTGCTTTTATAAAAAACTTTTATAGAAAATTGGCAAATAAGTTTTCTCCAGTTGTTTGCTATAATGCATATCAAGCGCGTGTGTAGCTCAATCGGTTAGAGCTCCAAGCTTATACCTTGGCGGTTTTAGGTTCGAGTCCTAACACACGCACAAACTATAGCGAAAATTAGCAAAACCTTGGACACTTCGATTGAGGACTTTATAAAACAATTATTGGGGAGTTAAACTATAAGCAAGGTTGTAAACTTTTAAAAAATTACCAACCAATCACTTTAACAGTGATCGTGGCTGAAAAAGAAAAAATATGGATAATCAGGATTTCAATCAATCAGTACTAGAAAATTACCAAATGCCACAAAGTCCTGAGCCACAAAATCCTGAACCAAAAAGTAATAAATTGCTATTAATTGTTGGCGGCGCAGCGACTTTCATAGCCTTAATTATGGGTGGAATATATTTATACAAAAATAACAAAGTTAATCTACCAACGAATACACAAACTCAAAATCAAGTTCAACAGAATCCTGAAAATATCGTCAGCAATAATCCAACGCCCCCAACTGTTACTTGCGAAAACTTTTCTGAGCTTTCCGCTTTTATTTCTAAAACTATTCAGTCACCAGATAGTCAAAGTGTGATGGAAATGAATCCACATATAATTACTAGTTTTCGCTGGCAAAGAAATACATTAGAACCATTTATCACTTATCCAATCATAAACGGCATTGAAGCTGTTTATGGAGACCAGAATAATTTTCGTTCAAATGATTTTATTACCTCGGCTATTGAAAACAATTCCGAATTGATAAGCCAATCAATAAATGAAAAGGCAAAGGAGCTGGGCTTTGTTGTCGATTCGCTAAACACTTTGCCACTCAAAACTTTTTCGAACAAAAATGTTTTGCAAGTGTTTGCTTTCACAAAAGGAGACAGTATTTATAATATTGTTTTGGAATCTGTATGGGGATATCACGCTCCAGGAGTAAGCACAGTAACCGTAACCTGTGGGAAAACTCTCTCGGACTACGACGAGGTTTATAACGCATTAAATTTGAAAATTACACCGTCGATTGAAGATTACTACCATGATGATTATGTAGCGATTTCTGATGTCAGTCCCGATGGGAAAGTGTATGCGCTTACTGGTAGTCCAAGCCAAATTAGTCTTGCAGACTACTATTACTTCGATGGAAATTCGTTAAAGTTGCTAAGTGAAAATTCTTACCCAACTCAATGTGCGCTTCTTGAATCTCAAAAGCTTGGAAAAGGAATGAGATGTGTTGACCATGATCATGTTCAACGCACGGTAAATTATTAAATTGATTTGGGTGACACAGCAACTTCTTTGGCACGAAATTCGACAACGAAATGATGGGTGTATGAGGCGTTCGTCAAAGTTAGAGGTTTTTGCTAAAATAGCTTTAAGCGTAATTATATAAACATACCCTTTATGATAAAATTGTTGTCCAAACTTTTTAAAATACTATTAATTTGTGTCGTTTTATTGGCGATCAGTCTCTTTCTTTATCAAAAAGGCTGGCTCAAAAATCATCCTCTGCAGGCTCAGCTGGCCCAATTTCAGGAAGGAAAGATAAAAAGCCCTGCTGATTTCATTAATTCTTTCAAAAAAGAAGATGAGCTCAACTTAGAATTAGATCAATTAAGCAGCAACGCTGGAGAGCAAATTAAAATTACCACTCAAAAAGCTATTGAAGCAGGCAAAGTCGCCCAAGAATTTATTTCTGGCTCAATTAAAACCGATGAATCATCAGATAAAAACTTAGGAGAAAAAGCTTTTGAATATGGTCAATATGTTTATTGCAGAGCTGTTATCGATGACTGGGAGCAGAAACTTGAGGAAAATAACTCTTCAACTGAGGCGCAAGAGGCTGAAACACAAGATACTGACGCACAAGCTATTGACAAAAATTAGAGAAAAATCAAGAAAAAAACTCTAATAAACACACATTTGGTGCTCGTGAGCGCTGATTATTAACGAATACTCGTCCCCACACAATCTCGATTTGTGAGTGCCCAATATAAATTGTCTTGCAACATCCCAGAGATGATCATCGATTCAATGCCTTTTTTTGCAAGAGTTAATGATTCTTCAATTTTTAAGCCCATTCCTCCAGTGACATCAAAACCTCTAGTGCGATGCAAGTCTTGACTAACTTTAGTCCAATTTTGCGCAGTAATTTCTGCTACGATTTGCCCAGTTTTATCTAAAAATCCAGCGACTTCAGTGACGTGGATAATTTTATTTACCTGAATTTGTTGTTCTAAAAAGTAGGGAGCGAGAAAAGCTAAAATTTCTTCAGTCGACCAAATAGTACAACCCTGATCTCTGTCAACCAAAACATCGCCACAAGTCACTGGCAACAAGCCTTTTCGCAAATACTCATTAATCACCTCGGCACAAAAAGCAGCCTTTTTTCTTTTTTTAGTGACAATGGTGTTACTAGCATAAAAAGAGACAGCGGGTAAATTATGTTTAAGAAATTCATGAACAACTAAACGATTGAGGGTGGCAGCACTATCTTGGACAATGGCCATGCCTAATAAACTTTCTTCATTGATAAACCCAGCCATCGTTTGATATTTGCTGGCAGGAACATGAGCAAAACTACCTTGACCATGTCCAACAATCAATAATTGATCTGGTTTTTCCTGTTTAGCGCGAGCAATTTCTCCAACCAAGCGTGTTAGAATGTTTTTTCTCAGGGACATGGGAATTTCTTTATCAGTAATTACCGAGCCACCAAGTTTAATTAAAGTTAAATTTTTTAACACTGCTACCTTTTTTTAAATTAGTTAACTAATTTAGCGTCTTGATAATAGTTGGCTAATTCTTCTTGAGGAATTTTTCCTTCTTCGGCTAAAAAAAGCAATGCTGCTGGCAAGAAATCTAACACAGCTAATGTAGCTTTACGAATTTTCCCTTGATCTATTTCTGACAAATCCTGAAATGAATAAAGTTGCCAGCCTTCTCGTTCAATTTTTGCCAAATCTCCCTCATCAATTAAAATCGCTAGCACAAAGACCATAAAATTATACAAAGCCTTGTCTTGCTTGTTTTCGCCGATTGGCCGAATTTGTTCGATATTAAATGAAGATTTAGAAAACAAATGCACCTTGTCTTCTAAATCTCGAGCCGATAAACCTGGAACTTCCTCTTCCATTTCTCTCAACATGCTTAAATATAAAGCATTAACAAAAGCTGGTGGCAAATCCTTAAAATCTAGGGAAGCATAATTTTCACTGTTATGTAAAAAATCCAGCACTACTGTAGATTCTCCATTATCAACTTTTCCGGTAACGGTATTAATGCCAGTTGGTTCCGTAAAAATATCTCGACCAAAATTTATTGAACTAGGATTAAGCCAAGAATACTGCTTGTCCTTTTCTTCAGGAAAAATCACTCTTTCTCGTTTTTTGCTTTCATCATCGGAGGGGTTACTTTTAACATCGTCAAACAATAATACTTTTAAACCTGTTTCAGTAGCAACAAAAGTAAGGGCACCAACGCCTACTGCCTTGGAACGAACAGCAATCTTTTCTTGCATTGAAGAATTACACGCTGTACAAAAAGGACGATTGGGTGGAAATATTTTTTCACCACAAACAGGACAAACAGCTAACTTTAGCTCGCCTTCACTATTGCCATAGCGCGTTTTTTGTAAGCGCCAATGTCTTGGAACTTCCATGATAATTTATTAGTCGGAATTTTGTACGAAATCACGCAAATTTAGTTAATTTGCGCTTTCGTAGTATGATATTTAACATGATTAAACCTGACCTTATTCTTGATGAATATAGAAGTAGCATCGCACAATATTTAACTCATTTTTTAGCCCAAAAGAAGAAGTCTTTTGCCAAAATTAGCCTAGACGATGATGTTTTTAACACTATCAAAAATTTTGCCTTACGAGGGAAAATGACTCGAGCCCACTTATTAATTCTGACTTATCAAGCATTTGGCAAAAAAGTTGACAAGAAAACCTTAAAAAACTGGCTTTTGCCACTCGCCAGTGCTATAGAGTTGATCCAGGCTGGTTTACTAATTCACGATGATATTATTGACCAAGACCAACAGCGTCGAGGTCAAGACTCAATTTGGCAATACTACACTTTACAAAAACAAGCAGCTGACCAACACTACGGAAAAAGTCAAGCTATTTGCCTAGGAAACTTGTGTTTTTTTCTTGCGAATCAACTAGTTAATGAGGGCGTGGTGAATTGGCAAGCGATGAATAATTCAAAAAAAACTGCAGCGCTTGATTCTGTATCCATAAAAATTCAAGAATTAATTAATCGGGAAATTAGCCAAGTGATTATGGCAGAAATGCTTGATGTGCAATTGGCTGCCGAAGATAAAGTGCCTTCACTACAACAAATTACTGAAATGAATCTTTATAAAACCGCTAGATATAGTTTTTCACTACCTTTCATGCTGGCTGCTTATGTTGCGAGACAAAGCCAAACAAGCATCGAGCAAGTAAGCAAGATCGGCGAAAAACTTGGTTTAATTTTTCAAATTCAGGATGATTATTTGGGAATTTTTGGAGATGAAAAAATTACTGGTAAACCAATCCTTTCTGATGTTAGAGAAGGAAAAAAAACAATTTTTTATTATTATTTAGTGAAAAGTAAAAAGTTGAACGCTCATGACAAGAAACTATTAGACCGCTGTTTTGGCGCAACTTCTATCAATAAAAAAGATGGGGTGGCGATGCAAGCAATGTTTCAAGTTCACGCCCTTAATCAAGTGACGAGCTTGCTTAATCAGCTAAAGCAAGAAGCTATCAAAGAAATTGAACAATTGGAAAATCAAGACTTACAAATATTCCTAACAAAGCTTTTAAACACGCTCCAGCACCGGCAAAAGTGATAAAAACGGTCAGATCTTTGGATCCTGATGCTCTTTAACCAGCAAGGTTAACAAAACCCCAACGGCCGCAATCACAAATAGACTTATCCAGGCTTCACCAAAAAAATAGAATAAGAAAAACACTACAGACCAAAACGCAACCGCAGCGGCACTAGTGATCATCTGGCGATAAGTAAAATAGGATAAGCCCTCACGCCCCTTGCCTCTCACCACCCAAACACGATCAAAAAACAGCCAGTGAAAACTAGATGTAATACGATCAAAAGTGTTGACCAGCACTACTGACCAAAAACCAGTGATAAAACTTCTAATGATCCAAAAAAAAGATAAAACTCCAGCAGAAACCACAAAGGGTTTACGACTCTTGTGCTTATCAATAACATTGCCCACCCCATAACTGATAATCATCGCTAATAATAAAGACGAGCTATACAAAAGACCAACCTTCGTGCTGGTGCCTAATAATATAAAAATATAGAGTGGCCACAATAACAACATGCCATTGTTAAAATAA
>JAAYYE010000013.1 GCA_012515515.1 Minisyncoccota bacterium
CATTGTATTTTAATTCCATGGTGGGGTAGGAAGTTGTATTTACAGATAATTTAGCTCCTGGGGTAGTAGTGCCAATACCAATGTTTGTGCCATTATTGTATAGTAGAGAATTAGCTACCCAAGCAGTGCCATCATGTCTTATTGTTTGACCACTAGTACCAGCTGGTAGAGCAGTGCCAGTATCATCAACACCCCAATAGCCTCGCCCTGCTCCATCACTTTTCCAGACTTGGTCATTAGTTCCAGCAGAGTCAATAAAATATTGACCATAATCTAGGCCTGCCATTCTATAAGTACCAGTGGTGTTGATGTCACCGGTTACATCTAATTTATATGTGGGATTAGTGGTGCCAATACCAACATTCCCTCCAGCTTTCACTGTCATCTTTGTGGTGCCGTTAGTTTCAAACTGTAAATCATAATTATCATTGGTACCAAGAACAGCAGTGTCCCCAAAACTATTACCACCTTGTATAAAAGCATAATCATCAATCACCCCACTAACATTTGACCAAACTGGAGCACTAGCTCCTTGTGATATTAAGATTTGACCACTTGTTCCACTACTAGCATTAGCTCTCAAAGCTCCTGTAAAGTTAATATCTCCAGCGACATCGAGGAGATATGTGGGAGCTGTATTGCCAATGCCGACATTGCCAGAAATTATGGCATTTCCTGTGATATCTAAGGTTGCTGCGGGTGAACTATCATCTCCAACCTTCAATCTATAAGGAACCCTGACTTCTCCGTGGCTGCTATCTACAGCTCTAATGGTCAAATGCCTTTGTGTATAAGGATCTGCGCCATGATACGCGGCGCCGAAAATTATTTCACCGATTTCAGAGCCTGCGGTGGTATTTGCTAAGGCTCCTCCAAACATCCCAGCTTCTTCTAAAACACCTGCACTGTTTGGATACCAGAAGAAGAATCCGATTCCTCCACCATTTACGGGAGATGAAGTTTTTCTCTGTAGCCTTGCTCCGCCATAAACACCTCCACCAGAAGCTCCTGTATTTCGAATAATATCTACAACGGGGTAAGTCGTGCTTTCAAATCTACCTTGACCAGCGACATCTAGTGTTACTCCTGGGCTAGTCGTACCAATGCCAATATTTGTTCCATTATTGTATAGTAGAGAATTGGCTACCCAAGCAGTTCCATTATGTCTTAAAGTTTGGCCACTGGTGCCTGTGGGTAGTAGGACTGATGACATGTCTGTCCAGACTGGGGCTGCTCCCGCACCTTGACTTTGTAGATAATAACCACTGCTACCAGCATCACTATTAGCTCTTAGTGCCCCTGTTAGATTAATATCTCCAGCGACATCTAATAGATAAGTGGGTGAGGTGTTACCAATCCCTACATTGCCATTAGCGATGATGCTCATTCTATCTGTACTGTTTGTAGCAAATCTTAAAATATCATCTCCACCTCGATAGATACCAGTATTAGTGTCTGCTGAAAAAGAGAAGGCAGGAGTTGTAGCACTACCATCTGCAGCTCGAATGAGTCTAGCTGAAGTAATGACTTCTGTTCCTCCAACTTGCAGTGAACCTGAGACTAAATTAAAGCTATCAGCTGAAGCTAAGTCTAATCGATTAGCTGCTCCTCTAGATAAGACGACATCTCCACCAATAGTAATTGCTCCAGTAGTAGCAATAGCACCAATGTTAGTTAGATTACCACTAGCATCTATTCTGACTGTGCCTGCTCCTGCTCCAGTAGCAATACTAGTTGTAGCATTAAAGGTACCAGGTGCTCTTAGATCATTAGGTAGACTTAAGACCACTGCTCCAGTAGTAGGTGAAGCATCAATTTGGTTAGTAGTACCAGTCACTGAAGTAACGCCAATACTACTGAGATCAGTCCAAGAAGTTACTCCAGCTCCATTGGTAGTTAAGACTTGATTATTACTGCCTCCACTGACAGGTAAAGTCATTGTCCAAGTGCCAGCAGCAGCTGCAGTTTGGAGAGTCACTAAGCCTGATGTACTCCCTGCAATGCCGAGCGTACCTGCTTTACCTGCTTGGCCTAGTTGGAGAAGGGTAGTGGGATTAGTGGTGCCAATGCCGACATTGCCGCTTTTTAGCACTGTCATAGCATTAGCTCTATTTGAAGCATCTGCTCCAATACCAATGGCAAAAATTGGATCTGTAGCAGTCCAGGTAGTACCATCGCCTGATACAACATTAAATCGCCCAAGCACCGTAGAGGCATAGGCTTGAGCAGTGGTGCCATATCCCATTGCTGTGGAATAAATGCCACTGGCAGTGGTGTTAGCTCCCATTGCTATAGAATAATTTTCCAACGCTCTGACATTATCTCCCATTGCTACGGAAGCAGTTCCACGAGCTTCGGAATTTATACCTATTACAGCGGATGCGTTTCCATACCCAGAATTATTTTGTCCTATTGCTATAGAATAATTTCCAAATGTTCTGACATTATTTCCCCCTAGTATAGAGTTATTTCCATATGAGAAGTTGTTTTCTCCCACAAACAAATTTCCTGTAGTTTTAGCATCACCAGTAGCACCATCAGCTATAAATTTAGCACTAGCGGTACTATCACCACCGACATAGAGATTAAGACTAGTATTGGTGGGGGATAAACCTTGATTCTCTAAGTCCCAGTAATTAGTGCCTAGTGAAGCAGCACTAGTCCAAGAGAGATTACCAGACCCATCATTAACTAAAGCTGTGCTAGCAGCTCCCTGACTACTGGGCCAGGAATAGGCTACATTATTAATCCTAGTTAAATTACCACTACTATCTACTCTAAATTGAGAACTATTACCTACTGAGAGTAAAGCTAAAGGATTAGTGGTACCGATACCTACATTAGTATTGTTATTAAATAAGTTACTTGAATAAGTCCAACTACTTCCATTCCAGTAAATAGTTTGACCAGCTAAAGTGCCTGTTGGTAGAGCAGTGCCAGTATCATCAACACCCCAATAACCTCTGCCTGATCCATCACTCTTCCAAACTTGTCCATTAGTTCCAGCAGAGTCAATAAAGTATTGACCATAATCTAGTCCTAACATTCTATAAGTACCAGTGGTGTTGATATCGCCAGCTACATCGAGGAGATATGTGGGAGCAGTATTGCCGATGCCAAAATTACCCGTATGGGTTAGAGTGGCCAGTTCAGTATAAGCAGCTACGGCTGTCCCATGACCTCCATATAAAAATCTTAATCTACCAGAGGTATCGCTGCCTGATGTGGGTAATGTTTCCATAGAGAAGGCGACGGTGTTGGTTGCGCTACTGGCTGTATTCCAGGCTGTGCCTCTCATGGTTAGTCTTGGGGAAGGGCGGACTGGGATAGCAGCGGTGGCTGAACCGGCGGTGGTAATAAGGCCTTCCACAGGAGCAGTGGGGGTGCCGCTTCTAGTCGAAGTTACCGAACTGGTAAATGAACCGCTGGTACCAGAAATTGATCCACCCACTGATAATGCCGTTGGTATCCTGGCTGTATTAGTCTCGGTAGTTACAAGACTGATGGTTCTCGCTTCAGAATATCGTCTAGCATAAGCGTTGGGCTCTAACTGAGCTCCCCAGGCGATAACAGTATTCTCGCCTACTTCCAAAGTAACACTTTTGTGGGTATTAGGGTTAGAAAATTTTTGAGTAACCGCATATCTTTGCCAAGTTTCATTGATCTCTACAGACTTTCTAGTTCCACTCTCTGTATCACTATCTATTTTTAGACCAACTGTAGCAGTACCGCTGTTTGTTTTTAAATAGATGCTAAACACCCAGTCACCTGTAGCATCCACCCCTGCTGCTGAGGTGGCAACAGTTTGGACTAGTTTTGACCCAGCACTATCGCCAACAATGGTGTCAGCGGTTGAAGCACTCTCTAGGGGAGCTGAGTGAGTATTGGCAGTAACAGAGGTAATATTAGTTCTCACCCAATCGCTAGCGCCATTTCTTTGAAATTCTTCGGTATACCTTAGAAAGTTTTGATAATAACCAGTTTTAATCCAAGGAGATTCAATGGCTCCCATGGTGGTAGTCGATTCAGTAGGGATGGAAACAATCCCCGCATATCTTTTTCCACCAATTTCAATGAGGCCGGCGCCCAAAGGAGATTCAACAAGGATATCTTCAAAGTGGCCAGTGCCTTGAACTTGCAGTTTATGTGTGGGGCTAGTTGTGCCAATCCCAATATTTGTGCCATCGTTATATAGTAGGGAATTAGCTACCCAGGTAGTGCCATCGTGTCTTAAAGTTTGACCACTAATGCCTGTTGGTAGTAAAGCTGGTGACAAATCTGTCCAGACTGGGGCTGCTCCCGCACCTTGACTTTGTAGATAATAACCACTGCTACCAGCATCACTATTTGCTCTCAAAGCTCCTGTTAGATTAATATCACCAGCGACATCTAATTTGTATAAAGGATTAGTTGTGCCAATCCCAATATTACCTGTTCCTGCCTGGATAGTCATTCTACTAACATTGTTAGTTCTTAACCAAAAATCATGATTGGTCATTGATCCGGCAAAAGCTCCACCAGTCGTGGAAGTGCCCATAATAAATTCAATGTCGTTTGTTACATCTCTACCAAGAAAATAGGCTTTTCCAGCCCCTTGAACGGCAACAGCGGCATTTTGTGAAGAAGCAATTGCTGCTGAGTTTTCTGGAGTCACCCCGCTTTGAGTAAAAAGAGCTAACCAATTGCTGCCAACAGCTGAACCAGCAGTGTGCAGGGTACCGCTAGGGTCAGTTGCTCCTCCGATCCCCACATTACCTGTTCCATCTGGGGACAAAATGATGTCACCATTACCACCACCTTGGGTTTGGATCATGATTGAATTAGCTTCAATCGTCAAGTCGCTACCTGAGACGGTTTTAATTTCTGGATCATCGGTGCCAAGGACTAATTGTCCCTGGTCATTAAGCATTAGCAAAGTGCTGTGAGTGGCAACGAGGCTAGGGCGTATGCCTTGCACAGTTTCAGAATTAATGGCATAAGCAACTGTACGAATTGGTTGTCTGGGGCTAAGCACTTCAGCACTAGGGGCCGTACCGACTGATACCTCGAGCCAAACATTGCTATTTTCGGTAAATACACTGTCGTCAATAGTGCCACCACAATCTAGATCATCACTGCCATCCCCGTTGCCAGCTCCTAAGTTGGTGCTAAAAATTCCATCTTGATCTGGCAGTATGGCACAAGTATTTGAAGACCAAAGTAAATTGCCACCCGTCACATCATCATAAAGGGCATAGGTCATATCAGTTTCAGCGGCAATGGGAGTGCGGGCGGTGTTGGTCAAGCGTCCCTGGAAAGAGAGAATCCGATTTGGATTGGTAGGTAGGCTCGGATAAGCAAGTGACAGGACCGCTTGACCGAATTGTTGATAGGCTAGATAGCCTAGGCCGCCAATAAAAAATAATAATGCAATAATATTTAAAATAAGGCTTAATTTATTTGGTCGACGACGAGCTGAACTATCGGCTTCTTTAGCTCTGCCGAACCAGTTTCGCTTTTTCTTTGCTTCTTGACTAAGTTTTGCCGAATCTTCGTCTTTTAGTGCTTGATTTTCTTTGGCTAATAATTGTTGAGCCAGTAATTGCTGGGTTTTTATTTCTCGATCTTGAGCTTTTCTTAAATCAATGGCTCTTAAGTCAAGACTTGAGGCATTGGCTACCTGTTTTGAACTAAGGGGAATTTCTGACTTGAGTAAGCCCTCAGCTTTTAGCCAGTTTTTGAATTGACCAATGCCAACAATTTTGCGTTTAATTGAACTATCTTTAAGACCCTTTTCCCTCTGGTATTTAGCAAAAGCTAGTAGTTTGGGTTTGCTTCCCAAAGCATCCAAATTGCTTTCACCTAGAAAATTTAAAAATTGCTTGATATCACTTTTGTAATTGCGAATGGTAGCAGCTGAGCAGCCAGTATTTTTGACTGCCAAAAGGTAGTCATTGAGATTTTTTTCGATCTCTTTTGTGCTATTGTTGGCATTTTCTTGCAAATTTTCTGTTTGTTCGGCTTCTTTAACTGAGTCGTTTTGCAAAAGTTCCAAGAACTTTTTCTCAGCTAAAGCCATTTTTGCTTGTTTTTGCACTTCACGGCTAGTATTTTGCTTTATTTTGGCAGGCATTAATTTTTCGAGCTTTTTTACTTGTCTAACCCAGATGAGTTAGACAGTTTTTTAGCTTCGTATTTTTTAATCTTATTTAGTCTAGATAAGGACTCGAACCGAAACAAGCAGCAATTTTTATTCGGGTTTTCATCGATTGAATAAAATATTCACACCAGGCGGAACTACTATATATAGGGGGCTGTTATTTCACTAATTTTCATGCTAAACAAAGCATAATAAAAGTAGTCAAAGCCTATCAGCAGTCAAAAAGGCAGTTTTCATTATCCCCAAAACAATTCACAAAATTGCTAGTTGTGAATTTACTTAGCAATGTAGTATTATGTGAAGTAGTATTTAAAAATATGGGTTTTAAGGGGGTTGTCTCTTGAGTAAAATAATTTTTTCTTGTTTATTTTGCTCAAAAAAACCAGTTCGGGTTCAAAAAAATGTGGAAAAGTCAAAATTTGTATTTTAAAGCTCAATTTATATTAATGAATTTATTACAATAATGAAAGAAAATACTCGAAAAATATTGCTATTCTTGTACCCAACTGAGCGATCCTCACCAGATACTCCAGACGAAAAAATTTTACTAAACTTTCAACAGATTAGATTTCTATTACCTGACTTGTCTTTGACTGGCTTGCAATCATTACTCTTTTATTTAGAAAAAAGAGAATTGCTGATAAAACATTTCTTAAACAACGAAGCCCACTATAGCTTGACTAATTATGGCCAAGAGCAGTTAGAAAGGCAGTTTCCGGCTCTTTCTATTGCGCGACGCAATTGGCAAGGTCGCTGGACAATGATTTTGTTTTTAGAGGCAATCAAAACTGATCAAAATTTTCGTTACTTGCGAGGGTTTTTGCTAAAAAATGGCTGCTTAGCCCTTAATCGTGGGGTGTTTCTTTATCCTGGTCAATTGAGTGAGTATATTTTAGTCGAGTTGAACAGTCGTTATCGCCAGGCTGTGTTGGTATACGAGTTGGGTGAGTGTATTGTGGGTGACGAGCAAATTACTATAGGACAGAAAATTGCCATAAATGACAGTTTAAAAGTTTACTCTGGTATTAGCAAAGAGCTTAACCAACTGATAGACATTATTGGTTCAAGAAAAAAACTAAACAATCAGCAAAAAGTGGACTTTTATTCGATTTATAATCGGTTCATTAGCTTTTTGGCAGAAGATAGTGGTATCACTGAACACTATTTCCCTCAAGTAGAAGGAGCATTAATAATCCTCTCAAAGCTACAAAAACTGCTCAAAATATAGGATTTTGGGTTGTCTTCGTTTTAATTCCTAAAGTTTCGCCTGGCTTTTGCCTGGTTAATTTAAAGAAAAATTGCCCTTGTACAGCCATTTATTTGCCAAATTTCGCAAATATTTTGGGTATAAAATATTGTCTTTCAGCAATTTGGGTAGTAGTAAGCGAACTAATTACCCAAAGCAGATTGATTGTTTAGGATATATTTATATTACCGAAACTAGGTTTTGCGGTAATCCTTATACTTGATTATGCGGTAATAATGCTTTAAATATGCTTGAATATCTCTTTGCTTAATTATTATATTCTTTCGTGATAACTTTGCTTAATTCTTGGTTTTTTGTCCTTAGTTTTGGGTGTTTTTTTTCGATTATTTTAATTATCTGGTTTTTTGGCTTCGGTATATTTTTGCTTCAATTGTTTTTATTATATTTTCTATTTTTTACTAGTTTTTAAATATCTTATGGGATTTTAGCGTGAACTCTTTCTTAATGTCTTTATTTAAGTTAAAATATGTTTATGTCAAATGTTTTTTATGATCATCAAGCGATTGAAGAAAAGTGCTTGAGTTATTGGGACGAATTAGCTTTGTTTCAGGATGTCAATCTAGATTTAACGCCAAGTGACTTAGCTAAAAAAAGTTTTTTACTGTTTGCCTTCGTTTATCCTAGTGGGTCTGGTTTACATGTTGGCCATATTGAATCTAAAACCGCCCTTGATATTTTGGCTCGTTTTCAACGGATGAAGGGTCAGCAAGTTTATTTTCCAGTTGGCTGGGATGCTTTTGGTTTACCTGCAGAGAATTATGCGATCAAAACCGGCATTCATCCAAGTCAGACGACTAAGACAGCCATCGACACTTTTCGCCAGCAAATCAAGCGTTTAGCGATCTCTTATGATTTTGCCAACGAGCTGGCTACTAATGATCCAGATTATTATCGCTGGACACAGTGGCTATTTTTGCAGCTACATCAAAAGGGATTAGCTTATCAGAAGCAGGGTCGAGTCAATTGGTGTCCAAGTTGTCAAACAGTCTTGGCCAATGAGCAAGTAGTTAATGGCTTGTGTGAACGTTGTGGGAGTGAAGTTGTCCAGAAAGATCTCAAACAATGGTATTTTAAGATTAAGGCTTATCAAGATGAGCTGATCAGTGGTCTTGATGGTTTAGACTGGCCGACTGCCACCAAACAACAGCAGCTCAATTGGATAGGCCGACACGAGGGCGTTAATATTACTTATCCAGTTTATGCTTATCCAGATGATGGGAAGAGTTTGGCTGATGGGGGAAATAGTTTGGCCAATGAGGGAAATGACTCGGCTGAAGAGGGGAGTAGCCTGGCTGAAGAGCAGCTTAATCAGGGTGAGGACACAGGAGCCAGTCGGGCGGGTGAGATTACCTGTTTTTCCAGCCGGCCAGATACTAATTTTGGCGCAACTTTTGTGGTCTTGGCGCCCGAGCATGCTTTGGCCAAGCAAATTGCAGAAAAAAATGAGCTAGTGGCGGAATACTTGGCTAAGGCAGAGAAAAAAACGGAGCTCGAGCGCCAACAAGAAGGCAAGCAGAAAAGTGGTGTTTTTACTGGTTTTTATGCTTTTAATCCTTTAAGCAAACGACGAATGCCAATTTGGGTGGCTGATTTTGTCTTAGCTAATTATGGCACTGGCGCGGTAGTTGGCGTGCCAGCCCATGACAAACGAGATTTCGAATTTGTAGAATTTGCCAATCGGCAAAATCCTCGAGAACCCTTGTCGGTGATTCGTGTAGTGAGTGGCCCAGATGGCAATCAGGACGAGATTACTCAAGTTGAGCAAGTTTACAGTGGGGAAGGCCAATTAATGAATTCAGCTTTTCTCAACGATTTAAGCGTGCCAGAAGCGATTGAGACAATGATCGATTATCTCGAGGAAAAAGGCTATGGCCAGCGCACAGTAAATTATCAATTACGAGACTGGTTAATTTCTCGACAACGCTATTGGGGAACACCGATTCCCATTGTTTATGATCCAGAGGGCAATGCTCATCTGGTTAAAGAAGAACATTTGCCTTGGACTTTGCCAGACGATGTTGATTTTAAACCGACTGGTGAATCGCCCCTTAAATCTTCAAAAGAATTTCAAGAACGGGTGGAACGCCTATATGGCAAAGGCTGGACTCCTGAGTATGACACCATGGACACTTTTGTTGATTCGAGTTGGTATTTTTTGCGCTACTGCGACAGTCACAATCAGCAAGCTTTTGCTGATCCCCAGCGTTTGGAACAGTGGTTGCCGATTGATCTTTATTTAATTGGTCCAGAGCACATTGTTTTGCACTTACTTTATTCGCGCTTCTTTACTAAATTCTTGCGAGATGAAGGCCATTTAAAAATTAGCGAGCCTTTTGCCAAAATGCGTCACCAGGGCATGATTTTAGGCCCTGATGGTCAAAAAATGAGTAAGAGTAAGGGTAATGTGATTAATCCAGACCAAATAGTCGATCAGTATGGGGCTGATACGCTGCGGATTTATGAAATGTTTATAGGGCCACTTGAAGCTGATAAGCCTTGGGATGATCGAGCAGTTGCTGGAGTGGCTCGTTTTTTGCGTAAGTTATATCGTTTGGCAGTTGAGGAAATAGAGCTAATTGCTGAATTATGGCCAGTGCTGGATGAAGAAAATAATGGCAATGGCCAAGCTGGAGGAAATAACCAAGCTGAGCTGAGCAGCCCTGAATTTGTGGGGAGAAAAGCCTTAGTGCAAAAATTGCAGCAAACGATTAAAAAACTCAGCGAGGATTTGCCTAAGTTGAAATTTAATACAGCCATTGCCTCCTTAATGGAATTCAACAATGTTTGGGAAAAAGCGAGTTTATCGAGGAATAGGCTTAAGACCTTGTCAGAAGAGAATGCTTCATCGAAAAGCACTTTCCACACCCCCTACCTATTGTTAAGTGCAGAGGAATTACTAAAATTAATAGCCATATTAGCCCCACTAGCGCCATTTTTAAGTGAGGAGCTATATGGACAAGCCAAGTATGCCTGGCAGAATCTAGCCGATCAGACTCTTGGAGAAATCAAGTGTGAAACAGGAGAAGCGCGAGCGCGCCGGCAAGCACTGGAAAGCCTGGAGTTTGCTGCCTCAATTCATTTGACGACTTGGCCGACTTATGATCCCGCGCTCGCGCAAAGTGAGCAAATCACGCTGGCAGTGCAGGTCAACGGCAAAGTTCGCGCAGAATTAAAGCTTGATTATGACTTGATCAACGATCAGGCCACAGTTCTAACTCAAGCCAAGGCTTTGCCGGCTTTAGAAAAATGGTTGCTGGGCCAGCAAATTATCAAAGAAATCTATGTTCCAGGTAAAATTGTGAATTTGGTGCTGGCTGCTTAATTGCTTGGCTAATTTTTAATTTGTGCTCGCTTTTCGCTTTTCGCTTACTGCTTTTTTGCTTTGCTCCTTGTCATTTGTTTGTCATTTTCGCCTTGTATCATTATTTTAATCAATGAAGCCAAAACATTTTCCTAAACGTCTTTTTTACTTAATATTTCGTTTTTTACCTGCTTGCCTGATAATTGCTGCCATGATCATCATTAAGCCGGCTTTAGAGTCTTTGCGCGCTTCGGCAGAGAGTTTGGAGTGTTACTGTCCCAGTTGTCCAGAAAACTTATTGCCTGAGTCAGGATTACAAGCTTTGGGCCAGATTAAAGCAGAAATTGCGGGAGCGGTCAAAAAACCCGGTGTTTATGAACTAACTTTAGGGCAAAGGCGCGCCGATTTGCTGTCAGCGGCTGGCGGTCTAGATCCAGAAGCTTCTTTAGTACATATGGTCAAGAGTTTTAATTTGAGCACGGTAGTTGCCGATGGCGAAAAAATTTATATTCCTTATGCCTGGGAAGAGCAATGGCAGTTGCAAGCGATCAATAATACGGAGGATTCATCTAGTGGGCTTAGTAATAGCACAACAAGTCAGGACAATAACGAGTCTGCAAGTGCTTTAATCTCGATTAATTCAGCTAGTACAAAAGAACTGCAAACCTTGCCAGAAATAGGGGAAAAGCGGGCCCAAGATATTATCGACAACCGACCTTACGCCAGTCTTAATGACTTGCTAAATAAAAAAATAATTAGTCAAAAAATTTACGAGACAATTGAAAAGTTAATTAGTTTGTAAAATATTATAAGATTCTCGATGCCTAAAAGGCAGCAAAAACGAGTAGTCTTGTTGCTAATAAATCAGCAAAAATACGACATAAAACAAGAAAAATCTTTAAATTTTAAAAAGTTTTAAGCAACTAGCACATTTTGCATCAATACTAGGCATGACTTATAAAGAAATACATAAAATAAAAAGAAATCTTTTGATATTTTTAATTATATTGATATTAATGCAAAATTTTAAGTTAATATTAAACACCCGAAACAAGCCATTTTTCCCGATAATAATCCAAAAAAAAAGAGAATATTCGCAAAATAAGTCGAAAAACGAAAATATAGCGAAAAGTGCTATTGATGCAGGCGAGTGTATTGGGGATTTAGCGTCTTTTCTAGGCGTTTTACCTCGAGCTAGAGAGTATTACAAACATATACAAAACATATCAGCTAGCAAGGTAAATGTTCAAGTGTTAGAGATTGCTGGGAGTGTAAAAAGCTTTATGAATGGCTTAAAAGTCTTAGTCTCTCTTCTTATCAATTCGTTAAAGTATCGGTTTTTTATCTTTAAAAATTTTGCTGTAATTATGCGGGAAAAGCTTATCTGGCTACTTGAGGAGAATTTCTCTTCTCGAGAAGCTACTCTGGGCAAAGCTTTTGTCTTCGCTGACCTGTCTAGTGCTCCCGAGAGCATCTATCATTCTTTTAAAGTTATAGGGATATTGCACTTAGTTGCCGCTTCTAGTGCTAATATATACCTAATTTTGGATTTTTTCCAGCCCCTATTTTTTCCACTTGAGTATTTATTTGGTCAAAAGTGCCTTTGTTTTGCTAAAATAGTTTTGGTCATTGCTTATTTTATCTTGATAAATGGGCATTTTAATCTTATTGACTCCAGTCCTTCAATACTAAGAGCTTCGCTTTCCGTTATTTTAATTCTTGCTGCCGCTTCTTTCTTCAATTTAGCTTTTAATCGGCTCAATGTCTTATTGCTGGTTGGCATATTATGCCTACTCATCAATCCTTTATATATACAATCCTTAGGCTTTCAATTAAGTTTTTTAGCGAGTTACATCATTCTTTTTTACTGGCCATTTGTGCAGAAAAAGCTTGGCAAATCAAACATTATTCTAAATAGTTTAATCCAAATTCTGATGTGGCCGCTCTTACTTTTTTATTTTGCTGATATTAATTTAATTGCTATACCAGCTAATATTATAGTTACACCTCTGGTAGAGTTTTTAACGGTCTTATATTTTTTATTTATTTTTCTTAAAAACCTTCGTTTGGCTTTTTTGCCTGATTTTATTGGTAGTTTGATATACAAAGCGTGTAATATATTTTTTCAATTATTAGCTAATCTAGAGAAATTGCCGGCTAAGGCCATTCAAATTAATGACAATAAATACTGGATAATTAGCTCTTTATTCCTTATTCACTTAGTCTTAATGTACTTGATCTTACGTGATAAAAAATTAACCAATCAAAAAAACAAATATAGGATATTCGCTAAATGGAGCAATTGGCAGGCCTAATATGAAAAAATCATTAGTTTTTCTTCTTTTTATCTATTTTGCCTGGCAATTTCTTGTAAAAATGCCTGATAAATCAGCCTATTTAATTGTATGTGATGTTGGACAGGGTGATGCGATTTTAATTCAGCAGGGTTTTTTTCAAGTCCTAATTGATACTGGCCCAGACGAGTCGGTGACCAGCTGTTTAGAGAAACATCTGCCTTTTACTGATAAAAAGATTGATATATTAGTTTTAACCCATTATGATAGCGATCATATTGGCGGTTTTGCAGCTATTGCGAAGCAGTACCAATTTGCCAACATTTTTGCTCCCCTAAGTGATTATAAAGAAAGTGAGGTTTTTCTCGAGTTAAATGAGCTATTTTCGCAGATGATAATGAATGGAACTAGGGTGAAACAGCCGATTTTGGGGCAACAAATAGCTTATCGGGATTCTAGCCTGGAAGATTCAGCTCCCAGCATCTTGTTGACTTTTCTAACTCCCGCTTTTCTCGAGTATGACTTTTTAGAAAATATCAATTTTTTCCAGGAGGAATCCAGGCTACCCGAAACCCTCTTATCGGCCGATAATCCGAAAAACTTGGCCAATTCTTCAAGTACAGAAAGCACAAATGACCGATCTATCGCACTATTAATGGAATATGGGCAGTTGCGGGTTTTCTTGCCTGGTGACCTTGAGGAGGGCGGAGAACTTAGCATTCTGCACTCGGCTCTGATAGATCGAGTAGACATCCTAAAAGTAGCGCATCATGGGTCAAAAACATCGAGTAGTGAGCTGTTTTTGTCTCAAGTACTACCCGAAATGGCTATAATTTCTGTGGGTAAAAAAAATAAGTTTAATCATCCCTCACCAGAGGTTTTAGCCAATTTTCAAGCTATTTCTAGCCAAATTGTGCGTACCGACCAAAATGGGGAGGTCAAAATCAAATTATTTAAGGATCATTTCTGTTTTTTAAACAAAAAGAACAACTTTCTGTAAGCGGCTCTTTGAGCAAGTTACAAAATTAACTGTTGTTAACAACTTAGCAATGTGGGCAGAATTGCCAAATTATTACTCACAAAATACTATGCAACAATTTCCAAAAAAATGCAAGTTTTGTGTTCAATTTAAGAAATTTTATTAAAAAAGCCAAGCAAAAATGTGCTCAATTTTGCTGAGTTTATATAGCTAATTAAGCAAAAACTGAAGCCAATTAAGCAAAAAAACATAGGCCTTTAATTTTTATTTTTCAAAAAAAAGAATAAAAAATCATTGAAATTTGTAAAAAAATGCTGTTTATTTAAACTCTTAAATTTGGTCAAAAGTGCTGTTTTGCAAAAAAAAGAGGGAAAATTAAAGAAATTTTACTCTGGAGATCGCAAAAAGCAGCTCAAGCCAGGTACTTGAGGAAAAATTTCTTGCCAAAAAAGCGCTAGCTATGACCGAAAAACGTCCGAATTAGTAAAAGCTAGTGTTTTGCTAAAATGACAAAATTGAGTAAATATTTTTTGTCATAAAACAAGGACTAATTTCTTGCATTAAAAAAAGGCTAAGAGTAAAAAATATACTCAAAACCATTCGCCTTTTATTAGCCAAATTATAAATTCGCTAATTTTCATTAATGCTACAATAGGCTTATGTTTAAGCATCAATTGACTTACATTCCTTTAAAAAAATTTAAGCAACAGTTGCCATTACTAACGATTGACTTACCTGCTGCTGAGTCAGTGACGGTGATGTTTTTAGCTAATACCGGTTCGCGTTACGAGCCCATTGGCAAAGAGGGGATTGCTCACTTTTTTGAACACATGGTTTTTAAAGGCTCTGCCAATTATCCAAATGCCAAGATTTTAGCTAGAACCTTGGACAGTGTTGGCGCTGAGTTTAATGCTTTTACCAGTAAGGAATACACTGGCTATTATGTCAAAGCTGCAGCTAATAATTTTGCTTTAGCTCTAGATGTCTTGTCGGATATGCTTTTTGCTCCTTTGCTTAAACAAAGCGATATTGATCGGGAGAAAGGAGTGATCATTGAAGAATTAAACATGTACGTGGATACGCCCCAGGCTCATATCGCTAATGTTTTTGAAGAATTGTTGTTTGCCCAGGAATCACTGGCGCATAACATTGTTGGCAATAAGGCCAGTATTCGCTCGCTCACCAGTGCCGATTTTCAAAATTTTCTCAATAATTTTTATGGTCCAGAAAATTTGCTCTTAGTGCTGGCTGGCGGTTTAGATAAAATTGCGCCAAAGCAAAAACTTTTAGCAGACAAAGTTGCTGCTACTTTTAACAAATTAAATAATAAGCGCGGGCAAAATCAAAAGTTGGCGGTGCCGAAAGTTGAACGCAAGGTGGAGGCTGAACAAAGCAAGGGCGCTCAGCCCACCATGGTCAACGAAATCGCCTTTTCTAAGCGTCGATTCAAATTGGTCAAACGGGCTAGTGAACAAGCCCATTTTGTGATGGCTTGGCCAGCGCTAGATCTTCATCATCCTGATCGTTATGTTTTGTCAGTTTTAGCTGTGATTTTAGGCGGCAACATGAGTTCTCGCTTATTTACTGAAGTTCGCGAAAAACGTGGCTTATGCTACTACGTGAGGAGTGATTTTGAATATTATCATGATTGTGGTTATCTAGGAGCGAGTGCCGGTGTCGATCCCAATCGCTTACGAGAGGCTATTCAGGCCAGTAAAGATGTTTTTTATAATTTAGCCAATAAACGGGGCCAAGTGGGAGAGACTGGCTTAATTAGCGCTGCAGAATTGCTACGTGCTCAAAATTACCTTAAAGGCAGAACCTTGCTCAATTTAGAGGAAAGCAATAATGTCGCCCAATTTTACGGCTTTAAACAGCTCTTAAATGACAAAATTCTGTCACCCAAGGAAGTTATAGCGAAAATCGAAGCGGTGACCGTCAAAGATCTTCAGCGATTGGCTAAACTTATTTTTCAAAAGGAACAGTTGCGCTTCGCGATTATTGGCAATTTTGCCAATGCTAAAGAAATTCAACAGTGGGTTTTTGCATAATTAGTTTAATTGTTTTGCTGAATTTTTCTTTAAATATTTATTGAATTTGTTAGTTTGTTTAGTTTGTTAGTAAATTTTTCGCTGAATTTTTTATTAATTTCATTAAATTTTTTCCCAATTAATGCGCTAATTGTTGTGCGAGCTCTTAATTTAATTAACTTATTTTTGATTAGTATATTTACTTTTTGATATATTAATTAATATTTGGATTGATTAAAGTCGAGCAGGCAATTTAATCATCTTTTTTCGTATGCATTAATTAACCTTTTGATATTTTGTTTAATAAATTGATATATATAAATTGAAGGAATTTTTCTTTATTTAGCCACTTTTAGGCGCTCTTTAGCTAATAAAAAACTGCACTTGGCTTTTAGGTAATTTTTTAAGATAATCGGCAGTAGACTAATTATTTTTAATTAAAAAAAGGAATTGCCTTATGAAAACGAGTCGCACTGCAGTTTTAGTAAAACCCGATGGTTTACAAAGAGGTTTGATCGGGGAGATCATCAGTCGTTTTGAGCGCAAGGGCTTAAAATTAGTTGGCTTAAAAATGTTAAGAATGGACGATCAGCAACTTGATCAATGGTATAGCGAACATAGAGAAAAAGCTTTTTTTCGCGACCTCAAGACTTTCATGGGCTCAATGCCGATAGTGGCCATGGTTTGGGAGGGAATTGATGCTGTGCCAGTAGTTAGATTATTGGTTGGTACCACTTTGGGTAGGCAAGCTGAAGGCGGCTCAATTCGAGGTGATTTTGGCATGAGTCAGCAAATGAACTTAATTCATGCTTCTTCAAGTAATGAAGATGCCCAGCGCGAAATCGAAATAGTTTTTGGCAAAGACGAGCTCTTTCATTATCACGGAGTTACCGAGGCCGTGATTTACGCTGAAGGAGAAGTTGAGCCTAGTGAAGATGATAGCTAAATTAGGTCTTTACTAGCTTAGATCATAATCTTGACTAATTTTTTTTATTAATCACTTTACTACCAACAAGGATTAGGGTAGAGGCCAAGAGCATTTCGGCAGTTTCCTCAATTGTCACCAGGCAAAAATAGCTGTTTTCGTTTAATGATCCTGTTGAGCTAAAAACTTCAGTTAATAAGACAGTGAATAAACTGAAACCACTGAGAGCTAAAATCCAAAAATTGTCTTTCATTTGGGATTGAAAATATCTTAACCAATAGCCATACCAAAGGCCAAAAATGAGGATGAAAGGCAAGTAATATAGAATCCACAAGGAAGATCGATAGCCCATTTTCATTGAAGCCTCAACTATCCTGCTGGGATGAAAAAGATCAAAATATTCAAAAACTCGATAAATATTTTCGTGAATTTGGAGTAATTCATCCAAGCCTAGGTAAATGAGAAAAATCGACAAAGACAACAAGAAACTTTTCAAATTACCCTTTAGTAACTTCGAGAAATAAAACATAAAGAACAACAGACCAAACGTTATTAGTTTGAAAGATTGATAATAGGTTGGCAGGTTTTGCTCAAAATCTAAATGAAAAAAATGATTATATTTACCAAAGAAGAGGTGTATTAGCAGCACCAGCGAGTCAAGAAAGATTAAGTACAAAAATATTTTTTTGTTTTGCTTGAACAGCTTCTTAAGAAATACTTTCATCAGTTTATTTTAAATGAAAAATGCTTGATGAGCCAGGTGGTAATAATTGCTGCCTCTTTTTATAAATTGTAAGTGTTAATTGTATAAATAATGATTTGTTAATTGTTTAATATTATGATACTATATATTTAGCCTGGATAACATATACAATTGTTAATTAATTAAAATATTATGAGCAATTATACATATAAAAATATACTTCTTGTGAACCCAGATTTCGATTCTAAATTAACAAGTTTAATTATTGATTTAGATTATTTAAGAAAAAGAGAGATGCAGGGCACAACCCCAGCACCAATTTTTTTTCAATTGAAGAGTCTTTTTCACACCTTAGAAAGTATTGGCTCGGCTCGCATAGAAGGAAATCATACGACCATAGCAGAATTTATTGAGAATAAAATTCAAAAGAATAAAAAACTCTCTGATGAGAAAATAAAAGAAATTGAAAACGTTGAAAAAGCATTAAACTTTATTGATAAAACAGTGCGAAAAAATTTTCGTATAGATGGTGAAGTAATAAGGCACTTACATTCAATTGTTGTGGATGGACTGTCATCAACTGGTGAGGGTGATAAAAATGCTGGAGAATACAGAGAAAATGATGTAAGAATTGCTGGATCTTTACATATTCCGCCACCCAAATCTGAAGTGAGATATTATATGAAGGAACTCACAGCGTTTATTAATAAAGAAGATGAGGCCAGATATGATTTACTCAAAATTGCTTTAACGCATCATAGATTTGTTTGGATACATCCTTTTGGAAATGGAAACGGAAGAACTGTTAGGCTGCTAACTTATGCACAGCTGGTAAAAGCAGGATTTAATGTAGAAAGAGCTGGAAGAATTATTAATCCAACAGCTATTTTTTGTGGCGATAGAAATAAATACTATGATTATTTAGCTGCGGCTGATTTTGGAACTAGGGAGGGTTTATTACAGTGGTGCGAGTACGTGCTTACTGGTCTTAAGGAAGAAATAGAAAAAGTTGACAAACTAACAAATTATTCTTATTTATCAGAGAACATATTATTGCCAGCAATAAATTTTTCTTTAGATAGAAAAGTTTTAAATGAAACTGAAGCAAGTATCTTAAGGATAGCTTTAAAAGTGAATGGAGGTAGAGGATTTCAGGCAAAAGATGTTGGGGGTGTTTTTCGAGGAAAACATATGTCTCATGTGTCTAGATATATTGGACGAATGAAGAATAGCCATTTAATTTCTCCAACAACTAAGAATGCAAGAAAATATTTGATTGATTTTCAAAATAATTATTTAATTAGAGGGGTTATTAAGATGTTAGATAATAACAACTTTTTACCACTTAAAAATGAAGTTTAGTTTTTTAATGATGTTTTATACTGTGCCTCCACCAAGAGTCGAACTTGGATTTAAGGTTTAGGAAACCTTCGTTCTATCCGTTGAACTATAGAGGCTATATTTTTGTCGGAGATGGCGGACTCGAACCGCCGACCTCGGCGTCCCGAACGCCGCACTCTAGCCATCTGAGCTAATCTCCGGTTCTAAATTAATTCTCCCTTATTAAACGCTGATCAAACACTTATTAAACAAATTTTGCTTTTAATTGCTGTTAATTTTTTACTAACCTTATTTTAGATTAATCGCGTATAGATTAAATGGTGAGTCTGGGCTAAAGCTAGTAAAGATAATAATCTGACTGCCGTCTGGCCAGGGATAGACAAATTCGTCAATAAATGGACCCGAATAAATAACCGTATTATTTTGCCCATCATATTCCATAATTTGTACTTTGCCATCTGCGACATAGAGTAAATGTTTGGAATCAGGAAACCACTGCAAACTGTTTAGACTAACTCCAGAATAATAATTAGCAAAATTAGCTGTTGTGGTAATCTTATCGATCGCCAAATCAGCTTGTAAACGCAAGAAAGATTCTGGAGAAGCTTCTAGTTGGCGCATTTTCTCACTGAACAAGTCGTCGCTAAGCAATTGTTTATTGAGGAAAGTCGATGTTGTTTCTTGAGCCTGTGTGCTAATTGCCTGTTGCTGATTTTCCGACTCATCACCAACAACTCCTAACTTTTGTAAAGGAAAATTAGGGCGAACTTCTTCGTTTAAGACCAAAAAGTTTTTATCTTCTTCTCGATCATAAACATAAATATTGCCCGCAGTTAGATTTCTTTTTTCCTCTTGATTGCTGGTGGTTGGCAATGGAGGCACTAATCCTTCAGGTAAAGTAAGGTCAGCAGTGGCAGTATAAAGTAATCTCTTTTTATCTGGAGAGATATAAACATTTTTTGCAGATTCAGTTGCCACTTGGATGATTTCTTCAGGAAATTTTTCTAAGAACAAGCGTTCTTTTTGATAAATTTCTTCTTCCCAAGCTGATAAAGTTTTACTTCTTGAAAAAGAAATATCGCTTTGTTCTAGCAAAGAAGTTTTTCTACTAAGGGAAATTAAAAATTCTTTTCCGCCAAATTCTTCATCGACCAAAATCATTGCCTCTTGACTATCAGGAGACCAAATAATATGTGCTTTGTCTAGTTCTAAAGCAGGAATATCATCAGTAATTTGTCGAGGTCCACTTTGTAATGATAAAAAATTGCTAGTTAACTCTAATAAATAGAAGCCATTATTGGCTACCGAGCCAGCTTGGTTAACAAAAAATAAAATTTTTTGCCCATCGGGAGAAGGGTAGAGATTACTCACACCAGTAAAAGTAAGAGGTGAGAGGCTGGGAGCTGTAGGAAACAAAGTAGCATTAGTTTGACTAACCAACTCTTTTTGCACCAGTAATTTTTTTTGCCAGGGTGAATAACCTTCTTTAACAATTTTTACCCAATATTCTCCTGGATCAATGTAGATAGTATCATCAGTGGCAGTGACCAGGCGATCGTTAATAAAAACTTGAGCGCCAGTGGGAAAAGAATTAGCATTTAACAAACCGGTGTTAGCCACCATGCCTTCTTTAGTAAATCGCCAACTACCACGAGCATAGCGAATGGCCAGAACACTACCCGCCACAATTATCAGCAAAGAAAAGAGGGCATATCCCAATCTGCTGGCAAAAATTTTTTTAACCGAAGTAAGCGTTTTTTTGAAAAAGTTTTGTTTGTTATTCTTTGTCATTAGATAATCAATTCTTTAATTAATACTTTTGTGCCTTGTTCTTGTGTGGGTCTTTGACTATTATATCAATTAGATGACTAAAAGTCTTGATTTTTTGCAAAAGAGTGAACGGCCCTCATTTTGGCAACGTTTTGATTGGCGCCAGGCTTTGGCTATTGATTTGGGCAGTAATGAAATTCGCATTTTTCGAGTAAATTTACACAAAAAAGAGCAAATGGAAATTCTTAATATTGACCAAGCTTGTGTGGCTGTCAAAAGAACCAGTCGCTTACAACAACCCAAAGTCTTGGCCATTGGTCGAGATGCTTTAGAGATGCGTGAAAGATTTGGCGAAGAAGTCGACGTGATCTTTCCCATAGTGGCTGGGAGGATTGTTGACGAAAAATTAGCAAAAATCTTAGTCAAAGAATTGCTCAAAAGAGCACTTAGAGTTGATCGAATTTTACCCTTTGTCATCAGCCCAGTGATCGTACTCACGGTGAAAGCTGGCAGCAGTGAGTTTTCGCGACGCAACTTATGTCGCTTATTTTATGACTTAGGCGTCAGTGAGTTGCACTTATTGGTGGAACCATTGGCGGCTGCCATTGGTGCCGGCCTACCAATCGCCGACACAAACGGAGCGCTCCTGGTGCAAATGGGGGCAGCAGGCGTAGAGGCAGCCGCCTTATCTTTAGGTTCGCTGGTTAGTTTTCAAAGCAATTTGTGGACGGGAACAGTGGCTGGTTGGGAGCTAGATGAATTATTGCGCGCCTATTTGGTTAAAAAACATCATTTATTAATCACTTTAGAAGCGAGTGAGCAACTGAAAAAACAAATTGATCTAGACTTGATTCAAGAAGACCAGCTGGCTACTCAAAAATCATTCAAGCTGATTGGTAAAGACTTGCTGAGTAAAAAAGCCAAAACAATTAATGTCAGCAATCAAGAATTGGTCAAGGCGCTTGAGCCGATCATCAAAGACTACTTGTTGTTAATTGAACAACTTTTGCAAGAAATGCCCAACGCCTTATTAAGCGACATACTGGATAGGGGTATCCTGTTATCTGGTAATTTAGCCAAGTTAAAGGGTTTAGACCGCTTTTTAGCTCGATCGTTAAAAATGCCGGTGGCAGTAGTTGAAGATCCTGATTTAGCGGCTGCGACTGGCGCGCTGACAGTTTTAGAAAATATAGAATTATTTAAAGCTAGTTTAGCTTATCTTTAATTTTGTCTACTATTTGCCTGTTAAAGTAAATTTACTCTAAGTCGTTTGACATTTTTACTGATTTTTTACTGCTAACCAGTATGCGCTTTGTCGGCAGAGCACTTTTTTAGCAATAGTCTTGTCTGCCAATAAAAATTCAATGGCATTCTCTAAATAAATCTCGTTTTGTGAGCCTTTAACCAGGATTAAATCGCCAGCTTGTAAGTTTTTTAAGAGTGCTTCACCGGCTAAACGACTGTCCTTAAATGTTTCCAGTTTTTGGACTGTGCTTGCTCCTGCTTTAATTTTTTCTTGCAAGATTGGCTGAACATAGCGTTTCATTAATGGGCCAACCAGATAGATTTCGCTAAAATCTTCGGCAATTTTAGCTGCCACTTGCTGATGAAGAGAGGCAGTTTCTTCACCTAGTTCACGCATATCTCCCAAGATTGCTAGTAGACGCTTAACTCGCTGATCTTTATTAGCCAAATGTTTAGCTAAATCAAGCATTTCCAGCATTCCCGAGGCATTATAAGAGCTGTCCAAAATGTAACTATTTTTTTGCGCTTTCAGCAAGGAACTGCGTCCGGGCTCAACAATAAAATACTTTTCTAGATTATTCTTAATCTCATTTTTTGATAAACCCAATCTAAGACCTAGGAGAATAGCACTGGCTAGAACAGGCGCATAGTGTTGACCCAGCACCACATTATTGAGTTTAATGCTTAAAATTTTATTGTCTGCTTTATTGAGTTTAATGCGTTTATTAATTTCAAAACTAAATTGACTGGCATCTAAATCAACTTGCCAGTCATGGAGGCGCAGATCAACGTCTTGAGTGTGATTGGAATTATCTTGACTAAATGTATTAATTTCGGCCACACTCTGTTGGCTAAATTGCCAGAGCAATTGATCATCTCGATTAATGATGAGCAAAGCATTTTTAGCTAATGACAGAGCTAATTTACTTTTTTCTTGGGCAATCAAGCTGAGAAGAGCTTGTTCACGTTTTTTAGGATCGCTTTCTTTAATTAGTGGATCAAAATTTTGACTGTGAACAAGTTTAGCATTGAGCAAAATCGCAATTTGTGGTTGGATAATACTGAGCAAATAGTCCATATTTTTTGGCGAATGAGGACTATCAATGCCCATTTCCACCACATAAACATCAAAATGTTGCCAATTAGTTAACAGCTGCCAGGGAGCCAGGAGCATGAGCCTTAGCCAATCGTTGAGACTGTAATTTTTGACTTGCAAGCCGAGGATATCGAGAGGAATACCAGTTTCAGAATTGGCTTTTTTGTTAATTTTAATTTTTAAGCGGCCTTTATTGTTGCCAAGAGCTGCCAAAATTGCCAACTGACAGCTAGTTTTGCCAGCACTGCCAGTAATGCCGACGATTTTTGCTTGACGATTTTTTTGTAATTGTAATCGCGCAAAAAAACGCAAATAGGCAAGGGCAAAAGGGCTTAGCTTTTGTTTAATGTTCATGATTGTTTAAGTTCTGTGTTATTGCTTTGTTTTTTTGCTAAATTATTGACAGCTAATTGAAATTGCTGGCCACGATCCAGGTAATCCTTAAATAAGCCAAAGCTAGCACAAGCTGGACTAAGTAGGACCACATCATCAGCTTGGGCCCAAAGCTGGGCTTGTTCAACGGCTTCCGTCATCGATTGACAAATTCGGTATTTAGGAAAAGTTGCTGCATCTAATTGGCGCTCTTGCCACATTGCTTTTAACTCTTCTAAAATTTTTTCACCCAAGGGAGGGAAGAGGAGGAGGGCTTTGACTTTTTGTTCAATAATGCTTATAAAATATTCTTTTAGATCGAGTTTTTTATCAGAACCGCCAGCCAGCAAAATGACTTTTCCCTGAGGAAAACTTCTAATGGCAGCACTGCTCGCAGTCGGATTAGTAGCTATCGAGTCGTCATAATACCTCACCTTGTCCAATTCGGCGACCAATTCAAGGCGATGAGCTAGCCCACGAAAATTGCTAATACTTTGACGCAAGCTACTCTCACTCACTTGAAAAATTTGCGCTACAGCGATGGCACTCAGCACATTGTAGAGATTGTGTCTGCCTAGCAATTTGATCTCAGCAACTGGCATTAAATTCTGCAAGGCACTCGGATTATCTAACTTTCGCCAATAAATTTCTTCATCTTTAATAAACACTTGGTAATCTTGATCATCACTTTTATCTATCAGCGAATGTTTCAGTTGATGATTCGGCCTAACTGCACTTAAGGCTGCCAATTTACTGGCTCCAGCCAGTTGTGGATTGTAAATTAGCCAATCGTTAGGACTTTGATAACGAGTAATAGCTGTTTTTGAAGCAGCATACTGGTCAAAATTGACAAAATAATCTAGATGTTCTGGAGTCACATCAAGCAAGACTGCAACTTGAGGGCTAGCCTTGAGTTCAGCCAATTGATGAGAAGATAATTCAGCCACCACCAAAGTTTCTTGATCAATTACCGACAGATAATTAAGAGCTGGACGGCCAATATTACCCAGTAGGACACTTTTGTAATCGGCTTGACTAAGAATATCAAAAATTAATTGACTGGTCGTGCTTTTTCCCTTACTACCAGTGATGCCAATAACCGTTCCTTGGCAACGATCAAAAAATAATTGCATGTTTGAAGTAATTTGCAAACTAGGATTCAGCTCCAGGGCTTGTTGAATAGCGGGTAAGGTAATGGGAATTCCGGCAGTTTTAATTAAAAAATCGTAAGTAGCTAGCTTTTCCAGATAATGATTGCCAGTTTGCCAGATTAATTTTCGATCTGTTTGGCTAATTTCTTTCCATTCGGGGAAATTAATGAATAAAACAGCGCTTGGTGATTGATCTGCCAGAGTGAGTTCTTGATCGGGAAATTGCTCACGCAAAAAACGATAACTAGACAAGCCTTCTCTGCCAAGACCTAAAATAATAATGCGCCCGTTAGCCAAGTCCGACATACAAATATATTTTAACATTTTACTCTAGCTTTGGGGGATGATAAAAATTCTTTGTGTTATGATTAAAAAATGGACGCACAATTTTTTCAATTAGCAATTTATTCTGATAGCTGGCAAGATTTTTGGCATTTGCTCAAAAATCACCTAGAAACAGCTAAACCCAAAGATTTAAAGATAATTTTTACTCCCAATCCAGAAATATTAGTGCAAGTCGAGCAAAATCCAGCTCTGCGCAAAGTACTGAAAGGTGCCGATATTTTATTACCAGATGGAATTGGTTTAATTATGGCCAATCGCTGGATTCGCTGTCGTCAAAGCCTGTTATTTCCTTTTCGCCAAGCAGTGAAGCCAAAAAAAATTGAAGAAAAAATTACTGGCGTTGATGTGGCAGATCAATTACTCGTAGAAGCAGCCAAAAAAAATTATGTCACCTTAATTATCGGTGGGCGTAATTATGCTGAGTTTTGGGGGAAAGCTGGCGGTGAGTATCAGGGAGAAATTTATGAAGATGAAGAAAGCCTGATTCAATTGAAGAAAAACTTGTATTGGACTGAAGCCTATCAAGACAAAAATGAGCCTTTGCCAATTGAAGATCAAGCTTTGGAGAAAATTTTAAAGAAATTGAAGCCACAAATAGTGTTTGTTGCTTTTGGTTCTTTGGAACAGGAGCAGTGGTTGTTGGAATGGCGCGCGCGCCTCGAGCAAGCGGGCGTCTTGGTAGCCATTGGGGTGGGGGGTTCTTTTGATTTGCTGTTTGGCCAGATCGCGCGCGCGCCTCATGTAATTCGCGCCCTAGCCTTGGAATGGTTGTGGCGTTTGGTCCAGCAACCATGGCGCTGGCGACGTCAATTACGTTTATTCAGATTTCTTTGTTTAGTGAGACAGGAGGCTAAGCGTTGGCAAAAAATGGCTAAAACCCAACTGAGTCGAGCCTAAAGTTGATTTTTTACTATCAGTCTCTTATCAATCCCTTATTAATCTCTGATTAATCTTTTAATTCGTCTGGATTAACGCCTAAAAGCCACAAAACGGCCTCTTTCTTATAACGTCGATCTCCGCGTGAATTAATTCTGATGGCAGGGAGTTTACCTCGTTTGCCCCAGCGCTTAATTGTTAGGGGAGAGACTCTTAATAAATCAGCCACTTCTCTAACTGTTAGTAGATCTGGTAAGTTTTTAATATCAAGTTTGGCAGCGTCAGTAGCTCGACCAGTTTTCTTTTCTTCACCATCAGTTTGCATTGGATTAAAGTCTGGACTATCGCTCATTTTTCCTTTCTGTGACCTAAATTATTAGGCCTATAAGTCTTGTTAAATTTAGTAATTGTTCGATCTATTATGACCTATACCTAACAATAGCAGAATAAAACAAAACAAGTCAATAAGCAATTTTTATTTATAGATCATAATTGGGCAAACTAGCTACATTTTTTTGTTATTGACGAACTAGGAGAATTCTTCACAAATATAATATCCTATAATTTTTCAAAATTGAGAAAAAATATCCTATATAATTTTGAACCATAGCAAATTAGCCTTCTAATATAATTTTTAGCCATAGTAAATTAGCCCTCTAAAACCATTAAGAAATTACAAAAACCCCGCTATGAAGCGGGGTAAAACAGATTATAAACTTATTTAAACTCAATAAATTTGCTTATTTAAGTTCAACGACACAGCCTGCTTCTTCTAAAGCTTTTTTGGCTGCTTCGGCATCTTCTTTTTTAGCGCCTTCTAGAACTGTTTTGGGTGCTGATTCCACGAAGGTTTTAGCATCTCCAAGACCAAGTTCTGGTTTGAGAGTGCGCACTGCTTTAATAGCGGCAATTTTATTGTTGCCTGCTTCTTTGAGGATGACGTCAAATTCATCTTTTTCCTCAGCAGCGGGGGCTGCAGCTGCACTAGCACCAGCGGCCATCATGACTGGAGCAGCAGCGCTGACACCAAATTCTTCTTCAAGTGCGCTGACCAACTCAGACACTTCCATTAGGGAAAGCTCTTTGACTGCGTCAACGATTTTTTGCACCTTGGCGCTTAGTTTTTTAGCTTCTTCTGCCATTGTGATCCTTTCTGTTAATTAGTGATTTAACTAATTTTTAACTAATTATTAATATTTTTTAATTTTTAATTTTTTTAAACTTTTAATTTTTTTTGTCGGCAATTGCTTTAAGTACATAAACCAAATCTTTGCTTTTAGCACTGAGAGTATTAACCAAGCCTTGACCAGGTCCTTTAAGTCGCTGAATTAACATGACCACCAATTCATTTTTACTTGGCAATTTACTTAAGGTTTCAATTTCAGCAATTGATAAGACTTTTTCATCCATGTAGCCTTGCTTAATACTTAATTTTTCAGATTTTTTGTGAAAATCAAAAAGAGCTTTTAATCCAGCAACAGCATCGTTGTAAGAAAAAACCAGAGCATTCATGCCAGATAGCGATTCAGTTAATTTACCTTTGCCAAGCGCAATATCAATTAAAGTATTTTTGCTGACAAACATTTCACCGCCTGCTTCTCTCAAGGCATCGCGCAGGGCAGTTAAATCGTTAACACTGGTTCCAGAATAATCAACAATGACTAAAGATTTAGCACGGTCAATTTTTTCTTGGATAATTTTGATTTCTTCAATATTGCTTTTACTTGGCATAGATCCTTTATTTAAATGTTTTTTAAAAAATATAAAAATATTGACTAAGTACAAAAATTAACTTTACTACTTGTTAGCCAAAAACTAGAGAAAGGGGAAACGCTTTGTTTACTTCCTCGGTGTGATGATTAAGCTTTGCAGCCCACACTGTCTTTGGACAACAGCAGAATTATAGCAGACAACAGTCGACTGACAAGGCGCAAAAAAGACCAAGGCCTACATTTACAAGCAGGACTTAATAAGCCATAATAAGTGTTAATGAAAAAACAGCAGCGATTCTCTCAACTTTTTTTAGTGATCGTCTTTTTCCTTTCTTTCTTAATTTTAAATCTAATTTCTAGTCGGGCAGTGTTTGCTAGAAGTTACACTATTGACCAAAGCGCTATCGACTTCTTTTTGCAGGAAGATGGTTCAGCCAAAGTGATTGAGCGCCGAGCTTTTAATTTTCAGGGAGATTATCGTTTTGTTTATCAAAAGATTAATTTGCAAAATAGTCAAAGTGTTACTGATACTGGGCGAAGTGAGCCTTACTTGCTGAACAATTTTGAGCTCTGTGAAGTAAAACAGATTAGTGGCGTGGATTCTTATGATTGCTATCGGGTTTTAGAAAGCAATGAAGTCAATTTGAGTGAAGCTCGCAACAATCCAGATAATACTTTTTACATTGAACAGCGGGGTAGTGAATATTATTTACAATGGCACTATCAAGCCAATGATGAAACTAAGCTTTTTGAATTACGCTATCAAATCGATAATTTATTAAGCAAACAAGACAATGTGGCAGAATTATATTGGCAGTTCGTGGGCGATTCTTGGGAGGTGCCTCATGGGCCCGTGAAGATTAACGTTTGGTTGCCAAAAAATTTCTTGACCTCTCAACTCAACGCAGTTCAGGCTTGGGGGCATGGTCCATTAAGTGGCAGAGTCAGTATTGATAGTTTAGCCAGTGATAATGGTTTATACGGTGTTCATTTTGAGGCAGAGCAAGTCAAGCTTGGCCAATTTTTGGAAGGCAGAATTATTTTGCCCCTGTCTAGCTTGAGTGCTGTTGAGCAGTTACCTGTTGGCAAACTTAGTCAACAAAAAATTCTAGCCCAAGAACAAAAATTTATTGAGCAAACAATTAAGGAAGTAAGGAAAGTAGAAAGAATTGCCCAGTTAATATTTTTGGTCTCTGTGGGGCTAAGTATCTTGGGAATTTTCTACTTTGTGCAAAATTTAATTCAATATTTAAAAGTGGCTAAAGAAGAACGCTTACAAGTCTTGCCGGGTATCTGGGAACCGCCTAGCGATTTAGAACCGGCTTTAGTTCAGCAGCTTATGACTAAGACGAAAAAGCTCACTCCCGCGGTTTTTACTGCCACAGTGTTGTCTCTAGTGCATAAAAAAGTTTGTCGAATCGTGCGCAGTGAGAAAAAAGAAGGTTTAATTGCTAAAGATTACAGTTATTTCTTAGAATTAAGTAACCAAGCGGGGCAGGTGCCTTTATCGCCAGTAGAGCAAGAGGTGTTTAATTTTTTGTTTATCACCGTTTCCAATTATTATGCCAAATATTATCACCGGGCAAGTGGCGAGTGGGTCACTGAACAACAGTTTAATCAACTTTGGCGCCAGGCAAATCCACAGGGTGATCGGGAAGCTCTGGCTTTAGCTAAAGCAAAGACTCGAAAAAATTTAAATCTTAAAGATATAGCCAGATACACTAAAAGCTATGCTAGCAGCAGTTATCTTTTTTTTGAAAAGTTAGAAACGATTGCTTTTAAAGATAATCTGGCCAAAGGTTATTTTGATCGAGATGTCCATCAATTTGCGACTAGTTTGAGTAGCTTAAAGTTATTTATTAGTCCTATGATTAGCTTTATTTTGGCGATGGTCTTGATAAGTTTTTTGGTAAATACCGATTTATCTATCATAGAGGCTTGGATCAGTGTCACTTGGATATTCCTCACGGGCAATTTAATACTTGGCTTTAATGCTGGGATAGTGATGTCGATTTTGCAAGCTAGTAGTGAAAAAAGGAGTGAAAAAGGTCACATTGAAGCAGAACAATGGTTGTCTTTTAAAAAACATTTAAAAGATTACAAAAAAACCAAAAACTACGCTATTGACTCAATTATTCTTTGGGAAAAATACCTCGTTTATGGCACTTTATTTGGGGTATCGATGAAAGCTTTGTCTCAATTACCTGTTCAATTTAAAGATTGGTCAGAGGCTGATCAAAGAACTTTAGTTAATTATTGGGGAATGTCGAACTTTAATTTGAGTCAATCAGCTGTAGCTGATATGAAGAGTTTTGATTTGGGTAGTGTTACTCACTCACTCAGTTCTTTGGGTAGTGCTTTTAAGACTATTAGCAGTAGCGCCTCACATAGTTATGGGGCAAGCGGCAGCAGTTCAAGTGGAGGATTTTCTAGTGGAGGTGGCGGCGGCGGTGGCGGCGGTGGCGGCGGAGCTGGATAAGTTTCGCATTAATAATCAGCATGAGTATTTGGCATTTGATTGGTATTCGGCAATAGTGAAGCCAAAATTCTTATGCTATAATGATTATTCATGTTAAAAATTATCTTAACTACCAGCACTACTACTAGCCCCTAGCGGGTTGTTGTGTGTTGGATTTAGATAATTGCCAAAAACACCAACCCGCGATCAAGGCGGGTTTTTTAATAGCAATTATCTGAAAAATTCATTAAAATTAAAATAATAAACAGACAAGGAATTATGAATCAAGAAGAAAAATTATTCGCTCTCCGCCACAGCGCAGAACATGTGCTAACGATGGCCATGGAGCGATTGTATTCGCCCAATAAAAAAAATCAGGGCAAAATTAAAACAGCTAGCGGTGAATATAAGTTAACTCAGCCAGCAATAATCAAGGCAATGGGTCCAGCGATTGCTGATGGTTTTTATTTTGACTTTGATATCTCTCAAGAAGCAGAAAAACTAGGCTTTCGCCTCATTGAAGCTGACTTGCTTAAAATTGAAAAAGAAATGGCAAAACTCATCGAACAAAATTTGCTCATGCACAAAATGGAAATCCCAATCGATTTAGCTAGAGCCATTTTTCATGACAATCCCTACAAGCAAGAATTGCTAGATGGTTTAGCTGAATTAGATGCTCATGACCCCAAAGTTGATCCAGTTTCCCTGCGTTTAGATCAAGAACACGAATTGGTGGCGGCAGGCATAGTCGGCATTTATTTAACCGGTAATAAAGATCAAGTCCAAGCTGACCAACAATTGCTTCAAGGTTTAATTTCTAACAAATTAAGCACGGCGCAAAGTCGGGTTGATTTACAATGTTTTGTTGACTTATGTAAAGGTCCTCATATAGCAAACATTGGCGAAATTAAAGCCTTTAAATTATTAAGTATTGCTGGTGCTTATTGGCGAGGGAGTGAAGCTAATAAAATGCTCACGCGTATTTATGGCACAGCCTTTGCTGATCAAGCTGATTTAGATCAATTTCTGCACAATCGCCAACTAGCCTTAGAGCGTAATCATCGCAAAATTGGTAAAGAAATGGAGTTGTTTGCGGTCATTAAAGAGATCGGGCAAGGGTTGCCAGTGTGGTTGCCCAATGGCTTTGCTATGCGTCGCGCGCTTGAAGATTACATGGTGACATTTGAGCGTAGTTTTGCTTATAGTCACGTTATCACCCCCAATATTCATCGTAAAGAATTGTTTGAAAAATCAGGACATTTAGGATTTTATGATCAAAATATGTATCCACCATTACGCTATCAAGAAGAGGGGGATGCTTCGGTGCTTGAAGAAACATATTATTTAAAACCAATGAACTGTCCAGCGGCCATGATGATTTATAAACTGAAGCCTCATAGCTATCGGGAGTTGCCAATTAAAATGGGCGAGTTTGGCACCGTTTATCGCCGGGAAAAATCTGGAGAATTGCATGGTTTGCAAAGGGTGCGTGGTTTTACGCAAAACGATGCTCACATCTTTTGTACAGCCGATCAGCTAAAAGAGCAATTTTTAGAAGTGATGCAAATGCTCAAAATCTTTTATCGAGCAGTGGGTTTTGATAAATATAAATTTCGTTTATCAATTTCTGATCCCAATGATAAAAAATTTCAAGTTTGTGGTTCACCAGCTGAATGGCAAAAGGCAGAAAATACTTTACGCGAAATTCTTGACGAGGCTGGAGTAGAGTATGAAGAAATCAAAGGTGATGCGGCTTTTTACGGACCCAAGCTAGATGTGCAAGCAATCAATGTTTTTGGTAAAGAGGATAGTATTTCAACTATTCAAGTTGATTTTAATTTACCAGAGCGTTTCGCTTTAACTTACATTGATGAGCAGGGCGAAGAACAAAGACCTTTAATGATCCACCGAGCTTTAATTGGTTCTTATGAACGTTTTTTTGCTTTTCTAATTGAACATCATGGTGGAGATTTTCCTCTCTGGTTTGCCCCAATTCAAGCAAAATTATTACCGATTGCTGATCGTCATCTAGCTTATGCCCAAACAGTAATGAAAAAATTACTAATTGCTGGGGTGCGGGTGGCTCTTGATGATCGTTCAGAACGCCTGCAAGCGAAAATTCGCCAAGCTGAAACAGAAAGAGTGCCTTTAATGTTAATTATTGGTGATCAAGAAGTTGCTAAAGAAGAATTAAGTTTACGAACTAGAGGAAAAGCTGAGGGCTTACTAAAAGAAGGTTCAACAACATTAGAACAAATAATTAGCGTTGCCAAAGTTTTGCCTGAGTTTGAATAGCTTATTTCTCTTCGACTATTTGCCAGTTGAGACGAATAGCAGGGCCCATGCTTGGCGCAATCGCGACTTTGAGCACTCTATTCTTTAATGCTTTAAGAACGGCCAAAATGTTTTCTTCTAGCATTTTGTCGTCCATGCTCACTTTGCCAATTACCAGGTGCATGAGTGGAGCTTTTTTCTCTGTTTTGAGCGTAAAGGCTCCAGCTTCTAGCTCTTTCTTTTTTAGTTCTGGTTTTGGGGTGAGGGTGCCATTTTTAGGATTCGGCATCAAACCTTTCGGTCCCAAAATTTTGGCTAATTTGGCTAATTTTGGCATTAATTCTGGTGAGGCTAATAGCACATCAAAATTAATTTTACCTTGTTCGACCTCGGCTAATAATGCTTCGTCGGCGATGGCCACTTTGACGCTTTTTCCCGTGTTGTGAGGTAGGGTTAGGTCGACACTGGTGCCGATTTCTTTCACTACAATATGGGCTTCGACAGAAGCATCAAATTTGCTATAAGAAAATTTTTTGACTAAAGCAATGGCTGAAGCAGGGTCATGAGTTTTAGTTTTATCTAATTGAGCTCTGACGGCTTGATATTTTTTGCCCCTGACTTTTTTTGATTTTTTTTGCAGAACTGGCTTTTTTTCTTCACTGGCTTGTTCTTTAGCATCGCCTGCTGGCTTTTTATCTTCACTCACGGGCTTTTTATCTTCCTTCGCGTCCTTCACTGGCTCTTTAGCTTCAGCTGCTGGCTTTTTAGCTTCACTCGCTGGCTTTTTAGCTGCTTGATCTTTCTTCTTTTCAGCTTTTTTTTCTTTGACAATTTTGACAGTAGTCTCAGTTTGAGTCATGTCAACATTTTTTTTGCTTCCCATATTTCCTTTCTGTTAACGTGGTGCAAACGACTGGGGAAAAGCTTGAGTCTGCCACGTTAATATTATTATTTGATAATTTTAATTAATCAGTAATTTCGACACCCATGCTTTGAGCAGCGCCAATCACGGAGCGGCTGGCTGCCTCAACATCTTTAGTATTGAGATCTGCCATTTTTTCTTCGGCAATTTCTCGAACTTGGGCTTTGCTTAATTTACCTTTGTTTTCTCGACCAGGTAGAGCACTGCCTTTTTTTAATTTAATTTTTTGTTTAATTAAATCGGCCACTGGAGGTAATTTTAGAACAAAAGTAAAAGAACGATCTTCATAAACTGTGATTTCTGCTGGGATAATTTGCCCACGCTTGTCGGCAGTTTTATCATTATATTGCTTGATGAAATCCATCATGTTAATCCCTGCTTGACCTAAAATTGGGCCCACTGGAGGAGCAGGAGTAGCACTACCGGCTGGTAAATTTAACTTTAAGATTTGTTTGACCTTTTTTGCCATGATTAATTCTTTCTACTACACTTTTTTGACTTGTAAGAAATCTAATTCTACTGGAGTTTCTCGACCAAAAATATTGATTAAGACTGTGACTTTGCCTCTTTCTTCATCGATTTTATCAACACTGCCCAAGAAATCATTAAATGGACCATCAGTAATTCTCACTGCTTCACCATCAACAAAATCAGCCTTATATTGAGTATCACTTTGTTCGGCATATTTCATGATTGCTTCGACTTCGCTCTTAGGGAGTGGGGTAGGACGACTGCTCATGCCCACAAAACCAGTCACACCTTCGGTGGTGCGAATAGCTAACCAGGCATTGTCGGTAATTTCCATTTCTACCAAAATATAACCTGGAAAAATCTTTTCACTAACCGTACGACGCTGACCGCGTCTGATTTGAATTTTGTCTTGAGTAGGAATAAAAACCCGCAAAATCTTGTCTAACAGATGTAATGTTTCAGTTCGTTGACGAAGTGCTTCTGCCACTTTGCGCTCATGGCCAGAATAAACGTGCACGACAAACCAACGAGCCTTTTTATTAACATCTTCGCTAATAACAATTAGATTTTCGTTAAGGCTTTTTTCACTTTTTTCTGCTTTTAGCTCTTTAGCCTCAGTTTCTTGAGTTTTTTCAGCCTCAGTTTTTTGAGTTTCTTCAAGCTCAGTTTCTTGAGTTGGTTCCACTGCAAGAACTTGATCTTTTTTTGATTGAGTCTTTTTATCTTTACGATTTGCCATAAATACCTTTAGAGTTTTTTGCGAAAAGTTATTATACCAGATTAAATGAAAAGTGCTATAAGTTTTTGCAAAATAATATCAAGAGCACCAATATATAAAGCAAGCAAGAGGCTGACTATCACCACCAAAATGGTGAGGTTTTTCGTCGTCTGTTTACTGGGCCAAGTAGTTTTACTAAGTTCAGTTTTTACCTCAGATAAATATTTCTTAATTGCTTGCAACATAGACTGGCATTTTATCACAGACCAAGCTTTTTATTTTCTGGAATTGCTTGTTCTTCTTTTTCTAATTCTTCCTCTTCAATTTTTCGATCTTCAGCTTCTATATATCCAGCGCCTAGCTCTTCAATTTTTCGATCTTCAGCTTCTATATATCCAGCACCTAGATCTTCAGTTTCTATATACCCAGCGCCCAGATCTTCGGTTTCTAGGTCACTTGCTTTTCTTACTTCTTGGTCTTCTGTTTTTTCTACCTCAACTGGATCGTTTGACTGAGCTTTTTTATCTTTAACTTGTTTTTGCTTTTGTTTCGGGTTATGGCTTAAACCGAGAGTGATAAAAACGATGGCAATAATAATCAGCAGGCCAGCTAAAGCTAAATATTGCCAATTAAAACGACTAGAAAATTGAGCAAAAGCAGCAGAAAAACCACCCGACGCTTGGTTTTGCTCTGTTTCTTCTTCAGCAATTGTTGGGCTTGGGTCGGGGCTCTGTACTTCTTCAACATTTTCACTTTCTGAATTTTCTGAGCCAGTTTCAGTTTCTGTTTCATCAACAATAACTGCAACAGTGGGTGAAACACTTGGACTTACTTCAATGCTTGGCTGAGGTTCTGTAGGGACTACGGTTGCTTGTGCAGTCGGCTGAGGGCTTGGTTTAATATCAGTGCTGTCACAAGTGGCACTTTCTGGATTACTGGCTAAACGACAACGACCCTGATAGCAACGGTAGTCGGCCATACAATCACGATTGGTGTTGCAACCGTGGTTACAGGCATAAGTGGTGATGTCATAAGCTTCGCTAGGTAAAAATGGGCCTTTGATAATATAAGAGGCATCGCTGACTTGCGTGCTCACGCCTGCCACTCTGCCCAAACTTAAAGTATCACTAACTAAGTCGGCATTAAAACACCATGGGCTATCTGGATTGCTTTCTAAACGGCATTGGCTGTTGATGCAGGCGAGACCAGGCGCACAACTGGAACCCTGCTGAGTCTGAACACAAGTATCTTGACAGTTAAGATTTTGACTAGCATTAGCTACGCAATAATTAAGATAGAGTTTAGGCCCTAACACAAATTGCTCCGCTTGGTCGTTATATAGGCGAAAATAATAGTTTTGATCGGCTTCAAAGCTAAGGATTTGTCCTTTTATGTCCTGGGAAAAACCAGTTAGTCTCGTTAGATCGATAATAGTATAAGGACCAACTTTTTGCGCCTTTTTAATTGATTTTTGGTAATAATCAGTAAACTGATGATCAAGACTCACGTCTAGCCAAGCAAAACCATCATATTTTTCTGTATTCCAGACTAAATAAAATTTTTCTCCAGAATTAGGACCAGCTAAACAAGGGGCGAAATAGTGGAGGAAAAAATCACTTGCTGCTGCTAAAGAGATGTTGTTAGCTTCAACTTTATTGGTTAGACATTGTTGGCTCAGAGGTTCAAGAGTTTCCTGCTGGTGCCAGTGACAATTGAGTGGGGCTACTTGGTAATTGCGAGTTTGCCAAAAGTTTTGACAGTCACTCCAATCATCATAAACATAGCGACATTGGGCAAAATCAATGCCGTTATCACTAATATAGTAATTAAACTGATTGACACCCGGGTGTTGCAGAATATTTTGCGCAGTGTCGTGGGCAATAGCCTGACTAGTAGTTGTGAGTTCTAAGTTCACCGCTCCTTCTTTTAGGGGAGTAAACTCAATACTAGCAATCGAAGTTGATAAATTATGACTGGTAAAGGGCTTGTCTGTTTCTTGGCTAATCAATAACAAGGTGAGCAGATAGCAATCAGCTTGATCTTCACATTCTGTTTGTTGCAGACTGCTTTGAACCAGTTTTAAGCCCTGATCTTGAGGGGGAATAATTTTTACATCATCTACTTGCCACAACCCAGGATCAGTTTTTAGCAGCAAATTAAGTTCCAAAGCGTCAACAAAGTGATTAAAAGTATTGACTTGGAGTTCAAGCCGACTTGTTTCTCCAACTTGAAAAAAGCTTTGGCTAAAAGGATAGGTATTAAAATCAACTCTTTTTTTAATTTCTTGAGCTTGTTTACGGGTATCTAGGCTTTCATCAACAGACTGCAAGAAAATTAAGCCAAAAAGAGTGGCACTGAGAATAAAAATGAGCAGTAATACGCCAAAAACAAAAAAGGCATAAGACCAAAAGGGTTTTTTTCTTGATTTTTGTAAAAAATTGCTTTCCATATTGCTCTTTGATTGTTCTTTATTGCTCTTTATTTTTTTGCTTAATTTGATTCTTGTGACTCAATAATATGTGTCAAAATTGCGTAATCTTTAGCGTCAACGCGACCATCTTGGTTTAAATCAGCCTTTAAACTTTCGCTATCGATGGCTAAAAAAGCCTCTTCCATGGTCTGAACATCTGCTTGATTAATTTCTTGGTCTTGATTTAAATCAGCTCTGCTCAGCAAATCATCATTAATCTCTAGGTCAACAGCGCTATTTATCTCTGAATTTTTAATTTCTTGCCATTTTTGCCAACGCAACTGCTGTTGTTTAGTAACAAAGTGTTTGCAAGTTAGCCCAGCAAAAAAGATGACTAAAAACAGCAGGAAAACAATTTCAGGCCAATCCATTTTTTTGATATATTTTGGATAAGATCTAGTATTTTTAGCCATCAATCTAGCATACTAAATTTACAGGGTAGAGGTCAAGTGCCAAGGGGATTTTTATTGGTGAATATGTTATACTCTTTGACATTATGAGCGAAAAAAAAGTCCGAAAAGCTATTATTGCAGATGCTGGCTTTGCCAGTCGTTATCTGCCAATTACTAAAACTATTCCTAAAGCAATGTTACCTTTGGGCAATCGACCAATTATGCAACTGGTCATTGAAGAATGTATCGAAGCGGGGATTGAAGAAATTATTGTGGTAGCCACCCCAGAAGGTAAACCAATTTACGAAGATTATTTCAACAACAATGTTAATCGCATTCGTAAACAGCTCGATGTTCAGGGTAAAGCTGATCGTTATGTTCCAGTTCAAGAAGTCTTGAACTTTCCCAAAATGCTGGTGATCACTCAAGATCCAAGCTTGCCCTATGGCAATGGCTCACCCTTTGCTAGTGCTAAAAATTTTGTCGAAAATGAGGAGGCTTTTTTAGCTTTTTATAGTGATGATGTTGTTTTTGGTAAGCCTGGTGATGCCAAAACTTTGCTGGAGGCCTATCAACAAAATCCAGACGCCGATGCCATCATCATGGTTAAAGAAATTCTTGGTGATGAAATAGCTAAATATGCGGCCGTATCATTAAAAAATGGTCAATATCAAGAAGGAAAGCCCAATATTTTAGCTAATATTGTCGAAAAACCAGATCCAGCTAAAGCGCCTACCCATCTCGCTTCTTATGGTCGCTATTTGTTTACGCAAAAAATCTTTGATTTTCTAGCAGCACAAAATACGGGGAAAGATGATGAGCTATGGACATCTGACGCAATTGGTCGGTTAAATCAAACAGGAGCCAAAGTCCTAGTGCAGAAATCTAAAGGGGAGTGGATGACCACTGGTGATCCAGAAAATTATTTTAAAGCACATCTTAAATTTGTAGTCGAACAAGAGAAATATGGGAGCAAAATTAAGACTTGGTTAAAAGAATTCGAGGGCAAGTAGATTAGGCAAGCAGATTAAAATTAGATTAAAATCGCGTTTTCTAGATCAAAATAAACAGCAAACGCTCAATTTTGTTAAAAAAAGCTTATTAAAAAAAGCTCTCTCGAGCCAATAAAAATTTGCTTAAAAAAAAGGCTTTTTGAGCCAATACTCCATTTTAGCAAATTTTTGCTCTTTGCAACAGCTGTTCTTTTCTTCTTAAACTTTTTACAATCAATTTAGATCTTGAATTGTTCTTTAAAATCCACCTTCTTCTGCAGGGAGCTATAGCATTTTTTCCTCAACAGCTTTTCTATGGGCTGATGGGTTGTAAAGTTTTTCCGTGGAAAAATTTTCGCCTTGCCCACCTGGTTATCCAGGGGAAAGACGCTGGCTTCTTGCACAAGTGGGTGGATTTTGTGTTTTTCTGAGTAGGGCTATATTTTTTGAGTTTTTTCAATATAATAATGAGGCATTGTTTGGCTAAGTGTAGATTTGTTAGTTTAACCACTAGCCTTTGTAGCTCAGTCGGTAGAGCGCAGTCTTGGTAAGACTGAGGTCTCGGGTTCGATCCCCGACAAAGGCTCCAAACTACAGGCCACTAAATTATTAAAAGAATAATTTAAATAACAATTTAACAAGAGAACTTAATAAAACGCGCCAGGATACTCAAGCGGTCAACGAGGGCAGTCTGTAAAACTGCTGGCTTAGCCTACGTAGGTTCGAGTCCTACTCCTGGCACCGCGCCCCCCTAGCTCAACTGGTTAGAGCACCTGTTTTGTAAACAGGAGGTTCAGGGTTCGAGTCCCTGGGGTGGCTCACTAGCATATGCTGACATTTTCACTAAAAAATCTTAATATTTTTATTAGTCAACGTGCCGATGGTGATTTTCGCCAAACTCAAACTGTTGAGCAATTTCTAGCAAGCCGGCAGTTGGTAGCTGCTGAAGATCAATTTGTTCATTTGCAATTAGATAATAAAGATCAAGTGCTTGTTTTAGATGCCAAGCAAGTAAAAAGTAAGCAGACGAGTCTTTTACTCACAGGTGATGCTATTTTAAGTCATTGGCAAAGAGGGGATAGGCAAGCAAATAAAACCCTAATTAGCATGGTCTTAGGTGACTGTTTTCCCTTAATATTTTTTGATCAAAAAAGCAAAAATATGGCGATGATTCACGCTGGTTGGGAACCATTATATTTAAATATCTTAGACCAAGTTTGGCAGCAAATGTTGGGCTTGTGGCAAACAAAAGCAGAGCATCTTCTAGTTTTCTTAGGTCCAGGAATTAGAGCTAAATCATATTTGGTCGAAAAAGAACCACGCCAAAGTCAGGATCCTTCTTGGAAAAAATATATTAAAAAACAGCCAGATACGGGATTGTGGCAAATTGATTTACCAGCTTTTATCAAAAATCAATTGTTTGAAACATATAAACTGCCTAAACAGCAATTAATTGATTGTCAATTAGATACCTACGCCTTGCCAAAAGAGTTCTTTTCATATCGCCGTAGCCAAGAGTTGCTTGCTGTGGGCAATAAAAAAGCTGCTCAATCGGCCAATGGTCGCTTTTTTGTCAGCTGTCGGTTGCTGTAGTGAAACACTTGGCCTAATAAAAATAGCTACTTTAGTGTGGCGAAAACATCAGTCGCTTTTCACTTCTACAGCTTTTGTGCTAAAATACTGCCTTGTTATCGCACACTTAAATACTTAAAAAACTTAAAAACTTAAACTAAAAAGGAAACATGGCAAAAGCAAAAAAAGGCCCTCGACAGCCAATAGGTCTACAATGCAGCGTTTGTAAGGCATTTGGTTACGTGAGCACCTACAATAAAAACAACGAATTACTAAAAAAACAGACCAGTGGTGAAAGTATTTTTCCCATCAATAAATATTGTAAAGTTTGTCGTAAAAGAACTCCTCATCGTTTGATGAAAAAACTCAAGTAAGCTGATTTGAGCAGCTAGTTTTTTCAATAAAATAAAGGGCTAATTTTTGTAAAATAAGCGATTTTTTTAATGTTTGCTTAAATTTTCTCAATCATTATTAAAAACTTTGAGCAAATTACTGTTTTCTCCATCTTCAAGTAGAAAATGTTTGAACAAGCCGAATTTTTTTAAATGGTTAGGATTGTATTTGTCGAAGTGAATGGAGAAGATGTCGCGACCTGCAACTTGATCATAGGCAAGATGAATGTGGCCGATGCGTAATGACTTAAGGTGATTACCGCTCGTAGCAATAAAGCGCGCTAAAATTTGTCGAGGTTGCCAATTTTGTAGTAATTTTTTCTTCTCTTGGTAAACTTGCGCAAAAGGTCCAGCGCTTAACCAATCTTCAATTTCAACATTAAATACCCCCCTAGGGTATTTTTGACGGAGATAAATTGATAATAATAAAGAATTTTTAGTCTTAAAATTGGCTAATTCCCAAAATTTCTGAAAGAAAACCTCTTTTTTTAATCTATCCAATTCTTTTTCAAGAGCTTGTTTCAGAAATTGATAGGCACCCGCTACATCACGAAAGGGTAGGTCGAGTGGCATAACTGTTTGCACCTTCTGTTCAGGGAATTGGCGACAAATTATTAGTTGGTAGCTTTGTTCTTCTTGATCAAAAAAACAATAATAACGATTTAGAGTCATACTTGTTTACTAGTTTTGAGGATATTAATCGCGCCTTGATAATAGGAGAGAGGCAACTGTTGCGTATTAAGCATCGCTTGCGCAATCCAAGACATTTGATTGGCCTCATCATCTGTTAATTGAGGCAGTGGCCTAACACTACTGGTTGGTACGCGGTTGTGAATACTGTGTGAACTCTGTTTTTGACTGAGAGCAATCAATTGCTCAACAATATGATCAGTATCAGCTTTTTGACAAATACCAAATTTTTCAAAAACTCGGCGAACATTGTGTTCCCATTCTCCCCATTCTTTCATGCTTAGCAAGGCCGCTCCAGATAAAGCCGCATCATAAGCCATGTCTCCAGAAGGCTTACTGATAAATAAATCTGCCCAAGAAAAGCCATAACGAATTAGTAATTCATTAGCATCGATAATTTGTGGATGATAAATAATGTGAAATTTAACATTATTTTTGAATTGACGCTGCGCCATATTTAGCTCACCAGCTTGGCTAAAATCAGCAGGGTCGTAAGGACTAATTAAGTGATGCTTAATTTGATGTTTTTTAGCTAGATTAATGGCCATGCGCTGGTGATCAAAGTGAGTACCAGCATAATAAATTATTTCCAATTTTGGACAATTTGCCTCTGGATTTTTGAGTGCAGGTAAGAGTTGATCAAGAATTTTGTGAATTTCTTGCTTATTGGTGCCCAAACCGCCAGTAGTAATGAGAATTCTTAAAGCTCGGTCATTGTTCCAAGGCTTTTTCTTTTTGGCGGCGGCGAGGGTGCGAGGATCAACCGGGGGGCCGGTCACCACCACTTTATTTTCGATTTGATCGGCAGGGATTTTAATATTTTCCGCCGCCGCCACCCTAAAAAATTCCTCTTTTGTTTCTTGGTCAAAAACCATAAAGCGCATATTACTTTTGGCCGCGTTTATTACATAATCGCTGCGCACGTGCGGATCGGTAATCATTTGCCAGACTGTTTTGCCATTTTCAGCCAAAATGTTGCCAGTGGCAATATGAAAAGACAAGATAGGTCGCTCAATATTTTGACTTAAAAACTTGGTGGCTGGCGTGATATTTTCTAAAATGGGTAGTTTGGAGCGAGCAAAACGATCCACTAAGTCTTTGAGAACTTTTAATAGTGGCTGACGGGCAATAGTCTTGCCAACGTTGTCGGTTAATTTAATAGATTTCCAATCTGCTTGTTTAACGTGATTGGTGGGATCGACTAGCCAGGCTTTTGTGGCATCGATTTTATTGCCCCAAGCGGACACTGCAACAGCCAGAGCCATCGAGTAGTGCGCTCGAGAAAAAACAATATCTTGGATTTGGTCGTCTTCTTTTTCGCCATGAAAACCCTTGAGGTCTTCTTTAAAAGTAGCCGAAACGGTAATGATTGGCGTGGCAGTGTTTTCTAATAATTTTTTATCCTGATAGAGTAGGGTAAAAGCGTCTTTTTGCATGCATTAAGCCTAACAGCTTTTTATTAAGTGCGCTAGAGTAAGTTTGAAACGGCAGTGTTTTTGCAAATAATTATTATCCTTGCCAGTTTTGGGTTTTTTCCGCTTTTTATGTTAAAATACTCTAGCAAAAAAAATAACAAGTATTAAAGGTGTTTGATAGCATGAAGAATTGTGAAAATTCTAAGCGCCCCAGTGCTCAAGAAAACAAATCAAGAAAAAAAAAGAAGAGTGCTAGTAGTGGTAGTTCAATGCCACATTGGTGTATGGAAGCAGCTAGCGCAATAGAAACAAAAAAGCCTCGCACTCAATTGGATAGTCAGCGCCGATCAGCTCAAGAAAAGGTAGTCAAAGGACTTGCCGAAACTGCACAGACAAAACAAGCTGGTCTAGAATTTTTAGAAGTTCATAATTTACCTAGATATGCAAAAGTAAGTGTGGATTTGGAAAGATTTGTGGAGAAGCCAGAGCATGTATTTGCTCAGCTACCATCGCCAACTGGTCTTTATTACACCTCTGTCGTTAATCTGGAAACAGGTGCTAGAACTTTTGGTTTAGAGCACACTCAAGAAATGGTGAAGGAGTTTATTGCCGAGAAATTAATTAATAAAGAAATTACGCTCAATTCGAAATTGGTATTGTCTGAATATTGGCACAATTACTATGGAGGAAATTTAATTATTAGTCGAGATGGCAGAGTATTTGTTGAATTAGTCAAAGGAAAACACGAACAATTAGTGAAGGGAAAAGGTAAGATTTTAATGACTGCTGAAACTAATATGCTGATGGGCTTGTTAAAATTTGATGCCACGACAGAGCTGGCTGATCAGGAAGAAACAAAATTGCGTCAGAGCATTCTTGATGCCTTAAGTCTAATACCCAAACACTCAGTTGCTCTAACTGAGGGTGTAGTAAAAAGTCGATTTCAAGAACCAGTTGTCAATGATCAAGGAGAGCAGTGTACGATGTTGCCTTATGACGGGTACTATGAATTTATTTTGACGAAGGCAAATCCCGATATCGACAACTGGTCTGTTATTTTTTTGGATGCTAGAGTTGGCCGAGATGCCGACAAGTATCAACTGGCAGAATAGATAGTAGAGTAGAGACTGAAAATATTTCACTAAAGCGAGCGATTAGCTGTTATAATGGTTGCTGTTAACATAGCTGTGCCAATAAGGGGCGGTAGTTCAATGGTAGAATCAAGGTCTCCAAAACCTTTGATGAGGGTTCGATTCCTTCCCGCCCTGCAGTCAGTTCCAAAATCCCGAACAAAACTAATCACTATTTTTACTTACTATAAAGGGCAAGTACACAGGGTTTTCTTCCATTGACGTGATGAACAGACTCTGGATTGAGTTCAAAGCCAAGATCAATCTTTATTTGATGAGAGTAGGCTTGTTTCATAGCTTCTAATTCATTGCCATCACATTTCTTTAAATCTTTTAAAAATTTTTGATATGTGTCAGACCCAGATTCAAAGTCTGCCAATATATGTGTGAAATTTTTTTGCCCATTGAGGCACTGAAAAGACCAGGGGATAAATTTTTGGGCTCGAAAAGCTGGATGGTGTACTCCGTTAATTTTGGTAGTAATATTAAAACTAAGTACACGACTTGAGTGTTTTATTTTTTGTGTAAAAGATGCATTTTTGAGATTAAATACATGTTTTAAATACCCCGGGTTATGTTCTACAGCTTCCATTGTGTATTTACCGTCTTTTGAGACTAATCGCAAAACTTGTTTGTAAACACCTGGTTCTGGGCGTCTAGATAATTGTAGTTCGAAGTACTTGCTTTGATTTTCTTGATCAACCACCTCCACTTTAAAATTAGCTGACATATTCATTGGCATCTCTTTGACTAATTGTGGGTCTAAATTACAGGCATCGCCCTGAACAATTTTACCGTGGATGGGCAGATAAAGGCCATTTTGCCTTTCTCGATCTTTGAACATGAGCGTATTTTAGCAGAAATTTAATCGCCAGGATGATATCCTGGCTCAATGTTTTGTTGGGCAGTTTCGGCTCTCAAATTTTGACCAAATTTTGTTGTTGCGGGTTTTAAATCAATTAAGCCCACCAGTTCGTGAGTAAGATTGCCTGACCACAAAGCTCCTAGATCTGTTCGACCCTTTTTTTTGTACAAAGCAGCTAAAGCTTTAATGTTTTCTAAAATGCGTCGGCCAATTAGCTTGTAAGCTTCAAGTGGGCTGTTGGCACTTATCAATGATTGAATATAATTTTGAAACTCCTGTTCATTGTATTGTGGCGAGCCAATTAGTTCGTGAAATTTTAATAAGGAAATAAACCAATCTTGTTTATATGCTCCCCACTGGTCTTCAAAACTTATGTTTCGTAACAGCTCGGTGGCTTGTCTTTCCAGCCACGAGATGGCCATGATGTGATTTGGCTCAATGCCGATCACTTTTTCCTCCATCATTGTGCTTAATTCTTGGTTTAGATAGTTGATTGCGTTTGCCAAGACCTCTTTATTGCTCAAAACTCCATTTATTTTAGCTTGTTCTAGTGTTTGCAATTGTTGGTTTAATTCTTTGTCAGAGGTTGTGGGTGGGAAGTCTGATACCGGTTTGGTGTTTTCTGCCAATCTTCTCAGGACATCAATAGGTTTTACTTTTTTTCTACTTGCGTTTCTTTCTTCAATTTCCATTTCATATTTTTCTTTGTTAAACAACAGCTGGATTCGTTCTGCTGAATTAAAATAATCAGCTTTGGGAATTACTTGTTCTAATTGAGATTTATCATTAGTATCGTAATAATGAAGCATTGAGGTAATCAGCTCATTCACGTAAGGGCGTTGGTCGTGGATGCAGTCTCGTAAGATACCAAATGGTTTTGCCATTATTAGGCCGTCTAATCGATTTTGCTCCAATTTAGCCAAACTTGTGGCTGGGACCTCCCTAGCTGCAAGTAATAATTCATTGAGATTTTCAGAAGATACTTGACTGGCATAAGCGTGACAAAGATAATCGCCAACCCCAAAATCTCCACGCCTCATTCCCCAAATATTGCCACTTTTTAAAAGAATTTCGACCTGAGGATCATTATTTTGCATTGCGGGAAGCAAGCGATCTATTAATCCTCGTAATTTTTCTGCCGTTAAATCATGATTTCTGGTATAACTTGATATTGCCTCAGCAAACTTTGCTCCAATATCTCTATCAAAATAATTAGCAACTTCTTTGTAAATCTGTAGCATTAATTTGATTTGATCTGGATTATTAGAGTATAGACCGGATTGAGTGGCGCCACTCATAAAATTTTTGTCCAACTCATCTTTTGGTCGTTGAGCTGTAACTAGATAATGATGTTCATAAAGCTCAGAAAAGGCATTAAAAAAATTGATAAATTCTTCAGGTTTTTTTGCAGTTGGGCGTGAGTATCTATTAGACCCAGATATTTCAATTAAAACTTTTTGAAAATCTTGCACCCTTTCTTGAGCCGTTGGCTCATCTATTTCGCTCATAAATTTTGATTTCCATTGGCTCGCTAAGGATTGGTTAAATTTTGCTTGATCTGCAGTAGCACAAACCCCCGTCCACTGCCTCATGTTTGCAGGGGTTAATTCGCTTTGAGAAGGAAGAATGCTGATGCTTAAGTCGCGAAGCGCTGTAATATATTCAGCAAAATCTTGATCAGAAATTTCTTTTTGAGTAATGTTGAAAATTAAATTTTGTTTATCACGTTTAGTTTTAGACAGCCTTAAACTTGCTTCTTCTTTTTCTTTTTCATCAAGTTGATCGACTGGCTTTTGCTGATTGTGTGCAATTTCTTCGTATTGTTGCTCTAAAGTTTTGTCAGGAAAAATAGCATCCACCTGTGGTTGAACGATTGCTGTCCGCAATTGAGTCTCTTCTAGAATTTTAAGATCTTCAGCGGTCCATTGAAATAATGTTTCTTTATCGTTATTATTATTAGTTGGTTGGGGTTTAGCTGTTTCTGCTGGTTGTTGCATATTTTTGTCTCTAAATTAGTGTAATAAATATTAAGATAAATGTAAAATAATGTATAAATAATAAATCTACTTGTTGTCCTAGACAATCAATATAAGTTCCAACATCTTTCACCAATCCCCACCATTTACTTAAAATCTGTAAAAACAGTGTAAAATTATCCTCATGAGGATTACCGTCAATGTTCACCCCAACTCTAAGAGACCAAGAATAGAAAAAGATCTGTTGGGAATATTACGTGTTTATGTTATTCAACCACCTTTGCAAGGAAGAGCTAACAAAGCTGCTATCGAGGCATTGGCTAAGCATTTTAAGACCAAAAAAAGCAGTATTTATCTAATATCTGGTATGAAATCAAAGATTAAAGTTTTTGAGGTGGGGGATTAATGGATAAAAAATATAACTATTCAGCAATTTTTTGGGTATTAATTTTTGTATTAGCTTTGTCTCTTCGCTATTGGTATAGCAGCACCGAGCTGTGTTTTTATACTGATCAGTCTAGAGATGCCATTGTTGTTAAGCAGATTATTCAGGGGGAGTGGAAACTATTTGGCCCCGTTGTTAATGGGCGCGGTGCAGTTTTTCATGGAGTACTATATTATTATCTAATAGCTCCGCTTTATGCTCTTGGAGGCGGAAACCCCCTTTTTGTAAGTATTGCACTTTCTTTGATCAGCACAATTGCTTTAATTCCAACTTATTTTTTAGCAAAGGAAATTTTAAAAAGCAAAACACTGGCTTTTATCGTTATTGCTTTAATAAGTGTTTCCTTCACTAGTATTGAAACTAGTGCTTCGTTTTGGAACTTACAATTATCAATAATTTTCTTACCGATCTATTGTTTGTTCTTGCTGAAAATGTATAAAGAAATGAATGTTAAACACAGTCTTCTTGCTGGTTTAATGCTCGGCTTACTTATCCAATCAGGTTTTTCAAACATTCAATGGTTGTTGCCATACGCTGTAGTGATTGTTCTGTTGTTTTTTAAACAAAAAGCGAAAGGCAAATATATCAAAAATTTGTTAATCAGCTTGCTTGGTCTGGGAATTACTACATCTTCGATGATTCTTGTTGAAATTTTAGCCTGGAAAAGAGGCTTATTTGCTTTGGAAGACTCTCTGCATTGGCTTACTGGAGCTGGTTTTTCACTGCAAAATTTTCAAGCAACTTTAATTTGGTGTTTTAATAGCATAAATAATTTTCTCATACCGCAATTTCCTTTTATTACATTAGCAATAATCTTAATAGCAATTCTAGTAATTTTTATTTCAAGAAAAGATAGATCTTGGTTTTGTTTGGGACTTTTGTTGCTGACGCCAATTGCCGGCCAATTGGCCAGTAACGGTGCTGCATCATATATTTTAACTGGTTATGAAAGTATTTTTTATATTTTTATAGTCTTAATTTTTTATAAAGTAATTAGATTCTTAGAAAAAAATACTTCTTTCAAGAATCAAACTGTGCTGTTATGTCTAATATTTACGATTTTTATGATCAGCAACATCGCTATGTTACAAAAAGATAAAATTAGTAATAACACTCTTACCTGCATGTTGGAAAGCACTAGCCTAGAGGAACTCCAAGCAATTGATTATACTTACCAGCAGGCTAATGGCGAAGCATTTTCGATTGATGTTGTGGCAGAGCCATATGGAATTAATACAAAATATGGCTATTTATATTCTTGGTATGGGAAGAATAAATACGGTTATACACCTATGTTCAGTGGTGGATCACAAGATGGTTATATTGGGGAGGGCTTACTAGAAGAAGTGGACAGACACTCTCAGATACATTTTATAATATACGAGCCAGGCACGTACAATTATTGGTTCCGAATAAGAACAGCTGATGAGCCAGCTACTAGAGAATCTTTAGAATTGTTTTATTATCGCCAACCACCCATAGAATACCTGCAAGAAAACAAAGAATTTGGGGATCTTATTAAAGTTGATTATTATTTACTTCCTAAAGATGCTGATTAAGTAATTAGAATCTTTATTAACTCGCTGACCTTCAACTTCTCTTTTTACAAAGCTGATAACTTTTGATATAGTAGCCACATGAAAATTGAGACAGCTAAAAACATTTTAACTAAGTACGGTTGCCAAGTTCCCAAGGATTGCCAAGAAGCTAAAGCAATTTTGGATAAATATAGCAATGGAGAAATTGATTTTTGTGGCGATGGAATTAACCAGCAAGCTGTTAGAGAAATTTATAATGCACTTAGCATAATTTTATGTTCTGAAATGGGTAAAGAAAATCGACCCGATCCAAAGCGAAAGGATCGCAAGGCTGCTGAGGAAAGAAAAAAACGCTTAAATATTCGCTAAGTAAATTATTCTAATGGTTTTATTGTTTCTCCCAAACAATTGGTTTTATTGTTGTTCCCAAACAATATTCATATCTTTGAGTTTGTAATTGGGACTATAAGAAAATATTTTTTCTTCTTCAAAACTAAAGGCTTTATTTATTTGCCGTACCCTTTCGTCCATAGCTTTTTCAAATTTTCCTCCGGTACGATTGGTTCTAATTGCTCCATTTTTTGATAATAAAATTTTATTAAAACCATTGTTTTTAGCAAAAGTTTCCAAAACTTTCATCAAGCCATTAAACATCGATGCTTCATCTGTAGAGTAGAGGAAAGTGCTAGAAGGATTTAGGGAAGCGCTGAGCACTTTTTCTCCTTTTTCCTCAAAATGATGTAGCAATACTAATCCAAGACAGCGATTAGTATCGGGATCTTGTAAAACGAGCTGAAAATAGTTCTCACTATCCCACATGTTTGGTTTTTGTTGTTCTGGACTTTGATTGGCAAGGGGGTTGTCTTGGCTTACACAAACTCCGCCCACCATTCTGGCATTAGCACTTTCCTTAGTTTTGGAAAAGAAGCCATTGATTACTTGTCTTTGTTTACCAGATTCGCTTTCAAATTTTGCCAACTCAGTTTCTAGCAGATTTTGTTCATCGGCAAATAAATTGACAAATCTTAAAGCAGTCAGGGCTTGAAATTGTTCTTCGTCATATTCGCCAGTATCGATTTTGGCTAAAGAAAGGGCTAAATCTTCCAAACTAGTATCGCCTAAACGAAATTCTTGCAAATTTAGGGAGTTTCCAGTTAGAGTTTCAACGGCCTCCATAGTTTTAGTTCTTTGAGCTTTGACCTGCCCATAAAATGCCCTAGTGCTGCTTTTTTCTGAAGTGCTATCAACACTTAAACCTTGAGTTAAATTTTCATAATAAAGAATTAATTTTTTGATAGTTTCCGGTGGATATTTTTTACCCATTCTTTTTTCGATAGTGCGACTGATTTGTGCAATAAAGCTGTCACTCATTCCCAAACGGTCAAGTCTAAACCTATTACTTTGATCACTCAGTTTTGCTTGAGCCTGTTCTTGAACAATTTTTGCAAAATATTCTTGCATTCTCTCTTTTAGCACTTGGTTTTCCCATCCAGCTTTGACTAAACGCCGATTGACCTCCTTAATCCGATCAGTAAAAAAACTGTGTAATTCACACATTAGGGCATATTCTTGATTGGAAGCTTGACTAACTCGATCAGTAGTGCCTTGGATGTAATCTCTAACATCTTCAAACAAAGCAAATTCATAACGCAAAATTAAGTCTTTTAACTCCTGATGGGGGACGGTTTTATCGGTATAAACAGAATCAGCTAAAAGAATAAACATTTTTTCGTCTAAAGTGTTTAATTGTTTAAGATCAAGATTTTTTAAACCACCCGCAGCCAATTTGTTTTCTAACAATGCATCAACTTTTTCTTCCAACTCTGTTTGAATTTTTTCTAAATCAAAGCTACTGGCTTTCATTTCCTCTGCCAAAGTTAAAATAGGTTTTTTCAGAGACTCAATAGCTGGCTCATTGATTACTTCACCTTCTTTGACTTTAATTTTTGCCGCTGCCAACAAATCAATTTCATATTTTTGATCATAAGTAAACTGAGTTAAATCGGCAGTTCTGTCAACACAAGCTTTAGTTTTTGCCAAACCTCCCCAGTTTCCAGCATTATTAGGATAAACCGCTTTGAGCAGGTCATTGTAAAAGAGTTTTTGTCTATCTTGTTCAGGAATCGGTTCCGAGCTGATCATTTGGCTGCCTAGTTGTTGTAATTCTGCAACATAAGCCTCTTCTAAATTTCTCGCTTCAGCTTTTAAATAACCTTCAGCAATTGTTGGACTTAAAACTCTAAATTTTTGTGTAAAATTTAAAATTTTATTTCTATTTTCACTAGTAATGATACCTGCTTTTATACAAATCACATATTCGTCCAGAATAGTTAAAGTTTTTTTACCATGAATCCCAATAAACCTGCTTAAAAATTTTAAATCTTCAGCATTGTTGGCAATATCTTTACCGTGATTAAAGATAAATAGTCTGAGACTTGCTTGGTCTTTATTAAAAAGATGGGGTAGAATTTTTATATAATCATAAGAAAGTTCGGGTTGAATTTGTCCTTGGCCAACTGCTTGTAAAACTTCCATGGAAATTTCCTGATCAGAATTGTTTTCAAGACATGTCTGATAAAATTTTGTTAAAAATTGTAGGCCCTCGTCGCTGACAAAATCAAATTTTGGACTACTTATGAGTATCAAGTGATCTTTATTTAGTAATTTAGGAGCATGTTCATAAAAATTTAAGGCGTTATTTTTAGAAAGTTTGCCATCCACCACACTAGATAAAATTTTAACTAATGCTTCAGCATTGCTTGCTTGTGTACTGTCGCCATACTTGTCATCAAACTTTTGATAAAAATCCATACCTGATTTATTAAAAAAATATGGCAGTTTGTGTTGGAAAAATTGAAACTTCCGCCAATTCTTATTATTATTTAAACAAGGATATGAGTCATAAGCGTCAGCAAGAAAGTTTAAGTCTTCGATAGAGACCGAGTGCTTTCCACCACAGCTACCCACAATACCTATGAAGTCATAAGAAGTTAAAAACGAGAGTTTTTTTGGATTATCCTGATTTTTTTCCCACAACTCTGTTAAATATAGGAAAGTTCTAAGATTAGTTAATAAATCTAAATATTTATCACTTTGAGGATCGGCATTATTCAAGTTCTTTAAAATATTTCTAAATATATCTTCCCAATTTAGTAAATTCATTCTAATCTCATGGGCTTCTATTATTGATTCTAGATTGTCGTCATCAACTTGACTAAGTGTCAACACAAGATTGGATGCTCGTTGATAAGCCAAAACATCTTCTTGGCTAAGAATACCCTTAGTAAACGTTTCAGCAACTAGCGTATCATTGGTTAAAGAGTTTCGAGCCATTGTTCTTAAGCGATCGTCCTCAGATTTATCATCATAAATTCGTTTAGCTAATTGCGAGCTTGTTTCTTTAATATTTGGGTAGTTTTCGTATTCAGCAAAATCCCAATTAAGTAATAATTCTCGAATCTGACTTAATTCAGGATAGCTTTGGACTGCTTGCTCTAATAGTTCTGGCCAATCTGTTCTTTGAGCCAGTCGCTTGAGAGCAGCGTTGGCATGAATAAGTCGGTATCCCACCTGATCATTATCAGTAGCAGCGATGATAACTAAATTTTTAATAGTATTGGGAGTTGGATAATGAACCAACTTATCAATATAACCACCTTCAGTATCGCTTAATGATTGATCCATTAAAATTGTATAGATTTGATCATCAAAACTTTTAATTAAAGAAGCATATGTTGCCTGTGCTGTCTTTGATTTCTTAACAGCATTAAAATAACCCAAGTCCACTTGGTCTATAAACTCATCTACTTGCCAATTACCGTACCTGTTATAACCAGGTTGTAAATGTTTGCTTAAGTAGGGGATAAGCTTGTTTCTAATTTGATCGGGTAAATTTTCTAAGAAAGCTTGCTGAACTTCGCCTTCTTGGTCGTAAGCTAAGTCCATGAGTAAAGCCTGAATTATTTTTAGGTCTTCTTTTTGATATATGGATTGCAGCTGAGAGTCTACTGCATAAAAAGCAGAAGTGTTTTTTTCCATTTCCGCTCGCGCTTCTTGCTGTTTATCATCATTGCCGGCATTTCTAGCATCAATATATTTAGTCAAATTTTTCATGAACTTATCCACATCTTGTTTGCTAAAATTTTCTCCCACCTGTGCTTCTAATTTAGTCAGGATTTCTGTATCAATGTATTCTTGAGTGATTTCTTGTCTAATCCAAGCTGAATTTTCCACATTTTGTATAGGTTTTCTCCAGGCTTCCACCACTTGTTGAATATCTTCCTCTAAATAAAATGTGGCTTGAGTGGCTGAATATTGATCAAGCTTTATATTTGCATCTTCAATCGACTCGAGTTGTGATTCAAGCTTCTGCAATTCTTCGTTTAATTGTTCTTTCTCTGTTTGATAATTTTTTTCAACCAATTGTTGGCTAGATTCTTGGCTAGTGCTGAATATGCTTCTAATTTGTTTGGCAATTTTTTTATACCAGCTTGCCGAAGACGACTCTTCACTATCTCTGATTAGTTCTTGCTCTTGCTGGCGCTTTAATTCTGCTAGTGCCAAATCAAGCTCTGAAACTTGTTTTTCAAGTTGCAAAATGCTTTCTTTCAGAGAATTTTCTTCAATAGTTAGTCGAGATTGGGCCTGATTAAGCGCTGGCCAATCAAGGTTTTCTGCTTTGACATTCTGCTGGAGTTGTTCGTCTGTGGGCACAGCTGCCAGAGCTACTTCTAGGGAAAGCTCGCTGTGATCTTGATCTAGCTTAGGAATTAAATTCTGTTTAAAAGCTTCTAACTTTTTTTTGATGTTGGCAGTAATTAATTGAGCTTGAACAACTTCAGGATCCATTTTGGCTTCAGCTGGTCGCTGAACTTCATCTGTTAAAGGATTATTAACATTGGCTTGCTGATTGGCATTATTAAGTGAATCCTTCATTAAGTTTAATCCTATCAAATATGAGGGCTGGGCTACAAGGGGGAGCTGGTGGGGGGGATTTTAGCTTTTGTACAAAATTGTTCAAAGAGGAGTTGGGAGAATTTTGTAGTAGTCAAATTAATGAATCAAAGATTTAATACAAGCCTAAAAAATATATTACTGTATAATCAGAAGTAATGTCGAAAATTAAAGAACTTACTCAAAGATTAATTGATTTTCGTGAAGTTCGCAATTGGAAACAATTCCATAGCCCAAAGAATTTAGCAGAATCAATTTCTATAGAAGCAAATGAGCTGCTAGAACACTTTCAGTGGTTGGATTTAGAAGAAAGTAAAAGATATAGTGTGGAACACAAGCAAGAACTAGCAGAAGAAATTGCTGATGTTCTGAATTATCTAGTTTTATTAGCTCATGACCTAGACATTGATTTGATTGAAGCTGCAATTAAAAAAATAGAGATAAATAATAAGAAATATCCAATAAAAAAGTCAAAAGGTATAAGCACAAAATATAATAGATTATAGAATTACAAAATGGTTGTTTATAAAAATACAGCTACTGGATTTTGCTACGACGTTGAGACCAATAAGATAGCTGACAGCATAGAATTAGCTTTCAAAAATAGTCTTGGTCGAAAAGTAAATCCCAGTGAAAAAAGTGCTTGGATAAACTCCATGTCATTTATGGAAAGAATAGTTCGTAATTCTGGAGTGGCTCAAGACTGTGGGGTTTTAATAGAATATAATATTCCAGCTACTTCTAAAAGAATAGATTTCATAATTGCTGGTTGCGACAGTGAAAACAAAAAAAAATTTGTTATTGTTGAACTTAAACAATGGCAGCTAGCGCATAACACTTTTAAAGATGGGCTTGTAACTAGTTTTTTTAGAGGTGGCGAAAGAGAAACTCCACATCCGTCTTATCAAGCATACTCTTACAAAAGTTTCTTAAAAGACTATAACGAGAATATTTATAACGGTAAAATTAATCCCTATTCATGTGCATATTTACACAATTATAAGGAAAAACACCCAGAGCCTCTAAAAGCTGATATATATAAAGAATATGTAGCTGATTCTCCAATTTACTTTCAAGATGACTTTGAAAAGTTAGCAAATTTTATAAAAATGCATGTTGGTAATGGCGGTGGGGAAGAAATTCTTTATGACATAGAGTCGGGGAGAATCAGGCCTAGTAAAAGATTAATTGACTGCGTAAACGCAATGTTTAAAGGCAATCAAGAATTTATTCTGTTGGACGAACAAAAGGTTGCCTATGAAACAGCTCTTCATAATGCTATCAATAGTAAAGAAAAAACTGTGATTATTGTTAAAGGTGGCCCCGGCACTGGCAAATCAGTTGTTTCAATGAATTTATTTGGAGGATTACTCACTAAACAGTTAAATACAGTTTTTGTAGCACCCAATGCCGCTTTTAGAAGTGTAATGAAACATAAATTAGCTGGAGAGGAAAGGAGAGAGAGATTAAATCATTTGTTTAAAGGTTCGGCAGCTTTCTACGGATTACAAGATAACGTTTATGACGCAATTGTTGTTGATGAAGCGCATCGTTTAAAAAATTATAAAGCTTACCAATATTTTGGACAAAATCAAATTGAAGATATTGTGAAGGCTGGTAAAACTAGTATTTTTTTTGTTGACGAAAATCAAATTATTCGTCCAGAAGACATAGGTTCGATTGAAGAAATTAAAAAAATAGCCAATCAACAACATGCAACAATTAATGAAATAGAACTACAGGCTCAATTTAGATGTTCTGGTTCAGACGGATATATAAATTGGTTAGATAATACTTTAAGAATCAAAGAAACAGCAAATTTTGATGGCTGGGAAGACAAAAACTTTGAATTTATTATTTTTGATGATCCGAATGATTTAAGGCAAGCTATTAAGAATAAACAAAATCAGGGGTTTGATGCTCAATTGTTAGCAGGATACGCTTGGAAATGGACGAGTGCAAAAGAAGGCAACTCTAATTCTCAGAGTGAAGATGTCCAGATACCAGAATACAACTTTAGTATGCCTTGGAATTCACGAAAAGCTGGGTCAAATTGGGCAATTGATGAAAGTAGCCATGAACAAATTGGTTGTGTGCATACAAGTCAAGGTTTAGAATTTGATTATGTGGGTGTAATCGTTGGCAATGATCTGCGCTTTGATAAAGAAAAATTTGAGTATTTTGTTCCCTGGAACTCTTATAAAGATATGGCTGGAAAAAAGGGTTTAAAAAATGAACCTGAAAAGCTATGCTTATTGGTAAAAAATATTTATAAAATTTTAATGACCAGAGGTATTTATGGTTGCTATGTTTTTTTTCAAGACAAAAATTTGAAAGAGTTTATTGAAAGTAGATTGAAAAACGATTCATACAAGTAATTTCTTATTCTTTTAGTAATTTAGATTCATTGGTGAATCTGTTAATTGATATTTTTTTGAGAATTTTTTTACCCCGCTTGGTGTCAAAATGAATGATTTTTAATTTTTGTTTTTTATTAATAAAGCGAAATTGACGTAATTTTAAATCTACAGTATATTTTTCAAAAGTTGGAAGCTTTGTTATTGCCATTGTAACTATTTTTTAAAAAAATAGTTACAATTGTTGTTACAAATTAAAAAAATCACTTGCTGCATTTAATGTAAACTTATTCTAATTAATTTCTCACCCTCTCTCCCAATCCAATTCATCAATTAAGCCCTCGGCATTGTCTAGGTCACCTAGGTCAATTAATTCCTCGATTTCAGCACTTTCGTCATCTGTTAGCAGCTCTTCTATATCCCCAAGCCTTGATGTCAGCTCATCTTGTCTTTCTACATCCATTCTTTAATTATATAATCAAGTTATGACCATTTCCAAATCCGATTACATGCTTTTTCTTCGCCATCCGGCTTGGTTGTGGCTTAAAAAACACCAGCCCCAGCGTTTGCCCGAAGCCGATGCCAATCTCCAGGATATTTTTGCCAGTGGCCATCAATTTGAGGCTTATGCGGAACAGCTTTTTCTTGGTGCCGTTAAATTGGGCTTTGCTGGCTATGATCAATATTTGAGCCTGCCAGAGAAAACTCAAGCCTTAATTGACCAGCACACTCCCTGTATTTTGCAGGGGAGGCTAGAAGTTGATGGTCTGACTTGTATTTTTGATGTGTTGGAGCGGGTGGATGAGCAGACTTTTAATTTAATTGAAATCAAATCTAGTACTAAGGCAAAAAACGTTCATCTTTACGATTTAGCTTTTCAAAGCTTGATTTTAGAGCGTTTGGGCTGGCAGGTGGGGGAGATTAGTGTGTTGCACGCTAATAAAGATTATCTGCGCCAAGGGGCAATTGATCCCGAGCAGTTGTGTAGTCGTAGTGAGGTCACTCAAGAGGTAAAAGCCCTTTTACCACAGACTAAAGACTTAGTTGAGCTAGCCAAAACTGTGCTCAAGCAGCCAGAGCCACCGTCTTTTTCACCCAGTTTAGTTAATATGGCTGGGGTAAAAGAGACCAACTGGCTCAAAGAGTGGTTGGCTATTTATTTACAAGAACTCCATCCAGATTTAAACAAATACAATATTTATCAGTTAGCTGGAGCAAAAGCCGAGCAATTGGGCAAACTCGAAAAGCAGGGCATTCAGCTCTTAGCCGATATTCCTGACGAATTAACCCTCGGCACTAAACAAAAGTTGCAAATCCAGACCACTCGGACTGCTCAGCCCTTGATTAATCAGTTGGCAGTTAAGGATTTTTTAGCCAGTTTGCACTATCCTTTATATTTTTTAGATTATGAAACGATGACCTCAGTCATTCCTTTTTTTGACGGGATGAGGCCTTATCAGGATTATCCTTTTCAGTATTCGCTACATTTATTAAGGGAACCTGCTAGCAAATTAGAGCATTTTGCCTATTTGCATCAAGACAAGAGCAATCCTTTGCCAGGATTAATTGCTCAATTAAAGCAGGATTTGGCTGAGCAGGGTAGTATTCTGACCTGGAACATGAGCTATGAAAAGGGTTGTCACCAGCGCTTGGCCGATTTTTGTCCAGAGAAAGCGGAGTTTTTTGAGCAAGTTAATGAGCGCATTGTGGATTTGATGACCGTCTTTAAAAACTTAGATTTTGTCGATCGAGATTTTATGGGCAGTGCTAGTTTGAAAAATGTTTTGCCCGTTTTAGTTCCCGAATTAAGTTACGCTGATTTAAATGTTAGCGATGGCATGTTCGCTAGACGGCTGTGGACAGACACTATTTTGCTAGGTAAAAATAAGCGGGAGAAAGAGGCAATTTTGCAAGATTTGCTGGATTATTGTACTCTAGATACCTACGGCATGGTTCGGATTTTAGAGCTGTTGGAGAGGGTGGTGGAGGTGGAAAAGGCGGAGGGGGTGGAAAAGATGAAAAAGGTGGAGAGCGCCACTCACACGCCCGACATGTGACTATGAGCGCAGTAAAAGAGTTTTTGCCAATCTAAGCGAGCTAGCGAATAGCAGCCAAAGATAAAATTATCTTAGATATAAAGAATGATTATTTTAGCTTATTACAGTATAAAATATAGTCATTATAGTATAAAATGTAGAGGCTATAAAAATAAAAGGATTTTATGGTCATTTCCAAAAAAACCAATTTTTTTATTTCCTTTGTTATTGTTTTTTCAGTATTATTGATTGGTTTTGGCTACAAATATAATGAGTGGTATGTATTAAATTACTTAAATAATTTGCAAAGAGAGGCCGACCTTGCTGAATTGAAATTAATAGAAAAAAGCAACATACTAGCGCAGGACGATGAAGCGGTTAATGTTTTTATCGATTCTTTAACAGAAGAGCCTGATGTTATTGAAAGTAATTACAAAAAATTTAATTCTTATTTTTATTTAAACAAAATTACACATGAAGAGTACTATAAGCTTTTGCTTGATAACTATCATAAATATCAAAAAATAAATAAAAGAGCCACATTCTTACTTGGTTCAAAAAAAGAATTTGTCAATGAATTTCTTGATCTTACGAGCAATTATTATGAAAATGAGATAGAAAATAATGAAAATATAACAATATCGATAGCTTTTACGGAGAATCTTTATAAATTGTTAAAGGATCGATTAATTATTGAATATTATTTTTCTATATCTGATGATTTAGACGATCTAGCTAGCAACTTTGGACAAATTTCTAGTGCAGAAAAATACACGCATACTGATTTTAAATTTGATCAAGAAGATGCAATTAGTTCTTATTATACTTCTGGATCAGAGTTACTAGACATTAATAAAAACTATATTTCTAGTTTATATTTGATTGCTAAAGACGTGGCAGCTGGTAATTATGAATCTGCAAGGTATAAACATGCTAGCCTGACGAATCAGGCAGCTGATTCTAACATTGATACTGACGATGCATTTAGTGAAAACGAAGAGAGCAAAAGGAGATTGAGCCAAGAAATTGCGGCAATTAATATTAAAAAAATATTATTATTAGACGATTTGAATAAAAATCCCATTGATAATTATCCTTTTGTTGAATCATTAAAACCTTGGGAGGTTGATGCCCTTATTTGTAATTTATCTTGGTATAAAACCTCAATCTATGAAGATGTATTTGATGAGATACCGATTGTTGATAATTTAGAAAACTTAATTGCTGAATTAAATAAAGTTCCACCAAGCACTGAACAACTAAGCGCAATTGTCAATTATGAAACAAATAAAATTGAGTATGACACAGAAAATGGCAAATTAAGATTTATTTGTAAAGCAAATACCACAGGAGAAGAACTTGTTTTTATAACAGATTTACCTCCTGCAGAAGAAAATGAGTAAACTAGCTCACTTAGTTTTTAAAATTAAACCCTTTCTTTTAATTATTTTTATTTTATTGTTGTTGTTAATTTTGTCTTATGTTTATAAAGATTTATTTTATGTTGTCTTAGCAGCTTTGATTATTATTTTTCTCCTTCTTAAAAAAGTTTTATCTCAGGCGAAATTTTTAAAATCAAAAAAAAAGATAAAAGAAAAAAAACCAAAGGCGAAATCTACAGACATCAATTTTGAGAAGACTTTTAAATTAAGTAAGCGATTAATTAAAAAACCAAAAAAAATTGTATTTTTTTTGGTCGGCTTGTTGGTTTGTTTACTTGTTTATTTACTTATTTTTGTATTTAAAGTAGGCGATATAGGCGATTTTAGTTTTTTTTCAGACACCCTTAACAATGTTATTTCAATTTTCCAAAACCTTTATCTCATTGCTTCTTTCGGTCTAATATTTTTAGTTTTTTTAATTTATTTTATTAAACAAAAATCAAGTGTTATCAGCAAGTTTATTCATTTTATTATTTATTTATTTATTGCCGTCTTTATCGCTTTTTTCCTAGTTTTTACCCTAACATTCTTTTATAAAAATTATTTATTATGGAGAATGCCTTCTTCAAACTCGATCATAATTGATTCCGATTTGATTAATGAAGAACTACGAAAAATGGACAAACCACCCACAGTCTTAGTTTCTTTTGAGGATCTTGGTTCAGAAATTCATCATGCCTATTTAGCGAGTCAAGTTGCTTTTGGCAATAGTTATTTTAAAAATCTTGTGTCTATAAGTCCAACTTTCATCGAGACAGACACTACTTTTGCAGAAGCGAAAGCAGTTTTAATAGAAAATCAATTGATATTTCCAAAAATAGATAAAGACACAATTGAAAAACTAAGTCCTAATTTGGGGAAGCTTTATGTGCAATCTTATTTGGAAGATAAATATGTAAAAGAATTACCAACAGTTACTGTTCTAGGCAGACAAGATTATCTTTCATATCGAGCAGACATGATAAATGACCAAGTTCTTGAGTTAGAAGAGATAAGCGCCAAACTACAATCAGAATTAAATGGTGTTTACGGAATGATCAATGAAGCCGAGAGGGCAATTTCACAAAACGAATACTATATTCAAGAGGCTACTTTAAGAAGAACGAGCGATTACGATTATTGTATGACTGCTGGATATTATTCATATTATTTGGAAGTTTTTTATCGAACATACAGCGACTCAACATGTGAAAGTGAATGGAATCAATGGTCGGCTATTATCCAAGAATATTATGATAATATTGATAGCTTAAACCAAACAATAGCTTGGGCTAGACAAGAAGCAGCCTTTTACAAAGAAACTTTGCAAGAGTTCGATGCCTATATTTCATTAATAGAGTCCCAAAAAGAAGCAACAGTTTATGAATTAGGCCTATTTGAACCTGGTGAAAATATAAAAATCGCATTAGATAACACTGGCGCCAATTCTTTAGCTGATTATTTATCGACTTTGGTGCACGAATATTTTCACTATACAAGCTATGTTTCAGATGAAAAAGTTTTGCCACTTTTTTTTGAGGAGGGCTTAACCGAATATTTTGCTAGAAAATCAATTGAACAAGAATTAAAAATTAGCACGGAGTTGGGCTATCCAGTAATAGTAACAATAATTAACAAAATGGTTGATGATATTGGCTTAGATAAGCTACAAAATATCTATTTAACTAAGAGTAAAGATGTGCTTATTGCAGAACTCAATCAGGCTTATGGAGATACTTTTTATGAAGATACTGAGTACTTTTTTATGCTAATGCTTTATTTGGGGATAGAAGATCAATTGGGAATAGCTAATAATATCCTTTTTAGAATTGGAGGGGACCAATTAAATCTAGAAGACTATAAAATTTAAAGTAAAAATCAACATTTTAAAATATTTTCTTTATAAGCTCCTAGCACACCAACATAAAGTTATCATAAAGTTTTTCTAAAAACTTGCAATTATGCTACACTAAACCTAGTGCCAAAGCCTACACCTGCTCTAGTTATTCATGCTCTTGTGCTGTCTTTAAGTATTTTAGCTTTTTATGTTTTTTGCTTTGCCATTACCGATCGTCAACTGATTTTTCTTTACGGTCACCTAGGATATGGGCCTTTGGCAGACTTTAATTTGTCTCGACATTGGATGACTGCTTTGGTAGTGGGGGGTTTGCTTTTAATTTCTTACTTGCCCCTTAATGTAATTCTTCAGCAACTATATAAAAAATATCAATTCCCAGATTGGGCGAACTTAAGTTGCTATGTTTGTTTATTTTTATCCCCACCCTTATATTTCTTGCTTAATTTTATTGTGCAGCCGGTTTTGCCTTTTTTACTTAATTTAACTATTTTTTTAATTTTATTTTTAAGCCTGCGGCTGGTTTTATATTTAACTCATCTCGCTCTCAAAAATTTCAAAGACTTTTTTTGGCTGACGATTGATGCTTGTTCGCTCTTGCCAGTGCTTTTTATTTTGCCGATCTTGACGCAATTTGGTCTGAGGCGTTCTTTTCCGCTTTTTGGCTTATTTCTTTTATCACCGCTAGTGATGATGTTGCTGGCTGGCTTAGCTTTTGCTCTGACAACTTGGTTAAGCAAGCGCTTTAAACGCACTCAGCCCAGCTCTCTACAATTGTTCTTGTCGGCTTTGAGCAGTGCTTATCTATTATTGCCTTTTTTGCACTATTTTTCCTCAAATCCTGGCGGCACTTTATATATTAGCAATAGCGATAACTTTTTTGCGAATAATCCGCTTATTCAAATTGCCAGTTATCTATTAGTGCTGGTCTTGCTCAAAGTTTTTAATAAGTGGCGGGGACAAGAGCGAAGTGATGATTTTAAAGCGACGCTTAAACTGTTTTTAGTTTTAGTTGGCTTGGTTTTGTATATTTTTGCCTTACGCCAGCTTTTAAGCACTTAATATTTTTCTTGAAACTTGGACTTGAAACTTGAAAAGCTGATTTTTTCAGCCTATCATAAATGCATAGTAATTAATTGAAAGTAATTATGCCCAAATCTTCCTCTAAACGCCCTTCTAAACAAACTTCTCAACGCCCTTCTAAACAGCCCTCTCAACAGCCAACACTGCGCTTTTCTTATATTTTCTTTTTTATTATTTCTTTAGCCATTTTGGCTTTAGCGCTCACTTACAAACATATTACTCGACAAACACCAATCAATGGCATTCTCCTGCTCATTGAAACAACTGGTGATATTACTGGTTATTATAAGTGGGAAGAAACTTTGGACGCTAAAAATTATAGGGCAATTGTTCAGCCTGATCGAGCGGTGCTGGAGGCTTATCCAGACTATTTCCGTAGTTTAGCGGCTAAAGGTTATGAAGTAGCGACTGTTTATGCTGAGGCCCCTTTTTGGCACATGCCTTATGCGGAACAGTACGCAATTATGAAAGAATATAAGGAAACGGCCGAGGCTATTTTGCAGCAGCCGATCAAAATTTTTGCCTCTAAATATTTTGCTTATGATGAAAATACCCTCAAGGCAGCCGATGCTTTAGGCATTCCCTATGTGCTGGGACGGGGAAGCGGTATTGAAGCCCTCATCTATACCCCCCAGGAGTATCAAGCGCGGATTTTGTCGGTGTCAAATTTAGTTTTTGGCGAGATGGGTTCGGGTTCGCTTTGTGATGTGAGTTTGTATCAACGCGGTTCGCTGACTGAAGACTTTGCTCAACTCTTACAAGAAAGTTGTGATCAACGGCCGCAGGATATGGTTTTAGTATCTCACGTTTATATTGGCGGCACTCGGCTTGACTGGTGGAATGTTTATGAGCAGGCACTTAATTCCAGGCAAGTTGATTGGCAAAGCTTTGACCAGTGGGCGAGCACCGCCCAGACCATTAGTTTGCCTTACGCAGAAATTCCCTTTAATGACGAAGTGAAATATGTCGATCCAAAGCCAGCTATGCCTTTGGAAGAGATGGAACTCTTGCCAGAATTAAAGAAAAATTAAGCATTCTGCTCACTAAATACTAAAACCAACATGGTCAGAGCAGAGATCTTAGCGAAAATTGAGTCAGTTTAATCAGCTTTTGCTTTATTTAGATCCAAAGCATTTTCGTTAAGCGAGACCTTTAAAAACTCTTCTTCTTTATTAGGGAAAAGATTAAGCATTGCTTGATAGCTCCATTGCTCGTATTTGTTAAAATACATTTCTTCAGCTAATTGATGATCAATCTGAAAATTTCGTATAAAAGTTAACCAATTAACGCTCGGATCTAGAGAAGCTGTTAGTAGCTCTATGCCAAAAGCACTTGCTCCTCTTTCTTTAAAAGTGGCTAGAGCCGTAAAGTAATTAGTGGCTGCTTCATCTAATCCTACTAAAAATTTATTTGCGCCACTTAATATGTGTAGACACTCATGATAAGCAGCTGTCCACAGTATGTGTTCAAGCATTTCTTTTTGCTTAATTATTGTTGGTTTTTCTGATTTAAAATTTGGGGATATTGGTTTATATATTCCAAATCTATATGGAATATATTCGGCCAACACATCGATCATTTGTTCTTGATTCTTTGGTAAGGTAAAATCTTCTCTTTGTATTAAGTCATATAGTTGTAAAAAATATGGATTAGCCGCTGTTTGCAGCAAAAGTTCTTGGTTGAAGACAATTACACCTTTAAAATAAGTGCCTGCTAGACAAGATTTACTAGTGGGTGTATCAGAAAAATTATTTGAAAAATTTCGATAATCTTTGTTGTTGAGAAAAATTACTCGACTATTTTGTAAAGCTTTAAAGAGTTCTTGGAATTGTGGATTTGCTTTATGATAAAAATCTTTAGCGACGCTAATATAGGCATCTCTAAATATTTTCTGCCTATTTATTCCCTCAATTTCAGGAGCTTGTTCCATGTTGCTGATTATGTCATAAGCTAAGTTCATCGCTTTTGGCTCAATATCAAAATTTAATCGATCATCATTTTCTTGATTTTGGATTGTTTCTTCTGCTCTTTTTCTTAATTCTCGAAAATGCGCTAAAGACATGGTTTTTTCAACTTCAATCAAATCTGAGTATTCAACGCTGTTTTCAGTAAATTGAAAAATTTTATTCAAGATTTCTTGCTGTTTTTCAGGGTCAATGATGTTGATTTTGAGCCTATTATCTGCAGTAATCACGATTTGAGTCGGTTTTTTACCAGTTTCTTCAACAGTGATTAAAATCTCATCATTAATTTTTTCGACATTAAAATTTCCAATCTGTTTGGGTAGATTACTATTGCTTGTTTCTGCCTCTGTTCTTTGAACTAATTTATGATTAAAACCATTTTTCCAAAACTGTAGGCTTGACTCAAACTCGTCTTTAAGTAAAGAAATTTGTTCTGGCTTAAGCAAGTTTTGAGTTTCAATTGGCAGCTGTTCAGTTTCATCAAGGGGAGGATAGATAGTCGCTGGATCAAGCGTTTTACGTTCTTGATCTGGATTGCTTGCCTTGCTAATAACTGCTTGGTTCTTGTTTTCTTGTTTTATTTGCATTTCTATAATTGATTTATTTGATTGGGGGAGATGTGGCTAAGGTAATTATGTAAATCAACATTATATAAATTAACTCTGCCTATTTTAGATGTTCTTTAGATTAACCAACTACTAAGCAAGTTAATAATTGGGCTAAGTAGTTGCACCACTGCCGACTGACCATTAAAAATAGGCAAAATGAGAAATAATAAAATAAACTGACCATAGCGTTCCATGATCGCTTCATACTCTAAACTACTTTCTCTAGGTAGAATAGCTCTCATAATTTTTCCACCATCAAGTGGATAAACTGGCAATAGATTAAACAAAGCGAGGGAGAGATTGATCTGAATTAAAACTCTAGCAAAAAGACTGAAAAAATCGCTAGCAAACATTCGAGAAAGAACAGATAATATAACTGCAATTAACAAGTTGGTTAGTGGCCCAGCCAGCGCAATAATAGCAGTGTCACGAACTGGTGATTTAAGGTTGTAGGGATCGTAGGGGGCCGCCTTGCCCCAGCCGAAGCCAGTGAGGATGATTAAGATGGTGCCTAATGGATCTAGATGTGCGCGTGGATCAAGAGTGAGGCGGCCCTTCAATCTGGGAGTAGGATCGCCAAGCCCGTCAGTCACGTAACAATGAGCAGCCTCATGCAGACTAATCGACAACAATAAGCCGATTAAGATTAAAAAAAAGGCTAGTGGACTGCTAAATAATAATCCAAGCATTGTTTCATTCTACTATATGTAACAACTACATGTACGACAAGCGTGAGCAGCAATTATATGTGACAAATAAATGTGTGACAAGGGTGAGCAGTAATTATATGACGAGCCTGTGAAACTATCTATGACAAACCTGTGCAACTATTTATGACAAGCCTGAGTGCAAAGACTTGAGCTGATTGCAGAAAAGATCGCTACATGTTAAAATTCTCTCCTATGAAAAAAGCCACAGTTAGCAAGCTTATCAAAAAGCTCCCTCGAGCGTCTCATGTTGGACACAATGTCTCTCATGCTAAAAATCGCACCAAGCGTAAATTTAAATATAATTTACATGCGACCACAGTTGTTTTAGACGGTGTGAAGAAAAAAATCAAAGTGCCAACTAGTCAATTGCGCCAGTTAAAAAAAGCTGGTTTGACGACTCATTATCAAAAGCCCGAGAGTAATTGAGAGCAATTGAGAATAATTGAGAGCAGTTAAGAGCAACTAAGCTTAGCGAAAAATTCTTGACCATTTACCTGAGTAAATTTTGCATTTGTTTGAATTGACAAGCTTCTTTACCTGCCAATTGTACTTTTCCCAAAAGCAAACGCTGACCACTTGCCGTTTTTTCAATTTGGCAAGTTAATATTTTTAGTCGCAGATCGCCTTTGTGTGTGGGAATAATAGTCCATAAACCAGGCCAAGGTTGAAAAGCCCGACAGGCATTGTTGATTAAGTGCATTTGTTCGAGTTTTGTTAATGGAAAATTACCCAAGATGCCCTGCGCAGCCAATAATTGACAGAGTAAAGCTTCTTTTTGACCACTCAGCGAGGAAGGGTTTTTAGCTAAATTATTGAGTTGGTTTTCTGGAGTTGGGCTCATCAGTTTTTTTAATTGCACCCATGAAACATAGGCATCTGCTTTGCTTAAACGTTGGGCAAAGGGAGTGGGTGATTGTTTGGGCTGTGGAGTACTGGTTAATTCGCCGGCAATAAATTGTTTGATGTTCTTGGCTAGGGATTTTGCCATTAGGGCAAAAGCCTGTGCATAATAATCACTGAGAGTCCAGTTATCTTCGATCTTAAATTTCTTCTGGATAATTATATCTCCAGCATCTAAATCTTTACTCACTGTCATGAGGGTGACTGCGCTCTCTTGACTGCCAATTATTTGTTTTTGCCAAGGCCGCTCTAAATCTTTAAAGAGCATAGCAAATTGCCCAGGAGAACTACCTCGCCAATTAGGTAATAGTGAGGGGTGAATATTTAGCGTGGTAATTTGCGGAAAAGCTAAAAGCCAATCTGGGATAAAATAGCCAAAATCAACGACTAAAAAAAGATCGATCTCTTGTTCTTTAATTTGTTTTTTAAGTTGAAGGTTCTTTAAGTTATCTGGCACCAAAAAAGTATTAATTTTTTGTGTCTGAGCCCACTGTGCCAGAGGATTGATAGTTAATAGCTGTTGGCGACCAATTTTTTTAGGAGGTGGAGTGAGCACCCAGACTAAAGCAAAAGTCGGATCTTTCACTAGAGTTTCGGCAATTTTTTGGCTGTGTTGGGTTGAACCAGCAATCGCTAAACGAATTTTTTTCTTGCTAATCATGGACATTTTGCCCTTTGTTTTAAAATTTGCTTAAAATTTGCTTAAAATTTGCTTAAAATTGTGCGATCTTCAAGCTCCACCCATTGATCTTTTTCCATAATGTAGGCTGGTAAATCCTGCTCCAATAGGTGATCGGTAAATAAAACACCTTGTAAATGATCGTATTCATGTTGAATAATTCTGGCTAAAAATCCCTGATATTTTTCGGTTCTTTCTTCAACTTTTCCAGCACTATCAAGGCTTTGATATTTAATAGTTACCCACTCCCAGCGGGGAACTGGGCCATAAATTTCTGGTACTGATAAACAGCCTTCAAAATGTTCTGGTGCTTTGAGTAAAGTTTTATTCTGACTATGGTCAATAATAATTGGATTGATGAAAGCAGTTAGTCGATCTTGATTTTTTTCTTGATGCTGATCATGCTGATCCTGCTGTTCTTGAACATGGCGCATAATAAAAATCTGCCAAGATTTATTGACTTGAGGAGCCGCTAAGCCCACTCCTTCAGGATTTTTTTGGCGCAAGAGTTGTTTTTCCAGTCGCGCAACAAACTTCAGCAATCTTTTATCGAATTTTTCTACTCGATTAGCCACCAGGCGCAGAGTTGGATGAGGGGCTGTAATAATTTCCATGGGGGTATTATACCGTAAAATGCTTGATTTATTAAGTTTTATTCTTTTATTTGCTTTTCTAAAGCTTGTTGCGCTAATTCATTATTTGGATCAATGTTGTCTAGAATATATTGATAGTTAATTGCTGCTTCAGCCGCTTGATTGTCTGAGTCTAAAATCAGGCCAAGATTATAATAGGCTTGCCAATAATTAGCTTTGAGATCAATTGCTTGCTTGAGCATTGTAATTGCCTTTTGGCGATTGCCCAATTCTTCTTCTACTAAAGCAAGATTGTAATAGAGTTTGGCTTCGGTCGGGGATTGTTCAATGGCTTTAGCTAAAGTCTCTTTAGCTACTTCATAAAAAGCCTTATTTAACTGCGCTAATCTGATAAAAATTCTTGCTCGACTTTTAAGAAAATTCAGATGCATCGGATTAATTTTTTGTACATAATTACTTGTTTCGATTGCTGCTTCGGCAAATTTAGCACTATTGGTCGCTTGACCTTCTTCGGCAAAAGCAATGGCTAAAATACTATATTGATTAGCTAGTTCATCATAAAATAAAGCTTCTCTGGGTGATAATTTAATAGCATCCTGCATCAGGCTTAAGCCGGTTTGCCACTCTCCCTCACGAACACGATTGTTAGCATTGTAAAAAAGATTGTCGGCTCGCCAAATTCGCCAGATGCCACGATTGAGCAAAACTAACATTAATAATACGACAGCGGAGATAAGTAACTCTGACCAGCTGAGGCGATTTTCTTTGATTTTTGGCCATTTCACCTCTTGTTTGACGATTATTGCTGCATACAAACTCAAAAGGAGATTAGTAGTGACCGTAGAAAAACCGAAAAAGTTACTAATAAACATGGCTAATAGGGCACTAGCTAAGGCGATCTGCAGACTAGTCAACTTTTCTTGACGCCATTGTTTAAAAAGATAGACCAGCAGTGCCACAAACAAGGCTAAATAAGTGATTAAGCCCACTAAGCCGGTGGTGGCTAAAAAGTTTAGCAGTTCATTGTGCGCTTTGTTGTATAAAAAGTCCCACTCTGAGAGTAAATTATGCTCGGCGGGTCGATCTCGATAATAACTATAAGCAAAAGTTTCCACTCCAGATCCGAGAAGCGGATAGCGTTGCCAGACTTTTAAGGCCCCTTGCCAAACTGTTTTACGGATATCACTAGATTTAGAACCGCCTGCTTGTTCGGGATTAATTGCTATTTCTTCATTATTTGCTGTTTCATTATCCAAACCCTCTGTGAGCGAACTCAAGATTGATTGATTAGGCTTATTTAAACTTAAATTACGTCCAAAAGTGGCCAGGGTTAAAATAATTAAAAATAGGGGCAATAACAGTTGTATCAGATTGAGTTTCTTTTCTTTTTTCTTGTTAAGCAAAAAATGTTGAGCCAGTAATTGAAAGACTAAAGCGATAGCTAAAGCTAAAATGCCCGATCGAGATTTAGTAAAAAACAAAGCCATACCTTGTAGGACTAGGAGCAACAAATAAATAATAATTCTGCCTATTTTTTTATGATCTGCCAATATTTTTTCCCACAATTGCCAAATTGTTAGAGGAATAGTCATGATTAAAAAACTAGCCAACCAATTAGGTTGACCAAAAGTAGCAAATACTCGATTTTGCACATCTTGAACCCAGCAAGCCACATTAAAATCACCGGAGACAATGAGACAGCTCATTGAGTGACCGAAATGTTCGGGGATGGCATATAAACTGACTAATAGAGCAGCTAGTAGTAGATTTTTTAGCAAGGCAATTAGTTGTTTTTTATCCAAACTGTATTGAGCAGTAAAAAATAAAGCGACATAGGTAAAAACAGACAACAGGCCACCGTTAAAACGAGTATAGTAACCAAAGATTGAAGTCCGTTGATGAATGGAAAAAATAGTAGATAGTAGTTGCGAAATAACAAACGCGGCTGTGACGTAAAAGCCTGCTTGTTGGCGCAACGGGCAGTGTTTGCTAAGCAAAGATCTTAATAAGCATAAAGCCACAATCATACTACTCAGAAAATAAACAAAAATCATTTTGTTAAATTCAAATAATTCTTGATTAAACCAAGTAAAAATAAAAGGAGTAGTAAAAATTAAAATATTAAACAAGGCAAAAATGATGGTATCTAGCAAACGATCAAGTTTTTGTCTTTCGTGGATCATAATGTGCATAGTATAGCCGATTTTCTACTTCTTTTTACTCTTTATTTATGTTAAATTAAAGAGTAAATAAGAAAGCCTGCCTATGACCAATATTCAAGACGATCAGTTAATTAGCCAATACTCTGATGATAATTCATCAGCAGTGAGTAATGGTGAACCAGTAATAAGCAATGATGAAGTCGCTGAGCCTGAACAGCCAGTAATAAGCAATGATGAAGTCGCTGAACCTGAACAGCCAGCAGCTAAACCTAAACCCAGCCGAGCCGATGTTGACGAATTAATTAGCCAATTAGATGCTCTCCATCAAGAAATTGCAGCCAAGGCTGTAGTTCCTGAAGCTCCAGCAGCAGACACCCCAGCTGTAGCGGACCTCCCAGCTGTGGAAAAAACTCCAACTATGGAAGTTCAGACAGATAAAGCTCAAGTAGAAGAGGAGAATAAGGTTGAAAAATTAACAGCACCACCGGTTACACCACTAATTGAAAGTAGTGATGATCCACAATTAGCGC
>JAAYYE010000026.1 GCA_012515515.1 Minisyncoccota bacterium
GCCCGCGTCGGTCATGATGCCTCCCTCCGTTGCCGATAGTCGCCCGCCGGGAACGTCAGCACCTCGCACAGTTGCCTGTCGAGCAGCCGGCTCCTGATGCGCGGGTCCATCCCCTCTCCCTTGGTCACCACAAGGTTCGTCGTCACAATCAGCGGCAAGCGCCGCGTGTAGCGATAGTTCACCAGTTGGAACATCTTTTCCGCTACCCACGGCGTCTGGTGCTCGGTGCCCAGGTCGTCTAGCACCAACAGGTCCACCCCCTGCATCGTGGCGAGCCGCTTGTCGTAGGCCAGCCCGGCGTTGCCGTCGAAACCCCGCCGTAGCGCGTCCAACACCTCGGGCACCGACCCATAGAACGTCGGGCGTTTGCGCGCTAACCGCTCGGCCACCACCGCGTAGGCCAGGTGCGTCTTGCCGCTCCCCACCCCGCCCATGAGCACGAGCCAGCCCTCTGGCGCCTGCGCGTACTCCTGGAGGCGTTCCTTGATGACGGCTAGAGCCCGTCGCCCCGCTGCCGTAGCGTCGGCCTGCTCGGGCTTGAACCGCCCGAACGTGTACGGCTCCAGGCTGTCGGCGCTCATGCCCGCCTCGGCCAGCAACCGCTCGGCCCGCTTGCGTCGCACCTCATCGGCGTGGCACCGGCACACGGTGTAGTAGCCGGTCGGGCGGTCCTCGGTAGGCATGTGCCACACGAACCCGCTGCCATCGCACGTGCCGTATGGGCATTCAGTTGCCATTCCACTCCTTTGCCGCCGCCTCGTAGACGGATGGGTCGGTAAACTGCGCATGGCCGTTGTTGCGCGGAGAGGCGCGAGGCTTGCCAGCGTCGCGTTTTATCTTGGCCGCGGCGCTGCATATCTTGGGCACCGCTGATATGTTGTTCGCGGCTCCCCATTTGACCGCCTGGAGCATGACGCCGCTGCCCACGTCGCGCTCAGTGTCCTCAAACTGCTTGCGCTGTTCGTTTGTCGCCCACCGAGAGCGCCGAAACTGGGCAAAATATTCCCTCCCGGCGACCGTCAGCCCCTTGGGAATCTCGCGGTGAGACTTGGGCGATGGCGATGGCGCGCTAGCGCCACTACTATCTGACTCTGTATCTGAATCTGTATCTGAATCTGAGGGCGTTACGCCTCGTTGCACCCTCGTTACATCCTCGTTACATGGCGTCGTAACGGGCGGCTCCTGCGCGGCCTGCTTTTCGCGGTGTCGTTTCACCCGCTGAGCAACGACGGCGGGCCGTGAGGACGGGGCGCGTCCCTGGCGTATACCGTACTTGGTGATGCAGAGAATGCCGTCGCGCTCTTCTATCATGCCGCGTTCGGTAAACGCCTCGATTGCCGCCTCAAACTCTGGCAAGTCACACCGAATGCGGAGCGCCGCGTACTCGACGGTATCCACCATGCCGGTTTCCGCGCCGTCCTCATCCCGGTCGTCTATCTCGCCGGCCATTGCCAGGAGCGCCGACCAGATGCCGCGATGCGCCCACGTCAGGGTGAGCATCTTGGGATCGCGTGTGATCTCGGTGTACAACTTGACCCAGGTTTTCATGCGCTACTCGCCCTCCCGATCTTTTACGCCGCCCAAACCTGTGCTATACTGAACGCAGAACGGCCAAAGGCGCGACGCGCCCGAGGCGTTCCCAGGCCCGACACGGACTCAGCCGCCAAGCAAGCGTCCGTGTCGGGTTCCTTGTGCGGTAACGCAAAAGCGCCACACACGACTAGGTGCAGAGCATCTCCGGCCAAGGAGGTGTCCACGCTTTCGTCATGTGTGGCGCTTTTACCACAACGGGTATGCGGTTGTGAGTGCCGCTCCTCACCCAACA
>JAAYYE010000014.1 GCA_012515515.1 Minisyncoccota bacterium
ATCTAGTTTTTGAATACCGAAATAGTCAGGCAGCACCTTTAGTGAGAGTTGAACTAATCGATGCTGAAACAAAAGAAGTTATTGACTGGCAAATTACCAGTTATTTAGGTCAATTTTTTGACTTTTCCTGGCCAAATGATACTGCTCTTGCCCTTGAAGTCAAAGATAATAATTTTTATTTCCCCATTGGTGAACAGAAACCGGCTTTTTTAACTTGGTATAACTTTTATCAAAAAGAAGTGTTTATGATTGAAGATAATGATCAGCAAACTAAGGCAAAAAACACTGATCAAGCAGCAAACTTGTTTAATGCCAAACGGGCTCTGGCAATTCCCACGCTGATGGCAGAGGGGAAAAACAATCTACCACTAATTGAGCGGATACGCATTATTCTGGCTTATTTACTTAGTTACCCTTGGTGGTTTTGGACATTGGGTTTATTATTTATTTTACCTTTTGTCTTGAGATATCCAAGTATTTTTAATTACTTGGCTTTAATTTATTATTTGATTATTGCTCTAATCAAACATTTTTATGTATCTGGTAGTAAAACTTGGCAATTTAGAGCGCTCTATAGTAATGCCAGACAAATTGATCAAAATTTAATTTTAGTAGTCGACGATTTGGACAAGGGTTTTTCTCAAGCTCAGATTGTAAAAATCAGTGAGAGTTTAAGCGATAAAATTCATTTATTAACTAGCAACTTTATCTTTCATTTGCAAACAAAAGATTATGCTTTTTGGGATGGTCAGGGAGTAATTAGTGAGAGCGAATATAGAATAGATCAAGAAAAAATTAGTGAAAGCGAAGATAGAACAGATCAAGAAAAAACCAAGGGCGGTGAGGGTGAAATAGCTCGAGAAAAAATTAGCGAATTTAAAATACATCCAATGACTGCTGCCAATCACAAACTCAGGCATTTACAGCTACGTTGTCAATTATTGCCCCAGCGATAAGTAATACATGATCTTGCTTTTCTTGATAAAAAACTGCGGCTTGACCAGCAGCGGGGGCAAAAATTTTACTCTTGCTTTTAACTAGAATTTTTTCTTGTTTTGCTTGAACTTGGCAAGGAATTAGTTTTCCGGTGTTGCGAATTTTGACTAAAGCGTAAAATTTTTGCCTTTTTTGCCAGAGTTTTTCTTGACTGTTATTGACAAAATGGAGGTCTTTAATAAAGAATTCTTGGGTAAAAGCCCTTGCTGTTGTGTCCACCACCAACTGGTTAGACTCGACTATTTTTTTGCTCACTACTAAAACGGGCGTGCGATCTTTGGGAAAATCTATGCAGGTGCTCTTTTTTAATGCGCTTCGATCAATGCTAAAACCATGGCGTTGACCAATGGTATAAAAAGCCAAGCCTTGATGTCGACCAATAATTAGCCCATGTCGATCAATGATATTTCCAGGATTTTCTTGGATATTTTTTCTTAGAAAATCTTGCAAATTAGTCTTTTTTAGGAAACAAATATCAAAAGATTCACGATTTAAATGTGCTAAATTGGCTTGTTTGGCTAAGTCGATGACTGTTTTTTTAGTTAAAGAACCAAGGGGAAATAAGATTTTAGCCAATTGCTGCTCAGTTAATTGATATAAAAAATAACTTTGATCTTTGCTTTGATCTTGGGCATTGGCTAAATAAAATTCTTGAGATTTTTTGACAATCTGTGCATAGTGGCCGGTGGCTAAATGACTAAAACCCTCTGCTTCAGCCCATGCTAAGAGTTGGCCAAACTTGAGTAATTTGTTGCAAACGATGCAGGGGTTGGGAGTTTGACCTTGGCGATAACTAGCTAATAAATAATCTATAACCTCGCTTTTTTGTTCTTGAGAAAAATCTAGTAGTTGAAAAGGAATATCCAGAGTTTGAGCAACTGTCTGGGCGACTTGGCTTTCTTCTTCAATCAGCGCTTGTTGCTGGGCGTTTTGCGCATAAAATTTAATATAAACAGCACTGAGATCAAAGCCCTGTTTTTTTAACAAGTAAGCAACGGTACTAGAATCTACTCCTCCAGAAAGGGCTACTAATATTTTTTTTGCCATATTAAAAAATAAAATTTCTTTTAGCTAAAGTTTGAATTTTTTCGCGATAAGCCTGTGGATCATCCGTATAAAATCTAGGTAGAAGCGCTTGGTAATTGGGGTTAATTTTTTGGGCTTTTTTGACATCTTGGTAAGCCAACTTCCCATAATAAAGAGGGCTTGGATCGTAATGGTGACGACGTAAATAGTTTAAGACTTGGGCAAAGCCGGTCAAATAAACTAGACCTTTACTAAATCCTCCTGGCAAACTGGTGTCAGTCAGTCCTCTTTTGTTTTTTAAAGCCTGAGACCAAGCCTTTTGTGGATCTTGATAATACTGATAATAAAATTGATAGACAGTTTTATAATCTGCTTTACTTGCCAGTTGTACTCCCAAATATGAGAGGGCTGGCTGAAAAACTAATTGTTGATCTCTGTTTAAGTATTGATGGATGACGGCTAAACCCTCTTCGGTGAGCAAATGATTGCGGAAAGAATAGGCTTTTTTTCGTTTGTACCAGGGTTGCAATAAGTAGTTTTCTTGTCTGAGAATATGGGTGCCAATTTCATGATCTAGGGTGTTGATTAAGCGCTTTTGCTTAAAATTAATTGGCAAACGAATTTTAATGGAATTTTCTGAAAAATTAACGGCAAAACGACTGGTAAAAGTTTCACTAAAAATTATTTGATACTTGTCGCTTAGGGCATAATCATCGAGGCAGGCTGTGACAATCTTTTTAACCTCTTCTTCGCTTAAAATGTTATTGTGACTTTGTTCTTGTTGAAAGAGATTTTCTTTTTGCGCTTGTTTAATAATTTTTTTAGCCAAATGGGCATAGTAGCAATTGCTTTTGCCATAATAATTTAAAGATGAGCTGTCAATCGGTTTTTGATACTGAAATTGTGGATTATAATTTGCCTGTTTAGCAAAAAATTTCTCTTTTTCACTAGCTAAGTTAACTGGAACAAGGTCTTTGAGTTTAATCATTTTCACCCGGACTGATGATAAAACCATCTAAATCTTTGCGACCTATTTCGACTTTGTGTAATCGATGATTAAGCTTTTTACTGATTAACATGGTACTTTTAATAATTTGTCCTCTTAATTTAATTTTAATGTTAATGACTGGCAAATTGCCCTCTTCTTTTTCTTTCTGGAACCACAATAAGTCTTCGACATCGAGTAGACCTAGTTTTCCTGCCAAATCTCGAGCAATTGCACTATGCAAGCGACCAGTATTAATAAAGGCGTTTGTGGTGATGCGTTGTTTTTCTTCGCCATATAAAATAATTTCTTCTTTTAAGCCGATATTGGTAATTTCGCTTTTAACTTTGATGCGATTAGAAAAATCGCTGGCAAAAAGCGCTTGAGCTATTTTTACCCCGTGTTCTGCATTAACAACATTTAAGCCCTCTACTCGTTCCAGGCGTCGACGCAATCCGGCTTGATTAGCAGCTTGAATAGAAAGTCCTGGAGTAGCATTGAGCTCGACGATCATTGGCCCCTTAATTTTATGTAGAAAAACATCAACTCCGCAATAAATTAAATCAGCTGCTTCACTAGCTCGAACCGCGCTCAGTAAGACTTTTTGCCAATTAGGGATCACAATCCCGTTTAATTTCTTTTTTGTTCCTGGCAAGTATTTAATAATTTGTTTTTTATGAGCAACTGCGTAAGTGGTAATGCCGCTACTAAGATCAATGCCCACCGCTATGGCTCCTTGAGAAACATTGGCTCTTCCAGAGGATTCTTCAGTGGGCAGTCGTAACATGGCCATGACCGGCACTCGATTAAAGACAATCACTCTCACATCAGGCGTACCGCGATAAGAATATTTCAATAATTTGGGGTGAATTGGGATACGTTCTTCGATAATAATATTATGATTGGAACCATGAATGCTATATTGACCACTGAGAATATCTCGGCAATGAAGTTTAATATCATCAAGGTCCCACTTATCGCCTAAAACATCTAGCCACTGCTCTTTATTAACTTTTTTTCTAAAAGCAATTACTCCGGTGCCAGCATGCCCGTTGGTTGGCTTAATGACAAAATCCCCCTCCAATTTTTCCCAAGCAAAATCATTAATATCCTCACCAGTGCCTAAAATACCGTAAATTTTGGCACAAGGAATATCATTGTCATTTAATAAAATTTTTGTAGCATATTTCGAACGAGCAATAGCCTTAGCCTTTCTAGAATTACGACTGACATAAAGACTATTACGCGCGTTGATACCCAGAAGATCGCTGGCGTTGGCTTTTTTTATCATAAAATTATTTATTCTTCTAATCCTGGAGAATCATCATTGTCTAGTTTCTTGTATTTCTCGGAACGGCTGTTTTTTTTGAGTAAATCTTGAAAGCGAAAATATTCTAAAAGTCTTAAACCGGTGTAACGACCGATGGCCAGATTAAGAATGGCTACCAATAAAATAGTTAATTCTGGTTTTAAAATGACGAAGCGCTGAATAGTTTCATTACCAAAAATTAAGGCGCCGATGATGGCTAAGAGCAATGTTTCAAAAGTGATGCTTAGGGCTTCTCCTCGACTAGCAAACATTTGACTGGTCATAAAATTTTCTGTCAACAAAATGATGATTAGTAAAGGAAAAATACTAACATTTAAGACTAAATCAATTTTTAACACTGAGCCAACAGTCAACAACAGCAGCATGACAATTGAGACAAGCAATAAGACCATGGCTGTTTTAGGCAAAACTGGCATTTTTAAAAACTTCAATAAATATCTAGCCAACATGGCTCCTAACAATACAGAAATAAACAAAATAATCCCGGTGGTTAAACCAGTAGAAACAAAAGCTACGGACAAAACGGCTGGAATATAAATGCCAAAACCCTTAAAGCCAATCACGTGGCGAGCCAAAGCCACTAAAGAAGCGACGACGGGAAAAATTAATATAATCACCACTAAGCTGGCAGGTAAACCTTGAGCAACAGCTTGGCGAATGGCTTTTTGTAAAACATTAGTTGGGTTTAGGGGGCCAATGGGATTTTCGTCTAAGTAGGCAGCTAAAACGCTTTTTTGTCGACCAGTGGTTTCAGTAATATCTTCATCGGCCTTTTGTTGAATTTTCTCGACAATTTCCGCTGATGGAGAAGCCAAGCTAGTGCTGTCACTAGCTTCAGCTTCTGCACTTGATTCTTCAATGGCTTCTAGGCTGGCTAGATCCTCGCCTTCAAATCTCACTGGATTGGGACTTTGCGCGAAAACTACTGATAGCCGACTTTGGTTGATCAGCACACTACTGACAAGCAACAACATAATAGTTAAACAGAGGGACAAAAATTTTTTACTAGGCATAAGACCTTACTAGTTTTTATAAGATAAAACTGACAATATTTTGAAAAAAGGCAATCAAGGTTGAAACAAAAAGTAAAGTAAAAAATTGATTTAATCGTAGGCCTAAAATAATCATTGGTTGAATATTAAACCCTGGCACCAAATAAGTGACTAACCATAAAATAAAGACATTAATAATAATTGAGAAAAAGCCAAGGGTTGCAACATTAATTGGTAAAAACAGAAATTTTAAGATTGGTTTCATAACTTTTTCTAGTAAAGTTAAAACGATTCCAGCCATAATCAGCGTAATGTAGTTACTATAGTCCACATTTGGCAAAGCCCAAGCTAAAATAGCGATGGTGGCAATTAAGACGATAATTGGTTTAAGTAGTTTCATAAATTTCCTTATACTTCATTATATTTCAAGCTAGTTACTACTATTGTAAAAGATTTTCTAATCTTAGTCTAGTATGTTGTTTTTTGGCAAAACGATGAGCCTCATCTCGTAAATGGCCAATTAAATGCAGGACAGGATGATTTTTTGGCAAATTAATCATAATGGTTTGCCACTTTTTATTTGTAGCCGTAACATCTTGATTGATTAAAATTAAGCGATCAGGATTTTTGACCAAGGATATGATGGGACAATTAAACAATTGTCTTTGGCGCCAAACCTGATTAGCGCTGCGTAATTGACCCTTGCCTCCGTCAATGACAATTAAGTCTGGCCTACCCCACTCGGGATGTTGCTGCCGACGCAGCAGCGCTTCTTGCAACATAGCGTAATCATTGGCTTGACCCGATTGACGGATTTTAAAAAACTTGTATTCAGCTTTTTCAGGATAAGCATCAATAAAACAAACCATGGACACAGTGGCCTGTTTACCTTGAAGATTACTCACATCATAGGCTTCAATCCGATGAAAAAGGTATTTTAGGTCAACTATGCCCTCTTGGTGCATGATATGGCGCAAATGAACCAGTGCCTCTTGTTCATGTTGCCTCGTCAAATTAGGTAAAATTAAATCAGGTTGCAATTGATATTTTTTTTGTGTCACTTCAGCAATTAAGTCTATTTTTTCTTTGAGTTTTTGGGCTAGTTCAAATTTTTCTTCTTTGGCCTCTTGGGTCATTTCTTGTTTGAGTTCTTTAATTAAACTTTTGTTTTGCCCGCGTAAAAATAAAATTAGTTGGCGAATATTTTCTTGGTAAGCTTCTGGACTAATTTTGTGGCAACAAGCCCCAGGACAGAGCTCTAAATGATAATAGAGACAAGCCTGATTATCTTTTTTATTCCTTTTATTGCACCAAGGAAAAATTGGTCTGACTATTTTTAGTAGTTCATCAACTTTATAACTACTAGCAAAAGGCCCTAAAATCGCTAAAGATTGTTGATAGCTTTTTTTTCTTAAATCTGTTTTTCTGAGACGCAAGATCCGCGGATAGCTTTCTTTGGTAAAAAACAAATAAAGTTTTGATTTGTCGTCTTTGAGTAAACTATTGTAAAAGGGTTGGTGGGCTCGAATTAACTCTGCCTCAATCAGTAGAGCTTGAAGTTCGCTGGCTAGGACTTGAACCCTGATCGTCGTGGCTTTCCGGACTAATTGTTTGATTTTCGCTGAGAGCTGATGATAATGAGTGTAGCTCTTGATCCTTTTCTTCAGATTTTTGGCCTTGCCGACGTAAAGCACTTGCGATTTTTCGTCCAAGAAGGAATAAACTCCCGGCTCCGAGGGCAAGGAGGACAAATCCGCCGACCACAAGAATGATTCTTCTTGGATCTTGGATGCTGATTTTTCCCAAAGTTTTGACTGTGAGTTCATGATTAAAAATTTCTCCACTTTTTAATTGGACATTGAGATTTAGTGTGCTTTCTTTGGTCACCAAACCTGTCTTATTATAAACGCTAAGTGGCATATTTATTTCTTGAAAGGGAGCAATAGATTTTGGCCAATCATCGCCCGTTTGAACACTGATATTTTCTCCCTCAGCCTTGATTTTTGCAAAATACCAAACTCGGCCAGTGGGATTTTTAATTAGCAAATTATATTTACCTGGAATAGCGAGCTTTAAGTATTTTTTTGCACTGAGCTCAAATGTAATTTCTGGACTAATATCAGGAAATTCATTCTGACTAAAATCTACAAAAATCTTTTTTTCTTGAGCTTGCATGTCGGTTTGATAGGAACCAGCTGGATAAGGTAAAACACTTGAAACGCCATTAATAGCAAAAGTAATATGATTGAGATCAAATTTTGAAAAGTAATCAATGCCCCCAGTAGTTTTTTGCCAAGTCGGATCTATTTCTTGCCAATTGTTAGTTTCCGGATTATAAAAGGCTGGCCAGGCGTGCAAAACATCGCCGACGACACTAATTGGTTTTAATTCTTCATTACTACTGTGAGCATAACCAACAATTCTTTTAGCAGGAATTTGTTTAATACGTGCGAGAGTGACAAATAAATCAGTAAATTCTTGACAAGTAGCCAGTGAGCGATTTTCTTCTAAAAAGCTTGCAGCAGCACCCAAGCGGTAAAATTGATTGTTGAGGTTTTCTTCTGTGTAGTTAAGGGTATCGACCACAAATTGGTTAAGCTCGCTAGCAGAATTAAGCTCTAAAACAGCCTTTTGTAATTCGCTGTTATCGCTTTCCCAAAATTTTTGGGCAGTTAAATGACTGGGTAATACTGGGGCTGGCAATATGTTTGGATCAGCTTCTAGTAGTAATTGAACTTGAGCTAATAATTCGACTTTCAGGGTGTTGTTGGCTGACACCTCGTAAGTAGCAATAAAATTACCATCAGCATCAACTTTAATTGTTTGAGGAAGCGGATCTAGCTGGTGATAAAAAACTTTTTGATTGGGTGTTTCTGGAGGTAAAGTCACTTGGCTTAAGGCATTTTGATTATTGGGATTATCCAGATAATAAGTAAGTTTTAGATCAAATAACTGTTGTTTGCCAAAAATAGCACTAATTCCTTGACCCTGTAAACTGTCATAATGAAAAGTATCGAAATCACCAGCTTGCTTCAGAGTAAAATTACTAGGATTAATCCTGCTCACTGGCCCAAAAATATTTGGCACTAAGAGATCGAGCTGATATTGTTCATATTGCTGTGGATCAGCCAAGGCTGGAATATTAACTTCTAAAATTTTGCCACTGATAGTAGCGACATCGCCGTCTAAATAACTAATGACTAATTCTCGACTTTTATTTTCTCCCAAAATTTCTTCAGCAAAAGTTACTCCAATGCTAGTTTGACCAGTAAGTTTATTAATTTGAGGCTCGATCACAGAGCCATTGTCAGTAACGCGAATATTTTCTAAATTGGTCGAGCTGACAATGATGCCGTATTTGCTAATAAAATATTCTGGACTTAAATTACGAATCGTAAATTTTTGCGTGACCAG
>JAAYYE010000021.1 GCA_012515515.1 Minisyncoccota bacterium
ATGTTCTAAATCCACAACTTCCGAGGAACTCTCGTCCCAGGAGAAAAAAGTTGTTATTGATTCGTAGTTGAGCAATCCTTGAATACTATCATTATATGACCCCGAGAAACTTATCTTATTTCCGGTGACATCTGTAAAAATGCCAAATTTATCATGGAATTCCCCAGTTAATTGATTACGAGGAACCGCCAGTTTAAATTCAATAACATTATCAGCAATTAACCACGCAAGAGCAGATAATACATCAGTCTCTAAACTTTCTTGTAAATCTGACATGGCTGTTGATAATAGAGAAAACAAAAGTTCATTTTGTTTTGCTTCTGATCCCAGACACATAGTATCCCAATCTGATTTGCTTAATATAGGGCTAGTTACCCACCTTGCATGAACTCCATTTTCAGCAAAAGAATTCATCCCTTTTGAATTCATCTTCAACCAACCAGAACTAAAATACCCTACTCCTCTATCATAGGTTTTGGCTAATGAAAGTACTGGTGAAAAAAAATCAGTGACAAAGTCATCAGTCGATGTGTCATATATTTTCTTAATGCTTAGGCCGGGAAACCCCATTTTTTACTTCCAGACAACGGTTTTGATAATTATAACTGATTGAGCAGTATTTGGGTTTCTATCTTGGCTTGACAAACATTTCTCAAATGCTCTCCTTAAAAGAACGCATGTGCTATAATAAGAAGAAACGCTTGCCAGCGGGCGGGGCACATTAACATCAAAACATTTTTTTGCACTCAAAACGACTTTTGCACTATCAAAAAATACTGCAAAAAGGGTAAAAAGGGTAAAAACCTCAAACTCCTGCGAAGAGGGTTTCATTTGCACCCAATCCGTCAAATCTCCGGCGGTAGGGTCGGGTTCAAAATATGATTATATGGCATATCACGTCCGCTTGAAACACGCCCCTACAGATGACGAAATGCAAGTTTCACCACTCGTAATGTATACTTGTTCTATCAATAAACGGTGGTAAAACCCCAGGGAATTAATAAGGGACGGTGTGCTGTGAGGATGGCATGGATGCTGATCCAACGTAAAAGCAGTGATGGGATGGTGGGGCAACCCTCCTTTACAGAATAATTACTCGCCAAAAGAAAACGGCGGGTTGTGGAACCGCCGTTTCTTGATCTATTAGTTGGCTTCGACTGTGTCAGCCACGTCGTCCGCGGCATCTTTTATGTCGTCTGCCAAGCCTTCAACCCCAGATTTCACTGTGTCGGCGATTTTCTGGGCTTTTTCTTTTGTGACTTTCGCGACTTCGTCTGCCTTGTGGAGGGCATCCTGGTAGGCGACTTCAGCGCGGCGCTTGGTTTCTTCGTAAGATTCCTGACCCAAGTCTTTCAGCTCAATGGCTTTTTCCCGGATTACCTGGCGGGTTTCTTCGCCAGTTTGAGGGGCAAGCAGCAATGACGCGATCGCGCCAACCAGCGCGCCTACGGTGAAACCGATTACAAATGATCCAAAGTTATTTTCGTCTGACATGTTATCTCCTATTATCTATCTGTTGA
>JAAYYE010000015.1 GCA_012515515.1 Minisyncoccota bacterium
GAAAAGTCAAAAAATTGACCTAAATAACTGGTAATTTGCCAGTCAATAACTTCTTTTGTTTCAGCATCGATTAGTTCAACTCTCACTAAAGGTGCTGCCTGACTATTTCGGTATTCAAAAACTAGATTTTTCCTTCTAGACCAGGGCCAGAGCGCCAAAAACACCTTTTTCAAGCTGGCCCATGATAAGTATCGATAAAATTTCAATAAAAGTAATAAATATGTGGTAATAGGCAATAATAAAGCGAAAAACAAAGCAATAAACTGGGATATAGACTTCCAAAGTGAAGTGCGAGCAAATTCAGTAATAAAAGTGGCAATTCTACTTGGCAAACTTTCTCTAACCTCTTCAAATACTTCTTGAACGATTTCTCTTGGCGGAATAATGGGAACCTGAATGCCTCGAGGAGTAGGGCTGGGAGTTGGGCTAACAATCGTTTGACTAATTGTTGGTGTAGTGCTGGTGCCAGTTGGGGGAGTTGTTGATGGTGTTTCAGTGACCGTAACACTAGGTATCGGCGTAGCTGGCCAATAATGTTGTGGAATAATAATGTATAGGTTCTTGATATAGCTGGTATGTCCCACTACATCGCTAATAATGAAATCTAGACGAATAATTTGATTTCTCGGCAAAAGATCCAGTTGTAAGCTCCAATCGCCCTTAGCATCAGTATATTGGCTATAAAACAAACTTGCTCGATTAGGAATCGTGACCACTAAATCAACTTTTAAATTAGCATCTCCCAAAGCAATGATCCAAGGCTCATTAGCAAAGGGATCTCTTTGAAATAGACTAATTGGATTCTGAGGCACGCTATCGGGCCTATCACTACTAATATTGACGGCTACATCGCCAATTTTTTTCAAATTAAAAACTGGGTCTTTAGTAAAAACATTAAACTTCCAAGTAGCAGAACCAGCTGAATTGTCGCCAAAATCCCAAGCAACAATCTGCCAACGATGACTTCCATGAGTTAAAGCTTTTTTAGCGACTAGAGTATAAATGCCAGAGTTAGGATCGTAATCTAAACTATATTGATCATTAGCAAAATCCGTCAAAGGAATCTTGTCGAACCACAAGCGACCGTCAAGAAAAAACTGATAATGAGACATGTCTTTATTGTCTGTGCTTTCATACCACTGAAAGACTGGATAAGCATTATCTAAATTAGCACCATCCTCTGGATTAATGAGAATAGGCGTCGAGGGCGGGACAATATCGGGCACTGTTGCCGTCACTCGTACATCACGATCAGTTTGGAGAACTACTTGGGCAAAAACCAAATTCCTGGACGCAAAAAACAATAAGAAAATCAAGAAAAAACTTTTCAGAAAGAGATTAATTCTTCGAAAATTGTTCTTCTTGAATAAACAAAACAGATATTGTTTATTCTTGACGCTCTTGATCATCGATTGGCTGTGTCTCAGTTTCATGATTAACCTGAAGGGCTTCTTGAGCCTTCTCCTGTTTTTTCTTCATTGCGAGCACTACAGCCACAATCAACAATATAGTAAGTAAGACAATAATAATGATAGTAACTGGAATTAACCAAATCACCCTTGTGGCATTTATGACTTGGCCACTCATGCCATAGGCTGCATTCAAGGTGATGGTATATGGCCCAAAACCCCATTTCTTATCCCAAACATCACTAAAGTCACGCTCGGTAAAAGGAAAAACGTTTTTGGTATCTAAACTAAAACTAGCTATCTCTTTACCAAAAATATTACTGATACTCACCGAGGGTTTGGGAGTAATGTGGATATCTGATTCATTTTTAATCTTAATTTCCATTGGCACTGGGCCTTTTTCCAAAAACTTAGGTATGTTAAAGCGGCTAAAAAGGGCTGATTCGTTGATTGGTCCATCTATTAAGACATAAATTAAGGTGCCCGCTCTTTGAGAAATGCCTGAACCTGTCTGATCTTCAACATTGGAGATATTAGGACTGTGCAAAACCATCGCGTAATGTCCGCCTGGTAAAGCGTCATTGGGCACTTCTATTAGCACGTTAATCGTCGCAGACCCTCCAGCTTTTAAATAATTTTGTGCTGGAGCTAAAGTGATCCAGTCGGCCAAACTCCAACGATTGTCTTGTTCTTCAGTGACTGGTAGGGGAGTCGTGCCATCTTCGTCCACAATAAAATCAAGAACCTGACTTTCAATTTGTAAATCGGCATCTGAATTATTTTCAACTTTAACTTGAATTTGTTTTTTCTCTCCAGGAGCCAAGAGCAAAGAATTATCATCACCAATTCTCACTGGCTTGACAGTCAAAGTGACTGCTTCTTGAGCAAAAACCTTGGCTTGCAGGGTCAAGCTCATAATTAAAAAGAGAACCACTGAAAAAAATAATCTTAATTTGATTTTTGGGCAGGCTGCTTTCATAATTTTTGCTTTTTTTATTTTTTAATTTTTTAAATATTTACTAAAAACTGGCAGTGGCGGTATAAACGATGTAGTTTTCGTAGTCACCAGCATAATTGAGGGCAGAAGGAGTTAAACGATAACACACATCGACCAGATCATTTTGAGCTCCTGTGCCTCGTGAAAAAATCAGCTGAGGAGATTGGGAAGCTGCTAAATCGGCAAAATGACGAGCGTCATAGGTACCGTTTTGATTGTAGTAAAAAGCTCGAGTAAGACCGCTGGTGGCATCACCTAAAGTATAAGCAAAGCCATATTGATCCTCATTAATCCAATTAGCCGCAACACTAGGACTCATACCAGAAACATTAGCATCAACAATACAACCCAGGTCAGTACTCGGAGTTGGACAAGCTCTACCATCTCGACCCAATTGATCATTTTGAATAGCCGTCACCTGATAACCATTTTCTGCATTGGTCGTCACTCTTAGAACTTGGGCTAAATCAGAGAAAACACCTACGGTTATCTCTCCAAAAGGCACAGCTAGGGGAGTAGTTGCATATTTGGTAGTAATACCACATTTGCTCTCACCACCTGGAACTCCAATAATTTCAAAGGTTAATTGAGGCAAAATAGTGGCAGTTACTCTTACCGCATCAATTACCGCAATTTTAGTGACCGTTTGGTCAATCACTATATCATCACTGGTTAAATGTTGAACAATCACGGTGTAGGTATCAGCCACACCCAAACGCTCATTTCCTACATCTAGAGTTCGAGGTGAAGGATTAATTAAATTATTAATAATAAAAGCGCCATTAGCGCCACCGTCAAAAACGGTATTAACTGCTCCTGTGCCAGTATAAGTACAAGTAAAACTGTGATAATTTGCCCCACCAAGCTGAACAGTACCATTTGCTGCAAGTTGTGCACCACCCCAACTATCAAAGCCACTAGGCGAACCGCTTGGACAAGTGATAGTAGCTGTGTTGCCAAAGTCAAAGCCATCGTTATCTGGTATTCCGTTATTACTTGCGGCAGTGCCGTCTTTAGCTGGCACTAAAATGCGAATTTTGCCATTGGGCAAGGCACTTGCTGTAGTTAATTTAACTGTCATGTTTGATTTTTGAGTAGAATAAACGGGCGTATCGTCTGTCACATCAGCTGCCAACAAGCCAGCAGTTAAACTTAACTTATTATCACTAGCATCATCAATCGTCGTTGCCACATTATAAGTATTGGTGGCACCAATGTGCAAAAGATCACCGCTTTGTGCCTGCAAGACTGAAATTGATGGATAATTAGTGGTATCCAAAGTGATCAGTGAAGAGCCAACCGTTTGCGTTCCCTCAAGCGCTGTTTGAAAAGAAAAACGAGAATTGTTCAATAAAACAGTCACGTTTTTTACGCTAGCCGCTTGAACTTGGCCAAAACGAGGCACCCAGCCAAAAAATAGGCTTAGAAATAATATGGGCAACAGAAGGAATAATGCTTGTTTATTTTTCATATGTTTAACGCTAGCTACTTGTTATATTCAGTTTAATCTTTTTCTTGATCATTAGTCAATAGCAATTTATCTATTAAATAATTAGCTAATTATTGGGGGGTCATTATTCTTTTTAATTGCAATTGATTTTAGTAAAAAAGTAAAAAGCCGATAAAGAATTGGCAATAAAATCAGCACCAGCACGATAGAGATGGGCAGCGCCACCACTCTCTCGACTTGTGTTTCATCGCCCAACTCAACTCGAAAATCATAAGCCCCCAATAAAAATGGCTTTTTATAGGAAAAATCACTTAATAAATTATTGTCCAAAAATTGACTCTGCACGGCTAAAAAATTTTCACCATTAGCCGTCATCACTTCTTCTTGTTCGGACAAAGATTTTAGATGATCTAAATTATCAGCGCTCATGCCCCGCACTTGTCGCTGACTATTAGCTAAAACCATATCGGGATAGAACTCATATTCTTGCTCGGCGGGTGAGGGCCAATGGCTAATCGTTAGTTTTCCAGCTACCGGCCCCGCATTTAAACCAATATTTTTTGCCCACAGCCGAAAATCAATGCCCATTAAACTATCAACCACCTTGGGTAATTTAAAATCTTTAATGACAATTTGACTACGATCGGCCTCATCCAAATTAACTGCCAAGACTAAGTGGCTAGCCACCACTCCAGATAAAATGGTATTAGCATTGTTTTCCACGTCTTCTAGCAGCATTTGTTCAACATTAAATAACACCGACAAATAATATTCTCCTTGTGGAAAATCAGCCGGCAAGGCAATGGTTAAGGGTAGAGTATAAGCCTCTCCAGGTCTAATAATGAACTCTTTGCCCCAGCGCTCATGATCTCCCGCAATCGACAAATACTTAAAATCACTACTTTGTTGCAAAAGCACTTGCCCAGTTTCTTGGTCGGGGCGAAAATCAACAAATTGCGCGCTAACGCTTAAAGTATAACGACCCTGATTTTCCAAATAAATTGGCGCACTAATCCCAGCACCAGGTTTCAAATATAAATAAGATACTGGAGGACTAATATTAATTGAGAGCGCGTCAGTGCTTTGAGCAGAAACAAGATCAGTATTTATTAAAGTGCTGGCAAACATCAATAAAGCAAGCACTAATATTGCTAAAATAATTTTATTTAATATTTTTGCTTTCATCTTAATATCCAGGCACTGCCACAAACATGACATAAGTTTGATAATCGCCAGCAGTTTGGGCTGCCGAGGGCACCACTTGATAAGTTACAGTCGCCGTTTCATCAAAAGCTACATTCGGGCTACTCATAATAAGTTCCATGTCCTCACCCACACTGTTGTCGGCAAAAGGTCGAAAATAAGTACTATTAATAAAATCATTAGCCACATTATTACCAAACACATTGTAACCAAAACCATCACGATTGGGATTATCCCAAATACCTGCCAAGCTTTTAGTACAAGTAGTATTACAAGTTGTGTTAGGAATCCGTATGCTTAAATTATTTGCCAGGCTCAGCGGTCGATCTTCAAAGACATAAATTTGATAACCGCCAGCACTCCCAGTATTAATAGTAATCGTATGACTATCATTGGCAAAAATCCCAGCGGTCAAATCACCAAATTCAATGGCTAATTTTGAGATACTAAAACTAAACTGGCGAATTTGATAAATATATTGAAAACCGCTGCCAATAAAATATTGACTAGTGCCGTATTCGCCAAAAGGACCGACTGCCGTTCCCCCCAAGGTATAAGTTAAACCAAATTGACCAGTCCGATCAAACTCACCACTGCCCATATTAAAATTACCAAACTGCAAATAATAGGAATCAGAAGTCATATTCTCTGCCTTGACCGGAGTCAAAGACAAGAAGAGAAAAAGCAGTGCAAAAAACAAACTAAGTTTCTTCATCGATGGCTTTAATTAAAATTTCCGCTTCTGCTTCAACTAAGATTTTTTCTTCGCGACTTTTTGGCCGATTAGCATCTTTGTGATTTATTTCTCTAAGTAATTTATTTAAATTCTTTTTTAATAATTCAAGTTCAGCATTAATGGTGACAATATTTTTTTCTGGTGAAATTAATAAATATTCCAACATTGGCAAATGTCGATCTAATAAATTACTGATAAAATCTGCCACTGCCTGATCATCAGCTTGGGCTTTTAATTTTTCTTGTTTTTCGCAATCTAAAAGTAGTGTCTTGTAATGCAAGCGTTGAAATTGCACTTTGCCAAATAAATAAAAAATCATGACTAAAGGAATGGCCAATAAATTATTGATTTCGGTCATGCTCATCGCCGTTAAATTTAATCCATAACGATTCAGAGCTAAACCTAAATAAAAGAGGATTAATTCCAACGAGAGCAGAATAGCTAAACGATTTTCCAAAGCCAAAGCCAAAAAAAACAATTGCACAAAAGTTAAGGCAAAAAAAGCAGAGCTTAAGCCATTGCTATTCCCAATCAGAATCAAAAAAGCTAAATTTAAAACTAAAGTATTTGTAGCTGCGCCCTCGTCAAAGACATAAAAAAATTTTTTACCGCGTTTTTTTTGTAAAAACCAAAAAACCAGGCACAAGATAGCAAAACACTGCAAAGAATATTTTGCCAAAACCGGAGTTTGCAAAAAAAGATAGGCAAAAATAACCGTCAAGGTCATGATAATTGCCTGCTTAATGATGGACATTGCTTTTAGTATAGAAGAAAAAGCTTGCTTTGTAAAAAGCCTAAATCAAGCTCTTATCAAATAATGGAAATCTGCAAAAAAGCATTTTCTGATCTGGTTTTTATAGTTGACTTTAAAAATCTTTGACCCTATAATACCCTCACTTCAAGGAAAAAGAAGAGAGTAGAGAAAGCAAAGGGTTTTCTCCTTTCTTTTTTTTGCCTAAAATTGTTTTATCGACCTTTAACAAGTGAAGACAGCTATTTTTTAACAGCAAATATAGTGATAGAAAGTGCAAGAGAGAATTAATTGCTGATTTTCAAATCAACAATTGCTTCTCGTCAATTTGTTTTTTATTTTTTTATAGAGCAAATCAAACTTTTTTGAGAGTTTGATCCTGGCTCAGGATGAATGCTGGCGGTGTGCCTTAAGCATGCAAGTTGAACGGTAAATTAGTCTTCGGACTAATACGAGTAGCAGACGGGTGAGTATAACACAGGAACTTACCCTCAAGTGGGGAATAGCCAGTCGAAAGATTGGGTAATACCGCATGTGATCTACGGATCAAAGCCTTCGGGCGCTTGAGGAGAGGCCTGTGCCCTATCAGGTAGTTGGTGAGGTAATGGCTCACCAAGCCAATGACGGGTAGCCGGTGTGAGAGCACGACCGGCCACAAGGTTACTGAGATACGGAACCTACACCTACGGGTGGCAGCAACTGGGAATATTGCGCAATGGGCGAAAGCCTGACGCAGCGACACCGCGTGTGGGAAGAAGCTCTTCGGAGCGTAAACCACTGTGGCAGGGGAACAATTTTTGAGGGTACCCTGCTAGAAAGCACCTGCTAACTACGTGCCAGAAGCCTCGGTAATACGTAGGGTGCAAGCATTATCCGGATTTATTGGGCGTAAAGCGTCCGTCGGCGTTTTATCAAGTTTTGACTTTAATACTGGAGCTTAACTCCAGCTACAGGTTGAAATACTGATAGAATTGAGTTTACTAGGGGGAGCTGGAATTCTCGGTGGAGGAGTGAAATCCGTAGATATCGAGAGGAACACCATTCGCGAAGGCGGGCTCCTGGAGTATAACTGACGCTCAGGGACGAAAGTTTGGGTAGCAAAAGGGATTAGAGACCCCTGTAGTCCAAACCGTAAACGATCCTTGCTAATTGCTTGATTCTTTGAATTGAGTGATGTAAGCTAACGCGTTAAGCAAGGCGCCTGGGGATTACGACCGCAAGGTTAAAACTCAAAGGAATTGACGGGGGAGCGCACAACCGGTGGAGCATGTGGTTTAATTCGATACAAAGCGAAAGACCTTACCTGGGTTTGAAATGTAACTGCACGGTCTAGGAAACTAGACTTTCTTCGAGAGTGTTACACAGGTGTTGCATGGCTGTCGTCAGCTCGTGTCGTGAGGCGTCCACTTAAGTGTGGTAACGAGCGCAACCCTTATCCCGTGTTACAAGTGTCACGGGAGACTGCCTTGCTTTTTGCAGGGAGGAAGGAGAGGA
>JAAYYE010000016.1 GCA_012515515.1 Minisyncoccota bacterium
ACCAGCTTTAGCAAAACCCACACCAGCTCCTGTTAAACCACCAAGTCCCCCTGTTAACGTTGACACTCCTGCTCCCACCATGAATTTACCCCCCCTATTCCAACCCTCTTGCAACTGTTTTAATGCCGATCCAGCCAGATTTCCCATAATTCCCTCTGACACTCCCAACATTTTCTTAGCTTCTTTCATAATTTCTGGAATAATTAGCAATATGCCAATACCCACTAAAACTGGAAAAACTTCACCTTGACCAGATCCTAGTAAATAGGGTGGCATAAATCCGCCCGATGAGCCACCCTCATAATAAGTAGAACTGGTTAACATTCTATTGACTAAAAGACACATTAGAATTATGGGCCACATAATTAAATTGCCAGTCAAATTTTTTAACCACGATGCGAAGGTGTTCTGGCCAGGAATAGCGCCAATCATTAAAATTACTGGAGCAAAGACTACTTGTAAAATAATTGCGATATATGATTTTAGTAGTTCTAAAAAAATTTTAAAAACACTAAATAAGATTGCTAATCCTACAATCATTGATGCTGACAGTGAAGAGAATAAAACTAAAGCATCTTTAACAAAGCCTTCTCCCAACAAGTTTGACATTAAATCAGTCACAGCTTTCCTAACGTCAGCCCCGAAGCTCCTAAACATGCTTCCTACTAAATTAAAAATGCTACCTGAAATTAAGTCTTCTTGACTGCTAAACAGCGATGACAATAGGTATAACAAAAGATACATTATATCAATCATAAATCCAGCGATGGCATAGGAAAAGGTAACTGCTAATAGGGCAACAATGATATTGGGAATGGCTTGTTGCACGGTAATGGCTACTTGGCCAATTTTAGCTCGAAACATAATCATAAAGCCAATCACTAAAAAAATGACCACAAAAAACAGATAAGCTACATTGCGAAACTGCTTCCAGGTTTCAAGAATTGGGTCTAATGAGGCAAAACCTAGACCTTGTGCTTGTGCTTCTGGAATAATTTTAGCATTTTGTAGTAAATCAGCTAAGTAAACTTGAGAGTTTATTGGAGCATCATACATGGCCACAATACCACTATTAACTGTGCCAATTAGTCCTGAGCCAACACTTTGTTGCAACATGGCACTTTCGCTAGATTCACTCTCTGAAGTGCCGAGAACATGAAGGTTGATCACGTTCATTAAATTTGAAGTTGTTTCCGTAACGTGTTTTTCGCCACTTACACCTTCTTGAGTAATGCTAGTTTGCATGTTTTCACTAGCTTCTTTTGAGCGAAATTGAGCTCTGATCCAATCCCAAATGCTGGCTTGAGCGGGTTTAACAGCCACCGACCATGCCATTAGAAAGGTTAAAGCAAAAACTAACAAACGAGAAGCAGATTTTCTCATACTAGGTATATTCTAATTGATAATTGTGTTTTGTGTAAAGTGAAGTTTATTATTTTTATTATTTTAACTCTTGACAAGATATCACAAAGTATTTAAAACTATCACAAGTGATCGATCAAAACCAAACAACACGTCTACTTGAGTTTTTAGCTCTTAGTCCAAAGGTTTTTTTATTATTTGCCAGTAGTCAACAATTGGATATTTTTTTAACGACGCTTGCTTGCCAGTTGTTTTTTCAGGATGTGGCCAATCTTAATCTCAAGCAATACCCCTTAAAGGAGCCGCTACTTTTTGGGCCAAAAAAAATTAAGCAAACACTCAATAGATATGCAGAGCTATCCAACTATTTAGAAAACCAAAAATTATTGTCTATTTGTCAGCACGATTTGGGCAGAGAGAATTTGTCAATCACTTTTCCTTATCAGCCGGAACAAGTTGATCAAGTTTCTTATCAGATTGGGGACAATGGTCAACGTTTTTATTTAAATATTAAACCTAAAAAAGGTCATTTACCATTAAATTATGAAGATGTTGAGTTTAGTTATGTTGGTGCGAGTGCTGATTTGCTGATTTTATTTGGCACTGATGATTTATCAGATTTAAAAGATCTCTATTCCAAAAACAAAGAGCTTTATCAAAATACTCCTTTAATCAGTGTAAATAATTTTTTGCCAGATTTTGGCACGTTGAATTTAGATATTAGTGGAAGTAGTTGCTATGGAGAAGCGGTTTTTTATTTAATTAAAAATATGGCTGGTTCAATGAACATCGAGCTAAATTCTCTAGAGAGTATTAAACAATTAACCACCTTGTTGCTTGCAAGTATTAGCTTAAAAACAAATAATTTTAGTCATCCAAAAATGACAACTAACAGTTTTTTGGCAGTAGCAGAACTTTTACAATTAGGGGCTCAGCGCTTAAATTTAGAGCCATCAGTAAAAGCCAAAAAAACAAAAAATACTAAAACAGAAGACTAGTTGGCTTAAAATTCTTAACTTAAAATTACTAATGACTGTTGTGCAGAATTATTGCAGTTGTTAGCACACCCAATCGTTGGAAAAGTGGATACTTAGCGGTGTTATTATTAGTGGTGTCTGGATTACAAGCTATACCACCCATAAAACAATTTGTTAGAGCGCTACTCACAAATTCTGCGCTTGGTGGTCTGCCCATTACAGCGGTGTAGCGATCTATAATAGCATTGCTGTCGCTTGCTTGAGCTGCTCGATTACAGGTAAATTCAACTGCGTCCATGCAGAAAATTAAATCCATTTCCTGATGTTTGTCATCGAGCCAATTGGCAGGATAAATATGATCATCTCCCTCAAGAGCAACGGGACAATAGCCAGCTGCTCGCCAGCGGGTTGGTCGCTCTTGATTTAAAAAGCTGTCAAAAGTGCAGTTGCCATTACCTCCGCCATTATATCTGGCTAAGCCCATTAGTAATTTTTCGTAATCAAGCTGAACTTGGTCTGGAGCTACGCCCTCAATGCCCATTTTTCCTTTCAAATGTTCCATGGCTGCAGTAGCATCCTCCAAGAGGGTGCCGCGTAAAGCCCCACCATCAAAAACCGATTGATTTGGATTCATGCCACCCTCAATCCAGTGCACCCCGGCCACTATTTCACAAGGAATACCAGTATCAGCTTCAACTTGACCGTATACTGACACCAGTTCTTCTGTAACTCTTGAAGAAACATAGGTTTCAAAATTGCTTTTAGCAACTTCTGGAATACCAGAAAATTCTGGTAAACCTTCAACTTTTTCAAATGCTAAACCCTCACAGGTGGCTTCTAACTCTCCTGGCATTCGCCCTCGGCAGCGACCTAAAAATAAGTCCTCAACGCGTTCACAAGAAGCAATATATTTGTATGCCTCCTCAGTGGTGCTGCGAATTGTGGTCTGAATTTTTCTAATGAACCAGCCTAAACCAAAATCGGGGAAGAGGATGGGGTTTTCTGGTTTACCTGCCACGGTTACTCCAAAGGTTTTTTCATCACAAACCTCAATGTAGATAGGATTTCCTAATAGATCGACTGCGCCACTTGGATCTGGTTCTAGGCGACAATTAGTTTTCCAAGTATAGGAATCACTACTACTATAATTAACATTACTATTTTTTATGGTGTAATATTTCGGTATCGCTCCAGTTTTTCCATCCATATCAACTACAACATTGCTTTTAATCAGCTCAAACAAAGTATCACGATTCCAAAAAATACTAAAAGCTTTGTTGACATCTTTTACATTTTCTCCCATTGGTAAAACGAGATAAGCGCGTACTTTGATTTTGTCATCATTATTCAAACTTAATCCAGGACTACTAACTGTAATATTCCAAGAGAAATTTGTTTCGGTCTTGCTTTCTAATCGATCTAATAATTTAGTGTTCAGTGGGTTATTTTTATAAGGATTACGAGCAGTGTCATCAAAATATTTAATCGCTGGAGTAAAAAGATCACCCGCTTTCTCAAAAGTAAGATCATTAGTGTTGATGATATCTTCAATGTGTAAATCACTGTCCGGATCGTCTAATTCGACTACACCAATTGCCTCAACATCACAAGAGGGCTCGGCGCCATTAATAATATCAACCAAAACATTTTCAAGGATGTTGTCCTGTGAACGCTGACATTGAGGCATGCCAGCGCATTTGATTGTTTTTTCATTTTCTGACCAAGAATTAGCTTCGCTGGCAGCTTCGGCCAAAGACTCTCTTACTAAGTTTTGATCATCAAAATCTTGGACGTTTAGGTCGTGATTTTGTAAAGCAGCTTTGGTTAATTCTAGGCTATCAACGTTGTCTAAAGTTCGAGATTTATTGGTGGCAAATTCGGGAATTTTAAAAGCAATGAAAATTGGGGCATCTTTATCGTGGATGCCGCCATTAGTTTGCAAAAATTGCAGCTGGCCATCGCTTGACGATTGTCTTGGAACCAAAACTAGGAAAGCTAAGCGATAAAGGTTATCTAAATCGAAGTTAACTTTTTCAATAGCCGCTCGGTTAAGAGCTAGGGTTTCAGCATCAGCTGAGCTGGTAGTAGCGCCTTCTGGATATAAATCACCACAAATAGCTGAATTTTTGTCAGTTCTTTCTTCCTTAGACCCACTGCTCAATTCTGGACGGAGATCGTCTAAGCGTTCTTTAATATTAAGATAATCGAGGTTGGCAGCAGGGATTTTTAGTGCTGGATTACCCTCAATTTTAACTTCTCTGTTCAAGAAGCAATTAATAAAAAATTTACTACACAATTCTTCAATTACATCCAAATTATTTTTCTTATAAAAACACTGCCAATAAGAACTTAATAATCTGCCAGCTACACCGGTGGCATTTTCATAATCGAGCGCAGTAAAAGTTTTTTGTAAATTTGCGCCAAACATTCCCTCAAATGAATCATTTTTATCGGTCAATTCGCCATCTTCCATGCCTCTTAAAAGAGGGATACGTGCCTTATCAAAATCTACATATTGAGGGCTGGTGCCACTAAAGAGTCTGGGTGAGTTGGGAAATTCAGCAAAATAATCGACAACATCTCCCCAAACACTGGCATCAATTAACCACTCTTTTTGAGCGCAATGAGCTTCATAACCCTGGTCTAAAACCATATTCGATAAAAGATCATCATGATCACTACTAGCCATGCCTGGATTAAGTACTAAGGGCAATATGTTATAGGTAGCAGGATCTCTTTTTTCAGGATTAAGATCAAAGGTTCCAGATGCGGTTGACTCTTGGGCAAAAACAGTAAAATTTGGCTTAGTAAATAAGTTTAACAATAAAAAAAACGTAAACAACAATTTGACAGCTTTTAGCACAATTCTATTATACAAGAACTAGAAACGAAGAACCAGTTTCTTTCTCAAATTCCTAAAATTTCTATTCCAAAAATGACTTCGACTAATTGGATTATCCAGTAAGAAGCAAAAAGAATGATAAATCCGACAATAGCTGTAGTAATGATTTGTTTGCCTTCATCCATGTTTTTGGAATTAGTGGCGCCAGTGAGCATTTTAAAACCAGCTAAAACTAACATGCCGAATAGAATCATCCCCGCTATGGGAAAAGCATATTTCAAAACTTCGCTAATAATTCCGCCTGGAGTTGAAAGTTGATCCGCTTTAGTTGAAAAAAGTTTAAGTGGGTTGAGATCATCTAATAATTCTTGATCTACTGGAGGAATGGGTACGACTAGAGTGGGAGTAGCTGTTGGTGCGGCTGTCGGTGGTGGGGAAGCATGGCACCCCGTTGTAGAATCGTACCAACCACAACACCATATAGGAGGATTCCAGCCAACGTGGACTTTATTTGCACAATTACATGCGCCGTAGGCAAAATATTCTCCGCATTCAGCTGGATCAAGTAGTCCACCTTTTACCGGTTTGGCTGGAAAGGTAAATATTAGAGAAAAAGCAATTAATAAACAAAAGATTGTTTTTTTCATTTCTTATGGTTGTCCAAAACCAGGTATTCTAATAACTGAAACGCCAATAAATTGTAATAGAGTTACAGAGAAAATGATAAATAAGAGTCCTACAATGGCTGAAGTAATGATCTCTTTTGCATCTTGAGTTTTTTTTGGGTCACCCTTAGAAGTAGAAAGCATAAAGGCACCAAGTAAAATCATAACTAAAACAATGCCTCCACCCAGTACAAGACCGATTCTCATTATTGTATAAATAATTCCTTCAGAGGTGCTTGGTATACAGCCAATTGCTGTCCAAATTCCTCCCGAATTAAAGCAAGTTATACAACGACTAAAAGCATTGGTGTCATTGGAACTAATTTGTGTCAAGCAAAGATCAAATTCAGTGGCTTCAGCATCTGTTGGCTCTGTACTACAACTATCAGGATTACAGCTATTAGACACTATAAAAGGGGCGCTTTGTTTTATATCACATACTACGCTTTGGTTATAAATAATCTTGCGATAAGATACGCCAACAAGATATCTTCCCTCTTCTTCATCGATCATTAGGGAAGCGGAAGCTGTATCATTTATAATATCTGCTGTCGCTTCCGAGGAAGTCGCAACAGCCCTATCACCAACCATTTTTCTTAGTGTAAACTTAACTTTTTCTGGAATTAACGAGCTATCGTTTTTAGGATCGTTCCAAGTGAGATTCTCAATTGTAATATTTATGTCTGAGTCAGCTTGAATGCAACTTGGGGGATAGTAACATTTTTTTCCATCTCTTTCTTGATAAATTTGAAAACCCGATGCTGTAAAAGTTGCATCTAAGACTGATGGAGGATTAAGACCGCCAGTAAACCACAAACACTGTCCTGGTACAAAGTCATCAGCAAAAACCGAAAATTGGCTCTTTTGAAATGGTATAAGAAGTGAGGTTAGTACTAGGAGTGATAACAAGATTCTTACAATTTTATTTTTCACCCCTCTATTTTAACTCAAAAATCTCAATCGTAAAAGCAATAGAAAAATTTGTTACAATGAAAAGGTGTTAAAGAAGCTATCATCGGCAGCAATTGTTCTATTAGTTTTAGTGCTGTTGGGAGTATTAATGCCAACAGCGTTGACTTTTTTGCGTCAACAGCCCCAAGTGTTGGCAATCAGCGATGTCGACAAGCTCCAAGAAGAAATCAACGAACTGCAACACTTAAAAGAACTGTCTGAATCGGCTACCACTCCTCTGGAAACAGAAGTGGCCAATCTTGAGTCGCGCATTCGTTCAGCTCAGGCTGGAATTAATAGTGCTAAGCAGCAAGTGGCTGAATTAGCCACTAGTATTGAGCAAAGAGAGGAAGACTTGGCTTATCACTATCAACTTTTTGCTAATCGGATTGCCGAAAGTTATAGGCGGATACGTAGTTTTAATCCTTTAAGCCTAATTTTTTCGAGTCCAAATGCTACTATCTTTAGTAAAAATTTAGTTTATCAAGATTCAGCTAAGGCTCAAGACGATCGCCTAATTCGCTCAATTTCTGGAGAATTAAAACAATTGGCCGACGATAAACAAGAATTAGAAGCGACTCAAGTTCATTTAACTGCTTTGCAAAGTCAACTTGACGGGCAAGCAGATTTTTTTAAGGGGGAAATCGCTAAAGCCAAACAATATCAACAAGAATTAGGTAGTCAAATAGCTGAATTATCGGCTATGCAGCAAGCAATTGTTGCTGCTAGAAGTGGTTCTTATATTACTGGAGTTGGCTCTGTCCCAATTGGAAAAGATTATGAAGCATCTATTGCCGGGTTTAAAGAAAAAGCTCCTTCTAACACATTTGCGGTTTTTTCTTTTGGTGCTTATACCCATCGCAAAGGAATGAGTCAGTATGGCGCTAAAGCAAGGGCTGAAAATGGTGAGGACTATGAAGATATTCTCAAGGCATATTATGGTAAAAAACCAGTAAAAAAAGATACAGGAGGAAATATTTTAGTTGACGGTTATGGCAGCATGGATTTTGAAGGCAAATATCTTTATGGAATTGCTGAAATGCCTCACACTTGGCACGAAGATGCTTTGAAAGCCCAGGCGATAGCTGCTAGAACCTATGCTTATCGTTATAAGAAAGAAGGAAAAAGTATTTGTACAACGCAATCTTGTCAAGTTTATGACTCAAATAAGGCCGCAAATCCCCCAGCAGCTTGGAAAAAAGCAGTGAAAGACACAAAGGGTATGATTCTTGAAGATGTGGTAACTTATTACTCATCTACCTCAGGAGGTTATTTAAGTACTTTGGGTTGGGATACAACTAATGGCAGTGGTAGCAATGATTGGACTAGTCGTGCATGGGAAAGCATTGCTGGCTCTCCTTGGTTTTATAAGGCTTGGTATCGTAATGGGCCCGGCGATAATGCATATAGCTGTGGTCGTTATCCGTGGATGACCCAAGAAGAAATGTCAGACATTTTAAATGCTTATTTAGTATTCAAGAAACCAAATGGAGCAGATACCGATAGAATTGTGCCAGTCACTATTAAAAGTTGTCCGATTAAAGGGGTAACGGGTAATCCTTACAGCATGTCAGAATTAAGAAAATTTGTAGATAATCCAGTAACTAGTGTCAGTTCGGTGTCCTCAAAACATAGTGGTAGTGGGCAAACTACCGAAGTTAGTTTTTCTACAAATAGGGGTTCGATAAGTATGTCTGGAAGTGAATTTAAAGAAATATTTAACACTCGTGCTCCAGGACATCTTTCTATTCCTCAAAGTGGATTTGCTTTCTTTAATATCGAAAAAAAATAAGCCATAAAAAAACAAGCCACAAAAAATTAAATTCCTTGCAAATATTTAGCGCTCCACGGATGATAATAACTATAATAGTAGTCCTCGCGAATAATTTCGCCAAATTTATCCCTTATAACATTGGTAAATTCAGCTTTAATACCAGAACTGGCCCAGTCAACCTGTTTTAAAGCACCAGGCGGAAGACTGGGGTCTGGGATATATACAGGTTCTAGAGCCGGCTGATAGCCCCAGTTTTTGTAATTAACAATTTCGCTATAACGACCATCACTTGTCCCGTAGATTTTTACCGTCATATACAATTTGTCCGCATTACTTTGAAATTCAAGCAAGAGGTGACCAGAGGTGTCATTAATAAAACGCAAGTCAACATTGCCACTATAAACAGTTGCATCAAAACCAGCTTGGCTATTAATTTCATAATAAGAAACACGGTAAGAATGGGGCAGACGTTTAGTGACATTTAAACCCGCGTCTAATAAAGCTCGAAACAAAGTGCTACTTGTTTGACAAACGCCTCCGCCAGCAGCTAGTTGTGAAGCCCCATCTTTAATAATGTAAGCATCTTGGTAGCCGGTGCTGCTGTCAACATTTCCTAAGGCGCGATTAAAAGAAAATTCTTCTCCTGGAGCAACAATAGTCCAATTAAGGATGCGATTAGTTAGATCAACATTGTGAATGCGACTTTTAATTGAACCCCGATACCAACTCTCGCCAAAACCAATCAGCTCATTAATCCCAAAATCATTAGTTTGGGCCAAAGTAATTGCTGCATCTTGGCTAATCATATCTAAGTGAAAAAAATCTTGATTATTGTTGCTAATACTAGCTAGATTTTCACCCTTTTCTAAAGCAATCAAGCCTTGTAGAATTTTATTTTTTAAAGCCGCTTCATTAACTTTTAAACCCTTAAGATCCGGGATAAATTGATCGACAATGATCTGATCTTTTTCGTCACGATGGAACTGAAAACTAGCATTTTGTGCAGGACGATTAATGTCTTTAGTTTTGTTTTCAATTAGTTGAATTAATGCTTCTTCATCAACCAATTGTTGGTTGATGCCGTCAGCAAATCTAAGCAAGGCAATGAGTTCTTGATCAGTAAATTCTGCTCGTTGCTGCTCGGCAGTGAAAATAAAATTTTGACCAATAATGGCTTGGGCACGACTACTGGCTTTATTAATTTGCTCCTGATTAAGCTTAGCGCTCGTAGAAGCAATCATTGCTTCAACTATTAAATCATTGGCCTGTAACTGGAGCCAGGGAGTTTTCAAGATATCTTTAATTTTTTCCTGACTTTCTTCTATAAGTAACTGACGACCGTCTGCTCCAGGATTGATAATTAAGGATTGTGGATTGCCAGAATAATTAAGGGTGGCGCTGGCTGCTTGTTTGTCGAGGTCGTAGCGCTCGGCTAATTCAGCCAGCGCCAAACGCAGCTCTTCTTCATCAATCGTTGCTTGTGTATAAAATTCTTTTTTTTGCCAAGTTTTAGCCAAAGCTTTAAAAAATCCCTCGTTTTTCCCATCTGTCATCGCCTGATTCATAGTATGAGTAAAATTTTCCTGCAATATTAGCTCAACACTTGTTTCTTCAATTAAATTTGGGTCGTAAACAATGTGTAATGGTAGTTGTTTACTGGTAGTTAGCCAATTATCAGCTAGTTTTTTTTCTGCTTCTGCCATTGTCAGGTCGCTGACTCTTACTTGATCGATATAGGTCTGTGGATAAAAGCGGTCTTGATAATAATTTATATAGATTTTGCTTAAAAATACTGCTCCAAATAATAAGATGACTCCTAAAATTACTAAATAATAATTTTTTTTAAGATAGCGAAAGCTAGTCTTGATTACTAAGGAAATTTTATCCATAATAGAGTTGTTACGATACTATTTTTATTGTAGTGTTTTTATCTTTTTATGCCAAATCAAAAATTACCTCAACCCAATATTCCAGGCCAAAACGCCACTCAAACCAATGATGATCAAGACAAGACTACTCATATATTTCCTAAAACTACACCAGGAGTTTCATCTCGAGAAAACCCAGCTGGTCGACCTCCAGAAAAACCCACTCTCGTACCTGATAAACCCTTGACTGATCCAGTGCCTCAAGACCAATTATCTCAAGCAACTGATTCAGTGAGTGCTGGAGGTATTGATCCAAGTTTAATTGGAAAAAAAGTGTCAATGCCTAAGGACCTGGCTAATTCAGCAGAACAAAAAGTGCAATTGCCTCAACCCTTTGTGCCAAATGAAATGAAGGCGAGTGCTAAGCCAATTATTGCTCCAGCAGGCAGACCGCTTACCACTGGCGCGACCCTTTCAAAGGAAGAAGTGTCTTTAACTAGGCCGTCTTCGGCTCCAGAACCTGCTGAAGATGACAAAAAGCCTGATGAAGCTGATGCCAAGGCTAAAAAACCGCCGGCTCCTCCCAAGAAAAAACTTACACCCAAAACAATAGCTTTAATTGTTCTGCCTTTACTAATTTTAGGCGTTCTAGGTTTTTTTGTTTACAAAAATTTCTTTGCTAAAAATAATGTGCCACAAAATCAAGGTGCAGCACCATCTGGCGCTGCTCAGCCTGTAGAAATTATTGATATTACTTATTGGGGATTATGGGAAGATGGAGAGATATTAAATGATGTCTTTGATGATTTTGAAGCTCAAGAAGGAATTCGCGTTGATTATCGCAAACAGTCACATCGTGATTATCGAGAAAGATTGGAACAAGCTTTGTCGTCTAGCAACGGCCCAGATGTCTTCCGCTATCATATGACTTGGGTGCCCATGTTGACTGATCGACTGGCAGCTCTCCCAACTAATATTATGACTAGTGCCGAATATCAGCAGACTTTTTACCCAATTAGTTTTGAGACCTTACAATCCTCAGGACGAATTGTTGGTATTCCTTTAATGTATGATGGTTTGGCACTTTTTTATAATAAAGAAATATTGCGTAATGCCAATCTTAGCGTGCCAACTACTTGGTCTGAATTGCGTGGGACTGCTAATCAATTAACTGTTCCTGGAAATGTCAGTACTCGCCGAGATGATAATATTACTCAAGCTGGTTTAGCTATTGGCAATGCTAGCAATGTTGAGCACTTTGCGGATATTTTAGCTTTATTGATTTTGCAAAATGGTGGCGATCTTACCGAGCCTACTAGTCAAAATGTAGTTGATGCGCTCACTTTTTATACAAATTTTATTAAACAAGATAAAGTTTGGTCAAATAATTTACCCAACTCGACGGTGGCCTTTGCTCGAGGTGAAGTTGCCATGATTTTTGCCCCTTCCTGGAGAGCTTTAGAGATTAAACAAATCAATCCAAATCTGGATTTTGCGGTCGCCCGTGTGCCTCAATTATCTAGTGAAGAAAATATTGCTTGGGCAACTTTTTGGGCTGAAGGAGTGAGTAAAAATAGTACTAAACAAGAAGCGGCTTGGAAATTGCTCAAATATCTATCTTCACCAGAGGTGTTGCGTAAGTTTTACAACAGCGCCAGTTTAATAAGACCTTTTGGTGAAATTTATCCTCGACCTGATATGGCTAGCGAATTAAGTGATGATGAATATTTAGCTGCCTTTATAGATGATGCTCCTGATGCAAAATCCTTACCGATGGCAAGTTTTACTCATGATAATGGGGTGAACGATCAGTTGATTCAATACTATGCGGATGCGATTAACGCTGTTTTGGCTGGAGATCAACCACTAGAAGCTCTAGAGGATGTTGAAGCGGGCATCAATCAAGTTGTTGTCAAATACAGCCTAAATTAGATTTTTAAGATAGCATTAGCTAATTTGTGTTTATCGTGTCGAAGCAAACTGTGGCTGTGACTAATATCTTGTTTTACCAAGACAGTTGACAGCAATCGTTGACGTTTAATAATTAGTTTTGACCAATCAATTGGCGCTGCTTGTTGCTTTTTTGCTTGATTTAAGTCGTCAAGCACTGGCCACTCATTTTGGCTGGCGTAATGTTTTAGAATTTTTGGGCTAATTTTTTCATTATTGAGTAAAATATAGTCTGGTAGTCGTTTGCAATATTTTTTAACTTCTAAGAGATGATCTAGGGCTGTCATCTGATGTGTTTGAGTAAAATGAGTCATTAGGTTGAGTACATAGATAAATTTTCCGCCATTTTTTTTATTGTTTTGCAATGCTTCGGCAAAACCGGTAGCTAGGGTATTGGCTAAGAGGCTGGCATATAGATCTCCTGGACCTAAAATTACTAGGTCGGCCTCGACAATTGCTTGAGCAGCTCGTTTATAGATTTTTTGGCTTTTTTTAAAGCTAATCTTTTTGATTTTTTGTCCGCCTAAACTAGGATTGTCTAGATTTTTTTCTCCTACAAGCTGTTGCTGGTTGGCGTAATTAATAACTAGATCGGCTGGGTGTTCGCTGATGGGGTAAACTTTGCCAGCAATTTCGAATACACGACTGGCAATTTCTATGGCTCGAGCAGGACTATCTTTTCTTTGTTGCGCTAGATCCTCAAGAGCAGTCAAAATTAGATTGCCTAGATTGTGGCCAGCCAAACTAGATTGCTCACTAAATCGATACAGTAAAATATCTCTAATTAAGGATTCATTGTCACCAGTGGCTAGGGCAGCCAGACATTGGCGTAAGTCACCCGCAGGCAAAAAACCAAATTCATCACGAAGGCGGCCGGTTGAGCCACCATCGTCAGACACCACCACGATGGCAGTTAATTCTAATTGGGGGTATTGTTTTAAACCACTCAAGACGACAGCTGTGCCAGTGCCTCCACCGATGACCACGATTTTTTTCTTTTTCATTTTGCTTTTTTATTTTAACAGATGATTGGTTAGAATAGGCTTATGAACTTGCCTGAAGAATTAGCGACAATTTTACAGTTAAGAAAGCGCAATCATAGTCAACTAACCCTGGTGACTGGAGTGTTTGATGTTTTACATCATGAACATCGGCAGTTCCTTTTAGCAGCTAAACAAATTGGTCAAATTTTGCTTATTGGTTTGGAAAGCGATCAGCGAGTGACAGCAGTCAAAGGTCAAGGGCGACCTATTAATGATGAGCATAGTCGTCAAAAAAATCTATTAGCATGGAATATAGCCGATTTAGTTTTTATTTTACCGCCTAGTTTTGGTCAAGCTGCATTAAGAAAAGCCTGGTTAGAAGTGATTAGGCCAGACTATTTGGCAGTTTCTAGCCACACGCCCTTTTTAGCCATTAAAAGACGAGAAATTCAGGCAGTTGGTGGTCAACTAAAAATTGTTCATCAGTTTAATCCGCAAGTATCGAGCAGTAAATTAATAGATAAAAAAATTCGGCAAACTCAAACAATTAATAACAGTAAAAACACGAAAAATAATAATAAAAAAGTAAAAAAGGAGTAGTTTTTAATGACGGCTAAAACGCTAACTCAATTTATCTGCCAAAACTGTGGTGCAAGTTATAGTAAATGGCAGGGTCAATGTGCGCAGTGTCAAGAATGGAACACTTTGGTAGAAGAGTTAGTTAATCAAAAAAGCGATCAAAGGCAGAAAACTAGTTTATCAAAAGCGCTTTTAAATAAAAAATTGTTAAATTTTTCTCAAGTTGAGCGCTTGAGCGAGGCAAAACAACGTTTTTTAAGTAACATTGGGGAATTGGATCGGGTTTTGGGCGGAGGCTTAGTGACGGGGATGACGATTTTGATTGGTGGCGAGCCGGGAATTGGTAAATCTACTTTATTAACACAAACGGTACTAATGATGGTGGCTAAAAGTGCTAAGCCCTTAAACATTTTTTATGTTTGTGGTGAAGAAAGCCCAAGTCAAATTGGTATGCGCATTGAGCGTTTGTTAAAAAAGAGTAAAAGTCAAAATTTACGTGAAAAACTGAATAAGGCTCTATTTTTTGTTACTAGCAGTGATGTTGATGAAATCACTACCTTAATGGCCAAGCAAAAACCAGACTTAGTGATCGTCGATAGTATCCAATCAGTCACTACCAGCGATTTAACGGGTGCCAGTGGGAGTGTCGGACAAATCAGAGAGTGCAGTGCGCGCTTTATTGATCAAGCTAAATCTCAAGGAGTACCGGTGTTTTTGGTGGGTCACATTACTAAAGATGGGGCAATTGCTGGGCCAAAAATTTTGGAGCACATGGTGGATACGGTCTTAATTATGGAAGGTGAGCGGTCGGGGCAGTTGCGCATTTTGCGTTCATTAAAAAATCGTTTTGGCGCTAGTGACGAGGTCGGTATTTTTCAAGCTGTTGATTGGGGTTTAAATGAAGTGACTAATCCTAGTGAATTGTTTTTAGAAAATCAGAATCAAGCGGTGAGTGGGGCAGCCACAGTTTGTGTGATGGAGGGCAGTCGACCACTTTTGACCGAAGTCCAAGCTTTAGTTGTATCGAGTCACTTGGCTATGCCTAGGCGAGTTGGCCGAGGGATCGATGTAAGTCGTATTCAAGTATTAGCAGCTGTTTTGCAAAAGCATGCTCGTTTGTCTTTAAGCAATTATGACGTTTTTGTTTCAGCAGCAGGTGGTTTTAAATTAAGTGAGCCAGCAGTCGATTTGGGTTTGGCAGTAGCCATTGCCAGTTCGATGTCTGGCAAAAAAATTCCCCAAAAAACTGTTTTTATTGGCGAAATCGGTCTACTCGGGGAAGTGAGGCAAGTTGCCTATTTTGAACGCCGAGTTAAAGAGGCCAAGCGCTTAGGCTTTAATAAAATCATTTCAGCCCAAAACTATAAACATATTAGCCAGGTGATTAAGGCTCTTTAGGCTTTGTTTTTCATTTTTTTTCGATTTTTGCTGATTTTAGCGATTAGCAAGAGTTTTCCCAAGTTTTACTCAATTAGGGGAGCTTGCTAAATAATTGTGAAAAACTTTCTTTTTTACTCTGGATTTTTACTAAAAATATTAATATAGGATAGCCGATTAAAGGGCTTTTTATAATTATAGGACTATTTTGAGACTTGTCAAAATTATAAAAACTGCTAAAATTAATAAAGTTTTGGTACTTTAACTAACAACAGGGGAAATTAGCCGTTTTTCTGGCTTATGCCTGCTACTAAATTAGGCTCATCATAATAGAACTAATTTAAAAGGAAGCAGAGCAATAAACTGGAGAAAAGGTTGAGAGAAAAAAATCCATCCCGTCTAAGTCTTGGTTTTTAGGCAGTCAAGAACCTAAACAGAATGGATTGTTGAGAACATTGTTACCGCTGATGATTCACAAATAACAATGTAATCCTGTCGTCGTTGAAATTAATCAACAACTGATCGATTACTAAGCTACCATTTTTTGTAATTTTTTACAATTCTAGCTTAAAGTATAAAAACACATCAAAAAGTATCAAAGCTTCCTGAGACTGCCGACAAAAGAACTTTTTGTGGAATCTCGGTCGTTGGGCAGGCTACCGAGACTCCGCAGAAAGTTTTTGTCATTGATCTTGCTTTTTTTCATTTTTTTGTCATAATGAACAAGATTCTCAGTTTTACATTAATAGTGTGCCCCTTTTTTCTTATCTATTTTTCAAACAATGACAGCCATTATTAGAAAGTAATTTTATGCAAAACAATCAAAATCAGCTTGGAACTGTTAATATGCAAAACAACAATCTCAAAGTCACTAGTGCTAAAAGCGCTAAAAACACCGATTCGCCCGCACCCACTACGCGAGTTATTAGACGACGCGTTGGGCTAAACGGCTCAGAAAAGAACAAGTCTGAAAAAAATGGATCCGTGCCAGCAGTGTCAAGTGTTCAAGTATTATCAACTAATAGCAAACCAGAAAACACCAAACTCGAAAACACTAAGCCAAGTGATAACAAAAGTACCATCAGCAAGCCCTTTGCAGAAGACCAGCAAGCAGCCTTTGCCAGTAAGGAACATGAGGCAAGTGTTTCTGGTATTTTAGATAATTCCAAAGACGGACACGGGGTGTTGCGACCTGGTTTTTCCGAATCAGAAAATGATGCTTATATAGCTAGTTCGCAAATCCGTCGCTTAAAACTTCGACCAGGCGATTTAATCACTGGACAAGCCCGCCAACCCAAAGATAATGAGCGTTATTGGGGTTTATTGCGAGTGGATGAAATTAATGGTCATTCGGTAGAAGAGTATCGCCAGTTAAATCGTAAAAACTTTTTGAGTTTAACTCCAGTTTTTCCAGACAAGCACATTAAATTAGAAATTGATGTTGAGCCACTATCTTTACGTCTAATAGATTTAATTGCGCCAATTGGCAAGGGTCAGCGTAGTTTAATTGTTTCCCCACCAAAAGCAGGCAAAACCACTATCCTTAAAGATATAGCTTTGGGTGTTGCTACAAACAATCCAGATATTCATTTAATGGCAGTGTTAGTGGGTGAGCGTCCAGAAGAAGTCACAGATATTCGGCGTCATATTGAAAAAATCACTAAGGGTAAAGGTGAAGTAGCGGCTAGTAATTTTGATGAATCAGCGCAAAATCAGTGCCGAGTTGCTGAATTAGCTCTTGAAAGAGCTAAGCGTTTGGTAGAAGAGGGTCGGGATGTTTTAATTTTGCTCGATTCTATTACTCGATTAGCCCGAGCTTACAATTTAGCTATGCCCACTTCAGGCAGAACCCTATCTGGAGGTTTTGATCCAGCAGCTCTTTTTCCACCAAAAAAGTTTTTTGGTGCAGCTCGTAATTTTGAGGTGCCAGGTTCATTAACCATTATTGGTACAGCTCTAGTTGATACTGGTTCGCGCATGGACGATCTGGTCTATGAAGAGTTCAAGGGCACTGGTAATCAAGAACTACATCTTGATCGATCTTTGGCAGAAAGACGTATTTATCCAGCCATTGATGTGCAGAGATCTGGTACTCGTCGTGACGATCTGTTGATTGATCCAGTTACGTATCAGTCTATAATTACTTTACACAGGATGTTAGACATGTTGGGTAAAGACGAACGAACTAGCACCCTCATTGATAAGTTGCAAAAAAGCAAATCAAACAAAGACTTTTTAGCCTCTTTAAAAAATGGCTAAGTTGTTAGGAAACAATGTTTAATAGAGATTTATACCAGCGACGTCAGGGAAAATTTAAATCTTTTGTGACAGATTTACAAAGTTTCTTGCATTTTTTACGAGCTTACAGCAAAGCACGTCTCTATGTAATTTTTGATTTTTTTGAAAAATTCAAAGATAGTCTTGTCAATGTTTTGCACCAGAAACGAGGAAAATATACTCGACCATTTTTACATTTTGGTACTATTGCCTTGAGTTTTGTGATGATTATTTTTGGTCCACGCTTATTTGCTAACAATGATGAGTTGGACGATGGTCAATTAATCTTAGCCACACCGATTTTAGCCATTGGTACTGCTACTGCTCCAGACTTTTATACTTATCAGGCTGAAGAAGTGCGTCAATATCGAGGTGGAGAAATTATTGAGCATGTAATTGATGAAGGAGAGACAATTTCCTCAATTGCTGAGCGTTATGGATTGCGTAGCGACACCATTTTGTGGGCTAATAATTTAACAGAAAAAAGCACTATTAAGCCTGGACAATCCCTAAATATATTGCCGATAGATGGAGTAAGACACAAAGTAGTTCGGGGTGATACTATTTATTCAATTGGTAAAAAATATGGCTTAAACGGTTCGCAAGTTCAGATGATTGTTGACTATCCTTTTAATGAGTTTTTAAACGATGAGACTTTTGATTTGGTAGCTGGGCAATTTTTGATGGTTCCTGAAGGTAAATTACAAACTGTTGCAAGCACTGTCACTACCCCTCGAAGTACTTTTGGCTCTTTAACTCCAGATGCCGGTACGGTTTCTGCGACTGGGAGCTTTATTTGGCCAGCCAGTGGTGGTATTAGCCAGGGTTATGCTTTTTATCACAAGGCTATTGATATTTCTAATTTAGGCGGTGGCCCAATTTTAGCTGCCGATGCTGGAGTGATTACGGTTGCCGGTTGGGTAGACAATTATGGCTATGGTAATCGAGTAATGATTGATCATGGCAATGGATTTGTAACCCTGTATGCTCACTTAAGCGTGGTACAAGTTAGAGTTGGTCAACGAGTTGGTCGCGGTGATGTGGTGGGGCAAATGGGCAGCACTGGTCGTAGTACTGGTACGCATTTACACTTTGAAGTTCGTCAAGGCGGAGCCTTACAAAACCCACTAAGTTTTTTAAGATAATTGAAGATAGGGTAAATTAATGATTGATATTGTTACTCTCAAACTAGTTGCAGGCAATGGTGGTCGAGGGAAAATTTCTTTTCGACGCGAAAAATATGTTCCGAAAGGCGGTCCAGATGGTGGTGATGGTGGTGATGGCGCTTCGATAATTATTAAAGCTAATCGAGCGATATCAACATTGCGAGCTTATGCCGGAACCAAAGAAGTAATTGCAGCAGCGGGGCAAGCGGGCAACAAACGTAAACAGCACGGGCAAAATGGCAAAGACCAAATAGTAGAGGTTCCAGTTGGGACAACTATTACCTTATTGGCCGAAAATCAAACTAGCGCTTATCGCCGACAACGCTATGGTCTAATCAACGAAGATGGTAGCCAGCATTTACTCAAGTCTGCTGATTTTCAAGCAAATCAACTTCCGCAGAACAGTCGAATTCGTCGTCAACTGTATTTTACTGATTATGATAAAACTTATAGCAATTTCGAAATAGAAGCTGATAGCTTAGAAGTTTTGGATAAGCCTCAAGAGCTTTATCAATTGCTAGAGGATGGTCAGGAGCTAGTGCTCTGTCAGGGTGGTTTTGGTGGGCGAGGCAATACTGCTTTTAAAAGCAGTCGAAAAACTACTCCTCGCGAAGCAGAACATGGTACTTTTGGTGAGCAAAAATTAGTTAAATTAGAACTAAAATTATTAGCCGATTTAGCTTTAGTGGGTTTGCCTAACGCTGGCAAAAGCACTTTTTTGTCTAAAGTGACTGCAGCCAATCCTAAAATAGCCAATTATCCTTTTACCACTCTCGAACCTAACTTGGGCATTATGAGCCTGAAAAAAAATACTCAAGAAATTGTGGTGGCTGATATACCGGGTTTAATTGATGGGGCAAATCAAGGCAAGGGGCTTGGGCATGATTTTCTGCGTCATATTGAAAACTGCCGGGCCTTAATGTATGTCTTATTTTTGGAAGAAACAGTAGTTTTTGACCACAATTTATCAGCGAAAGATAAGAGTCAATTGCTTTGGCAGCAATATCAGGCTTTAACTAATGAGCTCCAACAACACAACCCTCAGTTGCTAGAAAAACCCAGCGTGACAACATTAAATAAAATTGATCTTTATAGTCTAGAAGACATTGCTCAATTTGAGGCTGATTTTAAAAAGAAAAAAATCAGCCTGTTAGCTTTTAGTGCAATTACTGGTCAAGGTCTCTTAGCAATTAGCAAAAAAATCGAGAATTTATTTTAATTTATTTAACCTAATTTAATTTCCTTTACCTATCTTATTTGCCCACCTTATTTACCTACTTTATTTTTAAAAATAGCCGGCTGTGCCGGCTATTTTCTTGATTTTCTGCCTAATTGAGTTATTGATTAACGGTTTCTCCCTCTGGAATAAGGCTGCCCTCTCGTAGTAAATTGGAGGTTTCCTCTTCATCGAGTAGATCAGATAAGCCAGAGCCACTACCAGTAGACTCTGATTCTCCCTCTAGATCGACAAGACCGGTTTGTGACAAATTACTTGGCAAGGATTGCTCTCCAGCCTGAGCCTGTTGTTCTTCAGCTTGAGCTCTGATTTGGTCTGCCTGTTCACTAACTGTTGCCAGTTGAGTTTCAACAGTGGTGTAATCTTCAAGATCAGTCTCTTTATCGATGAGCAAGAGAGCTTGTTGTAGAGCAGTTTCTGCTTCTAGAATTTGTTCATTTTTCACATAGGCTTGAGCTAAATTGTAATAAGCGACCGCTAAATCTGGTTTACGTTCAACTGCTTGCAGGAAAAAGTTGCTGGCCTGCTCCCATTGCTCTAGACCCATATAAAACTGACCCAAACTAATTCTTATAAAAGGATCGTTGGGGTTGGCTAGAGTTGCTTGGGAAAGAGCTTCAAAGGCCAGTTGACGAGCATCTTCAGTAACATCAGTCAGTAGCAAATAAATGTTAGCCAACACCAACCAGTTTTGATAAGAATTGGGCTCTAATTTAATAGCTTCTCTGGCTTCGGTAATTGCCAGATTAACTAATCCCATCACTTGCTCTTGTTCGACAGGCGTAATGTCGGTTTTATTTGATAGAGCCACAGCCAACTCCAAAGCACTAGAAGCGTAAATTCGTCGCCAGTCGGCAGAAAAAATAGCTAAATTTCTTGATTGTTCTTGTTTGGCAAAAACGAGATTAAAATCTTCTTTGCTAGCTGCTTGAGTAGCTTGATAGGCAGCAACATGAGCCGCATAATTAAGCCCAATTTGATAAGCCAAGAAAATTACCGCTAGCAGCGACACGATTGAAATGGCAGTAAAAGTATAACGATTGGCTTTATTGTGAGGCTGTAAATTGAAGGGATCAAAGATATTATTAAAAGAAAACTTTTTAATTTTAAAACTTTCTATATTAGCTGCTAGCCAAAAACTGAGAGCTATGGCTAATAAGGTCAACATCATGACATTTAGTGGAGAAATTACTTGCCAAGCAAGCGCGACAAAAATAAAGTACTTGAGAGCCGGAGCTTTTTGTTCTTTTTTATCACTTAATAGGCGCACACTTCTGGTAGCAAAAAAGATCCAGGAAATTAGCGCTAATAAGCCGCCACTAACTACTAGAGTTAAAGGAAAAATAGTGGCACTGTCAAAATTATATTGCCAAACCGAGCTAGTATTTAGCCAGGCGGGTTTGAGTAAACTAAAAACATGACCATAACTATTTGGTCCATAACCAAATAGAGCAGCGCGAGTAGCCACCAAGCTATTTCTAGCGATCTCAAGGCTAGCAGGTAGGGGTAATAGCACGAGGCTGGTTGAGTGACCTGGTAAAATGGCGTAGATATTTACTCCGAGACCCACCACCAAGACAGCAATGATAATTTTTTGCAGCAGACTCTGTCGCTGATTTTTTACTAATAAATTCATTAATATCAAGCTTGAGAGCAATTGAACGTTTAATAGCACGCCTCCAGTAAGATTAAAAGAGAGGTCATTGGCAACTTCATAAACGCTTAGATAATTAAAAACTTGACTTAAGCCAAAGTCAAAGAGTTGAAAAACTGAATTTAAAGCCACAATTACACCGGCAATATTCAGAATTTGCACTAATTTTTGGCTATAATCTTGCTTAATTAGGCTTGGAGCAAAAATAATGATTAGCACAAAACTTAGGAAAAACCCGCCCCAGCCAAGCAATTGATCATAAGGGTATTCCGAATGAGTAATCAGGGTACTAAGCAAGATGCTGCCGCCAAAAAGCACCAGTGGTAAGACCAGGGGATTGCTGTTTAATAACCATTTTTTTTCTTTAAAACTAGCAATGATATACGCCAAGAGTGTGCCAATAACTAATACAAACAGCAATAAACCCTTGCTGTTAAAAAAGGGATTGTTGATAGTCGGAATGACCAAAACAGGCAACAAAAAAGCTATAAGCAGAGCAAAGGCGGTGTAGAGATTGGGTTTATTCTTTTTGATCAGGTTTTTTATCATATTTTTTACCTAACTATTTGTTTTTTATATGAATTTATACTAAACTAAATATACAAACAATTCTATGTTTAATATAGCGAAAAAGGCGACAAAAGTACAGTGGCAAATGCCCAGCAAACCAGAGAAAAAAACCCAAATGGGAGTAAGTGTTATCGAGGTGTTAATTGTGGTAGCAATTGCTTTGTTATTAATGGTGGCTTTGTATCGTACTTTAGGCAATGATGTTAATAAAGCACGCGATACTGATCGAAAAAAAGCCCTGAAAGAAATTAAAATTGCTTTTGAAAATTATTATAATGATAACGATTGTTATCCCCCTGCTGATTCGCTGGAAAACTGTGGCGACACCAATTTAGCACCATATTTAGCTCAAGTGCCTTGTGATAAACTGGGGCAAAATTATTTATATGTGCCTGTCGCTAATACTCGAGGGGCAACTTGCGGAGGCTATCGAGTGTTAACCAAGTTAGCAATTCTTAGTGATCCAATGATTGAACAGGTGGGTTGTCCCTTTGGCTGTGGTAATCTCCCAGAAGATGTGGAGAGCCCCGAAAGCTATAATTACGGTATTGCAGAAGGAGTGCCGCTTAATCAAAACATTGCTTCACCACCGCCCCCCATAGATCTTGCGGATTGTAGTCCGACGAATGAGTGTTATTGCTGTAATGTGCCCCCAGGCTGTAATGTTTATAACGGCTCAGGAATTTGTAATAGCAATGCCTATGCTACTCACCAAGAATGTATTGATTACACACAATGTACCCAGTAATTTTTAATTGCCAAGCATTTTATTAAAAATAATTAAAAAATATGCAAAAACCACCCGCAAACAAACAACGCGCTTTTACCTTACTTGAATTATTAGTTGTTATGGTGATCTTGGCACTTTTGGCAGGCTTGGGCTTAATGGCTTTTGGCACTATTCAAATGAAGTCACGAGATAGTCGGCGCAAACAAGACCTAGCCAATATTAGCAAGGCCTTAGAGACTTATTATAACGACTATGGGCAATATCCTGCTAGTGTTGATGGCTTAATTGCTGGTTGTGGTACAGGTGGTGCAGAAAATTGCAGTTGGGGAAGTGCTTGGATAGATGATCAAGGCACTTTGTACATGAGTGCTTTGCCTCAAGATCCAGCCGGCAATCAAAACTACTTTTATCACTTGCTTAATGATAATAGCTATTATCTTTTTGCTCGATTGGAAAATGAGCTAGATAATGATGCAGCAAAAAACGGGAGTAGTCCGGGTTATTATGCTGGTTATTTTTGCGATGGTGCAAGTTTGGCTTGTAATTATCTGATCATGAGTACTAATTTAATTACTAAACCTGCAATCAATTAAAGGATAGGATATGAAAAAACTTTTCAATAACTACTCTAAAAAAAACAGGCAATCGGCAAGAACTGTTAAAGCCTTTACTTTAATTGAATTATTAATTGTGATTGCTGTCATTGGGATTTTAGCGGCCGTGATTTTACCCAACTTAATCGGCATGCGCGAACGCGCCAGAGATACTAAGAAAAAAAATGATTTAATGCAAGTCAAAAACGCCTTACGGATGTATTACAACGATTATAATGCTTATCCGAGAGCTAACGTATCAAATCAAATGTGTTGTACTATTCCTAACGCTTTGTGCAGTCCTGTCTGTGCGGGCTCACTCACAGTTAGCGGTCAGACCTATACCAAAGATTTGCCAGAAGTTTTTGAATATTATCGGACCAATGATGGTGAGGGTTTTTTGCTAACAATAGAATTAGAAAACGCCAGCGATAAAGATATTGCTATTAGCCAACAGCGTTGTCCCGCAGTTGCCGGATTCTCATATACTCAAAATACCTATGTGGTATGCGAAGACTAATTAACTAGCCACCAATTAAAGTAGACATCTTCATCTAGAGCAAAATCAAAGCCGACGCTAAACTCTGCTTCATTTTCTTCAGTAAACTCACTGTCTAGCAATTTACTCTTCACATAAATGACTTGATTTTTGGTAGATCCAAGCGGTGTGATGTAGATCATGCTATTTTCTGTTAGGCGGCTGGTCTTGATCGTGACAGCAGTTTGCCCAGCTAAAATTACTGCTTGACCAGCACTCTTATTATTGTGCGTAGTCGATTCAGAAGCATTGGCAAGTTGTTGTTCAACTTTTAAGCCTCCAGTTAATGACAAATCTCCGCTAGCTGACATGGTGGCAACGGCTGTGCCGGTTTCATCAATAAATTCAAAGTTACTCTGTTTGATAGTCTCATTACCTTCTTCATCAGTGGCTGCCTGAGCTAATTGAACGCGAATATCTTCGTTGGGATTGACTGCACTAATGAGGTTAGTTAATAGGGTGTCTTTCACTTTCAAATCTTCATCAACCTCCATAGCTCCTGCTACCCTGAGATTGCCATTGATGGTGACTAAGCCACTTTCATCGAGAGTCATTAAATCTGCCATCAGGGATAATCGGCCTCGTCCAGCCGGCTGAATAGCCAGGTCATTGCTTGTTTCACTCTGGTAGGCAATATAGCCATCACCCATGGTCAAGCCATTACCCACCATTAGGGTTTGGCCAACAGCCAGGCCTTCTTTAATTAGCGCAGAACCATTGACCTCAAAGTAACTTTCGATGTAGGCACTGTAGGCCATAATCGTTTGACTAAGTGAGTCATTGGTGGTGTTGTCAAGAGTACCGGTTGTACTTTGATCAAGATCAACACCCATTTCATCTGCCATTTGTTCTAGATACTCCTCGGTGGTATTGTTGCTGTTGATTAAAGAAGCCAGCAGAGTAGAGTCGGCTAATTGATTGGCCACTGCCGTTTGTAATCTTTCTTGTAAACCAGTGATGATATCGGCATCAATACTGGAAGTATGTAAATTTTCAGTACTAATACTTTGAGCATAAAGTTCTCCAGAGACAGAAGCAGTGTCGATTTGCGCATCATTAATTTGAGCTTGATCAATGTGAGCTTGATCAATGTGGGCAGTTTGAGCTTGCAGTTGTTCGGTGCTTAAGTCTTGAGTGTGCAGTTGATCGATTTGGGCTTGATCAGCTAGGAGTTGGCCGAGTTGGCTAGTGCCTTCGACATTGAGATCTTCAGCAATGTTCACACTGCCAGTTACCTCAAGATCTCCATCAATTGTTAATTCGCTTAAGATGGTGGGTTGTGTTTCAGCAATTGTTTCAGTGCTGTCTGCCAAATCATTCTCAGTCGCATCTGGTTGGGTATTAATTTCATTATTATTGATAGCCAATTGCACCACGCCCTTAATATATTGATCGAGAGCTTGACCACCAATTTCAATGCGCTCAGCCACCAGTTTTTGCGTGCTGATGAGGGCACTAGTGAAGTTACTAGCTAGGGAGTTTGTAAAATTATTTAACTGGGCTAGTAGAGCAGAATCGGAATTTTGCAGGCTGGCTAGAGCAGAATCAAGACCAGTGAGTTGGAGTTGTTGTTCCTTGACAGCATTAATCAAGACAAAAGTTAAAGCGCTAGAGTTAAAACTATATAGCTCGGTCTCAAACTCATCTTCAGGATTGAGTTTGGCAAAGAAAGTATCGACAGTGTAAGGAGCAATATCTTTGATGTCTTGAGCAATGACACCGATTCCTTCTTCTCCCAGAGGCATGGCTCCTTTGCCATTAAGCATATAAGAAACGGGATTGATTTGAGTGATGACATTTAGACCATCTGTAAAGCTTTCAATATTTGTTTTAAGTCTGCTGTCTGAGGCATTTGTCCAGCTACCACCAGAGGGCTTGGCAGCACTATCGGTGGATAATTGTAATTGATATGTGGGAGCAGTGGTGCCAATACCCACATTGCCACTTTTTAACACGGTCATGGCATTGGCTCTGGCTGAAGTACTCGATCCTATCCCAATTACAAAAACTGGATCGGTAGAAACCCAGGAACCAGGGGTGCCAGACACAACATTATATCGCCCTAGCACTGTTGAGGCATAGGCTTGAGCAGTGGTGTAATATCCCATTGCTGTGGAAGAAACTCCACTAGTGGTCGCCATATATCCCATTGCTGTGGAATAAGTTCCAGTGGCGGTGGTTTGAGCTCCCATTGCTGTGGAAATTAGTCCACTGGCGGTGGTACGATATCCCATTGCTACTGAATAATCACCAATGTTAGCGGTATTCCACTGGGTAGAATCAACATATCCAGCTCTAAAAGCACTCTTACTGGGTATCCACATTAGTCTAATTCCTGCACCAAGAGAGCCTCCATCCCAACCACTCCCATAACTACCTTCGGCCAAGATACCTCCATCATTTGCAATATGGAGTCTAGTCGCTGGGGAATTAGTCCCAATCCCCACATTGCCTGTAGTGTAATAGATATTACTACCCGATTGAGACCAGAGACTACCTCCACCACCTCCACTAACTGTTGTCCAAGATGTAACTCCAGAACCATTGGTAGTTAAGACTTGACCATTACTACCTGTACCAGTAGGTAGAGTCATTGTCCAAGTCCCAGCAGCAGCTGCTGTTTGCAGAGTCACTAAACCTGATGAACTACCTGCAATACCAAGAGTACCTGCTGTACCTGCTTGACCTAATTGGAGAAGGGTAGAAGTAGCTGTTCCCCCAATCCCCACATTGCCAAAGAAATTTGTATTAAGTGAATTACTCGCTGTTCCAAACCTAACAATATCTCCTTGATTATTTGCAAAAACTGTTCCATGGTAAGATCTAAAGGTTGTATTACTTCCATAGGTATTTTCTATTCTGTTGTTAGCATCTCCTCCAAATTGGAAATAGACTGTATGTCCACTAGCTAAATTATTAATTCCCCAAGTTCTGTTGTTAGCAGATTCAACATATACATTACCATTAACATGTAAGGAGGCTTGAGGACTATTCGTCCCTATCCCCACATTGCCTCCATTATAATAAATATTACTACCCGATTGAGACCATAGACTACCTCCACCACCGCCACTGACTGTTGTCCAAGATGTTACTCCAGAACCATTAGTGGTTAAGACTTGACCATTACTACCTG
>JAAYYE010000017.1 GCA_012515515.1 Minisyncoccota bacterium
AATTTCCAGTACTCCAGCTAAGAGTGCTAATGGTAAAGGATAAGGTAAACCAATGAGCGCCGTGCCCACAAAGACCAAAACGCCGACTATTATCATCAAAGTCGCCTCCCCTCTAATCCAATTACCTAGTTGGATATCAATTTCGCTGGTAGCTTCATTAATTTGTTTAATTAGTTTGTTATTTTTAGTTAACCAAGAAAAATCTTTAACCATTTGACCCTTTTCGATAGAAATATAAAGAGAAATGACTATGGTCACAATGACGGTAAAAACTCCAGAAAAGGTTGAACTAATTAAATTAAAGGCAGTAGTTAAGGAACCGCTCCATTGTGCAGTGAATTGACTAATATCTTGCAAATTAAGCTCAAAGGTGTCAAAGACTTTATCAATTTCTGGAGGCAATGTAAAAGAACCAATCATAGTGGAAAACTCTTTAGCAAAAGGTGGAATAATCAGGGCTAGAAAAGCACCCATAATCACAATAAATAATGCATAAACCAGCACGCTACTAGTTGATCGTTTCCAATGAAACTTATTTTGCAGGCTACTAATGGGCTTATTAAGACCAACGCTAATAATATAAGCGACAAAAGTGATAAATAAAATATTTTTAATTTTTTCAACAAACCAAATGGCTGCGAAAAAAAGGACAATAAAAACAATAATCGATGGTGAAATTTTTACTAAAAGTTCTTTTTTCTGTGTTTTTTCCATAGTATTACTATAACACAAGCTCAAGAGTTTTAGTTAAAAGTTCTGGGTCATCGGCTGCAAAATTTTTTAAATTATTAATTTTTTTCCACCAGGTGGCTTGTCTTTTACTGTATTGAATTTCTGCTTTTTGCCAAGCTAAAACACTGGCCTGGAGCGATGTGCGCTGTTCTATGTGGTCAAGTAATTCTTTAAAACCAATGGCGCTCGCGGCTGGTAATTCCGCACTTAATTTGTATTGTTTGACGCAAGCTCTGACTTCATGAAGCGCATCTTGATAACGTTCAGCGACGCGTCTTTTAATTTGCTCTGCTTGCTCTTTTTTATTTAAAGTTAAATGAATATTTAGTGGCCAATGTTCTTCTTGTTCGCTGCTTGTTTTGCCAACATGATCTTTTTGTAAAGCTTTAGCTACTTCAATGGCTCGAATTAAGCGGCGGGGATTTTTCACATCTGATTGGTTCATTGCTGCCAGTTTTTCTGGGTCGAGTTGCTGAAGTTGTTCTTGCAGAAAACTCACAGACTTTTTATTTAATTGCTGGCGTAAAGTAAGATTAGGTTTAATAAATAAAGTTGCTGCCGGTTGATTAAGTTGTCGATGATAAAAACCAGTGCCTCCGACTAAAATTAGAAAATCATTATTTTGTAATTGCTGCTTAATATGGAGATACAATTTTTGCAAATGAGCGGGTGACCAATCCTGCCAAATGGGAATAATGCTGACTCCATGAAGACTGATGGCTAATTGCGGATGAGATAAATAAGGATAAGGTTTGCTGTTGTTTAATTGCCAGCCATGAGGAATAGTGGCAGCAGTTAGAGTTTCCAAACCCCGATAAACTTGTCGCGAATCAACAGATAACAAAAAAACCCGATTAGCTCGTTTTTGCTTAATTAGCGCTTCGGCTAAATTGAGAGCTAGTTTACTCTTACCAGTCGCGGTGGCGCCAGTAATGGCAATGATTTGTTTATTTAATGATGCTGCTGACATATTAAACTACTTTTGGCCTGCTTTTTAAATTTTTTTTATTGATATATTGGTCTAAAATTTGCCAGCGTCGTTTTTTTACAGCGTAGGGAATGTCATCAGGATAAAGTTGTTGGGCTGCGGTGCCAGGTCGGGGCGAATAAATATTGACGAAGGCTATTTGCCACTTAACCCTTTTTGCCAAATCTACTGTCTCGGCAAATTCTTCTTCAGTTTCGCCTGGAAAGCCAACAATTAAATCAGTACCCAACACTAAATCGGGAGCAGCTGCTCGTAATTTTTTAACTAAATTCAAATAATCTTCTCGACTGTATCCCCGATTCATTCTTTGTAAGACAGTATTACTCCCCGACTGAACGGGCAGATGAATAAAACGATCTAATTTGCGATTATGGGCAATTTCATCAATTAATTGATCATGAAAATCCCAAGGATTACTACTCATAAAGCGGATAATTTTAATTTCCTCTAATTGAGCAACAGCCTGAATCAATTCCACAAATGGTGGGGTGCCGACTGGAGTTAAATATTGAGATTGATTACTGGGCAAATTCTCTAGTGCTAAGGCTGAACGCAATTTTTTCTTGCGATTAGCCACGCCAATTTTTTCCAAGCCCCAGGAATTAACGTTTTGCCCAATGAGCGTGATTTCTTGATAACCTTCTTTAGCTAAAGCAGTGACTTCTTCCATGATATCTGCAAAGGGTCGCGATTTTTCCCTTCCTCTAGCATAAGGGACAATGCAATAAGTACAAAAAGAATTACAACCCACTGAAATTGGCACAAAAGCATGTTTTTTGTCATGACGCTTGGCTTTTTTTAAAAAAGCCATTTGATTGCTAGGCAAAATTTGGTCAATCATGGGGAGCATTTTTTTTAAAGCTGGCTCACCATGGTGAATCATGCAGCCAGAAAAAATAATCTCAGGTCTTTTGATGTGATTGTCTTGATAATATTTTGCCACTTTTAATAAAAAGGCTCTCACTCGCTGTTCAGCTCTTTCCCTCACACTGCAGGTCACTAAGGCTAATTTATGACAATCTTGCCAAGAATCACTTTCAACAAAACCATCAGCTTCAAAAAGTGCTGCCATTCTTTCGGCATCGCTTTTATTCGCTTGGCAACCATAGGTTTTAATAAAATATTTTTTTGGCATTTGCTAATAGTTATTTTAACATCTTATTGCCTATCCTCTTCACATTCACTGTAATTAGATTAAAATAGCTATGTAAACTTTGTTTTTAAAGATAGTGTTTTTGTTAAAAAAAGGTGCGGTACCAGAGTGGTCTAATGGCGAGGTCTGCAAAACCTTCGTTCGCGGGTTCGAATCCCGCCCGCACCTCAACATTAATTATGGTCTAGAGACCTAGAAAGATTCTATGATTATTAAATCAATTGTTGCCCAAGAACTTTTAGATTCAAGAGGTAACCCAACCGTTGCTGTGACCCTAAGTTTGGAAGATGGCACCGAGGTATTTTCTGCAGTACCATCTGGTGCGTCAACTGGGGCTTACGAGGCTTTAGAATTACGCGATGGAGATAATAGTCGCTATTTAGGCAAAGGAGTCTTAAAAGCGGTGGCTAATGTCAACGATCTAATTGCTCCAAAACTAATTGGCCATAAAGTCACAGAGCAAGCAGAGCTAGATCAAATAATGCTTGATCTAGATGGCACTCAAGGCAAACAAAAACTTGGGGCTAATGCGATTTTGGCAGTGTCAATGGCTTGTGTAAAAGCAGCGGCTATCGCCAGCAAAATGCCTCTTTACGCCTATATTGCTCAATTGTTTGGCAACAGTACTGAAGAATTTACTATGCCAATTCCTATGGCTAATGTGCTCAATGGCGGCAAACATGCCATTGGTAGTTCTGATATGCAAGAGTTTATGATTTTTCCTTTAGCTGCTAAAAGTGTGGTGGAAGCTGTGCAAATTAATGCGGAAATTTTTCATCACTTAGGCAAAATACTCCAAGCTAAGGGCATGCAAAAAACAGTTGGTGATGAGGGTGGTTACGCTCCATCTTTAGGTACCAATGAGGCACCATTGCAAATGATGATCCAAGCCATTGAAATGGCAGGTTATCAAGCTGGGCAAGATGTTTTTATCGCTTTAGATCCAGCAGCCACTGAATTTTATAAAAACGAAGGAGGTGTCGCCTACTACGACTTGCAAACAGAAAATAAGAAATTAAGTAGTAGTGAAATGGTTAAAAAATATCAACAATGGGTTGAAGAATATCCAATTGTTTCGATAGAAGATGGTTTGGCCGAAGATGACTGGGAAGGTTTCGCCGAGTTAACAGCTACTATAGGCAAGTACGTCCAAATCATGGGCGATGATTTGTTAGTTACCAATCCTGAAAGAATTCAAAAAGCGATTGAGAAAAAAGCGGCCAACTCCGTGCTAATTAAACTGAATCAGATCGGCAGCGTTAGCGAAACGATCCAAGCGATTAAATTAGCTCAAAGTGCTGGTTGGACTTGTATTGTTTCTCATCGTAGCGGAGAAACAGAGGACACTTTCATCGCAGATTTTGTGGTTGGCTCAGGGACGGGACAGATTAAAACTGGCTCGATGTGTCGTAGCGAAAGAGTGGCTAAATATAATCGTTTAATGATGATTGAGCGTGAATTAGGTGATAAGGCCAAAATGGCTAAGTTTCCCTTTCACAAATAATGTGTTTATTGAGAGGGGTGTTTAATCACCCCTCTTTGTTAAGCAAATTATTTGAAAAGGATTTATGTCAGAGAATTCTACAAAAAAACTCGCTCTTATTATTCTTGATGGCTGGGGTCATTACAAGGCTTACCCGGGTAATGCCATTAGTTTAGCCAATACACCTAATTGGGACAAAATTTGGGCAGAACAGCCCCATGCCCTCCTCACTTCTTCTGGTGAAGCCGTGGGTTTACCAGCTGGTCAAATGGGTAATAGCGAAATTAATCACGCGGCCATTGGCTCTGGTCGAGTGATTTATCAAGATTTGGTTAAATTAAATAAAGCAGCAGCAGAGGGCCAATTACACAGTGCTCCTGCCATTCGCGATGCTTTTGCCAATGTGAAAAATAAAGGGACAGCCCTGCATATTATGGGTTTATTAAGCCCAGGCGGAGTGCACTCTCATGAAAATCATATTTTTGCTTTGATTAAAGAAGCGGCTGACTTTGGCGTCAAAGAGATTTATGTGCATGCCATGACTGATGGTCGAGATGTCGCTCCTAAAAGTTGTTTAACTAGTTTTGAAAAATTAGCTAAAATTTGTCAAGAAACTGGCGCTCAATTAGCTACGATTGCTGGTCGCTACTACGCCATGGATCGAGATCATAATTGGGAAAGAACAGATCTGGCATATCAAGCCATTAGAGATCGTCAGGCGCCTCAATTTGTGAGTGCCCAGGCTGCCATTGAGCAGTCCTATGCTAATGGTAAAGGCGATGAATTTATTGTGCCTTGCACGATTAAAGTCACAGATGAAGAAAAAGCCAAAGTGAAAGCTGGCGACAGTCTGATTTTTGCTAATTTTCGTAATGATCGACCAAGACAATTAAGCGAGCGCTTTTTAGAACGCGGACCTCAAGATATTTTCTTTGTCACACTAACTCTTTATAGTGACAAATATCCAGTGGCAGTGGCTTATGGTCCAGAAACTATTCAAAATGGTTTGGCTGAAGTCTTAGCTGCAAACCAAATTAAGCAAATGAGAATTACCGAAACTGAAAAATTTGCTCATCTAACTTTCTTTTTAAATTGCAAACGTGAAGAGCCCTACCCGCTCGAAGATCGTTTTATGTTCGATAGCAACAAAATTGAAAGTCATGCAGAAAAACCAGAAATGAAAGCAGCAGAAATTGCTGATAAAGTTGTTGAAACCATGACTAACGGTGAACATTCAGTAATATTTGCCAACATTTGTAATGGAGATATGGTTGGCCACACCGGTGATATTCCAGCAGCCATTAAAGCTGTTGAAGCAGTTGATGATGCTTTGGGCAAAATTTGTCGCGCAGCAGCAGAGCACAATTATTATTTAATGATCACTGCCGATCACGGCAACTGTGAACAAATGCTAACCGAAACAGGTGAAGTTCTAACAGAACACAGTACCAATCCAGTGCCTTTTGTTTTGCTCAACGACGGTCAACTTAATCGCGAGCAAGGAGTGATGGCTGATATTGCACCAACCATCCTTAAATTATTAGATTTGCCCCAACCGGAAGAAATGACTGGTCAAAGTCTAGTTTAAATAGAAATTTAAAAGACCTGCTAAACTAATAGAACTAATAGAAAAATTAAAAAAAGTAGAAAGGATCTTATGTCAGGCTATAGTATCAATCTTGAAGAGAAAACTTTAGAAAATCAAAATTTTAGAGAAGTGCTTTATACCGCTCCCCTTACTCAGCTGGTGGTCATGTCAATTGCTCCAGGAGACGATATTGGCATGGAAACTCATGACGATCACGATCAATTTATTCGAGTCGAAAAGGGTTTTGGTCAGGCGATTATTGGTGAAAGCACTTATGATTTAAGTGATGGAGTGGCCATAGTCATTCCTGCTGGTCAAAGACATAACGTTATTAACACTTCTAATACAGAAGCACTGCAACTTTATACCGTTTATGCGCCAGCAGAACATCCTGATGGAAAAATTCATCCAACTAAAGCTGATGCGCTAAGCGATCCTGATTATGCTGATGAGCATTAAGGTATGAATAAGCAAGTCATTTTTTTACAAAATTTTGTCTTAGCCTTCCAAAAAATTGTTGATGAATCAATTTGGCGAGTTATTCATCCTGCCGACGGTTGGTTAACTATTGATTTGGGTCAAAAATATACAGATACGCTGCCAGGCACAGATGGGCAAGATGAACCCTATATTAGGGGTCAGCACCAAATCCACATAACTGGTGATTGGGAAATTTATACTAATGATAAGCTGATTGAATCAAGAAAAGTGCATGGTGATGATCGAGCAGCCTATTTTAATAGAATGGAACAATTGGCAGACAATTTTCCTTTAACTCAGGTTCAATCAGTGATACTTGAAGAAGGACAATTGCTTATAAAAGATGGTCAATCTAAAATTAGCATTCCAGTTAGTGAAACATTAGAATCACTTAGTTTATCTTCAGTAGAATTAGACGCAAACCATAGGCCAATCGCTTATACTCACTATCGTTTTGACGAGGAGCTTGGTAAATTAGTTGCTATTTCTGTTAAATAATTTTTTTTACAAGAAAGTTATATTTTTTTAAGTTGAGATTAAAAACCTCTTTTGTGACCCCATGGGGAATCGAACCCCAGTTGCCGGGATGAAAACCCGATGTCCTAACCGCTAGACGATGGGGCCATATTTATGGCCAACTAACATTTTTATAGTGTTTAATTGTTAAGTTTGCTTTATTTAAATCACCAACTAAAGATATGATATCAAATCGCCACGCTTTTGAAAACTTTTGTTTGCTTAGCCACTGATCAGCGACTATTTGCATGGATAATAATTTTTGTTGATTAACGGCAGCGCTGCCCTCTCCAAAATCTTCATTTTTTCTCCACTTCACCTCAACAAAAACATATTCATCATGCTTAAGATCAAGAGCAACAATATCTAGCTCGTGCCTATTAAAACAAAGATTGCGGATGATGATTTGATAATTCTTTTTTGTTAAAAATGCACAGGCAACAGCTTCAGCCAAACACCCTTGTCGTACAGGAAAATTATTGAGCGCTTTTTTCGAAAAGATTTTTTTCTTTAACTTTGCTGGCTGCTTTACCGACTTTGTCACGCAAGTAATATAACTTACTTCGACGTACATCTCCTTGACGCTTTAACTCAATTTTTTTAATACTAGGCATGGCTAATGGAAAGATTTTTTCCACACCAATATTGTTAGCGCCAATTTTGCGCACAGTAAAACTTTTGTTGAATTCTCGATTCTTGATTGCAATGACAATGCCTTCAAAAATCTGCACTCTTTTTTTGTTGCCTTCAACAATTTCTTGGTGAACGCGAACGGAGTCACCAACCTTAATTTTTTGCTCGTGATAATTAAAACTAATTGCCATAACAAGCGGTTATTGTACAGAGTAAGTGCTAATTTAGCAAGCTTGAAAAATGGGCTGTTTTTACTTTTGCTTGGAGTTTTCTACGATGGCTTTTAAGAATTCAATAAAAATGGGGTGAGGGGTTAAAGGCCGAGATTTGTATTCAGGATGAGCTTGGGTGGCAAAAAAGAAGGGGTGGACTGTGGTGGGCAGTTCGATCATTTCCACAAAAAAATTATCGGGGCTGGTGCCAGAAATCACAAAACCCTTATCTTCTAAAGCTTGACGATAATCATTGTTAAACTCAAAACGATGACGATGTCTTTCAGCAATTAAATTAGCTTTTTCATTTTTAAATGCGTGATGTTTTTTATAGATTTGATGCGCTAAAGTGCCATTTTTGAGTACACAATCGTAAGTGCCAAGTCTCATGCTCGCTTCACTGCTTTTAATGGTTTGATATTTCTCATCAAAGGGAATGGCATGGATAATTGGGTGTTTGGTTTTAGGTTCAACTTCGACCGTGTGAGCATCTTTTAAATTAGCCACATTTCTCGCAAATTCAATTGAAGCTAGTTGCATGCCATAACATAAGCCTAAATACGGAACTTTTTCTTCTCTAGCATATTGAATGGCTTGAATTTTGCCTTCTACTCCCCTTTTCCCCCAACCAATGGGCACTAGTATGCCATCAGCATTTTTTAAATCAGCTAATGATTTTTTATCTTTTTTTTCTAATTTTTCAGCATTAATAAAAACGATTTCTGCAACCAATTGTTCTTGCCAAGCGACATGATCAATGGCTTCTAATAAGGAGGCGTATGAGTCTTTAAGTTGATAATTACCACTTTTGATGTATTTGGCAATAATGGCTATGGTAATTTTTTTATCTTTTTTGCTATAGATTTTTTTGACCATGGCTTGCCAGTCTTTAAGTTGAATTTGTTTGTGAGCTAAATTCAACTTTTTTAGTACTTTGTTGCCAAAATCTTGCTGTTGAAAAATCAAGGGAATTTCATAAATTGATTTGCAATCTGGATTAGAAATAATTTCTTCTTTTTCTATATTGCTAAAATAAGCAACTTTTTCTTTACGTTTATCGTCTATGTAAGAAGTCCCTCGACCGACAATAAAATCTGGCTGAATACTCATCGAGTTGAGTGTTTTAACCGACAATTGGGTGGGTTTTGATTTTAATTCGTTGATGTGGCTGGGATTAGGAAAATAGGTGACGTGAATAATAATGACGTCTTCAGGTAAGGTCATCTTCATAATGCGATAGGCCTCGTAGTAGATGATGTTTTGATACTCGCCAACTGTTCCGCCTAATTCGACTAAACAAATATCGTAGCCCTTGCCAGCAGCTTGAATACGACGGATAACTTCTTCTGGAACAAAGGGGATGGCGTCAACGGTAATTCCCTCATATTCTAAATTTTTGGCTTTTTCAATAACAGTGCTATAGACTTGCCCCATGGTCACAAAGTTTTTGTAACCAACCTCCTCGCCTAAAAAGCGCTCATAAGAACCGAGGTCTAAATCTGCTTCCAAGCCATCATCGCAAAGAAAAACATCTCCATGTTCGGTTGGATTAATATTGCCAGAGTCGATATTTAAGTAATTTTCACATTTAATATTGGTAACACTATAACCTTGAGCCTTTAATAAGACTCCCAATGAAGCGGCAGTAATGCCTTTGCCCAGTCCTGAAAGAACTCCACCAGATACAAATACATACTTGGTGGGGTGCTTTTTTGCTGCTTGTTGGAGGAACCCGCGGATATTAACCATCACGGGATTTCATTATAAATAGCATTTAGCTATTTGAAAAGGCTCAAAATGAATTTAGAATAGAAATGATGAATAAAATTTTTAGTAAAAACGGAGACCGGGGTCAAAGCCAATTAATTAATGGCGAGCGTTTAGCCAAAAACAGTTTGGTGTTTGAGGTCTTGGGGACTTTGGACGAATTTAATAGTAGTCTTGGCTTGTTGCTTGCAGATTGGGATGGAGAGTTAGCATCTAGCAAAAAAAACATTGATTTATCCGACTTAAAAGAGCAAAAAAAATTCTTGATCAATTTACAAAAACAACTTTTTAAATTGGGTGCAGAAATAGCTAAATCGCCGAAAGTAAAATTATCCAGTGCTTATTTAGAAAAAATGGAAGCAAATATTATTTTTTTGCAAAAAAAATTGGGGGAAAAATTTTTAAATAATTTTGTTTTACCTGGCGGCAATCGCCTCGCCGCTCAAACAGATGTGGCTAGAACCATTTGTCGGCGTCTGGAAAGAAGATTAGTCGCTCTCGATTCTGAAAGAGATCTGCGTGATTTATTAATCAAATTTATTAATCGGACTAGCGATTATCTCTATGTCCTAAAAATATTTATTAATTATAAGTTGCAAACTAAAGAAGTTTTGGCCTAAGCCCGCTTGTTTAAGTAGCTTCAGCTAACTATTTTAATAACGAAATTTTCTAATTAAGCCCACTACCCGACCCTGAATTTGGACATTGGTGGCATAGATAGGACTCATGGTGGAATTAGCAGGTTCTAGTCTGATGCGTGTTACTTCTTTATAAAAGCGTTTTAAGGTGGCTAGACCGTTATCTAGGAGTGCCACTACAATGTCGCCATTGTTGACTTCTGGAGTTTCTTCAATGACTACGTAGTCGCCATCATCAATATGATCTTCGATCATTGATTTGCCTTTGACTTGAAGGACAAAGGCGCGTTTTTTACCAGAAATCATTTCTGGCGAAACCTTAAAAGAGGCATTGGGATCTTCATGAGCTTCGATGGGCGCTCCTGCAGCGATATAGCCCATAAAAGGCAAATCAACACTGTCAGTAATATTTAAAAAAGTGCGATCAATTAATTCAATACCTCGAACAGCTCCCTCATGCTTGCGGATCACTTTTTTGCGCTGTAGCGCCTGCAAATGTTCATGAACAGTGGCTAAAGAGGACACGCCAATGGAGTCAGCAATTTCTTTGAGAGTAGGAGAATAACCATTTTTTTGAATATATTGACCGATAAAATCGACAATTTGTCTTTGTCTTTTGTATAAGGTGACTGCCATAGACCCGATTCTTTCACAAAGTAATAACGAATAATAACCATAAAATAAACGAAATTCCCCCAAAACTCAACTAGCAATATATACATCAAAACATATCAATTAGGATAATTTACATTATTCTAGAAATTGAGCAAGTATTGTAAACTGCTCTTGGTTTATTAATTTGCTTCAGTTATACTTTTAAAATTATGTCAGGAATAATTCAGTCTGTTTTAAACTTTTTAACTAATTTTGCTAACTCGGTTTCTTTGCCAATTTTTATGATAGTTGGCGCAATTGTCGAAGAAGTTATTGCGATTATTCCCTCCCCCTTTGTTCCTTTAACAGCAGGCACATTAGCCCTGAGCAGTAATAAAAGTCTTTATTATGTTTTATTTTTAGCTCTAGTTGGGGCGACCGCTAAAATCTTTACCTCTTCCTCTATTTTTTGGCTTGCTGATAAGTTTGAAGACTTAATTACTCGAGGAAAAATTGGTAAATTTCTAGGTTTAGATTCTAATGAAATTGAGCGCTATGGCAAGATTTTTTCTAAAAGTAAAAACAACACTTTGATTATTTTTATATTAAGAGCGCTCCCCTTTGTGCCAACCGTACCAATTACCGTGGTGGTAGGTTTAATTAAAATTAAATATCGAGTGTTTATAGTTGGCACTTTCTTAGGCATGTTGGTCCGTAATACTTTTTACCTAATGGCTGCTTTCTATGGTTTAAAACAGTTTCAGGGTTTGTTGGATAGTATGGATACTTTAAACTTGGTTTTAGAAGTAGTGATAGTTGTTGCCTTTGTTGGTTTTGCCTTTTACTTTTTACGCAACAACTGGGATCGAATTTTTAAGAACAAGAACGAAGAAATTAAAGATACTAAAGAAACTAAAAAAACTAAAAAAGCTAAAGAAATTAAAGATTAATTTTCCTTGCTGTTTAATTCACGGCTAATATCTAGTAAGCGATTATATTTAACGATTCGTTCCCCTCGATTGAGTGGACCAAATTTTACAAAATTAGCACCTACTCCCACTGCCAAATCAACAATAAAGGTTTCTAAGGTTTCCCCAGTGCTATGACTGATTATTAAGTTCAGATTTTGGTCTTTAACGGCTTTAATGCTTTCCATTAATTCGCTAACGGTGCCGATCTGTCTAGGTTTAAGCACGATCGCATTGGCCATTTTATTTTGTTGAATTTTATTAATTTCATTAACTTTGGCCGCGACATGACGACAAGCAGCGATAGTGGTTGTTTCGCCAAGGTCTCGATTAAGTGTTTGCCAGCTTTTTTTATCATTTTCAATAAAAGGATCCTCTAAATAAATGATTTTATATTTTTCTCGAAGCTGTTCATAAAATTTAATCATTTCGTCTTCGGTTAGACCTTGATTGCTATCTCTAATTCGATATTTGCCAGCCTCAAACAATCTTGTCGCACATGCTTGCAAACCGAAAAAGACATCTTGGGCAAAGTTGTAAGGCGTGGTGCGAATAGCTTCAACCAAGAGCTCAAAAGCATCGAGATTGCGATATAGATTTGGAGTAAAACCACCAGTGAGTCCGGTGGCGTGGATGGCGCCTTTGCTGATGAGCAAGTTTTCTAGTTTTTGTTTAATAACGGCAATCATCTCTAAAGATTTTTCTAGAGACAAGTGACTGGCAGGTATCAGAGAGAATTCTTGAAAATCTAAATTTTTTCCACCGTGACTACCTCCGTCTAAAGCGGTGACGATGCAGGAAGGTAAAATAAGTTCCTGAACTAGGTTGTATTTTTTTTGAATATATTCGTAAAGAGGTAAGCCGACACTAATTGCTCCAGCTTTCAGAACAGCTTGAGAGACCGCTAAAATTGCATTGGCTCCTAAACGACTTTTATTGGCTGTGCCATCTAGGTCAAGTAAAATTTTGTCTAATTCGCCTTGGGCTGTAATTTCTTTTTCTACAACTTGCGGAGCAATAATTTGATTAATGTGATTAATGGCTTTGTGTACTCCAAGCCCCAATAATCTTTCGTCATTATCTCGTAAATCGACGGCTTCGTTTTGATTTTCATCGGTGGGAGTTGGCACAGAGGTGATAGTGGAAAATCCATTATCTAACCACAAAAGCAATTCAATAGTTGGAATACCACGACTATCAAATACTTCTTTTGCTTGAAGTGCGTAAATTTTAGCCATAAATTAACACTAGCAGTATATATAATTTAGTCTCGCTTTGTAAGCGTCAAGACTTGTTATTTACTTAATTGCTCCTTAAACCAATCGACACTGGGAATTGGGCAAGGATTGATATTCTCTAAAAATGCTAAGTAAATGTTAGCAAAAGTTGTGAGAGTAATCAATTCAAAAACTTGAGTTAGCTTGTTTTCACTTTCCAAATTAATGAGGATGCTGTCGATGCCTTGTTTTTCTAAAAACTGCTGAGTTAATTCGAGGCGCTTGTGATTTCTTGGATGATAGAGCTTCGATTGAAAGAAAATAAAAAAATGATTGAGTGCATTATTTTTTGGAAAACTTAATCCTTCCAACAAGTGATGATTGATCTCGGGAATGATTTTATAATCAGCGAAAATTTTGGCATTTTCGTTAAATTGATTGCAGGCTGTATGCAAGGCTCCTTCTAAAAACTCTGCTCCCACTAAAATTGGTCGTCTTTCTAGACATAAAAAAGCTAATAATTTAGCCTGATTTTTTTCTTGAGGATTTTCGATTTTTAAGGCTTCAGTGCGCTGATTTACCAGATCGATAATTTCTAGCAAATGATGTTCATCGAAGTCTAATAGTTTGGCAGCCGATAAAATGACAATAAAAGCCATAATTGAATAAGCAACTGCCATTCTCGGTTGTTGTGAAGGGTTGAATTTAGCATCAATTAAAAAAGCTGGATAGTGATTTTCTTGAGCAATTTTACTTAACTCACCACCAGCGCTGATCACAGCAATTCGGGCCTGTTTAATTTTTGCTTCTTTGGCGCAGGCTAGAGTTTCTTCGGTATTACCTGAATAACTTGATAAAACGACCAAGGTGTTTTGGTCAACAAAGTCGGGTAATTGGTAGTCACGATTAATGTATAAAGGCACTGCTAAAGTATCTTTAAATAGGTGGAGAATCACATCTGCGCCGAGGGCGCTACCGCCCATACCTGCTACGACAATATTCTTAATTGGCGTGTTGTCGAGATTCTCAAAACGTACTTGTGCTCGTTCTTGCCAAACCTGATTGATTTGATCAGCCAAACTTTCTGCGCTAGCTAAAGCCTGATCGGGATCGATTGTTGCCAATTGACTGCGATCGTCAAGAATTGAGGCGTTTTGTTGATTTGTCATTTTTTTCCTTTTTCATTTTTTAATAAATTGAGAAAAACTTTAGTGTTAGCAAAAGCGATTTTTTTGGGCAAGCGATCAAGAGAAAAAAAAGCTAATTCAGCGGCGTCATCACTGGCTTGGAGTTGCCCGCTAGTAATTTTAACCTCAAAAAATAGATTAATAGTTGCTGATTGCTCAGGACCATAAACATCTGGAGCTGAGCCCCAATAGCGGACTATTTTACAGTGTGCTTGAGTTTCTTCGAGAAACTCTCTTTCAACAGCCTGCTCTACGGTTTCACCCACATTGACAAAACCGCCCACAGTATCCCAGTAATCACGATGGGGAGAAATTTTTCTTTTATTGAGCAAAACCTCGCCTTGTTGATTAAAAGCAATCACAGCAACTGCTAAAGCGGGATTGTGATAAATTTTTAAATGACAATTAGGGCAGAACAGACATGAGCTATCTTTGACTAATGCAGTTTTACACTGCGGACAAAAATGATAATTGTTGATTAGATGTTGATCTGCTGTCATTAATATTAATCTAAAGCTTTGGTATTAGAGCCCTCTCCCCAATTGACTGCTGGATATTTTTTCAAAATAGCTTTTAATTCTGCTTTTAATTTTTGGTATTGTTTTTCAGTTTTTGCCTCAAACTTCACTGTGACATAAGGTCCATTTTGGGAAGCCCGAATAATGGCCATTTGTTCTGGCATGTCCATGCGAATACCATCAATTTTAGTGAATTTTGCCTGAGGCCAGTGCTCTTTGAAGTCGGCGCTAATTTCCCGATCAATGAGTTGAAATTTTACTTCGTCGGGTAAACCCAATTTAATTTCTGGACTACTAATATATTTGACCAGTGTCGCTACAGCTTGGCTGAGCTTAATCTTTTTTCTTTCCAAATAACTTAGCAATCTCAAGCAAGCATAAGCGGCATCATCATGACCGTAAAAATTATCCATGAAAAAAATGTGTCCAGACAGCTCGCCTCCAAAAGGTGAACGCTCCTCTTTAACCTTGGCCTTAATAAAAGAGTGGCCAGTGAGCCACATCACTCCTTCGCCACCAGCTTGCTCAATAGTTTCTTGCACCTGACGAGAGCAAAGGGTGTTATAGATGATTTTGCTTCCTGGTAAAAAATCTAAAACGTCTTTAGCAAATATAGAAACAATCGTATCCATCCATAAAATTTGCCCATTTTCATCAACCACAGACATGCGATCACCATCAGCATCAAAAGCAAAACCTAAATCAGCTTTGGCAGCAAGCACACCTTGAGCCAGACGCTGCAAGACACTTAGTTCGGTGGGATCAGGATGTCCAAGAGGAAAATCTGCATCTAATTGACAATTTTGCTCAATCACTTCGCAACCGGCTGCTCTAAATATTTCTGGATAAAAGTTTCCTCCAGCAGCGTTGCAAGCATCAAGCACAATTTTCCATTTTTTTTCTAGTGAAAAAAGCTTCAATAATTGTTGAGTGTAAGCTTGAGTAATGTCTGCTTGGCGATTTTTGCCTTGACCATTAACAAATTGTTTGCTGGCAGCAATATTTTGCAATTCTTTAATCTCTTCACTGACCATGGTGTCCGAATAGCCGACACTCATTTTCAAACCATTAAATTCTTTTGGATTATGTGAAGCCGTGATCATGGCTCCACCCTTGGTTTTAAATTCATAGGACGAATAATAAACAATTTGACTTAAACTTAAGCCTAGATCGATGGTATCAATCCCGCTATCATTTAAGCCCTGAATAAAGGCTTTAACATACAACTCGCCATTGTGGCGATTATCGCGACCTACAGCGCTTTCCTTAATTCTCCTTTTAGCCAAAAATGCCCCATAAGCCCTACCTAAAGTGTAATAGACATTTTCATCTAGATCCTTGTCCATCAAACCTCGAAGGTCATAACCACGAAAGATGTTGGGATTAATCTGATCAACAATTTTGTACATGTTTAGCCTTTCTTATTTAGTAAGATCAATTTACAGATTTATTAAGAGAAGGTCAAGTTCACTCCTCAGGCTTAAGAGATTTTGTGAGCGTTTTAGTTTTTTGTCTAATTGATAAAGTTGTTGATGAGCGTCAAGCAATTGGGCTTGGGTAAATAATAGCTGCTGTTGCCTTAATTTATTTTTAACAAAAGGGTGAATGTTCATTTCGCTCCCCAACTTTAAGGCTAGTAATTCGCTAATTCTTTTACTAATCATGATAAAGCAAAGTTCAGCAGATTCTTGCTCGACGGCTTCGTTTAAAGCCAGCAACAACTGTTTTTTGCTACTAGCCCGTGGCTGGAGCGCATCCAAGAAATCCCAAAGAGCTTTACCCATTGGATAAGTAAAAACCTGGGCTCGAGGAAATTTTTGCAAATTGCTTTTACTTAAAGATTTCTTTTCCCAAAGAATAATATCAAGATTTTGCCCAGCCTTTTGAATCTGTTCAATATATTTAGTTCTAATTTTACTGTGAGCTAAAGAGTGCAATTCCTCGATGACCAAACAGTGTTGTTGACCGAAAAGATCATGAGCATAAAGCGCTTTTTCTAAAGTTGGGAAATTAATTTGTTTGGCCAATAAACTAGTCAGCTCTTGATTGTTTTTTTTAGCAAGCTGCTTGAGTTGAAATAATTTTTCTCTAGACTTGACTAAATTTTCGCCATGAACAATTGTGATCATCTTCTTAATTATATAGCCTTTTTTTAAGGGCATTTTTGTGTATTTTATAATCGGGATCGTATTGAGCAACTAATTGCCAAAATTTTTTTGAATGGTTTGCCTCTTGGCGATGGGCTAATTCATGAATAATTACATAATTAATGGTAGCAGGAGAATAATGAATTAAGCGCCAATTAAAATTAATATTACCTCGACTACTACAGCTCCCCCAGCGTGATTTTTGTTGACGAATGCTTATTCTTTGATAATCTATGCCCATTTTTTTAGCTAAAATGGCAGTTTTTTGCGTCAGATATTTGGTGGCAGTATTTTTCAGGAACTTCTCGAGTTTACTGTGATAAGCTCCAGGCTTTAATTGATTGATAATGATTTGCTGATCACCAAGGGTAATTCCTGGCGCTTGATTTTGATCAAGTTTAACAATAATTTGATATTTTTCCCCAAAAATAAAAACCTCGTCTTGTTTAATATTTGCTTGTAGTTTGGCTACTTCTGCCCTCTTGGCTAAAATCCAGGCTTGCTGTTGTTCTAAAAACTTTTCGATAAGAAAATTAGGATAAAGTGTTGGCGCAGAAACAAGGACTTCCCCTCGAGCATCAATACTAAGGCGTATGGATCTAGCTCTTGAACTTTTTTTAAGCCTGTAAGTGAAGTTTAAAGACACTAGTCTAGCTTATGAAAAAAAACTAAAAAGTCAATGATAATTTGGTTTTAATACTTATAATCAACGCAGATCAGTTATAATTAATGGGTAAAGTTTTTAGCCGAAGTGGCGAAATGGTAGACGCGCACGGTTTAGGACCGTGTGAGGCAACTCATGGAGGTTCGAGTCCTCTCTTCGGCACCAATTTACATGAGCGTTACCTCATTGCTAATAGGATTCTGTTCTATACAAAGATAAGGAGAAAATTGTTTGATGTTAAGAATTTTTAAGTATTTTAAGACAAAAGAATGGCTCATGGCGGGTGCTAGCCTGATTTTCATTGTCATACAGGTTTGGCTTGACTTAAAGCTTCCCGACTACATGTCGGAAATAACAACCTTGACCCAGACCCCGGGTAGTGCAATGAGTGAGATTTGGCTCAACGGTGGCTATATGCTCCTTTGCGCATTAGGCAGTCTTCTTGCTGCTATTGCGGTCGGTGGCTTTGCGGCAAAAATAGCTGCATCTTTTTCCCAGCGCTTGCGCAGTTTATTATTTAATAAGGTTGAATCATTCTCTCTAGAAGAAATCAAGCGTTTTTCAACTTCAAGCCTAATTACTCGTTCCACAAACGACGTGACGCAGGTTCAGATGTTGATTGTGATGGGCTTGCAATTGGTGGTTAAAGCGCCAATTACAGCAGCCTGGGCTATTAGCAAAATTGCGGGTAAAGGCTTTGAGTGGTCAGTCGTCACGGGTATTGGTGTAATGCTTGTTTTGCTAATGGTTGCGTTTCTCATGATATTTGTGATACCGAAATTTAAGAAAATGCAAACCTTGACCGATAATATCACTCGTGTGACTAGAGAAAATCTTACCGGTTTGCGCGTTGTTCGCGCCTACAATGCCGAAAAATATCAAGAAGATAAATTTGAAGCAGTAAATCAAGAGCTGACTAGTATGCAGATGTTTACCAGTCGTTCCATGGAAATCATGATGCCGGTGATGAATTTAATCATGAGCGGGCTTCCACTGGCTATTTATTGGATAGGTGCATACCTGATTAGTGCAGCTGGCGCACTAGATAAATTGACAATATTCTCCAACATGGTTGTCTTTTCTAGTTATGCCATGCAGGTGATTATGTCCTTTATGATGCTTATTATGATATTCATCATGATCCCCCGAGCCAGTGTCTCAGCCAAACGAATTAATGAAGTGCTGGATACAGAATCTCAGATTTTAGATGGCAGTGTAACTGAGGGTAAACCAGGTATTCATGGTGAGATTGTATTTAAGTCTGTTAGCTTCAAATACCCCGACGCAGCAGAGGCAGTTCTAGAAGATATAAATTTTACTATATCGCCAGGTGAAACGGTTGCTTTTATTGGTTCTACTGGGAGCGGTAAATCAACCTTGATAAATCTTGTTCCCCGTTTCTTTGACGTAAGCCAAGGTGAAATATTAATTGATGGCGTAAATGTGAAAGACTACAAACTAGAATCGCTTCTTAATAAAATTGGTTATGTGCCACAGAAAGCGGTGTTATTCAAAGGAACAGTCAGTTCGAATGTCGCTTACGGTGACAACGGAGCAGGCGATTTTAGTGAAGACGAAGTGAAATGGGCTGTCAATATCGCTCAGGGTGCGGATTTTGTTAAAAAAATGGACGGCCAATACCAGGCATCTGTATCGCAAGGTGGCGCGAATATATCCGGTGGTCAAAAACAACGCCTGGCCATTGCCCGTGCCGTTTGCCGCCGTCCAGAAATATATATCTTTGACGACTCATTCTCAGCGCTTGATTATAAGACAGACCGCATTGTGCGTAGAGTTTTGAAAAAGGAAACCGCGGGTGTGACCAGCTTAATTGTCGCACAGCGAATTGGCACAATTATGGACGCGGATAAAATTATTGTTCTTGATGAGGGTAAAATTGTGGGCATAGGAACACATAAAAAATTGCTCCGTGATTGCCCTGTTTATAAGGAAATTGCTATGTCGCAATTAAGCGAGGAGGAGTTGGCATCATGAGCGAACATAGTAAAAGATCAGAGCATAGAGGTTTCATGGGAGGCCCTCATAGTATGAATATGGGCGGTGAAAAGGCCAAGGACTTCAAAGGGACATTGGGTAAATTGATAAGTTATTGCAAAAATTACATGCCCGCCATTATCCTTGCCCTGGTGATAACGGCTTTAGGAACCTTACTGCAAATTATTGGCCCAGATAAATTAAAAGAGATGGCTAACGAAATCATGAAGGGACTGCCGGCCTTGGTGAATGGAGAGCCCATTCTTGGTACCATCGATTTTACAGCCCTGTTTAATATTGGCATGCTTCTTATATTTTTCTATGCCTTATCAGCTATTTTAAGTTTTGTAGAAGGATATTTGTTGGCAACGATCACCACTAAAATTTCAAGTAATCTGAGGACGAGTGTTTCTCAAAAAATCAACAAATTGCCTTTCCAATATTTTGATAAAACAAGCTATGGCGATGTAATTAGCCGAGTGACTAACGATGTGGATGTGATTGGTCACACATTGAATCAAAGCCTCGATACTTTGGTGAAGTCAATTACCATGTTTTTTGGTTCCCTCATTATGATGTTTTACAATAGTTGGATATTGGCGCTCATCGCTGTTAGTTTTACCCTGATCGGATTTACCTTGATAAGAACAATCGTGTCAAAATCTCAAAAGCATTTTAATACTCAGCAGCAGGGGCTTGGTGATATTAACGGCCATATTGAAGAGATTTATTCAGGACACAATGTTGTTAAGGCATATAACGGTGGGAAAATGGCAAAAAAGACCTTTGAAGCCATTAATAGTTCGCTTTATGAAAGTGGCTGGAAATCTCAATTTTTGTCTGGACTAATGATGCCTCTGATGGGCTTCATCGGAAACTTCAGTTATTTAGTGGTTTGTGTTGTTGGTTCAGTGCTTGCCATGAAAGGCAGCATTTCTTTTGGCGTGATCGTTGCCTTTATGATCTATATTCGCCTATTTACGCAACCGCTGTCGCGCTTGGCTCAAGCCATACAACAGCTGCAAAGGACCGCTGCTGCCAGTGAACGCGTTTTTGAATTTTTAGACGAAGAGGAATTAGCGGATGAAAGCCAAAAATCGCAAAAGTTAGAGAATGTTAAAGGTGATGTGGAATTTAAAAATGTTCGCTTTGGCTACACCAAGGGTAAAAAAATCATCAAAGGATTTTCCGCAAAGATCAAAGCTGGGCAAAAAATTGCTCTCGTTGGGCCCACTGGCGCAGGCAAAACAACAATAGTTAGTTTGCTTATGCGCTTTTATGAAGTAGACAGCGGCGAAATTCTTATAGATGGCATACCAATCAATCAGGTTACCAGGGAAAATGTGCATGAGCAATTCTGCATGGTGCTTCAAGATACCTGGCTTTTTGAGGGAACTATTAAAGAAAACATTGTCTATAGTAAGCAGGGTGTTACAGATGAACAGGTTGTCACCGCTTGCAAGGCGGTTGGTGTTCACCACTTTATCCAGACACTGCCACAGGGTTACAATACTCTTCTCAACGATAAAGCGAACCTGTCGGCAGGTCAGAAACAACTTCTTACAATTGCCCGCGCCATTATCCAGGATTCGCCCTTGCTGATATTAGATGAAGCGACGAGTTCGGTGGATACTCGCACAGAAAAGCTCGTCCATGATGCGATGAATAAGCTGACCCAAGGGCGTACTTCCTTCATTATTGCCCACCGCCTTTCCACAATCAAAAATGCCGACTCCATTTTGGTTATCAAAGATGGTGACATTGTTGAAAAAGGTGCTCATAAGAAATTGCTTGCTCAGCATGGATTTTATGCGGAACTGTATAACAGTCAATTTGAAAGCGCAGCAGCATTTTAAACAACAGGAAAGTAGAATTTTATGAAAATAATCGTATTAGCGGGTGGACTTAGCCCTGAAAGAGATGTCTCGCTTTCCTCTGGTGCACTGATAGCAAATGCACTAATGGCCAAGGGGCACGATGTCATGTTGCTTGATTTGTATCTAGGCATTAATAACACGCAGATAGAGCCAGTATATGTCAATCGCCAGTCGAATAAAACTTTTTCTTATTTAGTTCCAGAGCAGGAACCCGATTTAGTTACTATTAAATTGAGTGTGGATAATCAGGGCAGCCTCATTGGGGCTGGCGTCATCGATTTATGCAAGCAAGCCGATGTGGTTTTTCTTGCTCTGCATGGTTCAATAGGTGAAAATGGTCAATTACAAGCTCTTTTAGATATCAAGGGAATAAAATATACCGGCACAGATTATGTTGGTAGCCTTTTGGCCATGGATAAAGACTTGTCAAAAAGACTAATGTTCTCAAATAATGTTTTAACGCCCAAGTGGAAGTATGTTGATTTATACAAGAAGATTAATCTTGATGATATCGGCTTTCCCTGTGTTGTCAAACCAGCCAATTGTGGCTCAAGTGTTGGCGTGAGCATCGTCGACACCCCTACTCAACTCAGGCCTGCGCTCAATTTGGCTAAAAAATACGACAACTTTGCCCTGATAGAAGAAAAGATAGTTGGCAGAGAATTTTCAGTTGGCATTTTAAATGGAAAAGCACTGCCCGTTATTGAAATCAAACCTCGACTTGGTTTTTATGATTACAAAAACAAATATCAAAAGGGCTTGACTAAAGAAATATGTCCAGCCAAGATCTCAGATGAAATTTGTGCCTTGTTGCAAAACAATGCGCTTAAAGCACACAAGATCTTGCGCCTCGGTTTTTATTCCAGAATCGACTTTCTCTTAGATCAAAATAATCAGGCCTATTGTTTAGAAGCAAATACTTTGCCGGGTATGACTCCAACAAGCCTGTTGCCACAAGAAGCTCTTGCTAGTGGTATTAGTTATGATGATTTGTGCGAAAAAATAGCTTTGGCAGCTTTTGCCAAGTAATTTTCCAATATTAAGCACAAAAAAACCCGCTTAGCGCGGGATCTTTTGAGCTCAGAACGTAGTCCCGGTGAGGAAGAACCTTCTGAGATGATATTATTATAACAAAAATTATAAGGATGTCAAGTATCTCTTTAATAAATATTGTTTAGTCTGGAAAAAACGATTTTAAAACTTTAATTAGCGAATTCTAGGACATTAGTATTAATTTTTTCGCTACGCCCCATGTCTCGATCGTCATAGCGAATTTCTGCCATCCACTGATTAACCGAATTAGCCCAAGAGCCATTGCTTGAAGGCGTGTACTTAGTTTCAATTAAGCTAACTGTGTCTAGACCCTGATCAATATAATTTTGTTTTAATTCCCTAGCAGCGCGCTCAAAACCCGCTTCGTAACTCTCAAAATCTAAAGTTCCTCGACTATGAATGCCAAAACCCAGACAATTATTTGGCGCCTGTGGATTGGTGACGCGACATAAATTTGATTCTTGCATGGCAATGGCTGGCAAAAACCGAAAGTCTAAGCCGTGGCGATCAGCAATTTCGACCAATTTTTGCCCATAAACATTATAAGGAGTCATTGGCGAATTATGCCTTTCCAAAAATTTAGCAATCAATTCTGCTCGAGCATCTTCACTCTCCACCACACTGAGCACTTGTTGCCCAGCTGGAGCCAAATTGTTTGGCTGATGATTGTCTAAGATTTGATTTAAGACTAGCCGTTCTTGATCCTGAGGACTAAATTTGTAGTAAGAGTTGTAAACAAAACTTGTAACAATTATGATTGCAGCACTAAAACAAATCCAAGACAAGCTATAAAATAAAGACGCAAAAATAGATTTTTGTTTTGCTTGTTTCATAATACAAGAAATTATTTGCTGAGATTATCATATACTAATTCATTGACTTTAACAAGAATTCTTGATATATTAAATCTAATAAAATGCTGAAATATCAATCTAAAATATTATTAAATCTAATAAAATGCTGAAATATCAATCTAAAATATTATTAAATCT
>JAAYYE010000001.1 GCA_012515515.1 Minisyncoccota bacterium
GGCATCAAAAGCACTATTTAACAGCTCCCAAACTACGGTTAAGGCCTCATTACTTTTTAAATCATTTTCTAAAGCAGCAAAAAAATCTCGATGTAATTGCAGGGCTGCTGGAAAATCACTTAATTCTAATTCCTTATTGCGTTCACTAGCCCGCAGGTTTAAAACAAAACGCGCTAATTTCAAATAAGCCTTTTGTGCAGCACTTAAACTATCCCAAGTAAAATTTTGTTCGCTGCGATAATGACTCATTAAAAATAGCAAACGTAAAGCCTTAGGCGAAAAACCTTTTTCAATAAGATCATCGATGGTGTAAAAATTATTGAGAGACTTACTCATTTTTTGACCATCAACAAACAAGTGATTATGATGCACCCAATAACGAGAAAAAGGTTTCTTACCAGTCGTTGCTTCAGACTGAGCTATCTCATTAGTATGATGAATATTAATGTGTTCTTTGCCGCCAGTGTGAATATCAATTTGTTCTCCTAAATGTTCTAAAGCCATGGCGCTACACTCAATATGCCAGCCAGGAAAACTGCGCTCGTGCCATGGACTTGGCCAAACCATTTGCCGATTCTCTCCAGCTTTTTCAAATTTCCAGAGCGCAAAGTCGGTGGGGTGTTTTCTACCAGGCACTTTTTCCACTCTTTGCCCCTCGCGTTGGGCAGTTAAAATTTGCTTGGCCAAAACTGGGTCTTTATTAATTAATTTGCCGTAATCATCTATTTTGCTTGTATCAAAATAGACGCCATCATTGTCTATCACATAAGTTAAGCCCTTTTTTTCCAAAGCTAAAACCATTTCTAATTGAGCCTGAATGTGATCAGTAGCTCGACAACTGAGACTAGGACGCAAAACGCCCAACAAATCCATGCTATAAAAAAAATAATCTTCAAAGCGTCGTGCCACTGCTTCAGCACTAGCACCAAACTTTTTAGCTCCTTTTTCTAATTTATCTTCTCCCACATCGTCGTCACTAACCAAATGTCCCACATCAGTGATATTTTGCACGTGTTTAACTTCGTAACCAGCATGACGTAAGACGCGAATTAAAAGATCATCTAAAACATATTTGCGTAAATGACCTAGATGAGTGTAATCATAAACAGTTGGCCCACAAGCGTAAAGTTTAACCAGGTTTTCTTCTATAGTTTGCAATTCTTCTATCGATCGCGAAGCAGTGTTGTAAAGTTTCATGAATAATTTATTTTAACATTAAAAAACTACTCTGCTCCAGTCAAAGTAGTGCGTTGACGCTGTAAAATAGTTTGCGATTTTTGAGAACCAGACATGCCACCAACACCTCTAAAACCAGTTTCTCGACCTTTGGGTATGGGCAACTCTTGAGCTTGTTGAGCTTCAAGTTCTTGGGCCAACTTTTCTTTTTCTTCCTCTTCTTGACGCTTTTTAGCTAATTTTTCATCATAGATAGCTTGAGCCGCAGCTTGTTCGTCAGCAGTAAGTTTTTGCCAATTAGCTGCTATTTCTTGTTGTTTAGCTTGTTCCTCTGGGGTTTTGCTTTGAATATTTAATAGCCGATTAACACTAAATATTGCCTGCAATGAATCTTTAATGTCTTTTGTGGGACGCTTCAGCAATTCTTGACTTAAATTCCCCACTCCCCTAGCTTGAGCGGCAGTCTTCTCAGGAGTTTGGGCTAAAGCAGTTTCACCAGCTCCTTGGCTGGCCGCCGCCGCTTGCAGCGCTCCTTGTTTGCCCAACACGCTTCCTTGCTGAGCCAACTGTTTGTTTTGACCACCGGCGGCGGCGGCAGCTTTGTCTAAATGCTCTTCAGTAATACTACCACCAAAAGTTTGACGAAAACCACCACTGCTAGTTAACTGGCTTTTAGCGCCAGCACCTAAGCTTGATCCGCCTTCCATAGATTAGTCCAATCTTTTTAATTGTTCTACTTGAGGTGATTTATTTTCCGCCTGGCCATTTGTAGTTGAACTAGCATCACCTTCTGCCTCTTCTACTGATGCATCATCTTTAAGCGCTCCTGGAAGTTCCTCTCTCAATTGAGCAATTTCTTCTTGATCTTGAGCGCTTTTTTGCTCCTCTAGCTCTTGAATTCTGGCTTGTGCCGCTAGTTTTTCAGCAGCCAGGGCTTCTTCTTGTTCTTGCTGAGCAGCTAGCTCTTCTGCGCTCGGTTCAGCAGTAGCAGGCGGTTGTCCCTCTGGACTTTTCATATTGCTTAATGCTTGCAAAGGATTTTGATTATCTGTCATAAGACTAGAATAGCACAAAAAGCAAGACTGTAACTACTACTTATGGTGGATGTGCCCTTTTACTAGGGCTACTAGTACTAGTATCAATAATCTAAGTGTTTTTCTTTATTTTGTCTTAATTTTCTGCTTGCGACTTCAACTGCATCAACGATAGCATCGTAAAAGTCGTAACCAGCCACCTCCACCCAGACATCTTCTCCAGGAATTTCAATGCGATATTTGACCAAGACATTCTTATTTTTACTGCTTTTTTTAGTGCTTTGTTCTAAATAAACTCGGACTGCGCTAATTTTTTGCCCCAATTTGTTTAATTTCAAACTTTGGCGTTCAATAAATTCACGTAAAGCTCTGGTTACTGTTAGACTTTTAGCTTGGACAATCACTTTCATGGCTTTCTCCTTTTTTGCGCTCAGGCCTACTAATTAATACTTTTTTTAACCATAATATGACAAAAAAACCGGCAACTTTGCCTAAAACAAGGTGCTCGGTTTAACTTAGAAAGATGTTGGACCATCTAACTTCAATATAGCAAAAATGGTATTAATAAACAAGTTTTGTTATAATTATCTTATGACAGAAACTCCAGAGGTAACTCCAAAAATAACTCAAGAATTAATTCGAGAAACAACTCCAGAACAAAGAACAGAGCCCAATGATCCAAGAAAAACGATTGAGAAAAGCAATTTGCCTCAAGAAACTAAAGATGCCGCTCTTACCATCATAGATGCTGTACAAACAAAAACTGAACAGCAAAAAAAACCTATTAACAAAAAGGCCATTATTAATCTAATAGTTATGATTGGTTTTCTGGGTGGGACAACCGCTTGTAGCGAATCCTGGCAACGAAGGGCTGAGGAGCAACTAGATCCAGCCAAATATTCAGATGACCCTAATGTTCAAAGAGCATACAGCACTTATTTACAAGAAAAAGAAAAACAAGATCTTGGCACTGATCTTGAAAGTCCGGTTCAAGCTCCTGAATTAGATCTTACTAATCAGAGTTATGAAATATTTGGAGCAACACAAGAGTATGCTGCTGGAACAAAAGTTATGGTTGATGCTGGTGGCTATGGGATCAATGTGAGAAACTCCCCAGAAATCAATTCTCGCGAAGCCACGATTTATCCAGATGGCACAATTTTTATTATTAATGAATCAGCTGGCTCTAAAGATGGTTATAATTGGGTATCTGTAGCAACAGAAGATGGTGAAATTATTGGCTTCGCTGCTACTAATTGGCTCAAAGTGCTTCAACCTTAAATTAATCAAAATAAACAACTATTGCCTTGATTAATTACAAGCCTCTTCTGCCTTCAAGCGCTCTGGCTAAAGTCACTCCGTCAGCATATTCAATATCGGCACCAATTGGTAATCCATGGCCAATTCTGCTAATAATTAACTCGCCTTTGGCAATTTTGTCAGCAAAAAATTGATCATTTTTCAATAATTCAGCAATATAAAGAGCAGTGGCCTCACCTTCCATGGTTGGATTGGTGGCTAAAATTAATTCTTTGACTTGCAATTTTCCTGAAGAATTTTTCAATCTATTCATAATATCGCGTAAATAAAGTTGATCAGGACCAATATTATTTAAGGGAGCAATTGCCCCATGCAAGACATGATAATTACCTTGATACTTGCCGGAATGCTCAATTGCTAATAAATCCAGTGGCTGCTCCACAACACATAATAATTCTTGATCACGAGCTTTATCTTGACAGATTGCGCAAGGATCTTCTTCGGCAACATTGTGACAAAGACGACACATCACGGTATCTCTTTTTAAGGCTAGTAATTTTTCTGCAAAATCAGCTAAATGATTTTCTGGTGTATGGAGCAAATAAAACACCAAGCGCTGGGCAGACTTAGGGCCAATGCCCGGCAAGGCTTCAAACTTCTCAATTAACTGGCGGACAGCTTTTGGTAATTTTTGCATAAAATTATGATGTCTTTATCAATTTTTATTTTTTAGCTTGCTGGATATTCTAAATCTAAATCAGCAATTTTATCTTCCCAGGAACTTAACTGATTTTTTGCTAAAAATTCTTTAACTATCTGCCAAATTTTTTTCTCTACCTGATCAGCACTGGGTCGAGCATCAATCACTACCCAACGAGCATTTTTACCATGTTGTTCTTGATCTTGCTTGGCTAAATCTAAATAAGACTGGCGAACTTTTTGATGAAAATCTTTGGCTTCCATATCTAGACGATTAATATCGCCAGCACCATTTCTTCTTCCAAGACCAATATTTACTGGTATATCAAGTAAAAAAGTAATATCTGGATAAGTTTTTTTTGTTGAAATATCATTGAGCTGCTCAATCAATTCTGTGCCAAAACCGCGTACCATGCCCTGATAAACAACACTACTATCACGCGAACGATCCATCACCACTACTTTTCCGGCCTTCAGTGAGGGCAAAACTATTTCTCGATAGATTTGTGAGCGAGCTGCCTGAAACAATAAAACCTCAGTAGTAAAAGCAATACTAGTATTTTTACTTGACAAAACTATTTCTCGTATTTGCTCGCTGATGGTTGTTCCTCCTGGTTCACGCAAGATCACCACATCTTTACCCGCTTCTGTTAAATGTTTTTTTAAACGCACAATTTGGGTGGTTTTACCACCGCCTTCTCCTCCTTCAAGAGTAATTAATAAACCGGTTTTTATTTTTGTCTTCATATTTTTTCAATAATAATTATATCTAAATCAGAATGCAATCAACAGTTGGCTTATTTTTTGCCGGTACTGCCGAAACCACCACGATTATTTTTTTTGGAGAACTCTGCTACTTCTTCCCACTCTACTTTTTCTCGTCTGAGCACTAGCATTTGCACCACTCGCTCTGCTTTTTTAACTAGCACGGTTTTTTTGCTAAAGTTATAAACCGCGGCTTGATATTCATCATCACTGCCACAGTAATCACTATCCCCAATACCAATGCCATTAATCAGCATTAAGCCCATTTTATGTAAAGAACTCCTGGCGGCAACTAAAACAAAACTATCCTTGGGAACTTTTAGGGCAATATTTAAGGGTAAATAAGCAACCTGATTTGGCTCAATTTTAACTTCTACCCGACTAGATAAATCGAGGGCAGCTGCCCCAGCGGTTTTGTACACTGGTAAATCTAGACTTTTATCAAAACGCTTAATCTTCACCTTCATGATTTAGCCTTTTTTATAATATTCTCTCAATCCTGCGACAATGCTAACAAATTTTTAAGAAATAAGCTAGACTAAAGTCATGAATTTACAAACTTTTACACTAGGAGATTTACAAACAAATTGCTACTTGCTAGACAACGGCCAAGAAGCATTAATTATTGATCCAGCTGATGATGGCGATTTTTTAAACGAAGAGCTGAGTCGACAAAATTTAATTTTAACTAGAGTAATTTTAACTCATGGACATTTTGATCACTGTTTGGGTTTGTTAAGTTTAGCTACTGCCTGGCCAAAATTACCCATTATGCTTCATCCTGCTGATAATTTTTTAATTGCTCAAGCTCAAAATAATGCTCGCCATTGGCTAAATAAAGAAATTGATCCTGTGCCTGAAGCTAATCAAACCCTGAGTGATGGGCAAATCATCAATTTTGGGCAAGAAACTCTCAAAGTGATGCATATGCCTGGCCATACACCGGGAGGCGTTGCTCTACTAAGCGAAAAACAAGACAATGATGAAACTTATTTGTTTACCGGCGATACTCTTTTTGCTAATGGCGTCGGTCGTACTGATTTTTCATATAGCAGTTATCAGGATTTGTTAAATAGTTTAGCTAAACTAAAAGGGCTCAAACAAGCCGGGGCTTATTCTCTCGCTTTACCAGGTCATGGTGACAGTTTTTATTAAATATATTGTTTATTAAAAATAATATAGGCCTTGTCAAAAAAGGCTGTTTGTTATATACTGAAGGTCTATGAAGAAACCAGAAATGAGTCAAAGACAAGAAATGAGACTTGAACTAACACCATATGCACAAATGATTGAAAGTGCTAAAGAGTTAGCATACTCGATTAGGAATTTACCCGAAGAGGAAAAAGTTAAAAGAATGGTGGAAAATTACCCAGAATTAGATCTCAGCGTAATTAAATCACTTTTGGAAAGATAATAACACTAATCGATCTCCGATTCTTAATCTGCTTTTCTCACCCAATGTTGAACAATAGTGCCCTGCTGATTGAGCGGCATTTCTTTGACTAATTGAAAATTACCAAAAACTTTATTGTCTTTGAATAATTTGATGCCATCGCCAAATTCAATTGGCTCAATAGTGATAAACATTTCATCAACCAAATCTTCATCAGTAAATAATTGATACAAGCTAGCTCCACCACATAGAGCCACTTGCTCATAACCTTCATTAGCTAAAGCTTCTAATACTTCTTGAGGAGATTTGCTAGTAAAACGCAAATTATTGGGCAAATAATCCATTTTTAATTTTTGTCTAGCTAGTTCACTTTGCTTGTCACTATCACTGGTTAAAACAATAATTAGCCGTCGAGGTAAAGGGTGGCCAATGGTCTCATAAGTGGCTCGACCCATGATCATGACCCCAATTTCTTGAGTTTTCTCAGTAAAAAACTGATAATCTTCTTTACTTGTCCACTTGGTTGAAGGTAATTCAACGCCATCAGCCGGGCTAATGTAACCATCTTTGCTACTAGCGACAATTAGGGTGTCTTTAATTCTTGATCTTAGTTTTTCACTCATTTCTTTTGCCTTTTTGCCAGTTTGCCTTAGTTAATAAAGGTCCATACATGTCGTCTTCAATTTCAATTCTTAAATCGGCTAATTCTTGATCATTTAAGGGTCGATCCATAAATTCTACCATCTTGCTGTCAGTGACCAGAGCCAATGGGGTTTGTTCATCGACTTCGCCCATTTCCAAAACGGCTGCCACGGCCAAAGCCTCAGCGACATTAACTTGAACCATTTTAATTTCTCTACCAAACAAATCTTCATCGCCCACTCGACTATTTAATGGTCGGAAACCACAACTGGCCAAAGACATGCCCACTACTCCCCAGCGCAAGGGCACTGAACGACTATCGGGAATAATCACCCCCACTTCCTTAACGCCGAAATCTTCTCGCAAATTACGCCAAATTTTTTCAGCTTCGGCATACAAATTTTTTGGCCACAAAATATAGTTGTCGTTGGCATTGGATTCATCGATGCCCGCATTAACCATGAGCGTGGCTTCGGCAATGGTTAACATTAAATCGTATTTAGAGCTGTGTGGATCTAGATAATAATCAGATTCTTGACTAACTAACTCATGCTTAAAAGCTCGTTCTTCTTCTCGACTAACTTCTCTCCCCTGTTGTGCCGCTAAGGTTGGGACTAAGCGCCCTTGTTCATAAGCAATAATCTTTGAGGTCACCACTAAAACCGAGCGTTCTGGTAGACCATCGGCAAAATTTTCCTTAATACTTTGATTAATGATTGGTCTTAATTCTTGACCAACAGCAATCATGGGTGTTTTGAGCGCTATGACTTTCATAAAATTCCTTAAATGCAGCTTTATGATATATTAGAAGTTATGGAAAAACAACGATCTCAATATCAACTGCTTCTAAAAGAAATTCTCGATCATGGACAAACAGTCACTACTCCGCAGGGAGTAGATGCTCTCAGTATTATTGGCCCAAAACCCATGCATTTTAAATTAGCTGAAGGTTTTCCTGCGATTACTGAACGCAAATTAAGCGAGAAAATTTGGCAACAAGCCATTGCCGAAATTATTGCTTTTATTAATGGAGCTAGAACCATTGATGAACTAGAAAGTTATGGTTGTTTTTGGTGGAAAGCTTGGGGCAGCGAAGCTAAAGCGAAAAAAAGAGGGCTGGAAACTGGCGATCTTGGTCCTGGGTCTTATGGGGCAGCTTTTCATGACTTTCCGACTGCTGAAGGAAAAAATTACAATCAATTTGCCAATATTTTGCAACAAATGCGTGAGCAACCACATTTACGCACCCATTTCATTAGCCCCTGGATCCCTCAATACACCATGCGCATTAAGGGTCGTACGCAAAAAGTTGTGGTTTGCCCTTGTCACGGTTGGATTCATTTGCGAATTATTGATCAAAAATTAACCCTCCACATGTTCCAGCGCAGTGCCGACGTCCCCATCGGCGTCCCGTCAAATATGGTGCAATACGCTGCTTTAACGATGATGATTGCTCAAGTTTTGGGTTTAGAGGCTTATGAATTTGTCCACAGTTTTTCTGATGCTCACATTTATGTGGACCAAATTGAGGCGGTCAAAACTATGTTAGAGCGCGAAGTCAAACCCCTGCCACAAATGAAAATAAATCCAAAGATTAAGGATTTATTTGCTTTTCGCAAAGAAGATTTTACCTTAGAAAATTATCAAGCTCATCCTGGAATTTGGAATATTCCAGTAGCGGTCTAAGCATGGAAAAAGTAGTAGTCTAAACATGGCAAAAGTAGCAGTCTAAGTATGGCAAAAAAAGTTAAAAATCAGTTTATTAATCTAGCTAATGCTCGAGAAGAAGAGCAAAAGTCGGTGATGAGTGATATTGCTGATGCCAAGCATTGTCCTTTTTGTCGGGAACATCTGGCTAAATATCATCAGCAAACCATTCTTCGGGAGGGCAAATTTTGGATAGTCACAACGAATCAGTGGCCCTATAAAAACACTAAGCATCATTTTTTATTAATTTATAAAGTCCACGCTACTGATTTGAGTGATTTATCACCAGCTGCTGGTCAAGAACTATTTGAATTAGTTGCTGAAATGGAACGAGCTTACGCCATTAAAGGTGGTGGACTGGCTATGCGCTTTGGCGACACTGATTATAGTGCCGGCACCATTAGCCATATCCATGTTCAATTAATTGAGCCTGATATTACAAATCCAGATTTTGTGCCAGTGCGGATTAAAATTGGTACTGATCGAACTAAATAGGAGCTGATAAAACTAAGCAAATACTGATAAAACTAAGTAGGGACTGATAAACTTAAGATTTCATTTAGAAACCAAGCCACCGCATCTTCATCATTAGATTTGTCTAAGATTAATCGGGCTTGCTCTTTTACCTCTGGCTGAGCGTTGGCTACTGCCACCCCAATACTGTTGGCCATTACTTCTAGATCATTCATCCCATCCCCAATCATTATTAGTTTGTCTGAACTCAATTGATAATGTTCAAGCCATTTTTCAACACCTTTGACTTTGGAAATATTGGGTAAAGTTAAATTGTAATAAGCTTGATGATTGAAAGTGCTAACAAGTTTACTTAAATGAAAATTAAACTCATTTTGCAAACTCTGAGTATATTTTTCTACTGCTTCATTTAAGTGATTAATTATTATTAAAGTTGTGGTCCAATCGTCATGTTCGGCAATAGCAGAATAAGGTAAAAATTTAATTAATTCTGCGCCCTGGCTACGCTCTCTGAGAAAATCCTCTCCACAGTAAAAAGCATCCTGAAAACCAAAAGAAAAACTACCACCTAGAGATTCAACATCTTGACAAATTTGCTTAATAATTGCTGAAGAAAATGCTTCTTGGGAAATTACTTTTGCTTGGGCATCGATTAACATGGCACCATCACAAACAATATGCACAGAATCTGGAGCATTTTTAGTAAATACGGGCAAAACAGTGTTAATTAAGGCCGCTGGATGACGAGCAGTACACAATGCTAATCTTGGTAAATTATGATTATTTTGCTGTTCGCGCAAATAATGCTCAATGGTGGCTAAGCTCAGGTTTGACAACTGGCGCCGACTATTGAGCAAAGTACAATCAACATCGGTCAGCACTGCTTCCGCTTGATGATGTGCAATTTCTTTAGACATCTTATTTAAGAATAGCGTTGTTTTAAATTACTGGCTGTTTGTTTAGTTTTTAATAACTCCGCTTGTTCTTTTTTAGAAAATTGTACTTGGATAATTTCGATCTCGGCACCTTTTAAAACAGCCAAGCCGTCTAAAACAGCATAGCCTTCACTAAAATACAAGCGTTTAATGCCTGTTTTAGCAATTAGTTTGGCACAAACTGGGCAAGGAAAGGTTGTCACATATAAATCTGCGCCGGATAAGGCGATGCCTTGGGCGGCGGCGCGAGCGACAGCGAGCGCCTCTGCATGAATGGAACTAGTTAATTCTATGGCTTCGCCAGATGAAAATAAACTGCGTGGGTCACCGTTAAAATGTTGTTCTTGGGTGCTGGGTAAATGTTGATTATAAGTGCTAATTAATGTTTTTCCGTCTTTGGCAAAGATGGCTCCAACTTGTCGCCACCAATCATTGCTGTAATTAGCCTGGACAAAGGCATCTTTCATCATTTCTTTTTCTAATCCAGCTTGATCGATGATGCGGTCAGCTAACTGGGTTTCTGCGCTGATTGGTGTTTTGTCTTGGCGAGCTAATTCAACCGCTGATCGATCCCAGCGTAAAAAATATGAACTAATGCTGATTTTTTGTCCCTGCAAAATTTCTTGAGCTAAATATCTGCCAAAATCATCATTACTGATGATCCAATGTCGCTGATTATTTTTGATCCATAGTAAAAATTCTTGCCAATCTTTTTGTTCTTTGACAATTGTAATTTCTAAATGCGGAAAAATTTGCTTGATGGCTTGCTTCATTAATTGGCTATCAAGGGCTCGAATGTCTTTTTTTATATAATCAAAATCTGGCCAATGGCGTAAAAACTGTTGATCAAATAAAAATAAATTTTTGCTGCCGTGATGTTTTTCTAAAAATAAGCGATAGCCTTCATGTAAAACGGGTATGTATAGAGCAATTGCTTTTTCCATATTATTTCTTGTTTTCAATTTGCTGTTTAGGCTTCTTTGAATTCGGCTAATACGTCTTCAATGCTTTTGCTTAGTTTACTGCTTATTTTGTCTTTAATGCTGTTAACGGTTTCGATTTGCATTAAGCGAATTTTGCCAGTGGTGCTGGTGGTCGCCATTGGCTCCAACACAATGATCTTAGCACAGAAGGATTTTAGTTTCTGGATTGTGCTAGAGTCATAAGTATTTTTAGTAGCCACTAATACATCTGGTTTTATTAATTTAATTAAATTAAATTTTGGATCAGTAATTTCTTTCAAAACTACATAGTCAACGCTGCGTAAATGGGTGAGCATTTCCATGCGTTCATCTTGAGGGACAATGGGGCGATTCTGGCCTTTACGAGCTTTAACTTTCTGATCGCTGTCTACGCCAACGATTAATAAATCGCCAAAGGATTTGGCTTTTTCACAATATCGGGCGTGACCAATGTGTACTAAATCAAAAGAGCCCTGGGTTAAAACAATCTTTTGGCCGCTTTTTCTAGCTTTAGCAACAATATCTTGGATGGCTGTGGGGTTGGAAATGATACGCACACTTTGTTTCATAAAAAAACTATATCATAGCTTTGACTAAAGACACAGCTTGTTTATTGTACAGGCACTTTTTTAATTTTAACGCCAACTAAATCAATTTTTGAGAAATCTTTTCTCACTAAGTCCCAAAACTTCTGAGATAATTTCTCGGCATAAACACTATATACTCCCCGGCCCATGGCAGCACAGAGGCGTCGATCGTAATCACGAACCACATCTAATACTTCTTGTCCAATTTGGTGAAAAGCTGCTGCATGTTGATTTTGATCTTGTTCAAATTCTTGGTGAATTTTAGCAAAATTATCAAATAAAGTGCGATGTTCATCAATCATTTTCTGGTAATAAATTTGGTATTTAGCTTGTGGCATATATGCGATTTTTTTTCAGATAATTGATAATTTTTGGATCAAGTAGTTCTGTTAAATCTACTCTTTTATCTGCAGATTGTAAGGCTTCTCTAACTTGAGTTGAGGAAATCTCAAGCGGGCTAAATTGTGATAAAAGAATCATTGCTGGATATGGGCTAGTTAATGGAAAATTGACTCTTGGATATACGTAAATTGGATAATGTTTTAATAAATATTGATAATTTCTCCCCAATTGATCTTGCCACAAATGAAACTTGGCTAAATTATCACTGCCCATTAAAAAAGAAAATTGATGCTGAGGATAGCGCTGACTTAGATAATCAAGGGTGCTGGCTGTGTAACTGGTTGGAAAATAACGAATTTCACAATCTTCAATTTTTACTTGATCAAAAAACTTTTCTCCGCGCTTGGGTAAAATTAATTTAAGCATTGCTAAGCGCTGTTTTGGAGAAATCATTTTCTTGGAAAAATCATGTTTGCCCACTGGTAAATACCAGACTTGATCACTTAAGCCTGCTTCTAAAATTGAATTCACTATTTGCTGATGGCCAAGATGAGGCGGATTAAAACTGCCTCCAAAAATCATGATTTTCATGAAGATTTTTTCTGTAGCTTAGTTGCTGCTTTTGCTGTTCTGCTAGTTTTTTTTACTTTTGTTTTAGTTGCTGCTTTTGTTTTAGTTTTTGACTTTGTTGTTGCCGTTTTTCTTTTTGCTGTTTTTGTTTTGGCGGGCTTTCTTTTAGCTTTGCTTTTCTTAGTCGAAGTTTTTGCTGTTTGACCCTTGCTCCGTGCCGCTTTCCAAGCCGCTCTTTTGGCTTGAATTTCTTCCCACTCAGCAGCAGTTAATTTCAAATTTGGTTCTGGTTTTTTCCAAGAAGCCCACTGGCACTTGGGATAATCAGCACAACCATAAAACATTTTTCCCCAACGAGTGTTTTTGACCACAATTTTTGCTTGCTGACAAAGTGGACAAAGTTGATCGCCAAGGGTTTCCACTAAATTTTCCGTGTATTTACAGTCAGGAAAACGACTGCAACTCTTAAATTTTCCATAGCGACCGGTACGAATCACCACTTCACCAACTTCTTCTGCTTTTAATTCACCTGCTTTGACTAATTTCAAACACTCAGGACATTTTTCACCAGTTTTTTCTACTGGCACTGCTACTCGACTGGCTTCTTTGCTAACTAAGTCAATGCGCTTGGCTAATGGTTGATAAAATTCATCAACCACTTTGGTCCAACTTTGATTTCCAGCAGCAATTTCATCTAAGCTAGCTTCAATAGTCGCGGTAAAATCATAATCCATTAAGGTTTGAAAATGTTCTAACAAAAAATCACTAACAGTGATGCCAATGGGCGTAGCAAAAAACTTCCGCTCCAATCTTTCAACATAAGCTCGTTGGATAATTACTGAAATAATCGATGCGTAAGTACTTGGTCGACCAATGCCCTTTTTCTCCAATTCTTTAACCAATGAGGCATCATTATATCTGGCTGGCGCTTGGGTAAATTTTTGTAAAGGATTTTGCGCTAAATAGGTTAAATCTTGGCCAACGGTAAATTCTGGCAAGATTAAGTCATCTTTTTGACTAAATAGCCGTTGCCAGCCTGGGAATTTCATGACCGAGCCCACTACTTTCAATTCATATTCTTTATTTTTAAGTGACGCTTTGACCAAAATGGTGTTTTGATCATAAACAGCCTCGCTCATTTGCGAAGCTACAAATCGACGCCATATTAGATCATATAATTTAATATGATTAGCACTTAGTTGAGCAGCGTGTTGGCTAATATTGTCTTGAGTAATACTCAAATCTGTCGCTCTAATGGCCTCATGAGCTTCTTGAGAATTTTTATTCTTTTTGCTAAAAAAGCGTGGTTTCTCAGGAATATAATTTGGGCCAAAGTTTTGGGCTATATATTGACGAGCAGCTTCTTGAGCACTTTTGGCTAGATAAAAAGCATCGGTACGATGATAAGTAATTAAACCCTCTTCATAAAGACGTTGCGCTAGACTCATTGTTTGCTTGGCACTAAAACCAAAACGAGTGGCTGCTGCTTGCTGCAGTAAAGAAGTGGTAAAAGGAGGTAAACTTTGACGCCTTTTTTCTACTTGTTTGACTTCTTTCACTTGATATTGAGCTGCTGCTAAATCTTTCACAACTTGATCTGCTTCAGCTTGATTTTTGATGACTAATTTCTTATCAGCTAGTTTTTCAACAGCAAAGGAAACAATTTCTTTGGGCAAATTTGCTTGCTCTTTATTATCACTAAAAATTCGACCTGCTTCTTGCCATTTGGCTAATTCTTCTTGGCTAAAAGAGTTGGGAGGAGTGAGGGCTACCACAAATTCCCAATATTCTTCACTTTTAAAAGCTTGAATTTCTTTTTCTCGCTCAACAATTAAGCGCAGGGCCACCGATTGCACTCGACCTGCTGATAAACCACGTCTCACTTTTTTCCATAATACTGGTGACACTTTATAGCCCACTAGGCGATCTAAAATTCTTCTGGCTTGTTGAGCATCAACTAAATTTAAATTGAGTTGTGTCGGTTGCTCGATTGCTTTTAAGACTGCGGACTTGGTAATTTCATAAAAAATCGAACGCAAAAAGGTGTTGGCAGTGCTTTTATTTTTTTTGCCTTTTTGATCATCTTCTAGCAAATACTGAATATGCCAAGCAATTGCCTCTCCTTCTCGATCTGGATCCATGGCTAAATAAACAACCTTAGCTTCTTTAGCTAATTTTTTTAATTTATTAACAATCTTTTTTTTGTCACTACTCACCTCATATAGTGCTTCGTAATTATTTTCCAAATTAATGCCGAGATTCTTTTTTGGCAAATCACGCACATGACCAATTGAGGCCTCTACAGTAAAGTCTTTCCCCAAGTAAGTTTTAAGTTTTCTGGCTTTGGTTGGTGATTCAACAATCACTAAATTCATAATTATCCTCGTTATTTATTCCTAAATTCCTTGTTTATTCCTAAACTCATCATTTATTTCTAAAAAGTTTATTCTACTCTCTTTGTATTATAGTGAGCAATGCAAACTCAGCCCTCATTTTAAGATGATTATAGAAAAAAAAGCAAATGGAGCTTAGTTTTTGCAGATATAATTTTGTCCTTCTTGCTGAATAATTTGCTTAATTTGTAAATTTAATAAATATTCTGCCAATTGAGCAGTTTCGTACTGAGTTTGAGAAATTAACTCATTAAAAGAGAGAGCTGTGCCCTGATTTCTTAAAACAGTGAGAATTTTTTCTTCTTGAGCTGAAAGATTTAATTTTGCTAAGGAAGATTTTAAGGCAGAGGCGCTAGTCTCCTGCTTTTGCTGGTTTTTATTTTCTAAATTTAAGGCTAGGTAAAAATCTTCGACACTGCTGACTAAATTAGCCCCCTCTCTAATTAGGTGATGACAAGCCACTGAATAAGGATTGCTAATTGCACCAGGCACAGCTAAGACTGGCCGTCCCTCATCGATGGCGGCTTGAGCAGTTAGCAAGCTACCGCTTTTTTCAGCTCCTTCAATGAGCAAGACTGCTTGAGATAAACCAGCAATAATGTGATTTCTTTGCACAAAGCTACCAGCACTAGCTTGTACTGCCGGCGGGTATTCGCTAATAAACACTGCTCCTTCTTCTAACATTTTATCCATCAACGCTTGTTGCTGTCTGGGGTAGCAGTAATCAAAGCCATAGCCTAAAACCCCCAGGGTTTGACTTAGTTGATGAGCAATTTTCATGGCTTCCACATCGACTCCATACATGAAACCAGATACCAGTTTTGCTTGACTAGCGAGCAAAATATCACGCAATAAAGTTTTGATAATGAAACGACCATAAGTAGTAATACGCCTGGTACCAACCACCGCTAAAAAGAAATTTTGCCAATAAGTTTTATTTAATTCCTGATGAGTTTTGACAAATAGAACTGGCGGATGATGCTCCGCATTTTTTAGCAAGGGCGGATAGGCTGCTTCCCGATCTAATAAGACCCGAATTTTCTTTTTTTTTAAAGCTTGATAATAATCGGTATAATTGTGTTCTTTTTTAAACTTTTTTATTGATTCTTCTTGCTTTTTTGTTAGTAGTGCTTTTTGCCAAACCTGCTCGGTATTTGCCCAAAACTCTTCGTCAGAGATTTGGGCTTTTTTTTGTGCTGATAAACAACGCCGAAAACTTTGCCGACCAATGCCAGTGACTGACCACAAAGCAGTTAAATGACTTTTGCTAAATTGTTGCATGCACACATTGTGCCAATAAAGTTTGACAAAATTTTGACATAGAAAAAGTTAGAGAAAATTAAAAACCAGTCATCCACTTTAAGATTTCTCTGACAATTGGCGCGGCATCAGCCGATCCTTCACGATAGACCACTTCTCCATCACTCTCTACTAGTACCGTAATAATTAATTCCTCTGGCAAGAGATCGTTTTCTAAAGCTTTCAACCAATATTCTTGTTCAGGACTGGCCGTTTCTAAGCCTAATGTCTGCCAATGATCTAAAATTAATTGCTTATTTAGGCCGACCGCGCTGGAAAACCAAGCGTGAGTGGCTCGATAACCCTGTTGATTAGCGCTGCCAAACTCTGAAGTGCCAGTTTTACCAGCAATCATCCCTGCTCGAATCTTTTCCTGAGCACTCAATTGATTAAAAGCCTCCTCTCCCAGGCGTTGTTTTAAAGTCGCGCTAAGCAAACGATTATAATCAAATAAAGGAAAAGCTGTGCCTCCGTCTTGGGCAACCCCCAATAAAGCTTGATTAATTAAATCTAAATTTTCTTGATGTAGGGCGAGATCATGACAGTCTTGCTGATTAAGGAGTAAGGTGGCTCGACACAAGACGCCATTGTTATTAATAGCCTGAAAAACTTGAGTAATTTGCAAAGGAGAAACTAATAAGTCTCCCTGTCCGATGCCAAAATGGTAGGTGTTTCCCAAAAACCATTTTTCGCCAGAACGCGCTTCTTTCCAGACTGGATCTGGCACCAAACCAGAAGTTTCACTAGGTAATTCAATGCCGACTGGCTGACCCAAACCCAATAATCGAGAGTAATCGGCAAGTTTTTGTGGACCCACTAGCTCTGCCGCTTTATAAAAAAAGATATCATTACTGCGCACCAGTGCCCGTACAATATTAATCGCGCCTTCAACTCGACCATATTGCGTGTAATACCAATTAGCATACTGATAATCACCAACTTCTAGAATTCCCTCATCAACAACTGTGCTGCTAGCATCTAGCACTCCCTCCTCCAAAGCAGCCAAAGCTGTGACCACTTTAAAAACAGAACCAGGTGGATAATTCCCGCTCACAGCTCGATTAAAAAATAGCTGACGATCGTCCGTTAATTGTTCGGTCATTTCTTGTTGGGCTGCAGTATTTTTTTGCTTGGCTACACTGGCTAAACGCAACTCTTCAAATAAATTAGGATCAAAGCTGGGACTACTCAGCAAGCTTAAAACTTGGCCAGTTTTAGCATCCATAATCACCACAGCGCCTTTTTTATCTGCCAGGGCCTTGTAAGCCACCTCAGATAATAAGGGATCAAGACTAGTGCTGAGGCTATTACCAAAAACAGCTTCGGTTTTGCTAATTAACTGCTGTTTTTTTCCCAAGGCATCTACTTCAAAAACCTCGGTACCCAATTTTGATCTTAAAGGAGTGTCAAAATAGGCTTCTAAGCCTGTTCGACCAAACTGCTCAGCAAAATTCAAACCCTGATTGACTAATAAATCCTCAGCCGTCACGCCAGTGACATAGCCCAGGACATGAGCAAGCGCCTGCGGATATAAATAGACTCTAGAAAAATCTTGAGTAACTTGGGCACTATCAGTGGCAATCAGCGACAAGGCTTGATCATAATCAATTAATTGTTGTTGACTGTAAAGCTGGTCTTGATCGGTCAATAAATAATAATTGGGTCGATTTTTTAATAAAGGCTGTTGAAAACGATCAAAAATCAGTGCCCGCTCAAGCAAATATTTTTTTGAAAAATAGCGATTTTGCTCGGCTAATTTTGCTAATTCTTGACCTCGCACCAATTGCAGGTCAACTAAACGCAATAATAAAAGACAAAAAATCACAAAAAAAATGACAAAAAAAGCAAATAACTTCTTTTGATCTCGCTCACTAAAACTTCTGCTTTTCATAGCCTGTTGATTTTGATAGTTCTATAAATCAGTAAAATTAGCACAAGTAAACCCTGCACCAACATAAAAATATTCAAGCTTAAACCTGATAAAAAAAAGATAGCTATTTGCAAAGCTGCGAATAAACTCAATTGTAAAATTTGCCATTGTTGAAAATTTTTACTAAACATTTTGCTGCCAAACAAACTACGCAAATAATAATAAAGAAAAACCAGCACAATACAGATACTAATCCCCAGTTGATAAAATAAAGCCAAACAAAAACTCAGGAGCAATAACGAGGCAATTAAATAATAAAAACTTCGATCATCCCGAGGATTAAATCTATCTAGAAGCTTAAAAAGCAAGTAGAGAGTGAAAATTGGTGTTGCCAAAGTCGATTCAACACTCAATAAAATTAGCAAAAAAACAACTTGAAATAGGTAGTTTAAATAAATCATGGCTGGACCTCAACCAAACTTAATTCATAAAAATTAACATCTTGTTGCAAAATTGCCGTTTGAGTAGATTTTGCTTGATCTTGTTCCTTTAAACTCACAATTCGCCCAATAAAAATGTCTGGACCAATGCCCTCTTGCCCAATAGTCACCACTCGTTCTCGTAAATTCAGTTCGGCCTCGCTCAAAACCTCAGTAAACAAAATATCTTTACCATCTCCTTTCACTATGCCTTTGACACCAGATTCTGTCTTGGCAACTACTCCTTGAGTCTGCATATCTTTGAGTAATAGCACTCGAGCTTGTTGCTTGCCCAATTCTTCAATAATACCCAATAAATTTCCCTCGCCCAAAACTACCGAACCAACTTGTAAATCACTATCGCTGCCAAGGGATAAAACCGGCTTGGCAAAAGAACTAATTGGTCGAGTAATAAAACTTTTTTGATGAACTTGATTGGTGTTTTCCAAAAGATTTCTTAAGGCTTGATTTTCTTCGCGCAAGGCTTCAAGTTCAGTGAGCTGCACCGAAGCTTCTCGATAACGATATTCCAAATCCTCTAATTTTTCTCTCAATTGCCACATTTGGCGTACTTGAGCAAGGGGTTGAGTAAGAACCTGCATTGCCTGATAATTTTTTGCCTGCCAATCAATTACTCCGCTCCGCCAAGTAGAGAGCCCTAACAAGCCCAAAAAATCCAATAAAAAAACAAAAAGCAATACAACAGTTGCAAAAAAATAGCGAGTAATTTTAGGATAATTAAACATAAGAAGCCAAAGGTTCTTGATTAAGAATTCCTTCCATTTTTAAGTGCTGACTTAAATCATCGACGATTGAGCTACTATTAATCGCAGGATGCATAAAAAAATAAAAATACTGCCACTTCTCCTGAAATAATTGGCTTGGCACATTCAAAATAAATCTATCAACTGCACTTTGCAGACGTTTAATTAAAACTGCTTCGCTGGAATTTTCGGTGAAGGGTAAATGCTGTGTTTTTAATTTCTTATCTAGTAAAAATAAAGATAATTCAGCAAAATCTAAATTTAAGTCAATAATTAATTTTAATTTAGAATAATCTTGTTTGCGTTCTAAATACTGATAGAAGAAATCTGATCTATCTATAATTGTCACCGGTTTTAATAATTTTTGCGCAAATAAATTTTTAATAGACTCTTTTTCTAAATCACTATTGGCACTACTGACCACCACTTGTAAACGCGTGGCTGTTTTAAGGCGAAATTGATCAAAAAAAAGCTGATTATCTAAGACCTGTTCCAGTGCCCATTTTGATTGCAAAATACCAGCTCTAAGGGGATAAATTAATTTCCAAGATTCATTACCCGACTCTAAACGATGCCACTGCCACCAATCTAGGGCTTCTTGGCCCAAATTAATGATTTGCTCTTGATTAGAATCCCACAAAAATACACAGGGCTGCTGAGCAAGATCAACTAGTTCAATCCCTTTCGCCATATATCAAAGCTTAGCAGAAAGTTAATTTTTATTCAAAAGAGCTATTGCTGTTTTGTAGCGATCCGCTTTAATTAATTCTTGAATCTGGTCTAAATCTGCCATTAAACTTAAATTATTGTCTTCACTTGCCTGCTGTCGGCTTTTTCTGATTCTTTCCTCAAACATTTCTTTCTTCAACAATAGAGCTTTCTTGTACATTATTTCTTCTAAATTGGGAATAAGTTTCTCTAAATAAAGTAATAAAGCCTCTTTACGCTCATCATCGCTTTTAGTAGTGTCAGCTAAAATTTGGTCAGCCTGGGCTTTTTCTTCGACATTTAGTAACTGCGCTAATTCAAGCTCAACAAAATTATCCCAAATTAATTTTTCTAAGTCATCTAAAAAAGCTTCTTTTTCTGACTGCTTTAAATGGTCTAAACCCAACATTGCAAAAATATTTTGACTTTCTAAATCTTCTGCATCAACTGCTTCTTCTGGGGCAAGAACTGGTGTTTCAGTTGTAGCTGGTGTTTCAGTTGTAGCTGCAGCTGACTGAGTTGGGTGTGGCTGCTCTTCTTCTAGTTGGCCATTGTTTAAGGTAAGATCTGGCTGTGTATCCTGATTTACCTCAGACAAATCTAAAGATGGTCGCTGATGACTAAAATTTTCTGCAACAGCAACTCCTTGTGGATGTGGGATCTGAGCTTCGCCAGTTGGCTCGGGTTGAGCCACTTGCTTTTCTTGTTCGGTCTTGGGTAATTCTGCACTAGAGACCGGTGCTTCTTGATTGAGAATCTGCCTTGTTTCTTCTACCCTTTCACCAAAGGATAGTTTTTGCTCTCCTTCTTGCTTATTGGCGGCAATTTTTGCTTCCAATTCTTCAATAAATTTATCTAGATCGGCATCGGAAGGCTGGGTGGGCGCTAATTGTGGATCATCACTACTTTCAATTA
>JAAYYE010000002.1 GCA_012515515.1 Minisyncoccota bacterium
GCTCGATCACAGAGCCATTGTCAGTAACGCGAATATTTTCTAAATTGGTCGAGCTGACAATGATGCCGTATTTGCTAATAAAATATTCTGGACTTAAATTACGAATCGTAAATTTTTGCGTGACCAGAGTTTTGCCATTAGCATTGACTTGATAAGTGCTGTGGAGCTTGATACTAAAATATTGATCTTCATCAGCTGCCACAGCGGGATTTTTTCCAGCCAGCAAAAAATTACCAAGGAGTAAAAGACAGCTAAAAATTAATAGCCAGCTTTTTTTACGCAAAAATTTGATGATTAAATCAGCGATCTTCATTCATTTAATTGTAGCGGAAAATTTAGTTTCAAGCCAATTCTGCTTGTAGATATTTGGCAGTTAAGGAACGAGGGTGTTGGCTAATAGTTTGAGGGGTACCACTAGCTATTACTTCCCCGCCCTGTTCACCTCCTTCTGGGCCAAGATCAATAATCCAATCAGCATTTTTAATGACATCTAAATTATGTTCAATAACAATAACGGTGTTATCTTGCTTCACTAATTTATGTAAAACATTGAGGAGTTTTTGAATATCAGCGAAATGCAAACCAGTGGTGGGCTCATCTAAGAGATAAAGGGTGTGGACATGACTCTTAATACTTAATTCTTTGGCCAATTTGACCCGTTGAGCTTCACCACCACTCAAGGTGGGGGCGCTTTGTCCGAGTTTTAAATAACCCAGCCCAACATCTCGTAAAGTAGTTAATTTATGCCTAATCAATGAGTGATTTTTAAAGAATTGATAGGCTTCATCGATGCTGAGATCTAAAACTTCAGCGATATTCTTTTCCTGATAATAAACTTCAAGGGTTTCTCTGTTATATCTTTTCCCATGACAAACATCACACTCAACATAAACATCAGGCAAAAATTGCATTTCAATTTTAATTTGCCCCTCTCCCTGACAAGCTTCACAGCGCCCACCCTTAACATTAAAACTAAAGCGTCCAGCAGCATATGCCCGCATTTGCGCATCTTTAGTACTGGCGAAAACTTGCCGAATATGATCGAAGGTTTTGGTGTAGGTAGCTGGGTTAGAGCGAGGCGTTTTACCAATAGGACTTTGGTCAATTAAACTCAAGCGCTTCACTTGGTTTGGAACAATTAATTGTTCAATTTTCGCCAGCTTGCCGTCAAAGCTCTTACCCAAATATTTAGCTAAATGATTATGTAAAACATTGTCCAGTAAAGTTGATTTGCCAGAACCAGAAACACCGGTGATACAAGTTAAGGTGTTTAAGGGAAAATCAACATCGATGCTTTTTAGATTATGATGTTTGGCGCCTCTAAAAATAATTTTTGAGCGTTCAAATACACTGGCGACCGTTGTTTCTGGATCAACAAGTAGGCGTTGCTTATTTTTTTCTTGACGAGTAATTTGTTTTTTGCCAGACAAATATTGAGCGGTTAAACCCTGACTGTTAAGTAATTCTTGATAAGTGCCGGCAAAGACAATTTGTCCTCCGTCTTGACCTGCCAAAGGCCCAAAATCGACAATAAAATCAGCAGCCTGCATGATGTCGCGGTCATGTTCGACCACAATTACAGTGTTGCCTTTATCTCGCAAATCTTTCAAAGTGCTGATCAAGCGGTAATTATCACGCTGGTGTAAACCAATAGTTGGCTCATCTAAAATATACAGCACTCCTGTTAAACCTGTGCCAATTTGAGAAGCTAGGCGAATTCGTTGAGCTTCTCCACCCGCTAAACTGCCTGCTTCTCGAGCAATAGTTAAATAATTTAAACCAACCGCATTTAAAAAATGTAAACGACTATTGATTTCTTTTAAAATTGAATCGGCAATAGTTAATTCTTTTTTACTAAGTGTTGTTTTTTGATTATTACTTAATTCATCAATCCATTTTAATGATTGATCGATGGTCAATTGACTGATTTGCGCAATGTTTTTGCCGCCAATATGGACTGCTAAAGCCTCTTTTTTCAAACGAGCGCCCTGGCAAGTCGGACAAGTTTCCTTATGCATAAATTGAGCTATTTCTTTACGAATAAAATCACTATCAGTTTCACCATAACGACGCTCTAAATTATGAATAAAGCCTTCAAATTTTGTCTCAAAATTGGTTTTTTCGCCAAAGCGATTTTCTCCCATGACCTTATAAATTTTTTCACCACCATAAAGTAAAAGTTGCTGAAAAGTTTCATCCATATCTTGCCAGGTAGTTTGTCGAAAATCATATTGAGCATCTTCCACTACCTGTTTGACTAAGCGTGAATACCAAGTGTCATGACTCATCATCCGAGCAAAGGGAATGATGGCTCCTTCACTTAAGGTTAATCCTGGGGCAATGATTTTCTGCGCATCGATTTTTAAAATTGATCCAAGGCCGTTACAGCTTTCGCAAGCTCCTTCTGGGGCATTAAAAGAAAATAAACGAGGTTCTAGTTCTTTTAAAGAAATCCCACAATCGCTACAAGCGAAATTTTCGCTGAATAATTGCTCGCTGATATTTTTTGGTTTATCTGGGAAATCAAAGCCAGTATCATCAATCCAAGCCACAGTGACTAGACCATTGGCTAGACGCAAGGCATCTTCGACTGACTGGTTGAGGCGCGAGCGGAGCGAGCGCAATTCTTCTGTGTTTTTTAATTGTTCTTTGCTAAAGACAAAGCGGTCAATGACGACATCAACGCTGTGCTTGTTAGTTTTAATTAAGGTTAATGGTTCTGCTAAATTATAAATTTGCCCATCAATTTTGGCTCTTGAATAACCTTTTTTGACTAAATTTTGAAATAAGGCATCAAATTCACCTTTACGATTTTTTACTACTGGCGATAGCAACATCATTTTTTGCGGTAAACCAGCATTATTTTGCAAACGTATTGCTATTTGTTCTAGGATTTTATCAATGATTTGGTCGATACTTTGTGTGGCAATTTCTTGGCCACAATTTGGACAATGTGGGTGCCCTACCCTAGCAAATAGTAGTCTTAAATAATCATAAATTTCCGTAATCGTGCCTACGGTTGAGCGAGGATTATGCGAGGTGGTTTTTTGATCAATAGCTATGGCTGGTGACAAACCCTCAATTTGATCAACATCTGGTTTGCGCATGACACCTAAAAACTGCCGAGCATAGGAACTGAGCGACTCAACATAACGACGTTGACCCTCAGCATAGAGAGTGTCAAAAGCTAAGGAGCTTTTTCCTGAACCAGACAAACCTGTAAAAACGATTAATTTATTTTTTGGTAATGAAATATTAATGTTTTTTAGGTTGTGCTCACGAGCGCCGGTAATAGTAATTTCTGATTTAATCATTTTTGTTTTTGTTTTATGGGCATTATATTAATTTCAATTCAGCTATTTTGTCCCGAATAATTGCTGCTAATTCAAAGTCTAAATCTCTCGCTGCTTTATTCATTTGTAGACGCAGTTGTTTAACTAATTTAACTCTTTCTTCGGGGGTTAATTCTTCACTTTTAATGGCAGTTAAATTCAGTTTTTGATGTTTATTAATTTGTAAATAAATGGCTTTTTTATTTTGGTTTTTTTGTGTTCTATTTAGCTCTTTTTGCCATTCGTTTCCGTCTTTTTCTCTTTGCAGTAATTTACTTCTAATGGGCTTATTGATACTGGTCGGATTAATCTGATGTTGCTGATTATAATTGATTTGTTTTTGTCTGCGCCGCGCTGTTTCATCAATGGCCTTTTGCATAGATTGAGTAACAGTGTCAGCATATAAAATTGCCAAACCATTAATGTGACGCGCGGCTCTACCAATGGTTTGAATTAAGGCAATATCGTTTCTTAAAAAACCTTCTTTGTCGGCATCTAAAATACCAATTAAACTAACTTCGGGCAAATCCAAACCTTCCCGTAATAAATTAATCCCGACTAAAACGTCATATTTACCACTGCGCAAATCGTCCAAAATATCATTGCGATCAAGGGTATTAATATCAGAGTGTAAGTAAGCAACTTTGGGCAATTGCTTGGTTTTTTTTGCCAAGAGTTTATTTATTTTTTCTGGGTCATTTAAATAATCAGTTAGCGCTTCTGCCATTTTTTTGGTGAGCGTGGTGACTAAAGCTCTCTCACCAATTGCCACTCTTTTTACAATTTCTTTAATTAAATCTTCAATTTGATTTTGGCTAGGTCTAACTTCCACTTGTGGATCGATGAGGCCCGTTGGTCTGATTAATTGCTCGACCACTTCGCCTTGACTTTGATTGATTTCCCAAGGTTTTGGCGTGGCTGACAGATAAATCGTTTGCTGCTGTCTCGCTAAAAACTCCGTAAAATTCAGCGGCCGATTGTCCATGGCGCTCGGCAGGCGAAAACCATATTCAATTAAGGTTTCTTTACGAGATCGATCACCAAAAAACATGCCTTTGATTTGCGGAATTGTCATATGACTCTCATCGATAACCGTCATAAAAGATGCTTTGTTGAATTTTTTTTGATTAAAAATTAAATAATCAATCAAAGTGTAAGGCGCTTCTCCTGCCTGGCGACCGTCAAAATACCGAGAATAATTTTCAATTCCATTCACAAAACCAAATTCTTCAATTCTTTCTAAATCGTAATTAACTTTTTGTTGTAAGCGATAAGCTTCCAGCGTTTTGCCCACTGCACTCAATTCTTTGACTCGTTGGCTAGTGTCTTGACGAATTTCTTGTAGAGCTTTTTTTTGACTGCGAGGATCTAAGAGATAATGTTTGGCTGGATAAATGACGAAATGTGTTTGTTTTTTTTCGCCTGGTTTTAAGGGAATTTTTTGACCAGAAATTGGATCAATTTCTTCAATTTGGGTAATTTGATTATTTAAAGTGTCAATTTTGATGGCTTTATCACTATAAGCTGGCCAGAGTTGAATAGTGTCTCCTCGCAGTCGGTAGCTACCTCGCTCAAAATCAGTGCTAGTGCGTTTATATTGTAAGTTGCTTAATTGCAATAATAAGGTTTTGCGTTCAATGACTTCTCCCTCAACAATTTCTAAAATAAAACGGCCATATTCGACTGGTGAACCCAAGTTATAGATGCAAGATACCGAAGCGACGACAATATTATCAGGTCTAGTTAATAAATTAGTGGTGGCAGCTAGACGCAATTTATCAATTTCGTCATTGATCATCGCTTCTTTTTCAATATAGGTATCACTGCTGGGTAAATAAGCTTCTGGCTGGTAATAGTCATAATAAGAAACAAAGTAAGAGACCGCATTTTTGGGGAAAAAATCACGCAACTCTTGATAAAGTTGAGCTGCTAGGGTTTTATTATGAGCAATGACCAGAGTTGGTCGCTGAGTGCGTTCAATAACTTTGGCGACAGTAAAAGTTTTTCCAGAACCAGTGACGCCTAAAAGCACTTGGTTTTTTTTATTTTCTTCAATTCCCCTACTCAATTGCTCAATGGCTTGAGGTTGATCTCCAGTGGCTTGGTATTTGGCTTCTAATTTAAATTTCATTTTAAAAATTTTTCAAAAATGGTTAACCTTCCATTATACCTTATCGGAGAAGGCTTTTAATGCCTCGACCAGGATTGAGTTTCTCTAATTTGATTCGTTTAATCTAATTTGTTTAATAATGGGGCTTTTAGTATAATGCATTTGTTTGATGTCCAGAAGTGATTTCTTGACTAGTTAAGCGTCGGTAGCTCAGCTGGATAGAGCAACTGCCTTCTAAGCAGTAGGTCGTGGGTTCGAATCCCGCCCGACGTACACCTTTGTTATAATACAAAGTTAAAATCGGTGGCTGTAGCTCAGTTGGTTAGAGCGCCGCTCTGTGAAAGCGGAGGTCGCGGGTTCAAGTCTCGTCAGCCACCCCAGAATATGACAAAAATCACTTACACAGTTGGTTCGGAAACTGCTAGTATTTTCTGGGGAATTGCTGAAGAATTTTCAGAATTAAGAGGTAAAACTTTCTTGCTGAACGAAATGGCAGCAGCTCAGCTTACCGAACTCGAAGATATTTCCTTGACTGCAAAAATTTTACTATCTGCTGTAGCAGGAGCTGTCATTCAACATTTGATGGATAAAAATATTGATCCAGAATTAATTTTTAGTAGCGGTAGTTTTGTTGTTGAATAAAATATGAGATATAATAACTTCATGCATAACAACAAGTCCCTAGCGATTAGTTTTGTTAATGCTACCTTTACTTGGTGGGCTTAGCCCTACTATATTTTTTTTCCAATTAAACTTTTAATATTATTTTTTTTAAAATAGATTTTTTATTATGACAAACACAATTTTTAATAATTTACCAAATAAAGAAGGCTACTTCGGACAATACGGAGGAGTTCATTTGGATTCACCAAAACTTCAACAAGAGCTTGCTAAGCTTAATGATTTTTATCAAAAGATTAAAGATGACCATGAATTTATTAATGAACTAAAATATATCAGAAAGCATTTTCAAGGTAGACCAACTCCAATCAGCTATGCTAGAAATTTAAGCGAAAAAATCGCTGGTGCTCGCATTTATTTAAAAAGAGAGGATTTGAATCATACTGGAGCCCATAAACTAAATCATTGTATGGGTGAAGCTTTATTAGCTAAAAAAATGGGGAAAAAGAAATTGATTGCTGAAACCGGAGCAGGACAACATGGCGTAGCTATTGCCACAGCTGCCGCATATTTTGCTTTGGAATGTGAAGTGCATATGGGAGAAATTGATATTGTTAAACAAAGACCCAATGTACAAAAAATGGAAATTTTGGGAGCAAAAGTAATACCCGTTACTTTTGGAGGGAGAAGTTTAAAGGAAGCAGTTGATAGTGCTTTTGCTTCGTATCTTCAAGAAGCAGAAACTGCGCTTTATACGATTGGCTCAGTGGTCGGACCCCATCCTTTTCCACAGATGGTTCGAAATTTTCAATCTATTGTTGGGCTTGAAGCCAGAGAGCAATTTTTAGAAATAACTAATGGGAAACTTCCTGATTATGTAATAGCTTGTGTAGGCGGTGGTTCAAATGCAATAGGAATTTTTAAAGCTTTCATTGAAGATGAAGATGTAAATTTAGTTGGAGTCGAACCCTTGGGAAAAATGAAAAATGCTAAGCAAAACATCATTGGTGAACATGCAGCTACAATTTTATTTGGTGAGAAAGCTAGCGCGCAAGGATTTAGTAGCCTCTTCCTCTTAGATGATAAAGGGCAACCCGCTCCAGTTCATTCAGTTTCTAGCGGTCTTGATTATCCTGGTGTTGGTCCAGAACATGCTTTGCTTCATGAAACTGGTAGAGCTACTTATGTTGGAATTAATGATAAAGACTGCTTGAGTGCTTTTTTTGAATTATCTAAACTTGAAGGGATTATTCCCGCCTTAGAAAGTTCTCATGCGGTGGCACATGCTATTAAATTAGCACCGTCTATCCCAGATAAAAACATTTTAGTTAATCTTTCTGGGAGAGGTGATAAAGACTTAGATTTTGTGCTTGGAAATTGCTAAATTCTAACTGACATAATTTATGCCCGATATTAATCGGGCATTTTATGTCAGGCATTCTTAGTAAGTCCGATAAAATTGAATAAGCCAACAATCTCGACTTCTCCCCTTTGGAAAAATAAGGTAATATTAATAAGTATGGAGCTTTATAGTAATATAGCCTTGTTTGTTTTAGCTTTTTTTCTATTGTGGGTGGGTTCAGGTATTGCGGTACATGCAATTACTAAGATTTCCTATGGTTTACGGATGTCTTCATTTTTTGTCTCATTTTTAATCATGGGTTTTTTTACATCCATAACTGAAATGATGGTGGGCATTAATGCTGTAGTCAATAAACAACCAGAAATTTTTGTGGGGAATTTGATTGGTAGTTCAATTGTAATATTTTTATTAGTAATCCCACTTTTAGCCTTTCTTGGCAAGGGAGTAAATTTAAATCATTCTTTTAAGTTTAAAGATTTAGTGATAGCAACTTTAGTAGTAGGATTTCCAACAATATTAATTCTTGATGGCAAATTAAGTTTAATAGATCTAGTAATTTGTTTAATTCTCTACTTCTATTTTGCTTTTATGCAAGAAAAACAGAACAAAACTTTTCGCAGATTAATTTTAGTTAATTTGAACAAATCAACAATGTATTTAAATATGGCCAAGGTCTTGGTAGCAGTTTTACTTGTCTATTTTGCCAGTAATATTCTTGTTAAACAAACTGTTGCATTGGCGCAGGCTTTAGGTGCTTCAACTTTTATAATTAGCTTGCTAATTATTTCGGTGGGCACCAATATTCCAGAATTATCAATTGCCATTAGGGCGATGTTGGCAAAAAAGAAAGATATTGCATTTGGTAATTATCTAGGCTCAGCCACATTAAATACTTTTGAATTGGGCTTATTTGGTTTAATTAGTGATAAGCCGATTTTGACCACTGGTTCTAATTTTTCTATGTTGGTTTTTTTATATGCCCTGATTGCATTTCTTTACTTTGCAAAAAGTCAAAAATCAATTTCACGTAGTGAGGGTTTTGTTTTGTTGCTTTTTTATTTATTATTTTTGTTTTTTGAAATATTTACTGGCTCTGGCTGGAAGTTGTTTGCTTAAGTAGAGCTAGTTTAAGAAAAACACTAATTAATATTTACATTTATGACTACACCACAAGAACAAAACCCTCTAGCTGTTGAGCCAGATAAATCTTCACAGGATGAAATTAAAAAAAAGCCAAGTTCTTATCTAGAATATTTACAACAGGCTTTGGAAAACCATGCTATACAACAAATTAATAATTCTCTGCAAAAAGCAACTCAGGCAATTAATGTTATTGCCGAACATGATTTATTAAATAAGGATGATGAACATCGTGGTAGAGATTTTTTCTTTTCTTTCAGTAATTTATATATTTTAGAAATACTGGGTTTGGCAAAGCAGATATTGGGCATGCGAGAAAAGGATATTGCACGCTTGCAAACGCAGGATGTGAGGGTAAAAGTAGAGCGTTATTCTTCTGTTGATTTTAATTTAACTTTTTTAGATGGCGAGGGTTTGTTAGCTAAACAAGAAGCCATCCAGAAAGAATTAGCTGAGGGCGTTTTTTGGAAGATTTTCACTCAACTCAGTAAGCAACACACTCCTGATACAACAACTCCCATGAGCGAACAAGCTATCAAATTGGCTGATAATCCTGTACTTAATGCTTTATATTTCATATCACTCAGTATGATGTCTGATGGATATGGTTTAAGAAATCAATTGAAAGAACAGCCGCTTGAAGATTCGGCAAAAGCCCTTTTGTTAGAAGCCTTTGAAGATAAGGTGGTGAGAAATAATGATCAGACTGTTAAACAAGTTGTTTTTGATTTAGCGATTGGGGTTAAATTGATTTTTTTTCCAAGTACTAAAGTGGTAAATTTAGATAATTTACTTAATATTGGCTGGCATTTAGCCATCAGTAGTTCAATAGCAGATAATATGTTAGAGAGGGCTAATCAAGCCCCAGATTCTGCGTGTGAAGCTTTTATTAATCGTCCCACTGGTGTGCAATTAATTGAAGCGCTCCAATATGCCAAGCTTAGATTTAGTCGCGAGTTTGAAGAATTTTTAATTAAAGGAAGAAGCAGGTCTTTTAGCGATCGTTTTGGTGGGCCATATACAGAAATTAGTCGTTTGCTTGCGAAAATTTTATGGTCTGGAGACTTAAGTAAAATTAGTTCAATTTTTATTAATCAGGAAAATATGATTCCTAAACATGAAGAGTTAAAAGCATTGGCAGAGTATCCTAATCAAGATCAAGGTCTTTGCGCTTTACAAGACATTTTATTGCAATTGCTAGAAAGAGATGAAAATGATCGAGCAAGCGACATTGAGATAACAAAAGAAGCGATTCAATTGAGTGATGGAGCTTGTTTTGATATTACTACTTATTATTGTTCAGCTTTGGAGTATGGTCAACTTTATCAAAAAATAATTAATGGCCACTTATTTTTAATAAAAACTCATGGCGCAAATACTTTGATCAATGTTAAGCCCATTTTATTTAATGGTCTGTGGTTGCCTAAAGGAAGTTTATTTATAAGTCCCAACAATGATGATCAGTTTGCTTTTTTACGCTTAACTCCATTTGTGTTTGATAATCGTGAAGAAATGCTGGCTGCTTTTGGTACTGAAATAATTAAGGCAGAAACTAATGGAAAGAACGCAATGGATGTGGTGAATTATAGAAACAACATTAGCCCACAATAATTTGTATTTTATGCTTGCTAAATTGTGTTAAACTAACTCTATTATTAGTTGAGTAAAAGAACTATGAAAACAAAATTTAATAAAATGGAATTTTTAGTAGCTTTATACATCACCTGTTTAGCTTTGGCAGAAATAATGAGCATGAAAACCATTCCATTATTTAAAATATTTAATTACCAGTTGAATGTCAGTGTGGGAATTTTTGTTTTTCCGATTTTATTTGCAATTAATGATGTTATTGCTGAAGTTAAGGGCAGAGCTCGAGCCCAACAATTAGTTTATACCGGTTTAGTAATGGTGGCTTTTATCATGATTTATTCGATTTTTGTAACTTGGTTACCAGAATCAAATAGATTTAGTGATGGTCAAGCTTACAATGCCATTTTCGCCAAGGCTGCTAGAATTTCTTTAGCTAGTTTACTGGCCTTTCTTATTTCTGGCTTATTAGATGTAGCACTGTTTCATAAGATAAAAGTTAAAACACAGGGCAAGATGTTATGGTTGCGTAGTAATCTTTCTAATTTTATTTCACAATTATTAGATACTTTTATTTTTACTAGTGTGGCGTTTTATTCATTTCAAGATGGTTTAGCTACTAATTTTAATTTTATTATGAGCATTGTTATCCCCTATTGGTTATTGAAATGTTTTATGTCGGTGGTTGAAACACCATTAACTTATTGGGGTGTTAAATGGTTGGCAAAAAAATAAGTCATTTGTTTATTTATTGAGAGATTTATATAATTGAGTTTATGGGGAGAAAAACAATTCAATTCTCAAAAAACAAGCCACAGAAAAACTCACTCGTTTTGCTTTTAATTATAATTTTTCTAATAAATTTTGCTTGTAAAATATTTAAAATCAACTCAATTCCCCCTGGAGCTACTTATGACGAAATGGTCTATGTGGCAGAAGCGCAAATTATCCTGAAATATGGTACAGATGTGAGTGGTGAGTGGCGACCTTGGCAGCTGTTGCCCTCAAAAACATTATATTCTGAATTAACTAGCAGCACCCTGATTCCTGGTTTTCTTATTTTTCCTAATAATCTAGTTTTGGCCAGCAAATTTGTTCCTGTAATTATGGGTAGTGCCATTCCCCTTTTATTGGCTTTAATTGTTTATTACTTTTTTAGAAAAAAGAGCTTTTTGTTGTGTACGGCATTGGTGGCGAGCTTAAATCCTTGGATATTTCAATTCTCCCGAATGGGTTTTGATTCTTTGTTTAGTTCATTTTTTTATTTATTGGGCATTGTTTTTTTATTGTACTTTGCTCAATGGAAAAAGTTGTTGGCCCTAATACCCCTGTTTCTTGGATTTTTTCAATATCAGGGGCATAAAATAATTATTATTCCTCTACTCGCCTTGCTTTATTTTTCTTTCTTGCTTAAAGATTGGACAGCACTCAAAAAGAAACAGTTTAAAAAGGTTTTTCTAAAAAATTTGCCGGTCTTAATAATTCTTGTGTTTTTTATTTTTCTGTCAATAAATTATGTAATGCGTTTGAGTAGTTCGCTTGCAGCAGAGAGAATGTCAGAAATCACTTTCATTAATCAAGATGAGTTGAGCGACAGCGTTATTGAGCAAAGAAGATTGGCTTTTGCTTCACCTCTGAATAAAATTTTCACCAATAAATTAACGGTGTATGTCTCAACGATTTTTCGTAAATTATTAAAATCCTTTGACCCATACATATTATTTTTAAGAGGAGATTTAAGTGTTGATACTTTTGCGCTTAATGATTATGGTTTTTTTCATCCTCTTGATTTAATGTTATTTGCTTTATTTTTGCTCTTAATTACTCAAGCTTTTGTAAATTATAAAGACCTGCTTTTATTTTTCTTATCATTTATTTTACTTGGTACTCTCCCCACTCTTTTAAAAAGTGATAACGTTTGGATTACTTTTCGCAATGCTTTTGCGTTTTTTGGCTTGGTGATGGTTGCCGGCATTGGACTTGCTCTACTTATTGAGCAATTTAAATCTAAAAAAATGCGCTATTTAATTATTGCTATCTATATAATAATGAGCTCGCCTTTTTTCTATAAATATTTTATTAGCTACCCCATTAGGCAAACTGCACATAAGGGTTTTTATTATCGTGTTTTAGCTAACTATATAGATAGACAAGCTGAGCAAAAGTTTATTTTGGTGACTGATCTATCAAGCGCGACCTATGATTATTTATTAACTTATAATCAATTACTTAAAACTGAAACCAGGTCGGCGCTGATTAATAGTGCCCAGCAAAGACCAAGGTTGCTGGATGGGGATAGAATAAAAATCTATGATAGTTGTCCAGAAGATTTAGATAATTTACTTGATGAAAATACGACACTAGTAATTGACTGGTTAAAAGAGCCATGTCAGCCAAATAAGCAAACACTGGCTAAAACTAGAATAGTATCTTTAATTGACAATGGTACTCACTTTTCGCTTTATGGCGATAACTTATGCGCTAATTTTTCACTCCAGCCTTTTATTAATTTAAAAACTAATTATTTGGCTGTTGAAAAATTAGAAGATGAAATTTTTTGCTCCTCTTTTTTTATTAAATAAAAATTTGTTAATTAATTTTTAATCTATATAATTGATATGGTGAAAGAAAAAACATTAAAAGTTGGTTTTGATTTGGATGGAGTTCTGCTCTATAACCCCGCGCGAATTGCTCGTCCAGTTATCACTCTGATGAAGAAAAAAAAGGTGATAACAAATCGACAAGAACTTGAATTTTATGTGCCGAAGCCAGGTTTTGAACAATTTTTTTGGGAATTATTACACAAATCTAGTATTTGTTTGGCGCCAGGTTTTGAACAAATTGTTGAGTTAAAAAAAGCCAAAATAGTTGAGCCTTACTTAATTACTGGTCGCTTTGCTCATCTTCAAAAAAATTATGACAAATGGCGCAAAAAAATGAAGGCTGATCAACTATTTGTTCAATCTTATATGAATAGTAATGATGAACAGCCCCATTTATTTAAAGAAAAATTGATAAGAGAGCTAGAGTTAGATTACTTTATCGAAGACAATTGGGATATCGTTCAATATTTAGACCAACGGTTTGCTAAAACAAAAGGTCAAGATAAATCCGCAACTATTATTTGGCTGAGTAATATTTTAGATTTTCGTGTTGATTACCACTCAAAAGTTATGAGTTTGCAAGAAGCTTTAACAATTTTGACACGGGCCAATACTGATTCTCAAAGAAGATGAAAATTCTTTTTTTTACTCCATATTTCCATCCTTATATCTCGGGAATATCTGTTTACTCTAAACTGTTTTTAAATGAATTAAAGCAAAAGCATGAGATCGAGCTTTTAACTTTTAAACACGACTCTAAGTTGCCATCAGTAGACGATGTGGATAGGCTAAAAATTTACAGAATGAATTTTTTATTTAGAATTTCCAAGGGATTTGTATCTCCACAATCTTGGTTGTTTTTTTTAAAAAAAATTCGAGACAAAAACTTAATAATCATCAATTTACCCAGTGTTGAAGCTATCCCTTTGGTATTACTCGCAAAATTATTAGGAGTAAAAGTTTTGGCTATTTTTTATTGTAATATTGATTTAGGACCTAGTTTAATTGAGCGACTGCTGAGTTTTTTAGTCAACTCGTTAGTCAAATTTCAGTTGCTTTTGGCAGATTCCTACTTGGTTTTTTCAAAAGATTATATTGCTAGTTTAAAGTGGTCAAAAAAATTAGTCGATAAAGCCACCTATGTTAAGCCACTAATAAATCAGGCTAAGCCTGATGTTTCATTCTTAAACAAATTGGTATTAAAGAAAAAAAATCAACATTGGATTGGTTTTGTCGGTAGAATTTCTCGAGAAAAGGGCTTAGATTATTTAATTGACGCGATTAAAAATTTAAGCGATTATCAACAATACACCTTAGTAATTGTTGGTCCCAAAGGGAAAGAAGTGGCAGGTGAAAACAAATATTATCTTGATCTTTTAAATAAAATTAAAAAAAATAAAATTAATTGTTTATTTTTGGGCATATTAAGCAATGAAGAATTATTTGCTTTTTATCAGACGATTGATTTGTTAGCACTACCTTCAATTAATAGCACTGAAGCTTATGGTTTGGTGCAGTGGGAGGCCATGTCAGTGGCTACCCCAATCGTGGCTAGCGATTTGCCTGGCGTGAGAGAGGCAATGCAAAAATTCAAAATGGGAGAATTAGTCCCAGCCAAAAATGCCCACGCTCTCTCAGAAGCTATTTTCAGAGTCAAAGATCTAAAGACTAATCGGGATTTCATTAAGCAAGCAAAAAAAGCCCAAGCATTTATTAACAACAAGCAAAGTGCTCAAGTGCTTGACCAGATTTTTGAGCAACTCTAATAACTATCAAAAGATTATTACCTTTTCTTAAAAATCAGCACTTGTGGATGATCATAGACCGTAAAAGCTTCTTCAGCCCAGGAATCATTGAAAGTTATATTGATGCCTAAATATTCTAAACTCGGGTATGAAGAAAATTCAGTGACCAGTTGGTAATCTGTTTGATTGGCCATTAGCTCTTGATAAAAATGACTCATTTGAGGGTATTTTTCTGGCGTGCGGATAATACTCCCCCAAGCTCGGTTAGAAGATAAAATGTAATAATCGGCTTGGGCTAAATTAGCATTAATTTCTGTCCATTTTTCTTCACTGTCATGATCAAAAACCGGCAATTGTACCAACTCATACTGCTGTGGATATTTTGCTAAAGGGCGTGGCAAAGGATCATCCCAATATTCGAATAAAATTATACTCTGGGTGGGTATATTTTGATAAATCCATTCAGACGCTTGGACGCGAGAATGTGGCTTAAAATAGATTGAGATAAACATTAGTGGCCAAACGCTGAGTGCGACTAATGCTAGGCTTGACCACAAGGCTTGTTTCTTTCTTTTTCTTAAAAAATGACTAAGACCCATCCCAGAAATAATCGCGATAAATGGGTAAATAATTAAATAGTATCTTAGGGTTTGCACCACTTGTAGCGCATAATATGTTAAAAAAGCACCAAGCCAAAGTAAGCTTAAAGCAAACACTACTGAAACTTTTGACCACTTTTTTTGTTTAAATAAAGAGCTAATTTTTTTGATCAGAAAATATGTGCCCACAATAGCAAAAATTGTTATGACTAAACCTAGACCAAAAATAATTAAATTTTTAATGCCAAAAAAGGCCGATCGATTTAACCACTGGACGCCAGGTGGAAACCAGCTTTCTGAATCACTATAAGTACTGAGCTCTTTTAAATCATTAACAAATTCAGTGCTAGGAGTAATTTTCCAAAAAGAGGGATTTTCAAACATGTAGGGAGCGGCTAAGCGCGTTGAGAGATAGGCGCTCAGGATAAATATGGCTGCAGTCGCTGCTATTAATAAGATGCTTTTCCTGATTTTTTTTAAATTTATTGCTGTTTTGAGGTGTTTGAAATAATTTAAGCTAATCAAAATCAGGTTTAAAGGCAAAATAAAAGCTGCGGTAATTTTGCTAGAAAGAGCTAAGCCCCAAGCAATGCCAGCGACAATTACATTAATAAATTTTTTCTCAAAAAAGTACCTTAAACTAAAATAAAAACTGGTAAAGATAAACAAATTTAAAAAGGTATCAGTAGTAAAAAAATGAGATTGCTGAATGGGTAAAACCATCAGGGCATAAATTAAGCTTGCCCAAAATTTGGTGTGGGGATGAATAGCGAACTGTTGATCACGGGAATGTTTTTCTAACAATAAGATTGTTAGAAAAATAAGAGGAATGATTAATAAATCTGCAATTGCAGATAAGGCTCGACCAACAATGGTAATTTCTTCTAAACCGTCTTTTTCTAAAATCGTACTTACCACTCTACTCAACGAGACGGGAAAATTACCGTAGACAAAGAAATCTCTGGCAAAATTACGTGGATTGAGCGGTGATTGTGCTTGGTCTAGGTATTCAGTGAAACTACTCGGCAAACTCAATTCTTGAATAGTCATGTTTAAGAATCGCTCGTCAGGATGTAAAAACTGTCCTTGATCCCAATTTATCCCAGCTATGCGCAAGCACAAGGCTAGAACTAGAATGATTAGCAATAAAATACCGTTTTTTATTTTAGCCACCTTTAAATTATATAATAAGATAAAGCGCTTTGTGTTACACTATTGTTATATGAGCGACCAACATTCTTCTACACCAATAAGCCAAGTTGAAAAACGTTCTTGGCTACAAAGACTAGGCAGTTCAATAAAGGGCGTTGTAACGGGCTTAGTGCTCTTTGCCATTGCTTTTCCCCTCATTATTTGGAACGAGGCTCGAGAGATTCAAACTTATCGTAGCTTAGAAGAAGGTGCCAGTGCGGTCATTAATGTTGACTCTGAACACATTAATTCTCAAGACGATGGTCAATTAATTCATATTACTGGAGAAGCTCGAACGCCGAGCGTCTTAACCGATGATACTTTTGCGGTGAGCGAAAACGCCTTAAAACTTAAAAGAATTGTTGAAATTTATCAGTGGGCAGAAGAAAAACAGTCAGAAACTGTTGAAAAATTAGGTGGTAGTATGGAAACGACGACCACTTACAATTATAAGCAAGTTTGGGATGATCGGCTAATTAATTCTCAAGATTTTAAAGACCAGGCGAGTCACCTAAACCCTCAAATTAAACCTCTGGAAAATGAAGAAAAAACAGCCAGCCCAATTAGCGTCGGTGCTTATACTCTATCCGATCGTTTAATTAATTCACTAACTGATTATCAACGACTTAATTTAGCCAATGACTTATTAACAACTTTAACTTATGCCCAACAAGAGCAGTGGCAAGTTTTTAATAATTATGTTTATCAAAGTGCAGATCCAAGCAATCCAAAAATTGGCGATGTTCGAGTCTATTATCAAATTATCAGACCCAGCGCAGTCAGCATCATCGCTCAGCAAAATGGCCCAGATCTACAAGCTTATCAAAGCAAACAAGGCAAAAGTATCGAAATGATTAGATTGGGACAGCATTCGGCTACAGAAATGTTTGATGGTGCTGTTCAGGTTAATCACTCAACTAGCTGGTTGTTTAGATTATTGGCATTTATTTTTATGTATGTTGGCTTAAAAACCATGTTGGTGCCACTGGCAGTTTTGGGCAGTGTGGTGCCGTTTTTTGCTAAAATATTGCGCTTTGGCAGCAACTTGTTGTCAGGAATAGTTGCTTTACTATTGTCATTAATCGTCATCGGTATAGCCTGGCTAAGTTATCGTCCCTTAATTGGCTTAGCGGTTTTAGCAGTAGCTGCTTTAATTTTTGTCTTAATTACTTACTTGAAAAAAAATCCTAGCCTTAAAAAAAAGCTTAGCATTGAAAAAAAGCCCAACATTAAAAAAGGGGCATAAAATAAAAGAAAGGTGCTTATGACAAAGGTTTTAAAAACTCACAGTTTTAGCAAACACTTCTTTAATGCTAAACGTAATTTATTAGATAAATTACCAAAATTATTGGACAATAATAAATTGGCTAAACGGCGTGCCAAACCAGATCCTTTGGAAACTTGTATTAAACAAAGCGCAGATCCGAATAAGTGTAAAAAATTTGTGAGCTCCAATAAGACAAAATAGTCTTGATAAACTAAGACTTTCGGTGGATAATAGATATTTTATATATAATTTTTTTATTGATAAAGTAAAAAAGATAAGGAAAGAAATGTCTAAATTGACAAAAGTAATTGCGACTCTTGGTCCTGCAAGTGAGACTGAAGAAGTCATGAAAGAATTAATTTTAGCAGGCATGAATGTGGCACGTTTTAATACGAAACACGGCACTCCAGCCTGGCACTTAGAGCGTATCCATCGGGTAAAAAAAGTAGCTAAAGAATTAGACAAAGCAGTCGGCGTGTTGCTGGACCTACAAGGCCCAGAAATCAGAATTGATTTAAAAGATGGCGGTAGTTTTGAGTTAGAAAAAGATGGAGAAACTAAATTTGTGGTAGGTGAACCAGCTGAAAATGAAATTAGTATTCCAGAAATTGTTGTTGATTCAATTCAAGTTGGAGATGTAATTTCGATCGATGACGGGATTTGTGAATTTTCCATCATCAAAAAAGAAGACAAGGTGTTGGTGGCTCGTGCTCTCAGCCCTTTTGTTGTTAAACATCGTAAAACCCTAAATACTCCAGGAATTGTGATCGATATGCCCTCTTTAGTGCCTAACGATTTAGAACAATTGGACAACATGACTGATGATGACATTGATTTTGTGGGTTTGTCTTTTGTGAGAAATGCCAAAGATATTGCGATTCTGCAAGATGAATTAAAAAAGCGCAATTTGCATGTTGATATTATTTCAAAAATTGAAAATCAGGCAGCTCTTGATAACCTAGATGAAATTATTGAAGCATCAGATGGGATTATGGTAGCAAGAGGAGATTTAGCTGTTGAAGTACCTTTTGAACAATTAGCTTTTTGGCAAAAACTGATCATTGAAAAATCGCGTGCCGCAGGTAAACCAGTGATTACTGCCACACAAATGTTAGAGAGCATGATCGTTAGCCCTCGCCCAACTCGAGCAGAAGTCAGTGATGTGGCCAATGCCATTTATGATGGCACCGATGCTGTGATGCTTTCTGGAGAAACCACTTTGGGTAAATATCCAGTTAAATGTGTCGAAACACAAAGTAAAATAGCGATGTTTAATGAGCCATACGCAGAGAATTATTTATGGGAATTTGTTGGCGAGGATTGTGTGAGTGCCATTAGTTTTGCCGCCTTTAAATTGATTGAAAATCGACCCAACAGTGTTGATAAAATTGTCCTACTCACCAGAACCGGACGAACAGCGAGAAATTTCTCTCGATTTAGACCAGGAATTGAAGTTAAAGCCCTAACTGCTAGCAGACAGGCTTATAACAAGTTGGCCTTATCTTTTGGCATTGATCCAATTTTAACCAGTCAAGAGTTTTTTCATTATCAAACTGAAGATGAATTAATCAAGAATTTGAAAGAACATGAGATTGTTAAAAGCGGTGAACGAGTCTTAATCATTTCATCTTTTGCCAAAGACATCGCCAAAAGACGAACCGATTCTCTATCATTAATAACAATTGCTTAATAAGTTTGTGGTTTTATTAAAAAAAGGTTAGAATTAAATACAGTTAGTTAATATAAAAGGAACTCATGTCAAAGAAAAAAACAGGTGTACTTCCATTAATTGTAGGTGCTGTAACAGGCGCGGCAGCAGTTTTCTTTTCTGATGAAAAGAACCGAAAAAAAGTTAAAAAAACTTACGATGAGGTCAAAAAAAATCCAGAAGCTTTTGCCAGAAAAACTGCTAAAAGTGTTGAGAAATCTGCTCGAAAACTTGCCAACCAAGCCAAAGCTGCTGGCAAAAAAACATTGAGCCAACAAAAAAAAGCAATTAAAAAAGCCCTTAAGTAATTTTTGCTTAAGCAATTAAAGCCAAGAAATTAATTCTTGGGCGAAGTTTTTAATTTTGTCCTGGTTATTTTCATCTTCGATATAACCATCAACTTTTAAACTGTCGATGACTTTTTGTCCACCCTTGCTAGTGAAAACATTTTCTAGTGTATCAACAGCATGACAAAATTTTGGATAATTGCTATCACCGCAGCCAAAAAAAGCTAACTTTTTAGCGGTTAAATCGGGCAATTCTGCAGTGTTTTCTTCTAAAAAATCTGCCATATCGCTACAAAGCAAACCATCATCCCAAGTTGAAGAAGCGACAATTAGCAAATTTTCTACTTGAGCCAAATCAGCAACACTACTGAGATTAATATTTTTAATCTCCAATTCTTTGCCCGCATCATGAATTATTTGTTGGATTTGTTGAGCGACACTTTCAGTATTACCAGTTAAAGTACCATAGACTAAAAGATTTTTCATAGTTCTTTCTGTTTATTTTTATTAGAATTATTTTAGCAGATTTAACTGGCAATTTCACTTGACTAGCCTTAAGCTACAGTCCTCCTTGTTGACCACTACTTGTTGTTAAGCACTGTTCCTCTGCTCGCTGTTGACCACTGTTCCTCTCCCCTTTACAATGCAATTATATGGAAAAATTCTCCTTAAATTGGAAAATTGCTGGAAAAGCTGGTGATGGAGTGATGCTTGCTGCCAAGTTATTTGCCAAATTATGTCAACGCCAAGGTTTAAAAGTTTTCAATTACTATGAATATCCTTCATTAATTAAGGGTGGGCACCAAACTGGCCAAGTATATGCCGCTTCTACGAGTGCTTTTTGTCAGCGGTGCAGCATCGATTTATTGGTCTTGTTCCAGCCACAATTTTTAGCTTTACATTTAGATGAATTAAATGAAGATTCCTTAGTTGTGCTGAATGCTAAAAATTTTGATAGCAGCCAATATCCACAACTAAAAAGTCGAGTGATTTGTATGCCTTTTACTCAATTAGCTAGACAAGAAATTAAGGAGCCATTGACCGCTAATATTATGACCGTCGCTGCTAGTGCTAAATATTTTGCTTTTGATTTAAGTAAATTAGCTCAATTAGTGAAGGAAGAATTTGCTGAACACAAAGAAGTGATTGCCAAAAATCTGCAAGCCATTAATCTAATTTGTGAAGAATTA
>JAAYYE010000003.1 GCA_012515515.1 Minisyncoccota bacterium
ATCAGCAATAAAATCGCCGAGGGTGCTGTCGTCTTCACCGTCGCCAACTGGCATTTCCAGTGAAGTAGTATTTTGAGAAATTTTGAGAATGGCTCGCACTTTGTCTGGCTCTAACTCCATTTTTTCCGCAATTTCTTCTGGGGTTGGCTCTCTGCCTAAATCCTGCATTAATCTTCTGGAAGTGCGCATTAGTTTATTAATGGTTTCGACCATGTGCACGGGAATCCGAATCGTTCGGGCCTGATCAGCAATGGAACGCGTGATCGCTTGACGAATCCACCAAGTCGCATAAGTAGAAAATTTAAAACCCTTAGTCCAATCATATTTTTCGACTGCTCTGATTAAGCCCTTGTTGCCTTCCTGAATCAGATCAAGAAAAGTCATGCCCCGACCAATATATTTTTTGGCAATCGACACCACTAGGCGTAAATTAGCATCGATTAAATCTCTTTTGGCTTTTTCGCTGCCCGCCTCTACTTGTTGGGCAATGCGGATTTCTTCTTCACGGGTTAACAGAGGAATTCGGCCAATTTCTTTTAAGTACATGCGCACTGGATCAGATACGCCAACATTACCTAAATTGGCCAAAACATCCAATTCTTGTTGTAGGACATCTTCATCTTCTTCCAGCTGCTCTTCGGACACTGATTCAAAAACATCAATGTTTTTTTGAAAAAGCTGATTGTAAAAATCATCTAATAAACTAATATAAATTTCTGGTTCGACAAAGACATCTAAAATTTCATCTTGAGATAGATAGCCGCGTTTCTTACCAATTTTAATGAGATTTTTGACATCAGTTAATAGAGATTTTGGTGGTTTTTTCTTGCTTTCTTGTCCAGGAGTCAGGATGCTGGTCGCTGTGCTTGCTGCAGCAGGGGCTTTTGCTTCTTTGTTTGGCTTGCTTGCTTTAGTTGCTTTTGCTTCTTTAGTTGCTTTTGTCTCTTTGCTTGCTTTTTTTGCTGAAGATTTTTGCTCAACTTTTTTAACAGCTTTTTTAGCAGCTTTTTTAACGCTGTTCTTGCTCGTTTTAGCTTTGGGAGATTTTTTGCTTTTGCTGGTGGCCATAAGTTCTTGCCTCAATAAGACTAATAAAATAAAAAGATCACTGTCAAGACCTTTTCTGTCGTGGCTGCCTATCCACCAGATAAGGCTCAGCGTGTTGAATGTATAATTGTACAGAAAAATCAAGCGAAAAGCAAGACCCTAAGTTAAAAACCGCTTAAAAACAGTGAAAAACAGCTAAAAACAGCTAAAAATAGTTAAAAAATAGCTAAAAATCATTAAAAAAGTGGCCAATCGCGGGTATCAGTCAAAAACATCGCTTCTTTTTTGCCAACAACAACCATATATTCAAACATAGCCGACTTACTGCCATCAGCACTCTTGACTGTCCAACCGTTGTCTTCTACATAAATTTGATCGTTTTTGCTGGCTAAAACTTGAGCCTCAACACACAAAACCATACCTTCTTGTAATTTAATACCCGTCCCTTTCACGCCATAGGCCGGAATTTGCGGAAAATCATGCATATCATGACCAATGCCATGACCAACAAATTCTTTGACCACACTAAAGCCGGCGCCTTCAACAATTGACTGGATTTGCTGACCAATATCACCAATTTTCTTGCCAACTACGGCTTGTTTAGCTCCCGCAATAATGGCTTTTCTAGCTACAGCCATTAATTGTTGATCGGCTGGGCTAGCTTGGCCAATTGATTTACAAAAACAATGATCAGTAAACCAGCCATCATCATTAATGCCAAAATCCACTTTGACTAGATCGCCTTTTTTTAGAACTTTCGCTTCAGGAATGCCGTGCACCACCGTGTCATTAACAGAAATACAAGTGGCAAAACGATATCTATTATTTTTTGGCCCAACGCCTTTGAAACAAGGAATTACTCCCATTTTTTGACACTCACTATCGGCTAATTGATCAATTTGCCGAGGCGTAACACCTTCCACTGTGGCATCAAACAATCTTTTGAGGATTATCATTGATTTGTCTGCCGCTTGTTGATAGCGTTTTAATGCTTGTGGAGAATTGATGATCATGACTATATTGTAGCACCAAGCAAGACAAAGCTGAGTGATTTAAATCACAAACTGCCCCTTGCGGTAAATAATTTGACTTTGACCATTGGCTAAAAAAGCCCTAACAGTGCGATCACTTGTAGAAATAATATCGCTGTGTTCGCTACTATCATTGAATCCCCGAGCTGCCCAATCGCTTTTTTTCAATTGACTGGGATCACCTCGATAACAATCTTGGTAAGCCATGCCCAAAGCCAAATGCATGTTGCCATAGGGGCCGCCAATATTTTCATCAAATAAAGTTTCTGCCATAGGGTGAGTGATGTGTGACATCCGTTTGTCTGTTAAAGAGAATTCGCCAATTTTATCGGCGTTGGGACTCTTTAACATTTCTAACAATAAGGCTTCCCCAGTTTCTGCTCGGGCTTTGACCACGCGTCCCGCTTTAATTTCCAACTCAACTCCAGTAATCACATTGCCATAACGATAGAGGGGTTGGTTAAAGCGAATTCTCCCTTCAACTCTGCGCCAATCGGGTGAGGTAAAAATTTCAAAGCTTGGGATATTGCGTCCGCCGCCACCTTTCCAGCAACGATCTTCGCCAATGCCAACGCTTAATTGGACATCGGGACCATCAACTTCAAGGTAGCTGATTTTTAAATCATTTAATTTGTCTTTAATAGTGCTTTGCAAGGCTTGAATGGATTGCCATTTAGCTACTGGATCAGCTTCCTCTAAAAAACAAGCTTTAATAATCTGTTGCCAGTAATCTTTGAGGCTTAAACCAACAAGTTGGGCTTTGGCTTCAGTGCCCCACAAGGCAATTGTCCAAGTAAATTGTTGAGCATTCTCTTTGGCATTTAGCCAATCGCGATAAGGTTTTTTACTATTTCTAGCACTAATGATTTTATTCGGATCGACGCCTTGCAAAATTAAGGGGTCGGGGTCGGCAATAATATTAATTTGATGATCAACTAAGTTAACTCTGGATCGCAAAAATTTTCTCGGAAAAAAAGTTAATTGTTCTTGATTGGCTAATTGATAAAAATCTCGTTCAAAACCGGTAGCTGTTAAATAAAGCATTGGATGCGCACCTGCTCGTAAAATGGCGTTTTGCAATTGCAAAGCTAAAGGCTTAGCGACATCTGGAACCATGCATTGCACCACTTCCCCAGCGTGAACTCCTTCGCCAGAATTAAGTGCATAATTAACTAAAACTTCAGCATATTTTTGCAAGATTTTAGTTGAAGGCTGATAGGAACTGGTTTTTTGTAGATTTTTTTTCATAAATTGCGGTGTAATTATGGCGTCGATTTTGATAAATTATGGCGCCGAATTTTATAACTGATTGTGACCGAACTGATTATTATAACTAAATTTTTCCATCAGAAAACAACATAAACCAGCTGTTGGCAAAATAATCAGAATTTAAAAATCTAAACTGTCTAAAAATTTCAGCGAACGAATTTCAGCCATCACTTCTTTAATTAATTGTTTGAGATCAGCAATTGCCTCATCACTGACAGCCAAACTACGATTAACAAATTTCTTACCACCTTTTTCTGTCGGTTCAACAAAATGAAAAGCGGCTTCGGCAACTTCAATTTTTCCACTAAACTGACGATCCAACTGCATTAATAATTTATAAAAAACTAATTGGCGCTGATAGTTGCCGCGAATTGTTGCTGGTAAATTAAGTTCGCGCTCGTTCAAATTTTGTTTGGTAGTTTTGGTGTTAACTATAATTTCATTTAAACTTTTACTTCTGCCAGTTTTGTAATCAATGACTTTCACTAAGCCCTGTTTTTGATCTAGATAATCCAAGCGATCAATTTTACCTGTTAAACGAATATCGCCCAGCATAATGCGTCGATTTTGCCCACCAAAACTTTGTTCAACTGCCAGCACTCGAGGTTTTTCCTGAATCAGCTCTTGATAATATTGACTAAGCACTTCTTGACCGTAACTTAAGCGATCTTTAAAGTCTGACTCACTCATAATTTCTTGATCCAGCGCTTGAGTAAAATTTGCTAAAAAAACATCCAAGCTAGGATATTGATTTTGCTGCTGATAGAATCGATAGAATCTTTCCAAAGCGCTGTGCACGGCCGTGCCAAAACACATAAATACTTTTTTCGCTGTGGGTAATTTTAATAAATTATTGGTGACAAAATCCTGTGGATCTTTTAGATAATTATTGAGTGCCGTTACCGACAAAGAAAAATCTTTAATTAAGTAGCTGTAAAAATCTTTTTCATAAAGAGTAATGGGGCTTCTCGCGCTAGGCATTAACAAAGTGGACAAGTGACTTTCCATTTCTTTCGCTAAATTAGGATTGACTCTGTCTAATTCTTTTTCGCTCAATTCGCTCAAAAAAATACTGGGCACTTTATTGCTCGAACTGAGATTACTTTCCAACAATTCTGGATAGCTAAGATACACTCTTTTTTTAGCTCTAGTTAAAACCACATAAAATAAACGTCGCTCATCTTCGTTGCGTTCTTTGCTTGATAAATCAGTATTTTTTAGAATGCCTTCCGGCAATTTTAGCTTGTTTTTGTTGCGCACATTACCCCATTTGCCATCAATAAAATCTAAAACAAATACATACTCCCATTCCATGCCTTTTGCGCCGTGAGCAGTGGATAATTGCACGGCTTCTTCTGCGGGTAGTGGATTTTGCAAACGGATGCTCAGCTGATGTTCACGATAAGTGGCAAAATAATCTAAAAATTTTTTTAAACTTAATTGATGATCTCGGGCTGTTAAATCTTTAATTTGTTTAAATAAAGTATTTAATTCCAACAAGCTATTAATTTTATCCGCTCGGTCTTTGAGATAAGCTGAAAGATTACAAGCTTCATCCGAAATTAATTTTTCAAACCAAGCTGTCAGAGTTAATTGCTGACTGTAAACGGCCAACTTAGCTAATTTAGCAAAAAAATCTTCTAAGCTCGACCATTGTTCTTCAGTAATTTCTTGGCCAGTTAGGTGTTGGTTAATTTCAGCCAAACCCAAGCCATAAACTTGATAGAGTGAAATACTTTCCCGTTTAATTCGACTGATTTGACCAGCGACTCTAGCTAATTTCATGACTAATATTGAATCTAAATTAACAAAGGGCAACATCATCACTTGATAAAGATTGTCCATTTCCAGTCCATGTTGAAATTGCTCAACGAGCTCCATCAGCATTAATAATTGTTGAATTAATGGGCTTTGTAAAATGTCATCACCCTTGTTAAGTTGGTAATTAATTTGCCATTTATTTAAGACTTCAATTAATGCTGTAGATTCGGCATGGGTGCGATATAAAACAACAATTTCTTGAGCCTTAACCCCAGTCTTGAGCAGTTTTTTTATTTCTTCGGCAATGTAAATGATCTCCATGGACGCGCTCGGCGCTTGATATAAAACAATTTTGTCTCCTTGACCCTTGGGCGAATGTAATTGAGCAGCTAAATCAATTGGTAAATGTTCTTGGGCGGCAAAAGATAGTTGATTATTTTTGATTAAATCCCTAGCTGTATCATAAATATTTTGTGGACAACGATAGGCAGTATCTAAAGTAATGACCGTGGCATTGGGATATTGCCTGGTAAAGGCTAAAACGTTCTCCACTGAAGCGCCCTGAAATCGATAAATTGCTTGATTAGGATCGCCAAGCACAAAAACGTCCGGCTCTAAACCTTGTTTTGGCCAATAGGAAGCTAATAAATTGAGCAAACGAGTCTGACTATTATTGCTATCTTGATATTCATCCACTAAAAAGTGCTGTAATTGTTCTTGTTGCTCTAATAATAATTCTGGGTAAGTGTCAAAAGCATCAATCACAAAATTAATCATATCGTCAAAATCATAAGAGTTGCTATTAAGCAGCTCTTGCTGATAAGCTTGATAAATCAATATTAAATCTTTATTTTTATTTAAGTCTTTAGTGGCTTTTTTGATTTTAACTTGGCTCTTAGTAGTGGCTTCTAATTCAATGAGCTGCTGAGCTTCTGCCTTCAGCATTTCTTCAAATTCCAAAATTGAAATATTTTCTCTTTTTAAATCGGAAATAGCGGAAATAATCGCTTTTAAGTAATGAAAATGATCATTGAGTGGACGAAGGTGCTTGGGTTTTAATTGTTCAATTAAATTTTCAAAGATTTGATAGCGCTCTAAATCTCCCAAGACCTGACTATTATTTTTTAAAGGAAAATATTCTGGGTAATTGCTCATTAATTGACTACAGTAGGAGTGAAAAGTGTGAATTTGTAAGTAATAGGCTTCTTTACCAATGATTTTCAACAAGCGCTCTCTCATATTTTTTGCCGCTACATCGGTAAAAGTTATGGCTAAAATATTTTCTGGCTTGGCATCAGTTTTTAATAAAATATTAGCAATACGTAAAGCTAAAGTTTGCGTTTTGCCTGTGCCAGGCCCAGCAATGACTAATAGCGGTCCTTGGTCGATGTGGTCAACTGCCTGTTTTTGCAGGGGGTTTAACTGCTGATAAGCCTTTTGAAAAACCGACAGATTTTTAGCTTGTGCTTTGTTCATCTTGATACTTGTTTAAAATAGCTTTTACTTCTTGGGCGCTATTACTTTTTACCAGTTGAGAGCGCAATTGAGCAGCGTTAGCTACTCCTTTAATATACCACGCTAAATGTTTACGCATACTAAAAAATTTATCATTGCCTCTAGCTAAGTTGTGTTTTTCAAAAATCTCGGCATGTTCAATGGCCAAGGCAAAAAAATTTTTGCTTGTTGCTAGGCGCTGGCGCTCTGCCAGTGGGAGAAAGACAAAAGGATTGCCGTAGCTGGCTCGTCCAATCATAATCCCATCGGCTTGAGCCAAATGAGCCTTGCTCATTGCTTCTTCATAATCTTTAACATCACCATTGGCAAAGTATTGAATGTTTGGATCATGCTTTTTAATCATTTTTCCGGCTTCAGCTAAGGCTTGCCAGTCGGCCTCTCCGCTATAAGATTGTTTTAAAGTGCGTCCGTGAATGCTGATTAAATCTGGTTTGCTTGCTAATAAATAGGGCAACCAGGTTTTGATTTGATTACTATCGATTCCCAAACGAGTTTTCACTGACACGGGGAGCAGTTGGCGCTTGACTGTTTTTATTTGCCAAAAGTTTTTTTGTTCGGCCAGCGCTCTTAACAATTTTGGGTTAACATTTTTACAGTCATTTAAATTTTTGCCATTGGCCCAATCGAGGATTGCTTGTTTTGTTTGTTCAATAATCGCCTGAGCTAATTGAGGCTGTTTAATTAAAGCCGCACCAGCCCCACTTTGAGCGACAGTTTTAGCTGGACAACCCATGTTAATATCAACTCCCGCAAAACCCAATTCGGCAACTAACAGAGCGACTAAATAAAAATATTCAGGAGTTTTACCAAAAACTTGGGCAACAAGCGGTTTTTGCTCGGCATCATAATCAAAATGATGAATTAAATTTGGTGCAGCTCCTCGACACAGAGCCTCAACGCTCACAAATTCTGTCCACAGATAATCAACCTGGCCATATTTTTTAACAATAGAGCGAAAGGCAAAATCTGTGACCCCATCCATTGGCGCCAAAGCTAATAAAATTTTTTTATCCACGCCTTATTATAACTGGTAAAAATTTAAAAATTGCTCAATTAAATTTTGATAACGAAGCGCATTATGCGCTTGACCCAATAAAAATTGCTCAGTCTGTAATTTCCCAAAATAACTTAATAAATATTGATGATATTTAAGCAAATACGAATTTGTTTCCAACGCTGTTAATTCTGCCAATTGCTCTTTGTCATAAATTAAATTTAATTTTCTCGATAGATAATCAGCTAGATTAAAAATTTGCACCTGACCATTTTTTTGATAAATTAACAACTGGGCTAAGGCTAATTTATTTAAATCATTGGCACTAAATTGCCAAGTATAATGAGCACTTTCTGGTTGGGCTAAATAATATAAATGCCAGTCGTTTTGCACATTTAATAAATTTTTTTCTCTACTTTCAACTAATTTTAATTCGCTTTTTTCTTCTCCAGAAAACAATTTAACATCTAGTGGCTCTCCACTAATTAATAAAAAATAACTCAAATCTGTTTGACTGGCGTTAAACAAACGAAGTGATTTAATTGGAGTTAGTTCATGATCTAAAGTCGTCGGTCCACTGATAGGATCATTAATTAAATAATCATTAATTTGCCCATCTTGGTTTTTTTCACTATCATTAATCCCGCTAATTAAGACAAAATGATCACCCAAATCTGCTATAACCGGCTGATTAGCAAGCAATTGTTGAAGAATTATCTCAGCCTGATAATTAGCATAAGTAAATTCTAAACTAGCTTTATTATCGGCGCTTGATTGAGCTAATAATAAACTTAAACGAGCAATCGCCAGCCAATTGACCAATGCCACACCCAAGTAGCCATCTCCTTCATTCTTTAACCATAAATTTAAAGTTTCTGGATTAATTTTTTGACCTCGCAACTCACTTGGCCAATTGTCGTCATTGGGAAAACTGTCTTGACCATAATAATTTAAAAGCATGGCCGCAGACGTTAAGGCACAAGCACTACTAGCCATAGTGAGAGGTGGATCAAAAAATTCTTGAGAATGATCGTAAATTAATGAACCCCAACTCGTATCTAATTGAGAAAAATAAGGAACACTTAATTGTGGAAAAAAGCTTAAATAAAAATTATCATAAATGACTGCTGACTCATCATGTTGCCCCTTAGTTAAATAAAATAATGGTCTGCCTGGTTCTAAAAAATCTGGCCAAAAACCTTTATCATTTTTACTTGAGTGAAACAACTGATCATTGATATAGAGCTCAAAATCTGGTTTTTGATAAAGCAAACGCATGTGATATGTGGCTCCTGGCTCAAGCGGACAAGATATTCTACTTTTGTGAGTTAAATAATGATTTTGAAAGTTTTCAATACAAAGCACTTGATCACTAAAATGAAAACTTAAATAACTCAACAAGACTTTACCTTTACTATTTTTATGATGATCAAATATCACGCCAAAATTTTTATCGGCAGAATCGAGAGGTATAAAATCAAAAGTAAATTGGTAATTGCCAGTTACCGGCCATAAAGCAGGCTTAAAAGTAATCGCGCTGATGTAACTAGAGATTGCAGGGGGCGGTTGCAGGTCACCCTGCAACCGCCCCCCAATCACCTGCCAATCATTCAAATCACCCAAAACTAACTCCCAATTTTCCGCAGCCAAAGACCCATCAGCAAAAGTTAAAAATTGACCTGATGACTGTGCCCGTACGCGACTAACGGAAGCTGCAAAAATCAATACAAAAACGATGATTTTGCCACAAAGTAGTTTGAGTTTTTGAATAATTAATAGCATAGCAACACCACTAACATGGTGACTCTGCTATTTGACAATTGTGGAGACAAAAATAAATTAGTTTAGCGAGCGATGGAAAATCTATCCAAATAGCGTAAAAATACTGCTGGAGGATCTTCTAATAAAAACTGTTGAAATTCTTGATAAATACTTCTTCTTTCTTCCACATCTATGGTTTGTCGTCCTCTTTCTAAGAGGCTGTCAATTCTGGTATTTTTATAGTGAGTGAAATTGGTGGCTTGAGTGCTATGCCACATAAAATATTGATCTGGGTCTATAGGAATACTTTGGCCAATTAATAATAATTGAAAATTATTGGTGTCGGGGAAATTATTAATTTTAATTTGCAAATTAATTGCTAAATTGTCACACAATTTTTTATCCTCAACGTCGCTACTTTGTTGACAAACCCTAATCGCTTCCTGGCTAAAGTTGTCCAACTCTTCTTTCATCATTTTAGCTTCTTCTTGGAAAATGGTGGTGGTCGTTAATTCAAAATTTAAAGGTTCTCTAGGCATTTCATCAATTAAGCGCTCAATCGCTCTTGTCCAATCTTTTTGATAATCTTTACCGCCTTCAAGATAGGCCCAAGAATTAGGGTTAAATGGGCTATTTGCTCGAGCTTGACCATAATTTTTTTCCAAAGCATAAGACATGGCTTGACGAATATTTTTAGTTAATTGAGGATCAGCGTTATTAAAAAATAAAGCCAGGTAACTATCATAATCCAAATCCTCAACCACCTCTAAATTCGGCCAATCACATAAGTCATGGCAACTGGCTAAATCTAACAAGACATCAACTTCGCCTTTTTTGAAAGCTAGCACTGCCGCGTCTTCTGTTGAATAAAAACGATAAATATAGCGTTCATCGGGACCATCAATTCTTAATTCTTTTAAATAATTGCCAAGCATTTTATAGTCAAGCATTTCGTACTGGCCGATGCCAATTAAACGAGTGGTGCTTGGTAACAAAAAATGTTTTTCAACTGTCGAGCGTAAAATACTCTCACTCACTGCCACTGGGAAAGGAGCAAAAGCTTCTGGTAATTTGAAAATCACATCATTGGGTGTTGTAACAATGGTCACGTCGGTGAAATTATAATAAACATCTTCTGGGACCAGCTCCTTGCCGTCTTGCCAAAAGATGCCTTTTTTTAAAACGAAACGATATTGTTGATTGTCATCTTCAAGAATCCATTTTTCAGCCAACATAGCTTGGGGACTTGAATCACTCCTAATACTGGTTAGGCCAGAGCTCAACTGCTGCTTAATAATTGTTGGCAAGTTTGACAGAGTATGTTGACCGACGACAGCAATATAATGTTGTTTTTTTAAAGTAATGTTTTTTAGAAAAAAAGGCAAAAGAATAGAAAAAAAGACAATCGTCCCAATAATCGAGGCTAAAAACACCCAGCCATGACGACGAATATATGAGCTGATATACCAATAAATCTTGCGCATAATTTAGTAAATCAATAACAATAAACTATTCAGCACAAAGAGAACAGCAAAAACAATGGTGGCATAAAAAAACAATTTTTCAATTCCTTTTCGCGTGTGGTAAGTTTCACCGCCGCCACCACTAAAAACATTGCTTGATCCACTTGCACCACTCTGCAATAAAACCAAAGCAACTAAGACTAATGAGATTATTGTTTGAGTGAGTACAAAAAACTTGTTCATAAATTCCTATTTTACTTTATTTTGTTTGCGCTTGTCCACGTGTTTCCCGAATGACTGTGACTGTCACGGTACCTGGTACAACCACTTCTTTGGCCACCCGATCTCGAACTTCATTGGCTAATAAAGTCACATCGTCGTCTTTGCTTTTTTCTGGTATTAAAATCACCCTTAATTCTCGACCAGCTTGAACCGCATAGGCATTTTTAACTTCTTTGTAAGAAGTAGCAATGGCTTCTAGCGATTCCATGCGTTTCACGTACTCTTCATGATTTTCATAACGAGCACCTGGTCTAGCTCCCGAAATAGCATCGGCGATATAGACTGCCACAGATTCTGGGCTAGAAAATGCCTGATCTTCGTGATGCTCAGCAATACAAGCGATAGCTGCTGGAGCAATATTAAACTTTTTGGCAATTCTAACACCTGCCTGAACGTGGTTTTCATCGGGATCTTCTGAAACTTTACCGATATCGTGCAGTAAACAACCTAATTTAACGATATTGACGTCTAAGCCTAATTCTTGGGCGATTTTGCTACCAATTTTAGTTTCTTCAATGGTGTGTTTGATCAAGTTTTGACCGTATGAAAAGCGATATTTAAATTTTCCTAACATGGCAATTAGGCCATTAGGAATATTGTAAACACCCACCTCGTGACACAGTTTTTTACCAGCATCAAAAGTAATGCGTTCAATTTCTTCAGTCACTTTGTCTACTATTTCTTCAATACGAGTCGGCTGAATTCTGCCGTCTTTAATTAAGCGTTCCATGGCGACCCGCGCAATTTCACGACGCACTGGATCAAAAGAAGATAATTTAATTTCTGTGTTAGAAGTGTCTAAATCAATATCAACTCCAGTTTTCAGTTCAAAAGCATGAATGTTGCGCCCGTTTTTACCAATTATTTTGCCTTTAATATCTTCTGAAGGGATATTAACAACTGAAACAGTATATTCGGCAACATAATCAGTTGCTCCGTGGCGCATGGCGTCAATTAAAATTTCACGAGCTTTGTCATCAGCTTCTAATCTGGCTTGTTCTTCTTTTTCAGCAACAATTTTAGCTAAATCGTGACTTAATTTTTTCTTTAAACCATCGACTAATAAATTTTTGGCTTCTTCTTTAGAATAGCCAGATAGTTCTTCGAGCTTTTTTAGAACATTGCTCTTAGATTTCTCAATTTCGGCATTTTGTTTGAGCAGGTCTTCTTTGAGTTGATCAATTCTTTTTTCTTTTTGTTCGATTTGATCAAAACGGAAATCCAATTTATCTAATTTGCTTTGCAGGGTGCGTTGTTGTTCGGCTAATTCGTGCTCAATGCGACGAGATTCTTTCTCGGCTTTGGAGCGCATTTCTAAAACTTCATCTTTGGCCTCAATGATAATTTCTCTGGCTTTGGAACGTGCATCGCGCACAATGTTTTCCGCTTCGTTTTTAGCCTGATTAACAGCTGCTTGTTTTTGTTGGAGCTGTTTTTGAGCGAGTGCTGGAGATTCTTTAGCCTTCTTAGGCTGGTTGGTCTCGGCAATTTTTACTTGTGGTTTTTTGTGCTCTATTTTTTTCTGTTCGTTGCTTGTTGCAAACAGGGTTGATAAATTACTAAAAAATGACATAGATATCCTTTGTTTTTAAAAAAACATCGTCGACCAGTTAAAACTTGAAAAGGATTAAAAAACCCCAGTATTATTATCGAAAAATAGTAAGAAAAATAATGCTTCTCTGTATCTTACTTGCATAAATTAATATTAGTTTCGATTATTCTCAATGTTCTAATAATACCTGATTCAAAAGTCTTATTGATCGGTCTGTTTATTTAATAATGTTTATATTAATGACTAATGGGGATATTATATGTCAATAAGACAATAAAGTCAATTTATTTTTGACCAGATGAAACAATAAAAATAACTATATATCAAGCTTTTTTATTACTTATTCTTCTCTGACTCTAGCCAGATTTTTTTCTCAATTTCTTTTAATAAAGCCTGATTATTTTTTAATTTTTCTTTAGTGGCTTCGCGACCTTGAGCTAAAACCTCATTATTATATTTATAAAAACTACCAGATTTATCAATAATATTTCTATCAACTGCTAAATCAATCACATCTCCAGCCCGACAAATTCCCGCTTCGTCCATATCAAATTCTGCCACCTTAAATGGTGGAGCAATTTTATTTTTCTTAACTTTGACTCGATGCCTGGTGCCAACTACCTCATCTCCTTCTTGAATATTGCCAATTTTTCTAATATCTAGGCGCTGGGAAGCGTAGAATTTGAGGGCATTGCCACCGGTGGTGGTTTCAGGACTACCAAACATCACCCCAATTTTCATACGAATTTGATTGGTGAAAATCATTAAAGTTCTAGTTTTATTGAGTGCTGCCGTTAATTTACGCATGGCTTGAGACATTAAACGGGCCTGAGTGCCCATTTGATGATCGCCCATTTCTCCATCAATTTCTGACTTGGGCACCAAAGCCGCTACCGAATCCAAGACAATAATGTCGACTCCGCCCGATCTAACTAAAGTTTCAGCTATTTCTAGGGCCTGTTCGCCATAATCTGGTTGAGAAATGAGGACTTCTTCAAGATTCACCCCAATTTTTTCGGCTCGTACTGGATCTAGCGCATGTTCAACATCAATAAAAGCCGCTGTCCCACCCTGCTTTTGCACTTCAGCAATCGCGTGCAAACACAGCGTGGTTTTTCCCGATGCTTCTGGACCATAAATCTCGACAATTCTGCCCTTGGGATAACCACCAATACCGAGTGCCATGTTTAAAGACAAAGAGCCAGTAGAAACCACTGGAACTTTGGGCATATCTTTAAGTGATTCACCCAATTTCATGATTGAACCCTTGCCAAATGCTTTTTCAATTTGCGACATGGCTATTGCCACCGCTTGAGATTTGGCATCTTTACCACCTTGAACATTGTCAATTGATTCTTTAACTTTGCTTTTTTTTACCATACTGACGATCTCCTTTTTTTAATTGCTTTTACTTATAGCATTATCTACAGTTTCGTGCAAATTACGCTTTTTTCTTGTTTTCTGTGTTTTTGTTTTTACATATTTTTACTATTTTTTTATACTCTTCATAGAGTAGTTTAAGACCCTAAGTTTACAGAAAAGCCTACAAGCAGTAAAATCAAACTGTACGCGGAGAGTAGTTCAGATGGCTAGAACGTACGCATGGGGTGCGTAAGGTCGCAGGTTCGAGTCCTGTCTCTCCGACAAAAACCCACTCTATCGTCCAGAGAATATATTTTTTAATTTATTGATAAATCTTTGTGAAGCAGTATCAGTTCGGCTTTGTATATCAATTTTGGCTGGTTGATCTGAGGCTGCTGTCTCATCAGCCCCATGTCTAATATTAATTCTCTCTGGCTGTTGAGGAAAATCACTTCCTTCATTGGCATTATTGGGGGATTGTTCTCCAATTGTAATTCTTGATGTTGGTGGAAAAACAACATAAGCACTACCAGTAACATTTTCAATAAAATCATTTAAGTCTGCTTGAGTTTTTTCTACATGTGAGTCATTGAACGAATCAAACAAATAAATGCCATTTTGTGTTTGCAGGTAACCCAGATAGTGATTGCCTCTTGCTCCCCAAACAAATCTGGTTCGTCTATCTTGTCTTAATTGTTCTTTGGAAATAGCATTATCTTCTCTGTTGTTAATTCTCTGAAGGCTTATTTGAGGACCACTAGATTGTCTTTGAGCTTGATTAGCAACACTATCCTTCTTGATTTCTTTCTGCTCTAACCCCAAATGGTTTTTGATATAGTTGTAAATATCCTGAAAAGTTAACCAACTACCATTTTGATAATCAATGCTAAGTGCTGCGTTTTCCGTAGCCCATTGCCGAAACTTTTGTACATCGGTTACCCCATCAGCGTTACTTTTCGCCTGGAGTGAGTCTTGTATGTTTAGGCACAGACAAGGACCACAATCCCAACCATTTTTCTGCTGAAAAAAATCTATTTGCCTACCTTCCAAATCAACAGCGTGATGAACCACCCCGCTCCAAGTTATCGCATCATTCCTCTTTTCTGGATTTAGTTTTATTTTTGGTTTTTCACTCGCCATGGGCTCATTATAATCTAACTCAATCTGAATTGGTAACTACACTAGGCAGTGTTTCTCCGATTTCTATCAAAAGTTGTGGGAGTTTGACTAATTGTTTGATAAAATAAAAGGCAAGCTTAAAACATCTCTAATTGTTCCGACAAAATGCCAAAAGAAAAACCTCAAGATACTTACGCACAATTGCAAAAACTAACTAGTGTTGATTTTGAGGCCATGGTTAAAAATAGATATGATCGTTTGAGCCCTACAAATAAATTACTTTCACTGTATTTAGAAAATATTTTTGCCGAGCCAGCAGTTCTTGCTGACAAAATTTGTCAATATATTAATGACGGCAAAATGGAAAAAACTCCTGGTTTTGTCGACAGCATCAGGCACATGTTGCGAATAAGCAACTTAAATAAAGCAGGTTTGGCGCAAATTATCGAGACAATCCAAAGCAAATATCAAATTAAATAACTCTGTTGAACAAGCCATTCTTTCAGCCTAGATCACCTCTGGTCAACCATTATGGCAAAATTTCACTTACATCTTGAAACATCACCTCGCTTGGCGGAATAAAAAGACTTTCATCAGCCACCCAGGTTTCACAAACAAAATTTGCAGGATCAAAAGGACCAATGTCTTCTGGAGGTAGCACGTTTTCTTCTGGCAAATCTGCCGTCGTTTCTTCATCTTGAAGTTGCTCTCCAGCCTCGAGTTGTTCGGTTTGATTGGAAATTTTGGTACCAAGCTTTTCATCAACATTCCAGGTATATGTAAAGTCCTGGTCAATGATGGTTTTGGTATGCGAATTAGGTATTTTGACCTCAATGGCCACTAGCTGATTGTGCAAATAATAAGAGTAAAAACCATCTTCATTATCAATTTGACAATGGTAGCTACCCTCTTTTTTATCAACTAAATCGGCAAAAACAAGATTACTTGCTTGGTCTGTCTGCTCAAGATCAGTATCAAGGCCTTCGTCTTGAACATCGATGCTTTGATCTATTTCCTCTGGATTAATATCGGGATTTGCTTGATTTTTATTAAAGAAAATAGCAATGATTAGGGCAATCATTAACAATAAAATGGCACTCACCACTACAAAAGTTTTATTTTTAGCTTCGACATTAGGCATGGATTCGAGGGGATTTTCTTGCATAATTACTTTAATTATAGCACAAACCCTATCAAACAAACTATAAAGCTTGGTTTGATTTATCAAGTTTTAAGTAAACATTTTGATAATATGTTTTGAGAGGCACAATTAAGGCTTGCCCCAAACCACAAATTGAAGATTTCTCCATGCTCCCCGCGATAGCTAAAATTTTTTGCCAAAGAGTTTCATCAATTTTTTGCTCAATGATTGCTTGATCTATCAGTTTTTTAACTTGTTTGCTTCCTTCGCGACAAGGAGCGCATTTGCCACAACTTTCTGCTGCAAAAAAATTAGACCACAAACTCAACATGTCTAAAACCGCGCTGTTAATTGGATAAATAGTAATCGAAGCACAACCTGTTAATGGAGCCTCAGCCAATTGTTCTTGATGTAAAACTACACCGCTGGCTCCACCGCCCACTTGAACAAAAAAGGCAAAATCTGGATAGTTGCCAGTGTCTTTTAGAGCTTGTTCGACATTTACATCTCGATTAAGAGCAAAAACTCCCTCATTTTGACCCTGATTAATGGTGACAAAGCGCTGATTTTGGTAAGTACCAGCGTAAACAAGGGCAATATCATAAAATGTTTCGACATTTTGTAATAATACTGGCACGCCATTAATGCCAGTAATGGAAGGAGAAGGTGGTTTGATGCGCGGTTGGGTTGGCTTGCCCTCAATGGTGTTGAGTAAAGCTCCAGCTTCACCACCAATATAACTAGGTTTGCCTAAAACCAAGTTAATCTGGTAAGCAGCTGCCGCAGCTTGCTTGAATAAAGGATCAAGTCCTGCTTGCAGCTGTTGATAATAATCTGCATTTAAATAGAAAAAAGCCTCCTTAGTCCCCAAAAAATTCATAGCCAAAATTATACCCTGAAAAACTCTATCTGGATAATTTAACAGGATATGCCAATCTTTTTTAACATCTGGCTCACCTTCGCTGCCATTACAAACCACATATTTTTTGGGTGCAGGATGTTCTTTAATTCTGTGCCATTTTTTGGCGACAGGAAAAGCAGCTCCACCTCGACCTAGTAATTTTGCTTGAGCAATTTGGCTAAGCAAATTTAATTCCGCCATAGTGTTTATCTCATCTCATTTATTCTAAAGGAATATTTTTAGCAAACCATGAAGAAATTTTTTCAAAAGTAGTTGGCTTGGGTTTTTCTTTGAGCAATACTTCAGATAAGACTTCTTCTAGACTCTTTTTTGTTGGTGTTACTCCATCGACCAAAACCAGACTTAATCGGCCCGGAAAACGTCCCAACTCAATTTGCAAAGTGTCAAAACCCTCTTTCTTGTCAAACCAAAAGCGGCCCATTTCGTACCAAGCATAAGCGTCTTTATCGACATAAAAACCATAATTAGTTAATTTGACCGAAACATTTTGGGGTGGAATCATCGCTGTCACATAAACCAAGAAAACCACAGAAATGACTAAGGCCACCGGCAGCACTTGTCCCGCAAAAAACAGAATTAAAGCAACTAAAAGAGCAATGATAAAAATCGTGCTAAAAAATTGCTTTTTTCTTTTTTTAAAAGGTCGAGCGGGTGCTTCCCAAGTTACCAGGGTTTCTTCTGGAATTGGTCGATAATAGCCAGGAGCAACTTTAGACTTCTCTAATTCGGCAGATTTTGGTAAATTGACTGCTTGATCAGTGGAATCGGTCTCTTTAGGAGCTTGAGTAGATTGATTTTCGCCTGGAGCAGTATTTTTTAGTTCGGGCATCATTAAAAAGTATAGCATTTTTTACTGACAATGGGGAGATTTAACAATTTTTTACGCACAGCGGAGAGATTTAACAATTTTTAGCAAAAACTTGGTATAATTAGGCTTGTAATTGGGAAATTCAAAGCTTTTTTAGGAAAAATAACAGATTTACACTTGGAGGTGTCGCATAGCGGTCAATTGCGCTGGTCTTGAAAACCAGAGCCTCACGGCTTCACAGGTTCGAATCCTGTCACCTCCGCAAGAAACGAAGAAAGCCCATCATGCCAATAATTCTTATAATTATCATTATTATTACTACTATAGTTATTTATAGAGCAATATATTTCAGATCAAATAACTTCACAGAAATTAAAAACAGTGTTAGCGATTTGATTACTGAATTTAATGATTTAAATATTTACGCAGATAATTTAAGCTTGAATGTTTTAGGTGGTCAAAATAGACAATCTTTTGTCGGTGAAACTTCAAACACCAGTCGTTGGAAATATCAACATGGTGGCTTGTTTAGCCGACAAAGCCATAGCCAAATCTATCATTGTTCCCGCTTAGTAGTTAGTAATGCCCAAGTTGATGGTTTTAAATATTTATGTAAGTACTTCAATATCAAGACTGATGAAGAACATCGTAGCTTAGCAAATGACATGCTAAACAACTTTATTTCATATGTCGAATCAAGAAATCTGCTAGAAACAAAAAGAAATAATTTGTTCAATACTATCAAAAATAAACTTCCTTTTTTGATTAGAATATTTAAAAAATCTCTGTATAAAAAACTAGAATTAGTTCCACTAGATCTAAAATCGGTTATATATCCACGCTATGTTTTTTCTTACACAAGCCCTGGAGGTAATAGTGGTCTCACCTATACACTAGAACTATCAATGCCCACATTACAAAGATTTATTGAGTGGCTAGACGATAGAATTAAATATAAAAAATCTGCACAATACCAAAGAATCATAATGACACAAGAACTTAGAACTAAAATTAAAGAAAGGGACAATTTTAGTTGTAAGCAGTGTCATACTAGTGTTGAAGATGAACCAACATTATTATTAGAAATTGATCATATTATCCCAATATCAAAAGGAGGTATGTCAGTTGAAGAAAATTTACAGTGCTTGTGCTGGAAATGCAATCGTAGTAAAGGTGCAAAAATTTTTCAAGGAATAGATCTTGTATAAACATTTGCCTAAAATTTTATAAAAACAAAACACTTTATTTCTGTTTTATTTATCTCATCTCAAATAAATAGTTATTTTAACTAAATCTTAAATATATAGGCTTTGTTATCTTTATTACTAGACAGATATATACATAAGGTGTATATTATTATTTGCTGTTGATTCAGCAAATCTTTTATACTGTTGAGGAGGTGTATCGTGGCTGATTATAGGAAAGAGAATCGTGAATCAGCGAACAGCAAGTTTTACAATGCATGCAAGGCTGCCGGTCTTTCAGAACAAGAGCGAAGGGCTTTCAGTGAATACATGCACAACCGAAACTTACTCAGTGATTACATGTCTTACGGAGAGCTTAAACGTCTCGCCGAGGAATGGAAAAGTGGCCGCAGCGGCTACAATCCATACCACCGTAATAACTGGTAGTAAGTTCACCAACTGAGGGCAGATAAATCTGCCCTCTTTTACTTTTAGCCAATTTCATGAAAAAAAGACAACTGATAATCATCAGTTTGTTTAGCTAAAACAATTTCTTTTTTCTGGTGATTTGATATTGAAATTAAACCAAAGCTATTTGGTAAAACATTTATAATGCTTTGATCATCTAAGACAATTGATACTGCCCTAGCTGTTTTACTGAATTTAAATGCAGAAATTTTTTTAATTTTATTCTTTAGTTTTTGTTCAACAAAGGTTTCAATTCTTTTGTAGAGTTGTACAGCTGTTTCCTTGTCATCTTTAAAATCACTCATAAACAAATAATTATCACTATCATAGTTCCAAAAACCATCTATGGTCATTGTTAGTTCCTCACCACTCTTATCTTGTAAAATAAAATAAAGCTCGGTACCAGCTGCTTTAAACACATCAATTATGAATAAACCTGCAACTTGGTCAAAGGCTTGCTTATATTTTTCTGCAGTAATTTCTTTTTGCATGATTTAATTCTACATTACTTAGTCAAGAAAAGTAATTTAAAAAAACATTCTTTATATTTGCTACGTTTTATGCTGTTACTGATGAGGCTTTATCATCATTAATATCATTCCATAAATTAAAAGAGCGGTTATAATAACAGCAAAAATAAAGGAAATATGAAGAAAGAATTGAAACCATTAAAAAACCACCAATATATTGAAGATGGCGAGATTATGTCCACCTTGCCAGAGGGTGTAAAAGACCTGGTTTTAGTCTGTTCTATTCATGGGGATTTAGGCTGTGTGCCTGCAACTTTAATCAGAGCACTAGAAAAACAACATCGAGAAAAACTAGGCTGTTACTCTGATATTAAGGTTTACAAATAATCCTTACCCATCCATACTTTTTCTTAACATCAAATAAATCCGACCATGATCTGCTTGGAGGACCAGATGCGCTTCATAATCACCCTGATTCCAGCTTAAAGTCCTTGTTGTTTCATCGAATCGATAATTTAATTCGTTTTGATATTTTTCTTTATATTCTTCCTCTAACAATTTGAATTCGTCCCGATCATCCTGGCCGTCATTGTCTAAATCTCCGCTGTCTAGCACTGTAAAGTATTTAGTATATTCAATCTCGCCACCCTTTTGATTAAGCAAGCCGTAAGATTTTTCATGCTCAATGGATAATTCATTATTTTTAAAAATGTCTGGATATTCTGCAAAATAGTTTTCAACAGTTTGATCTTGATAATTGGGCAAGTGGACTTGCATGTAAGCAGTATTATCAGCACCATAATGGGCCACTGACACTTGGTATTCGCCAACTGTTCCCTTGACCATGTCTGGAGAGTTATACTCCTCCACAATCTGCTCGTCGAAGAAATTTTTATAAAAATCTAATAGTTCTTGTTGACTGGCTTTTGTCAAAAAAACCACATTGTAATAAGCGTAGTTGGTCTTATCAAAAGTGGAAGTATTCTTGGGATCAGTATTAACAAAAATTTTATTAGAAGAAATTTCTTCAAGTTGATGTAGAGGCACCTGATCGATGGGAAATCCAGGCAACAAATAGCTGGGTCGATTATCAGCAATTGACTCAGCACTGTTTTTTGGGTTTTTTGCTTGCTTATTAAAAATATTAGTTTTGATCAGAAAAAAAAGAATAATAGCCACTAACAATAAAATGCCAAAAACGACTAAAGTTTTCTTTTTCATAGTGTTTGCACCTATAAATTTGTTAATATTGTTATTTTATCAAGTAATTAAAAATTATTAGCAAGCAATTGCAAAACAGCAGGAGGCAATCAGCAAATAGTAGCTGCTGAATAGAAATAAATAGGGCTATAATCAAAACCATGACTATCGCAATTTTTGATTCTGGTGCGGGCGGTTTGACTGTTCTTAAAACTTTTCTAAACTTGTCTTGTGCGGCCAATTATATTTATTTTGCCGACTATCAACATTTGCCTTACGGTGACAAAGAGCCAGCAGCAGTGGCTGCTTATGTTATGGATAGTGTCAATTTTTTAGCGAAAAAAAAGATTGATGCTATGGTGATTGCTTGTAATACTGCCACAAGTTTGGCCATTAAGGAATTAAGAAATCAAAGTCAATTTGATTTTCCAATTTTTGGCATGGAGCCGGCAGTCAAACTGGCTGTTGATCAATTAGAGCAGCAAGGCATTGGCAGCAGAGTAAAAAAGGCAGCAATTTTAATTGCTGCCACCAGTATTACTGCTAAAAGTCAGCAATTGGCCACGCTTAAACAAAATTTTGCGCACCAAGCTAATTACGACACCGTCATCTTGCCAGAATTAATTACAGCTGTTGAAAATAATAATTTTAATCAAGAAAAAATTAATAATTATTTGCGAAAAAATATTAATCAAGAAAAAAAATATGATGCTATAGTTTTGGGCTGTACTCATTATTCTTTTTTTAGAAACAATTTTGTCGAATTATTTCCTCAAAGCTTAATTGTTGATGGTAATCTTGGAACAGCCTCGCACCTGATTAAACAATTAAAGCTCAACTGTGCAAAAAATCAAAAAAAGCAAGAAGATAAGGCAAAAATTAGTTTTTACTTCTCTCAAAAGAGAAACACTAAATTAAGAAAAAAGTATCAAGCTTTATTAAAAATAGCTTGAATCAAGCCAATGCTGCTACCGAGCATGACTGCCCCATCAGCCAACAATTGCAGAAGTGGCAAATAAAAAAAAGAACGCGGGCAATATTTCATATTTTTTATTATTGCCCATAATAAATAAATTCCCATCAAAGAAAAAATTAAATAAAAATTAGGAAAAAATATTAAAATTCCGAAAAAAATTAAATAGCGCAAAAATATTAGATAAACTTTTTTGCGAATTAAGCCAGCAAAAGCATCTCCCCTGGCAAAATTAAAAATTTTTTGGCAAAATTCTAAAATATTTCGCGGAGGCAACCAATAAACACGCGCCTCCTCACTGAAAGCAATTTTAATATCTAAGTTTTTTAAGCGCCAAGCAAATTGATAATCCTCATTGTAATCTAGTTTTTCATTTAATCCGCCCAGCTTCTCCCACAAGGATTTTTCAATTAACATTGAGCGCGTGGCAGGCAAAAACTGCGATTGTTGAATACGATCTGGCATCACTAAAAAATATGGAATGCTTGCTTCCTCAAAAGCACTAGCCGCTAAACCCTGATAATAACCGGCTACCACCAGAGCTCGAGTTTTATTTTGTTCTGCAGAGAGCGCTTTTAGCCAGTTTTTATCTAAAACACAGCCAGCATCACTAATCGCCAGCCATTGTCCACGACTTTTTTCCACAGCAAAATTTCGGCCCACACTCCGATTGCCCTCTCGAATAAACAAGCGCATAGCAACAGCATGCTTCTTGGCAAAGTTTTTGATTATCTTGACGGTGGCATCAGTGGACTTAGCATCGACAATGATTAATTCATCAAAAGCTAAAGTTTGTTTCAAACAGCTAGTTAAAAAATTTTCAATTGTCTCGGCCTCATTAAAAACCGTGACTATCAAGGAAAGCGTTTTTTTCTTATAATCAGACTTAGGCACAAAGCTATTATATGAAAGTCTTACAAATTAGCCAGTATTATAGCCCGCGAGTTGGCGGTGTCGAAAAACATTTGAGTCGCTTAAATCGAGAACTAATTAAGCAAGGACAGCAAATCAGCGTCTTAACAGGTAATGATGATCCGCAACTGGCAAGCCAAGAACTCCTTGATCAAGTTCAGGTCTACCGCATAGACAATGCTCCAGCAAAAAACTATAAATGTAAAATATGGCGGCAAATAATCAAAAACAGGCGGCTGTTACTCGATGCAGACATTATTCACATCCATGATGTTTTTTGGTGGATAATACCACTTTATCCGCTGATATTTCACAAAATATACATCACGTTTCACGGTTATGAATCTGGAGATGGGCCAAGTAACAAGGCAATTTTTTGGCATAAATTAGCCAATAAACTGGCTAAGGGGAGTATTGCGATTGGTGGTTTTCACGTGAAATATTATGGAACTAAGACTGATTATGTTATTGATGGTGCCAGCGATCATGACAAAACCACTAATAATAAAGCTACTCAGCGTAAAACTGCTCCAAAAAAGATTATTTTTGTGGGTCGCTTGGTTAGCGAAAGCGGTATCTTGAGTTATTTACAAGCCCTGCAAATTCTTCAAGATCAGGGTGAGGACTATCATTTGGATGTTTTTGGGAATGGACCATTAATGACTCAAGCTCAAAAATATGCGCAGCAAAAGCAATTAAATGTCACTTTTCACGGTTTTGTAGCTGATGCAGAGCACTTATTTCGTCAATATCCAATCGCCTTTGTTTCAAGTTATTTAAGTATTTGCGAAGCCCTGTCTCAAAACTGTCGAGTCATTGCTCATTATCCCAATCAATTCATCAAGGACTATCTGTCAATGTCAATTTATAAAGATTATATCTTTATGACAGATAGTGCTCAAAAAATTGCTCAAGCTGTCATTAAAGCCCCAGTAGTGAAAACTTTTGACAATCAAGTTCGACAAAGTTTGACTTGGTCAACCATTGCTCAAAGCTATCAAGATTTATGGCAAAAAAAATAAGCTACATATTGCTAACTATTGTTTTACTGCTTTTACTAAGCAACATTTGGTCCCTATATGTTTTACAAAAAAATGTGAAAACATATATCAACTTAAATTTAAGCAATAGTTCCGATGAACAATTAATGGAAAAAACTGTCAAAAAAATTACAAAAAACTATAAAAAAATTAATAAAAACCTTAAAAAAATAGTTTTTAAGGATTTTAGTGATGATTTACCGATTATTTTAACGCATTTTTTAAATGAAAAAAATAATAGTTATTTAATAGTTTTGCAAAATAGTGATGAATTACGAGCAAGCGGTGGCTTTATGGGATCATATTTTTTTCTTGAGTTTTCACGTGGAATGTGGAATATCGGCAGTATTCAAGACATCTACACCATTGCTGGTCAACAAACTAATTTCCCTGCTAGCCCACCAGGACATTATGAATATTTGAGTGAGGGTAAAGGCTTCTTAATTCAAGATGCTAATTGGTGGCCAGATGTAGCCACCAGTGCCACAACCATACTCAAACTAAGACAGGAAATTGCGCAAACCAGCCATTATATAGACCAAAATTATGAGATTGCTGGAGTAATTTTTGTTAATTTAGATTTTATCGAAAACTTGCTCGCTCAAATTGGCCCAATTCAATTGAGTGATTATGATCAAGCTATTAGTGCAGAAAATTTTGCCGAAATAGCTCGCGCTAGTCGTACAGATTTCTTTGCTGGCTCAAAAGAAAAAGCCAATTTTTTAAATCATAGTAAAGTAGCTATTACCAATAAATTGACTCAACTATCTAGTCAAGAACAGTGGCAATTGTTAAAGCTAATAAATGACAATTTAATCAATAAAAATATACAAATTTTTAGTCAAAATCAAGAAATTCAAGCAATTTGGCAAAAACATGATTTTGCTGGTCAATTGCAAAAGAAAAATCCCCAGAGTTTTTATTTTTTTAGCGTAGAAAGCAATGTCGGC
>JAAYYE010000025.1 GCA_012515515.1 Minisyncoccota bacterium
TGAAGATTCGAAAATTTTTGACATCGACGAAGAGCCGACACCTTCAGGGCTATTCACGCGCATCACGCATTACGATGAAGACCTCGAAGGTGTCAGCTTCTACACCCAAATGCTCAACCGTTGGCGTGAAATCCTTTTGGCACACCCCAATCTCGAGCAAGACCTCAAAGACTTCCCCACGCGGGTCAAGGTTGCCAAGGCAGCCCAAAGCCAGGAGCTGCTGGTTTTCTTCCGAAAAAACCGTCTTTTTATCCAAAAGTTAGCCGAAGGAGAAACTGAACCTGAGCTGATCGCTTTCGAAGACGCATTGCCCCTGGCCGAGTGTAAACCTGACCAACCCCGGCTGCCTCTCTCGCCGAAATTCTGGAATAATTACGCAATCGCCAAAACGATCAAAACCGAAACATCCGGTCGTGGTCTCTCAGCCCAAAGCGTTGAGACCAAAGCGTTCAACAACCTGCTAACGCTCAACCGGCTCGCCCTGCCAGACCTGGGACCTCTCAAGAATTTTTTGGCAACCCTGCTCGACGACGTGCGCGAATGGTCGACCTTGCCCAAGTTCACCCTGCGAACGATCGCCAACCTGAAATTTAACACCCCGAAACAAATTGAGCAGACCCGCGATAAATTGCAAAACCTGCTGCTTCAGCTTGGCAGCGACTACCTGCAAAAAGAAATCGAACGCCAAAAAGAGGTCCGGGAAGAAATCGTAATCGCTGTGGAGAACCAAAAACAATGACCGACCCAACCCTCATCAATTTGATCAACAGTTTCAGCAATGAAAATCTGACCCGGTTTATGCAGTCGAAAAGCCGTGATTTTGCAACCACGAAAGAGCGCTTTGACCACATCGTCGAAGAAGGCTTTGAAGAAATACACAAAGTTGGTGAAATCCAGTTCCCGAACCGGGACCAACTGCTGATTTGTTCGGTTAAGGTCACCAAAAACCTTACCGAACGATCTGGTAAAAAAGCCCAGTTCGACCTGGCGAAGAAGGTCCTTAAAAATTACGGCGACCTCTATGATGGCATCTTTGTCTTTCACGATTCTGAGGGCAATTTTCGCTTTTCGTTGATCTATGCCAATTACTTTGGCACGCGCAAAGAGTTCTCCAATTACCGCAGGTTTACTTACTACGTTTCAACCAGCCTAACTAACAATACTTTTAAAAACAGGATGGAGAAAGGTGACTTTTCCACTCTCGACGGCATCAAAGAAACTTTTTCGGTCGAAAAGGTGACCAAAGAGTTTTATCAAGACATCTCCAACTGGTTCGATTGGGCGCTGAGAGTAGCTGAGTTTCCTGCTGATGCGATCAAAAAAGAGAACGGGAAGGAGATGAGCGTCATTCGACTGATCACCCGCATGATTTTTATCTGGTTTATGCAGGTTAAAGGGTTCATCTCAAGAGATTTGTTCGATCAAGTAAAGATCAAATCGTTAGTTGCAGAAATTGACGACCCGGAATCTTCATCATATTTCCATGCCATTTTACAGAACCTCTTTTTTGCTACGTTGAGCAAAGAAGTATCCCAGCGACAGTTGCGTGATGATCCTGGTTTTAAAAATATGCAGCGTGACTATGGTAAGCCTGAAATCTTCCGTTTCAAGAAACTATTTTTTGACCAGGGAACGATCAACAACCTCTTCACTGGCATTCCATTTTTAAATGGTGGGCTTTTCACCTGCCTGGATGTCCGTAAAGACGCTGAAAAGGGCATTAACGAAGAAGTGTTTATTGATGGATTCTCAGATAACCCAAAAAACCAGGCGAAGGTTGCAAACCGCTTGTTCTTTGGAGGTGACACGAAAATTGATCTAAATGAAGAACATGGTACGACAAACAGGGATTACACCGCCCGGGGTTTGCTGAATACCTTTAGCAGATATAACTTCACCATCGATGAAAACACCCCGGATGACCAGGATGTAGCTCTTGACCCTGAGCTTCTCGGTCAGGTGTTTGAAAACCTGCTTGCCAGGGTCAACCCGGAGACTTCGGTTGCAGCCCGTAAAGAAACTGGCAGTTTCTATACCCCTCGTGAGATTGTCGATTTCATGGTCGATGAATCCCTGCTGGCTTTCTTTCAGTCATATCTGCAAAGTATCACAACCGAATCGGACGATCTTGAAGAGCGGCTCAGGAAACTACTTTCGTATCATGCTGAATCCCCTGTTTTAAGCGATGCTGAAAGAACAGAACTAATTCGCGCTATCGATCAAATAAAAGTGCTCGACCCTGCGGTTGGTTCTGGCGCCTTTCCGATGGGCATGTTAAACAAGCTTGTTTATATCCTCGGTCAGCTCGATCCTGATAACACCAAATGGAAAGACCTGCAATACGACAAGGCGATTAAGGCAATCGATTCCGAATCAAATAAAAACCATGATGAACAAGTAAGAGCTCAACGCATTAAAGAAATTGAGCAAGCCTTTGATCGGCGGGTGGATAGCGACTATGGTCGCAAACTCTACATTATTCGCAATTCGATCTATGGGGTCGATATCCAACCGATGGCTATCCATATTGCGAAATTAAGGTTCTTCATTTCACTGATAGTTGAACAAAAGATGGAGAAAGACAAGCCAGAAGAGAACTTCGGCATCCTGCCTCTACCCAACCTGGAGACCAAATTTGTCGCTGCAAATTCGCTTTTGCATTTGTACGACAAGCCTTCGTCTATCTTACAAAAGCCAAAAGTGGAGATTACGGAAGATGTCCAGAAGGTTATAGATGACATCATTCGCAAATTTGAAATTCTTCAAGATACTACCATTCCTTACATCCGAGACAGAATTCGTAATGAAGCAATTGACCTTTCTTTCACAGTCAATCATGCCTTACGTGCGGATCCGGATTTTGTTCCGATTGATGTGCCAAAAGCTTTCGAAACGGCAAAAACTACCAAACAATTGAAAGCGTTTTTACCGATTCAGGAAACAAAAACAGAACAACCCACTTTTGGGATAATGGAGGTTAATCCGGAGCAGCTTTATGACAGATTAAGTCAGATTCGTGAATTGCATTTCAACACTTCCAGCAGAGTTGATAAAGAGCGGTTGGAAGAAGAGGATCGCAAAGTGCGCCAGGAGTTGAGCAGTGTGCTAAAAACTCACTTTTCGTGGGGTCGGATCTCTGACAAAAAAATCGGACTATTAGGGAAATGGGACCCTTATGATCAGAACAGTATTGCGCCCTTTTTTGACCCAAAGTGGATGTTTGGCGTTAAGGATGGCTTTGATATCGTCTTAGGCAACCCTCCATACGTTCAACTTCAGAAATTCGCGGGCACAAATCCGGAGTTGCAGACAAAATATGCCAGCGCTGGGTATCAAATCCACGCAGCAACGGGTGACATCTATTGCTTATTCTATGAGATGGGATACAGTGTTTTAAAATGGCGCACCGGCATCCTTGCCTTCATCACCTCCAACAAATGGATGCGCGCTGGTTATGGCAAGAAATTGAGGGACTTCTTTGGTACTTACGTTGATCCGATTTTACTAATCGACTTTGCCGGGCAGCGTGTGTTTACGACTGCTACAGTGGATGTCAATATTATGGTGTTCCGCAAGTCAAAAACTGACATGCAAACGAAAGCCTGCACAATAGAAGAACCCTGCTTAAATGTATTGGGGGATTATCTTAAGCAGCATCAAACAAGAATAACCTTTAGAGCCGATGAATCCTGGGTGATCCTGGATTCAATTGAGAAA
>JAAYYE010000018.1 GCA_012515515.1 Minisyncoccota bacterium
AAAATAATGACCAGCAAAAGTCAAACCCAGGCGTCTGAATCCAGGTTCAGACATCCATGTTGCAAATTCTTGCCAAGAAATTTTGTCTCGAATCTTAACGTTGTCCATCAAAATTGTAAAAATCAGGGCAATAACTATCAACACCAGGCCCAATAAAAACAAATTACTATAACCCAGACTAGAAATAATCACCCCACCTAGGGCTGGAGAAATCATGGTCACTAAATTGAGTAAAAAATTAACAGTTCCTAAATTGCTTCCAACTCGACGATGATCACTATTGCGACTTAAAGAATAATAATAACTACTCCAAAAATAATTAATTTGCACACCCTCAAATAAAACGGCTAACAAAGCCCAATAGGGATTTTTCTGAGATAAAAATAGCAGAACTGTGAATATGGCATATAAAATTTGTCCCATGATAAAAGAGTGCTTAGTACCACGTTTAAGCGTACGATTGGCTACCCAAACTGAAGAAACAAAACTGGCCAAATAACAAAGGAGATGCAAGATAGCAATGTTAAAAATACCAATTTGTAATGCCGTAAACGGTGTTTGCCCATTTTTAATTAAGCTCCAATTAATGCTATCCCAGAAGGGAAAACGCAGATTAAAATAATAAATTGGCAAATAGAACATCACCAATTTATTCACCAACTCCCTCATCAGACGAATAATATAGAGGCTTTTTAAATCAGAGTTGTTTTGAAAAGAGAACTTGGGCAGTTTCATAAATAATTAAGCTTTAGCCTCCAACACTAGTTCCTGTAAAAGCTCTGTTATGGTTTTATGTAAAATTTCTTGTTCTTGTTTTGACATGCTTTGCAGCACATAGTCAGCTGGCGGCAAGGTTCTCAAACCAGCTCTGGAATCTATCCCCAAACGCAAATGCCAAAACTCTCTAGTGCCTAAATGTTGATAAATTGATTGTAAACCGTGATGATCTTTTGGACCAATGCCCTTCTGAAATTTAAAAGTCCCCAGCGCTAAATCCAAATCATCGTGAATCACAATTAAATCTTCAGGTCCAACAAAAGGGCCCTGTAAATCAATTTTTAAATAATCAAAAAAAGCCCTAATGGCTTGACCAGAATTATTCATAAAAGTTTGTGGTTTAATTAAAAAAATATCATCTCTTTTGCTTGCTATATCAGCATTAATTTTCTTTTCATATTTGAAAGTTAAAGCCAGTGCCTCTGCCAAAGCATCAATAAACATAAAACCCGCGTTGTGCCTGGTGTGTTGATACTGTTTGCCGGGATTACCTAAGCCAAGATAAATTTTCATTAAGCTCATTTTAACATTTTATTATCCTTAAAACTTATGCTTTATAATGGAATTCATGAAAAAGACGATCGGGATCTTTAGCACTAAGCAGGGTCATCAAAGCATTGCTGAAGCAATTAAAGAGAAAATTGAACGAGAAGCTAAGGATCGTTATCAGGTAAAAATTTTTTATACCAAGCTCTTATTGGAATTAGTCTATGACTCTTTTTACCGTCTTGCACCATCAGCCCTAAAATTTCCCTACGATTTATCCATCAAAATAGTAGAAAAAGATACTGAGCTAAAAAAATTAGTTTATTATCACTTTTTTCAAACAACTTATAAATCAAGCCTGCAGTTTGTCAAAAAAAATCAAATTGATTTAGCAATTAGTTGCTATTTCCCTTTTGGCCCTACTTTAGAAAAAATCCAAAGTAAAATGGGTGTCCCTTATCTAAACATTATTACCGATCCACGCACCATTCACCCCTGGCAAATTTCACCTCAAGCACAAAGCAATTTCTTTTTTGATCAGACTGCTATTGCCAATTTTCACAAGCAGTGCCAAGCAACTGTTTCCGGTTGGTTTGTTGGTGATAAATATGAAAAAAACTATGATAAGGAAAAAGTAAAACAAGAGTTAAAAATTAAAGAAGATCTAGTTTTTTTAATTGTTTCTGGTTCAGAGGGTTCAGGAGCAATTCTAAAAATTTTACCAAGCCTAATTAATTGTCCAAAACCACTAAGAGTTTTTGTGGCTTGCGGAAAAAATCAGGCTCTTTATCAAAATGTTTTAGGTATCAAAAAAAGTTTAGCTTCATTTGGTCAATCAAAAGCGCTAATCACTCCCTTAAGTTTTACTAAAGACATGCGTCTCTACATGCAAGCAGCAGATTTAATTATTGGCAAAGCAGGACCAAATACTTTATTTGAAAGCGTGGCCACTTTAACTCCTTTCTTTGCCATCACCCATATGGTTCAAGAAGAGGGCAATTTAGACATTATTAAAGAAAAACACTTGGGTTACGTAGAAGAAAAAGCTGAAATGGCCAACAAGAAACTTTTAGAAATCATCAATCATCCTGAGCAACTGAAAGTATTCCAAAAATCCTTAATAGATTTAAAAAAATATAATCAGCAATCAGGGAAAATCTTAATCGCAAAAATTGATCAAATTTTTCAAGAGCAAGAAGCAAAGATAATTTAGAAAAGAAAGAAAAATTAGCTAAGAAAAATTACTCAAAAATAGCAATTAATTTTATTTATGCCTGTTTAATTTCTTTCAATTCTTGCAAAGTGGTGGCTTGTTGCCAATTTTTATCACGACGAATCTTGATTAAACGAGGAAAACGCAGTGCCACTTTGGCCGTATGACTAGGAGATTGAGAAATTTCATCGGCAGCTATTTCTAAGACAATGCTTGGTTCAAGCCAAACATCAGCTTTTAATTCTTTTTTAAAATCATATTGAGGATTAGCTTGATTCTGCTTGCTTAAATGTTGATCGGCTAATTTTTTAATTTCTTGAAACTGAGCGTCAGTTAAACCAGTGCCTATCTTTGATAAAGTCTTAATTTTGCCACTTTTTTGATCAAAAACACCCACTAATAAGGCTCCAATACCAAAATTTTGTCGTTTACCTTTGCCCAAATAATAACCAAGCATAATGCAATCAAGAGTATCGTTTAATTTGCCTCGTTGACCCTCTGCCTCCTTAATCTTCACCCAGCGCCAACCTTTGCGACCAGCAAGGTAAAGCGAATCGGGTTTTTTCATTACTGCACCCTCTAAACCAAGAGCCAATTGCTGATGATGATAATCAGTTAAGACCTGTGCGTCACTTATTTCTTGGAAAAGGGTTTTTTTTATCACTGGCGAATCAGTAATTACTCGGTTTAATATTTTTTTTCGGTCCAGCAATTTTTCTTCGATTAGCGCTTGACCATCAACATAAAGCAGATCAAAAGCATAAAAACAAATCGGCGTTTCTTGCGCCTTGAGCGCTATTTGGTATTTGCGTTTTCTAGAAATAGTTTCTTGAAAAGCGACAAATTTACCAGAATCAGGATCAAAACCAATGGCTTCAGTATCAAGAACTGCTGTTTGAGCTAAACATTGAGCTAAAACTAAATCTAATTCTGGAAACATGGCCGACACCTCTTCTAAATTTCGCGTATAAGCCTTGTAAAGGCTACCATCTGGAAAACCCTTTTTATTAATATGAATCTGAATGCGTAAGCCATCATATTTTGGTTCGGCAATAACTCTGCCCATTTTTTCAATAATTTCTTGCCCACTATTCAGTCGCTGACATAAAGCCGGCATCACAGGAATACCCAGTTCCATGTGATATAGCTTGCTCAATTCCTTTATTTCGACATTTTCCTTAAATAAATATAATTGCGCTAACAAACCAAAATCTGCTTTTTTTTGAAAAGCTTCTTCTAGAATTGTTGATTGGCTTTTATCTCCAGTTTTTGCCCAAGACAAGGCATCGAGCATCGTCATTGTTGAAAAACCTAGACGCATTTTTCCTAAAATAATTCGTGAAATATATTTAGCTGATAAAGCATTGACTTGCCCCAACAAATCAGCCAGCAAATTAATTTTTTTATCTTGAGAGCCTTCACCGCCAACTTTAGCAAGTGCAATTAGCTCTTGATGAACTTGCCCAATGCTCAATTCATTTTTCGCTATCGAAGACGCTGGCAAATCGCCAAGCACCTGATAGAACAAGTCACCTAAATCGCCCAAATCTTTATATTGTTTATTTAATTTATCTATAACTAGATCTTGATTAGCATCTTCAAACAAATTTTGCTCGACAGACAACTGGCCTTGCTCGAGAGGTCCTTCGTGACGAAGATAAAAATTCGCTAAAGCACGAATCAACATTTTACTTGATAACTGAAACTCTAAACTTTGATAGCTGGCCATTAATCTTCCCTGCAATAAATAGCTCGCAGGAACAATTTCTTCTTGATTTAATTCTTGGAATAATTGAGCCAATAGCTCGGTCATCGCTAAACGAGAATTAAGTTTTTCTAAATCAGCTAAATATTGAGCAAAATGATTAAAAAACATATATTCCTTCAAAGCATATTATGCCAAAATAACAAGAAAAACCAAGCCAAAACTAAATTAATCAAGACTGTAAGAAACTCCTTTGGTCACACCATGCTTCTTGACTACTCCTTTAAGGATTAGGTCTTTGAGATCTCGCAGAATTGTGTCAACAGACACATTGGGTAACATCTTCTGCGCATCATCAGAAGTCATGCTGCCTTGATTTTGTAATAATTCTAATAAAATAATCTGCCGCTCAGATAAAGCCACTTGCTGGCCTAGTTCACGCTTCAGTTTTAAGTCTTGAGATAGTTTGGCAACTTTAGCTTTAACTTTATCAATTTCCAAGGCTAAACCATAGGTAAAATATTCTAACCAATAAGTTAAATCTTGCTTAGGGTTTTGTTGAACAGACAGCAGGGCTTGATAGTAAGCATCAACATCATTGTCAAAATACTCTTCAAGAGAGAAAAAGCGCTTAAAATCATAGCCCGCTTCATAAAGAGCTAAAGTGGCAAAAGCCCGGGCTGTTCGACCATTGCCCTCAACGTATGGATGAATATAAACCAATTGATAATGGAGGATGGCCGCTCGAAGAATGGGATGAAGGTTTTGACTCTCCTCACTTTTTACCCAAGAAAACAAATCGTCTAATAAAAAAGGAATTTCAGCTGCCACGGGCGGGCGAAACACCACTTGCCCATCTCTAGCTCCACGCACAATCACTTGTTTAGTGCGCAAGGTAGCAACTTGTTCGTCTTCCAACAAACTGTTCATGGTTAAACGATGTAATAAATTCAAAGTCTCAAGGTTAATTAAAGAGGATTCTGCTATTTGTTCTGTTTTGAGCAATGGCTGCTGATCAATCCAAGCCAAAACATTACGATAATTAATCACCTCTTGAATATCTCTTTCTCTGGCTATTAGTCCTGTTTGTTCTAGCACAGCCTGCGCATCATTAGTTTTTTCTAAAGACAATACTTGTCCCGCCTGTTCAGCACTCAAATCATTACCCTCAATTTTGGTGCCATAATGAACGCTACGAACCAAGGCCTCATCGCGAAATTTAGCTTCCCAGGCTGGAACTAAAGGCGAATTGTCGATAATAGCTTTTGCTGACTCAATCGCGGAGATATAGGTTAAAAGATTATTGCTAATTTGGAAATGAGGTTGGTACATTAAAGTCATATTTTGGCACAGTTTGATAGCTAAAACAAGAGTTATTTTTGCAAAACATGCGATTTTAAGCACAATAAACAATAATTTTAAGCAAGATAAAAATAGAAAAAGAACCAGGCGTTTAAAAAGACAACAACAAGCAAAAAAACATAGTAAAATAAAAAGGTGTCTAAAGATCAAGAACAAACAGCGCAAACTCAGCAAATAATTGAACAAAGTTTTCGCGATTTAAAAATTGCTGAAAAAGACTCTCATAAGGGCCAAAATGGCAAACTATTAATCATTGGTGGCTCACAGCTTTTTCATGCGGCCAGCAAATGGAGTTTAGATATAGCCAGCAAAATAGTTGATATGGTCTTTTACAGCTCGGTACCAAGCAATAATTGTTTAATTAGCATGTGGCAAAAGGGAGAGCTGGATCAGCAACTCAATCAAGAGGCGAAGAAAAATTTTTGGCAAGGCATAGTCATCAGTCGCAAGCAGATCAAAAACTACACAGAAGAAGCTGACTGTGTTTTGTTAGGCCCAGGCATGGAAAGAGGAACTTATACCGCTCGTTTAAGCAATCGTTTATTAAAAAAATATCCAGAAAAAAAATGGGTGATTGATGCAGGCGCACTGCAAATGATTAATCCAAATTTACTGAACGCCAATTGTGTAATCACCCCACATCAAAGAGAACTTGAAGTTCTGAAGAAAAAAGACCTGCGTTTTAGTCAAGAAAACTATCAAGCTTCATCCATTTGTTTACTCAAGGGGCCAAACGATCAAATTTTCTTTGGTCAAGATTTTAAACAACTGGCTCTGCCCAGGTCGATTGTGCTCAAGGGTGGTAATGCCGGCATGACTAAAGGAGGAACGGGAGATGTCTTAGCTGGACTACTGGCAGCCTTGTATTGCAAAAATTCAGCTGTAGTTAGCACCGTGATTGCTAGTTATATCAACAAGAAAACTGGCGACTATCTTTTTGACAGCGTTGGTCCACATTTTAATGCCAGTGATTTGGTTGATAATATTCCTAAAATCTTATGGGTCAGTAAAAAGCAAAAAACTTGACATTTTTCCAGAGAACAATAGAATATCTAGGTTTCTTTACAAAAATGACAAACTTTTATCTTAATGAGATAAAACAGTAAATTTTATATTTAATGTTTATTTTGCATCTACAAGATAATTAATTATGAACAATAAAGAGCACGGGTCAAAAGCAAGCATTCAAGAAGAAGAGCAAGCAAAAGCAAATAAAAAAAGGTGGCAAGAACAAGAAAAAAGAGAGCTAGCAGAATTTGAACGCTTGGGACAAAAATATCAGCAACTAAACTGGGAAGATTTTGCCCAAACTTGGGGTGCACATCGCTTGCATAATTTTAATAGAAACCACAGTGGTTTTTCTCCACTGTATGCTTTAGTCGACCCTCAAACTACAGAAAAAGAAGAAGCACAAAAAACAAATTATGATCCTTATCTAGCAAAGACTCTTTACTATCTTATAAAATTAAATATAGCAATTTTATCTACCAAAACTTTAGATCAAAACTCAAATTATTTGCAAACAACTTCATTCAAAGAAGGAGAAGAACTCAGTAAAATTCTAGAACAATCTCTTTGGTTTAGAGAATTAAAAAAAATTGATTCTTCTTATGATTTAAATCAGCTTAATAATATTAAAAAACAGACACCAGAACCGAGCAACAATAGTGATAAAAAAAATCAAGTTAAAAAAGCAGATCCTACAAGCTTCCAGAACATAGATGTTGATCTACAAGACTTCACCAAAATGTATGGTTCTTATTCTCTTCTCTCTACTGAGTTACAAAAATGTTATCCATTTTTTAAAAATATTGTTAACCACCTCGAAACATTAGAGTTAGAGCTTACAGCCTTTAGAAGATTGGGCTCAGATCAAGGTGCTAAACATTTAAATAATCAGCTAATGCAATTTCCCTGGTTTAGAGAATTAAAACAAAGCAACCCTGCTTACAATTACACCAATTATTACTACAAATAATCCTAAATTTAAAAAAATCGTAATTTTTAAAAACAGTCCGTAGCAACTAAGTTTTTGACCACTATGGGTTTAAGCTGATCAATTGGCAATGTTTAATAGTTTTGGTTAATTCTTTTGCCAAATTATCATCAGCCGTCGTCAAAACCACCTGATAGTTTTCCAGGAGACTCAACACCATAGCCTTACTATCTTGATCTAGTTCAGACATAATATCGTCCAAAAGTAAAATTGGCTGATAATTAATGCGACTATGTAAAAATTGCAGTTCCGCAATCTTTAACCAGAGCACTCCCAAGCGTTGCTGACCCCTTGATCCATAAGCCAATAAACTTAAATCTTCAATCTTTTTTTTAGGCAAAGAAAATTTAACTAAAAAATCATCTTTGTGCGGACCAATTAAGCTATGCCCAACAAGAATTTCCTTATTTAAATATTTGTTTAAGCGAGCCTCATTAATTAGGGAAGGCAAATACTCGATATTTAATTCAAAGGGAAAAATTACTTCACGAATAAAATCGATAAAATTACTACGCTCTCTTTGCAAAAATTCTCCATGCTTAATCAGGTTTAGATTCCAAAAAGATAGGATATTTGCTTCTTCTTCACCATCTCGCACTTTTTGCAACAACGAGTTGCGTCGTTTAAGAATCTGTTCATATTGTTGCAGCGAGCGCTGGTATTCCCAATCCAACATCGATAAAGTTTGATTTAAAAAAAGGCGGCGGCGGTAGGGGCTGCCCTCAATTAATCTTAAATCTTCGGGGCGAAAAACGACCACCGACAAGTTTTTTAAAAAATCGGCACGCCGCCGCCGCACATCATTAACGCTAAATAAGCGATACTGGCTTTTTTTACCAGCCACCATGCCTCTGGTCAGCATTACCTCCAATTTTAATTCTTCTGGAGACTTGGCTTTGTCGTTTGCCACACCTACAGTGTTTGAGCTTGGTTTGGCTAGAGAAATAGAATTCCTTGATGCTTCCACCTCAAACAAAGCTTGCACTCTACTCAATTCAGATTCTAGACGAATCATTTCTTCGACTCTGCCTGCTCGAAAACTGTCACCGCTTGCTAATAAATTGAGCGCCTCAATAATTGAAGTTTTACCACTCCCATTTTGACCAAGAAAAATCGTCGTCTTAGTAAAATCCCAGTGCTGATTGCTAAAGTTTCGAAAATTTTGTAATGCTAACTTGCGCAAAAACATATTCTTAAAATATTTTATAACTAATTGCGAAAAGCTCGTTTAAAACGCCAATATAAATAAAACAATAATATCTGCCACAATAAAAAGAAAAAGAAAAAAGACCTATAAATCAGTCTAAAAATTAATGAACCGTCATAAAATAAGGCTAATAACCACCAAGCAAACAACAGATAAAAAATAATGGCTAAAAAAGTTGGCAAAAACATCAAAGGAATAAAAACCCGATCTCGAACTAAATTTTGCATACTCTGATAAGGGTGGACAAATAAACCAAAAATAATTTGTCCCAATGAATAAAAAAATGAGTTAATGACTGAAATTTTATCCATTGCTTCCTTGATAAAAAAAACATTCCCACAAAACTGAAATAAAAAACGCTAAAAGCATTAGTATTTGCCAGGGATGAGAGGCTACCAAATTAGCCAAAGTACTCAAGCGATCAGGCACAAATTTTTCTTTTTTGAGAGCACTTATTACTTTTGCTTCGGCTTTTAATTTTTCTAAAAATTCCCGCTGTTTGTTTTTTAACATTTTTACTCTTAATTAAGTGTTTTGATCAATATCAGCCCACAATAAGCGAAATTCTTTCCTGGCTCTAAATAATTCTGATTCAATAGCTTTTTCTGTTCGCCCCCACTCCTCAGCCAATTCTTTAATCTTTTTTTCATCTACATATTTTTTTATTAATAATTCTCTTGATTGACTAGTCATTTTTTTCAAAACTAATTTCACCATTTCTGCTGTTTCATGAGCATCTTTATATTCATGATCTAGTAAAAATTCAGATAAAGGAATGATTTGAATGAACTTTTTAGCATAGCGTTTGCGGTAAAAATCATTGATTTCATGACGCAAAATGCTTTGCATGTAAGTTAGTAGTGAGCTATCTCCCTTAAACAAAGTGATACTGCGCAAACAATTAATAAAAGTTTCTTGAGTGATTTCTTCAGCTATTGATGGGCTTGGTAATTTTTGTGCGGCTAATTTATATAGCTTTTGATAATAGTTTTTAAACCAATATTCGATTGCCAACTCATGGCCGTTTTTGATGGCTTCAACTAAAATTTGCTCGTTTGTAAATCCAACAAAACGTTTCATAATCAAACTACCCTATCATATCAGAAAATTTTATTTTATAATTGTTATTGATGAAAAAGAAATTAACAGCCTTCTTTCTAATTTTATTATTTCTCATCTCACATTTTTTAAGTTTAAAAGCTTTAAATGTCAATTTTTTACCTCAAGTTAATGCGCAAAGTCAAAGTCCCAGTCCAAGCCCAGTTGATGAAGAAGTCGAAATTGATTTAGGAAGTTATTTAAAATTAAGTGGTGGCCAAAAAGTCAGCGATGTTTTTCAAAAACCTAGCGATATGCTTAATTTAATTATAAGAGTGGTCTTTGCTGTGGTCGGTTTACTTCTTTTTGTACTTCTAATCGTTTCTGGTTTATCAATGATTGCTGCAGGTACAACTGAAAGTAAAGACAAGGCTAAAGGCACGATGACTTCAGCTTTAATGGGGTTTATCATTATTTTTGCTGCCTATTGGATTATGCAAATTATTCAAGTTCTAACTGGAACAGATATTGGCTTTTAAAAAGGAGCTTAGTATAATGGGAGTTTGAAATGAAAAAAAATATCTTAATTTTACTCATAACAATTTTTTCTTTATTCCTACTTGCACACAAACATGTTCTAGCCCAGAGTCCAGCTCCAACTATTGTCGAAGATCCTTTTGGTGCCATCGAAGCTCCTCCAGGAGTGGACTTGCTCAATCAACAAGCTGGAGGAAGCGGCATTGGTATTATTGTTTTTTTCTCCAACCTAATTAAATTTCTCGCTGTTATTGCTGGTTTATGGACAATGTTAAACTTTATTTCCGCTGGCTTTACATATATCACCTCATCTGATTCGGGATCTCTCAGTAAAATTGGTACAAAGCTAACGCTAAGCGTAGTTGGCTTAGCCATAATTGTCGCTTCTTACACCATAGCAGCCGTTCTTGGATTAATACTCTTTGGAGATGCTACTTTTATTATCAATCCAAAAATACCAAGTCCTATTTAATTAATAATAATTAACAATTATGACAAAAATCACCAAACTCATAGCCGATGTAGATATCGGCTCCATCCAACCTGTTACTGATGTGCGTCAACCTGCAAATTTGCAAGAAGCCACGGTTTTATCTACTTTTGAAACCTGGATTAGCGACATTATTGGCGTGATCACCATTTTAGCAACTTTGTTCTTTATTGTTTATGCCTTTGTAGCCGCCTTTAATTGGATTACGGCTGCGGGAGATAAAGGTAAAATTGAACAAGCTAGAAATCGTTTAGTAATGAGTACGCTCGGCCTAATTCTCATTGTCGCCACCCACGCGATTATTGGTTTAATCGGGGGCATTATTGGTTTAGAACTATTAAACCCAGGAAACATGATTCGACAAATTCTACCAAATGCAAGTTCGCCAGTCCCAACTATAATGCCGCCAGTAATTACAATTTCGCCAGCTCCTTTTTAATAAAAAATTATGAAAAAAAATAAACAATTAACCTTGAGTCAAAAACTAATTGCCAGCTTAAATTTGTTTCTAATTAGTTTTTTTTACAGCGCAAAATCTGTTTCTGCTCAAATTACCAATCCTGTGACAGGTAATTTGGGAGTGAGCGATCCAGACGCGCCAAGTGGTAGCAGATTTATTCAATATGTTGTTTATTTGTGGCGAGCTTCTGTTACCCTCGGCTCTTTAGCGGTCATCGTGTTTTTTCTACTAGGAGCTTTTACTTGGATTACTGCTGGCGGAGATACAAGTAAAATCGAACAAGCCCGCAATCAAATCATGAATTCCGTTGTTGGCTTGGTTTTATTAGTTAGCTCTTTTGTTCTACTTAGTTTTCTAAGTAAATTATTATTTGCTGGAGAATTTGATATATTTCAATTAAGTCTTCCAGGAACAGACAATTAACGTTAAAAAGCAAAAAAATATGAATAAACTTACACTTACAGCACAAGCCAATGGAGGAACCGTTCTAAATATAGCTGAAGAAGCTCAAAAACAAGGTCTGCTCGGTGCCGAAAATGCCAATACTCAAGATGGGGGCTTTGGTCTTTGGCTCAGCAATCTTTTGAAAGTAGCCATGACCCTTGGGGCCGTGGTTTGTTTGGCTTTTATCATCTTAGGAGCAATTCAATGGATTACTTCTAGCGGTGATAAAAACAAAGTTGAAATGGCACGTGATAGAATTACTAATGCTGTTATTGGCCTGATTGTTTTAGCAGCTACTATGGCTCTTTTTAATCTGGTAGCTAATTTTCTTGGTATCGATGCAATAAAAATCATCTAGATTTTTTTGCTAAATACTAATAAACTTGATATAATAAAAGTAGGAAAATATAAAAGGAGAATTTATGAAATCAATAAAAAAAGTTGCCTTGGGCCTCGCTAGTGCGTTGGGTAGCATGTTTTTAACAGCAAAAACTGTCTTGGCAGCAACGATCTCAGATATTGAAGTCAAGCCAGGAACTGGTTATGCCACTGATTTTGGCAAGATGTTTAGTTCTGTCTTAAACGTTGTGATGTTAATTGCTGCAGTTTTAGTATTCGCCTTCCTTATTTTCGGTGGTATTCAATGGATTACTTCTGGTGGCGATAAAAGCAAAGCTGAAGAAGCACGTAATAAAATTACCTCAGCCGTCATTGGTTTAATCATTGTTGCTGCTTCTTACGCGGTAATTAACTTGGTGGTTAACTTCCTCGGATTTTCTGACTTCAACAGTGTTTTCAAAAACGTAACCCCTATTAGCGGTAATTAATTAAATAAATAAATAAATAAATAAATAAATAAATAAATAAATATCCCCTCTCTTTTCATGAAAGCTTGGAATGAGAGGGGATTATTGTTATAATCAATATCATGAATAGAGCAATCTCCTTATTTCCCATTGTTAAACAAGTCCAGGCCCAGACTAAAGAGTGGCAAACTATTAGCGAATACTGCGTTATTAATGATGTCGCTACTATCCAAGGTGTGGGTTGTTTATTAGCCAATGTTTTGTCAGTTGTTCTGCGCTTACTAGGGCTCGCTGGCTTTGTGATGATTATTTACGCTGCTTTTAACTTATTGATGTCGGCAGGAAACAGTCAAAAAGTGGAAGAATCAAAAAAAACTATCACTTTTGCAGTTATTGGAATCATTGTGGCTCTATCAGCTTTTATTATTGTTAATTTAATTGCAAATTTCACCGGAGTTAGTCTGGTGAAAGAATTTACCATCCCTAGTTCAGAAAAAAACTGGGTTTCACCTACGCCCACACCCATTCCCTAAAAATTTGAAATTTTATTGACCAAAGCGTCTTTGCCTCGAAGAATAATCTGCAAGGGCTTTGGCAAATTGTTTTTCATCAAAATCTGGCATCAAAGTTGGGCAAAAATAGAGTTCGCTATAAACCGCTTGCCAAGGCAAATACCCAGACAAACGCTGTTCTCCACCCGGCCTAATGATTAGTTCTGGATCAGGTAATTTAATGTCCTGCTGAGTATCTAAATATTTTTCTAGGAGTTCAACACCTATTTGATGACTTTTTAAGTTTTTTTCTTCAGCAATTAAACGCTGAATCGCTCTAATTATCTCATCACGACCTCCGTAATTTAGTGCAAAAGTGACCACTAATTTGTGGTTATTCGCCGTCTCTTTTTTCCAATCTTCTACTCCATTTCTAATATCTTCAGGAAAATGACTTAAATCGCCAATACTGTGCACTCTTACCCCTTTTTTGTGCAAGCGTTCGGCTGCCGTTGCAAAAGTTTCACGAAATAAATCCATAATTCCATCCACTTCTTCTTGATCACGCTGCCAATTTTCGGTGCTAAAAGCCCAGAGCGTTAAAAATTTAATGCCAACTTGAATTGCGTAATCTGCCAAACGCTCAATGGTTTCTTCCGCTGTTTTACGATGACCTTTGATAATCGCCAAGCCGCGTTTTTTTGCCCAGCGACGATTACCATCCATAATAATTGCTACGTGTTGAGGGACTGCCACTTGTTGAGAAATTATGCTTTTTTTCATAATGATTAATTAGTTAAATTACTCGATTCTTCTAAAAATTGTTGAATAGCTTGAATAATTTTGGGCTCCTGTAAAAACAGTTTAAACCAAGGCGTCAATACTAAACCAGAAATTTGCTGATTTTCTTTTAATTCTGACCAATTAAGCCAGCGCACTTCACTCACTTCTGCTAGGTTGAATTCTATTATTAAGTCTTTAAGTCCTGATTCAGCAATTTGCTGCTCATCTAAAAAAAGAGCAAAAATATGATCTATTTCTCGCTCGCTGTACTTGTGATTACAAGCAACATGATACTTGAATACAAATATTTCTTTTAATTGCTGTTGAATGTTCTTGGGGAAATTAATCCCCAACTCTTGACGCAAGCGTCTCCATAAGCACTGTTGATGAGTCTCACCTTCAGCCACATTGCCACAGACCGTATTGGCCCATTGCTCAGCACCAACTATTTTTTGCTGACTGCGCTTTTGCATTAATAATTCAATGTCGCCTTGTTGATTTTTTTTGAATAAAAATAAAGAAATTGCCTGATGAAGCAATGCTTCTCCCGAATGAGCCTCATATTTATCGGCACTAGCAATAATTTCATCATTATCATTGACCAAATTAACTCGATCATAATTCACTGCGTTCTTCATCATCTTTAGTATTTTAACAGACAAGTAGCAAAAACTGCTCTGCTAGAGTCGCACCAGCTTCAATGCTATAATTAAAGGTTCATGGATAAACACTACCAAGCACAAGAAAATGAGCAAGAAATCTATCAGCTTTGGCAAAAAGCTGATGCTTTTAATCCAGACAGCGAAGTCAACCAAAAGCTAAAAAATAATGATTTACCAAGCTTTTCTATTATAATGCCTCCGCCAAATGCTAACGATCCCCTACACCTTGGGCACGCTTGTTTTATCACTTTGGAAGACATCTTAATTCGTCACGCACGAATGAAAGGCCACGACACTCTTTGGCTGCCTGGAGCAGATCACGCTGGAATCGAAACTCAATTTGTCTTTGAAAAAAAACTTAAAAAAGAAGGAAAAAGTCGTTTTCAATTTGATCGGCAAGATTTATATCAAATGATCTGGGATTACGTGGCAGAAAATAGCCAAACTGCCATTCGCCAAAGCAAACAGCTGGGCGCTAGTGCCGATTGGAGTCGTTTCAAATTTACCCTAGATGAAGATATCGTTAATAGTGTTTTGGCTAATTTTGCAAAAATGATTAATGATGGATTGATTTATCGCGCTAATCGCTTGGTAAATTATTGTCCAAAATGTGGCACTAGTTTTAGTAATTTAGAAGTCGATCATCAAGACGAACTAGGCGCTCTTTATTATTTAAAATACGGGCCAATTACTATTGCTACCACCAGACCTGAAACTATTTTCGCTGATGTGGCTATTGCCGTTCACCCTCAAGATAAAAGATATCAAAAATATCACGGGCAAATCATTGAATATCAAGGTTTGCTGGGTTTGGTTAAACTTAAAGTTATCGCTGATGACTTTGTTGATCCGGAGTTTGGCACTGGTGCGGTCAAAATCACCCCTTTTCACGATTTTAATGATTTTGCTTTTTGGCAGAGACATCAAGCAGAACTAGAATCAGCTGTGGCAAAAAATGAGCTGGGCTACGTGGACTTGAAAGAATCACTTATCAAAGAAAAGGAGCTGAGTGAAGAAGAAGTAAAATCACCAGCAATCGCTATAGATTTTAGCGGTAAATTAACCAAATTTACTGGTAAATACGCTGGAATCAAAGCTCTAATTGCCAGAGAAGCAATCGTCAAAGATTTGCAAGAAGACAATCTCATCGAGAAAATTGATAATAATTATCAACATGCCGTCACTAAATGTTATCGCTGTAATAGTAACATCGAACCTCTGGCTCTTCCCCAGTTTTACGTCAAAGTGGCTCCACTCACTCAAGCAGTTTTAGAAAAAATAGACAATAAAGCACTAACTGTTCATGGCGCTGGTTACGACAAAATCCTCAAACATTGGTTAAAAAATTTAGAAGACTGGAATATTAGCCGACAAATTGTCTGGGGTATTCGTTTGCCCGTCTGGTACGACATTGAACAAAATCCTAATTTAAGAATTAGCTTTATAGATAAAAATCAAGAAAGAGTAACTGGGCTAATCGCTGAGCTAATAAAAAAATACAGCTTCCAAGAAATTGAGTCCGGCCTACAAAGCTTAAGCGCCCCAATTAATGCTCAATTTATCGTGAATAAAAATAAACCAGATGAGAATAAGCAGTTTTTACAAGAAACCGACACTTTTGACACTTGGTTTTCTTCAAGTCAGTGGCCAGTTATTACTCTACAAAATAATCAAAAAAGTGACTTTGAGCGCTTCTACCCCACTACTGTTATGGAAACTGCCTACGATATTCTAGTTTTTTGGGTGATGCGGATGCTGATGATGGGCCTTTATCTCACCAAAGAACTGCCTTTTAAGAAAATTTACCTGCACGGGCTCATTAGAGATGCTAAAGGTCAAAAAATGAGCAAGAGTAAGGGAAATGTGGTTAATCCACTAGAAATAGGCGAAAAATACGGCACTGACGCGCTTAGAATGGCCATTGTCATCCGATCCACTGCCGGTTTAGACAAAAGTATTAGTGAGGCAGATTTTAAGGCTATGCGCAACCTCAACAACAAGCTGTGGAACGCTGCTCGCTTTATTCTGTTGCAAATAAAACAAGATTCTCAAGCCAAGGTGGAAGTAAAAAAATTAGACAAAGAATTTACTAAAAAATTACAAGAAATTGTGTCCACCGTTAGTCGCAATCTCGACCAACTACAAATTGGTTTAGCAGCAGATACTCTGCACAATGAATTTTGGCACTGGTTTTGTGATCAATGCATAGAAGAATCAAAAAAAGACCTGATAAGTCAAGAAAAATTGCTTGAGGGTTTAATAGTTTTTTTGAAATTATTTCACCCTTTTATTCCCTTTGTTACAGAAAAAATTTGGCAAATTTTAGTTGCTGAACAGCTAGTCGACGAGCCCATGCTAATGACTAGCCCCTGGCCCAGATGTTAAAAAAAATCAAAAATTTTATTTTATTGGCTATATTGATTATCCGCCTGCTGACTAGCTTGCTTATTTTTGGCACTCAATTTCTCTTGTTAAAACTCAATAAAAAGAGAGCTTTAACTCCCCTATTATTGCTTGTTTTTTTAATTCTTTGTCTAATTAATTGGCAATTATGGCAAAAAAAGAAAAACCCCATAATTCAACTAAAACCAGCTCTTAGTCAAAATTCTGGTGAGATTTTGTTTGCGCTTGATCAACAGGAAATTCAAAGTTTAAAAAATTTTTACTATGATTTAGAAAATAGACAAAAAAACAATCGAGATGTCTTATTTAATTTAGGCAAATTACTAGAATTAGACGATCAAGATTTAGCTGGAGAAAAATTTAGACAGTCTTGGGAACTCGATCCAAATTATCTGAGGTAAACTTTAGCTGTCAACTCGCGCTGGTGAACTACACAAATATAGGCGTTGATTTTCTTTAATCTTCGCTCTTTTCTGACCCCGATCCCTGATCAGTCTCGGCTTTTTCAGCTTCAGCTTTTTCTGAACGCTCTGCTTCGCCAATTACTTCTGGTTCTACCAGTTCTTCGCTAACTTCTTCCACCTCTTCTTCTGCTTGAGCCTGGACAGATACCAATACTCGCTCGCTAGGATCTTCATCTTCTGCTAAAACCAGTTGAATTTTTTCTTTATCATAGACTAAATCAGCCAATGAAAAGCTGTCGCCAATAGCCTTTAGATTACTAGTATCAAAAACAAATTTCTCTGGAAAATCGGTTGGCAAAGCTTCAATTTCCACTTCATCTTGAACTGTAATTAATACTGCATCTACAACATCGAATTCGCCAACAACTTCTACTGGAATCTTGGCAGTGATTTTTTCTTTTAAGTCAACACCGCGAAAAACCACGTGTTCAAAGTTATTGCCTAAATAATCTTTAGTTACTTGATCAATAAGCGCCGGAATGGCTTTACTTTCCCCTTCAATACTTAAATAGACAAGTCCGGTCTCCCCAACTTCTTGATAAAGCTTGGTAAAAGCGACTGGATTGATTTCCAAAGCAATCGAATCCTTTTTTGGAATATAAACGTTAGCTGGTAAAAGACCAAGTCGACGCAGTTGCTTGGCTTTTTTAGCCGAGCGTTTGTTTGCATTAAATTTAGTTTGTGTCATAAGCAGATTTCCTATTTTTCTCGAAAGTTTCCTTTGACAGGGTAAACGGTTTACTATTCTACCACATAGCTCGCAAAATCTCTCAAATGATTTACCCGAAATTCAGCGAACGAAATAGATCAATTAAATTTGATTTTTAATAAAAAAATAATGATGATAAAGAGCTATAAGTCGCTATATTTACAGAAAAAAGGCCATTTTATCACGTGAAATTAAAAGGCAACGGCAAAGAGGAAATTATCCAGATTATTATTTACAAAGCTAATTTCTTTATTGTCATATGTTGCTTGAGGGGCAATCAACTTAGCTTGAAAACTTTCCGCAAATAAAACCTTGTAATTACTTGTTTTATTAAAGACGCCTGCTTGCTTCTGATCTAAGAACACATAGGAAAATGGTGCTGTTAGTTGGTGTGGTATTAAATAAATTATTTCCAATTCTCCAGTCGAAAGAATTGGCACTGCGAACCTATAAGACAACACCAACCTGTTATTTTCCTCGAATAAATTATAGTTGCTAGAGGGGAGCGCTGTTCCATTGAAACTAATTTTTTCTAAATTAGCATTTTTTGGCAAATAAAATTTTAAATAACTTTGATAATTGCCTTCAGGCCAGTAGTTTTGCCGACTCAAATTATTAAATTTAATCACCCGCTTGTGTCTAATAAATTTATCGCTTATCCCAATACTATGATTAATTTCTTGAGTAATCAGACGATTAACCTTATTTAAACCGACATTATTTTCCAACTGATAAATTCCATCAGTAAAACACTGCTCAGAGTTATTACTAAAGTCGCTTGGACAAGGTGTATCCAAAATTCCACCAGACCACAGGTTTTTTTGTAGAATGCTTGCTAGCTGTTCATCTCTGCTAGTGATTAAAGTCTCTCGAGTTTCCAAGCTTGAAACAAACTCTGCAAATACTTGCTCAAATTCAGTAGCTGACATGGCTAACAATCGATCAGTTAGCTCCTGACTGAATTTGCCAAAATCAAAATTTTCTTGTCTTAATAACTCTTCAAAAAAGTTGTTTTCATTTACGGAAACATTATTTATCACGATAGGGTAGAGTGGTTTAGCAATCTCAGCCAAACTCTTACTATTTATACCGATAATTAAATCAGGAGTTAAACTTAAACTTTGCTCGATAAACCAAGCTATATCTGTTCCAGCATCAACAAAATTAACCGGCCAATTAGCATCTCTTAGTTGTAGTTTCTCCGCAAGCAACAATTGCTTAATTTCATCATCAGCAACTCGGTCGCCATAAATTCTTTGGTCGAGAGCGGGTACATCATAAACTTGCCAATTTAACAAACGACTATTTTCAAAACTTAAAGTAATCGCTGAAACTAAAAAGCCACCACTAGAGCGCAACTCATTACTGTCCTGAACCAAGAACACAATGTTGCTGCGCGCCGGACTAAGAATAAGCTGGCTTAAAGCTTCTAAAAAGACCTGCGCTCGCTGCTGAATTTTTATTTTTTTAAGCAACTGAGCTTGATAAGTTGAGATTATTTTAGCCTTGTTTTCAGACAAAATATCTAAATTAAGTTGCTCTAGCTGGTTATACAACACTTGCTGTTGTTGAGAATGTTCCTTGCTTTTATTTAAGAAAATTGACCAGAATTCTTCTGGGTCACCATCGCTTCTTAAAACTTCCTGATACAGATTATATGAATCAGTCCTTAAATCATTGGCAAGTTTCTGTTCTTGAGATATTTCATTAAAAATTTGCCAATAATTTAGTGGGGTAGAGAGGATGTCGCGACCAATAATTTTTTGATAATTGTCTAATTGCCATTTAAAAAAACTAGTTTTCCTCTGGCTCACGGCAAAACTCTCCTCAAAAGATTGAGCTTCTTGTTTTTCCATAAATGACAGCAAATTATTTTCAAAGTTTTTCTGTGACAAATAAAAACTTGCAAATAAAATAAGAATTAAGCTACCAAAACTTGCCAAAATTATTCCAACATAAAAGGAGAGGCGACGAAATTTGCTTTTTTTAACAATTTTATGCGCACCCTTAAGATTTTTGTTAAAACGATCATCTTGGCGCTCTCTTTGTTCACTGCGAAAAATGTCTTGTAGTTTTTTATCAATATCGATTGATTTATCAATCTTTTTTTTAACTACTTTGTTTTCATTGTTTTTAACGGCGGGCTTTTCTTCAACAAAATTATTGGTTTCTGGTAATTTTTTTTGCTCTTCCACGTTATTGTTAAGCGGGGGAGCTGTTTCTTCACTCGCTTGTGTTTTTAGCTCACCCACTTGTGTTTTTATTTTGTCTTTTACGGGCTCTGGCTCGCTTACTTTCGGCGTTTTAACTTCGTCCCGGCTAGTTCTTTGTGGGGAACTGTTGTTGGCAGTTTTTTGAGCCTGAATTGTCATTAAATCCTGAGAAAGATGTTTTAACTCTGTGTTTAGCGATATGGGCAAACGACGGATTTTTTGATCCAGGATTTTGTTGACAAACTCATCAGGATAATACATTTTAATAAAATCAGCTAAAAGAGCCTCGTTCTCTTGTTTTTTTACAAAAAGCTGCGCAATGCTAAATTTTTCCAGAAAATAGCGATCACAAAGATCACGCGCTTTTTCTAAAAAATTCGCCGCCGCTTCTTTCTGACCCCTTAACAACACCCTTCCTCCAGACTTAGCTTGAAAAAATATTTTCTCAAAATGTTTAAAAAAACCATCCTTGCTTTGCCAATAACACCGACCTTGACTGTTTAAAAGCAAATGCTGTTCAAAAAGGGAAAAATATAAATTAAATTTCAGGCTAAAATCAAAATCTAAATCAACATAATCTTCCAACAAACAAAATTGCGCCAAAGGAAAACTTTTTAGGGCCTCGTTTAAAAAGCTATTTTGCCTAGTCCAAAACAGTTTAAAACTATCTAGCCCTAGATCAATAACATTAGTCGGGCTTGAGTAATTAATTAAGAAAGAGGTTGGCAAAACTTGACCTTCTTGAACAAAACTTTCCTCAATCGCTTGAGCTACCCTTAATAAAAAATCGGGGTTTTCTGCAAAATTAGGCTTAAAACCGGTGACAACTAGTAATTTATAAGCCGCCACTTGTCTTATTGCCTGGTATTCGGCAAGGGCTTGTTCTGGCTCGAGAAATGACTTTGAAAATAAGAGCTTAACACCCAAATTGTTGTTTTCAAAAAAACCTATTAATTGTCTGGTGAAAGCGTTTTCTTCCTCAAGCAACAACAACACCGTCGGTTGCACTTCGGAAACTTCAGTGGTTAACTGTTTTTTTTGGCCAAACATTATCTAGCTTCATTGTAAATTAAAGCCAGGACAATTAACAAGCTCGATCCATTGCCTCGTTTGCCAAATAGTCTGCGCTTTGATTTTTTTCTCTCAACAAATGATTGATTTTAATCGAGTAGGGTAGGGTGCTCAGATTTTTCCAAGCGCTGTCCGCCAAACTCTTCAACTCAGCTTTTTTAATTTTCCAACGGCGATTGATTTGTTCGACCACTAATTTTGAATCTAGATAAAACTCAACGCCACTAATTAACCCAGGATTTTTAATTTCATATTGCATTAAATAATCGAGCGCCATTAAAAAAGCCAAATATTCTGCCTCATTATTGGTTTTAGTGCCCAAAAAGCGTGATTCTCGATAAAATTCTTGGCCAGAGGCGTCTTCCATATATACTCCCGCACCTGCCAAGCCAGGATTCCCTCTAGAACCGCCGTCAGTGAAGACTTTTATGTTTTTTTTCATAACCCTCTGATTATTAACGCATAATTAGCGCATTATTCTCGCAAGCTCAAGCATTTTTCAGCTCTACAATTAGCACTCGACCCAAATCTCTATCTTCGGAATGACTATATAAATCTTTAAATTCTGGGTTTTCCGCTATCAACTCATGAACTAAGTGTCTTTCGTAGGAATTTAAATAGCGAAATTCACTGGGCCTACCAGTTTCTAAAACCCGCTGTGCCAAATCATAAGCCTTTTCTTTTAAACGATCTTCTTGACGAACCTTATATTGATTAATATCTAATACAATTAGCTTATCTGGATATTCATCTTTAAAACTCAACTTACATAACAACTCAATTGCCTCGAGCGTTTCGCCTCGATTGCCAATGAGTAGAGCTGTGTCTTTCTCGTCGGTTTGAATACAAACTTGTACTCGTTTTTCTCCTTCCTCAATTTTGATTTCAATTTCGCCCTCAAAACCAAGGTGCTCTATAAGCTTGCTTACGTATTCTTCAATTTTCATATAAAATCTTTGGGGTTATTTATCTTCTACTTCGCTTTTTCTTTCGTCGGTTTTTTTTAATTTTCTCTTGAATTTTAGCCTTGGTTGCACGAGTGTTCTTTTTAGGCAAAGGCTCGGTGCTACCATCTTTTTTAGCCAACAAGCTGGCCAAATCGCTTGTTTCTTTACTCGCTGTTGGACTTTTAAGAAGTTTGCTTATAAAAGATTCTTTGATGTTTTTTTGCTCTTTTTCTTCTTGCAATAAAAGGTTTTTTCCTTGATCTTCCGACAAGAGTTTTGCTCCGAAATATCCTTTTTTAGCAATGTGATTGTTCCAAAATACGGCAATTCCACCTAGTCCAGAAATAAAATATTGAGTAACAATACTAAAGACGGTGCCAATTATCCAATAAAGAGCAAGTCCAGAAGGCAATTTTAGAGCAATAAAACCAGTCATCAGCGGCATCATAAACATCATTTGACCCTGCATGCTCGCCGCCATTTCTGCCACATCCTCTTCTTTTTCGTTAGCCTTTTTTAACAAGTCGCTTTGTGTTTTATTTGGCACTATATCTCTGGTTTGTGTAGCGGGAGAAACCATTAAAGACAAAATAAATTGAGTTGCAGCAGCCAAAATAGGAAAAATATATTTTCCGTCTGGTTTGCTAAGATCTAGCCATAAAAAATTAAAATTAAT
>JAAYYE010000019.1 GCA_012515515.1 Minisyncoccota bacterium
GCCAATCGCCTGATAGACAGAGAATTTCATTTTTATCGCCAAGATCAAGAAATCACACAAATTATGATTAAATTTCTTAATCATAATCAGGTGCCACAATCAATTAATGATAATCCAGATTTAAAAACTGCTAATCACTTAACTTATGTTAACTATCAGCGTCTTTATTTCTCTCCAGAAGTTAAGATTAAACAAATCCAAACAATTGATGCTCAACAAGAAAAAAACGAGCTTGAGTTCACCAGTCAACCCTACTTTAACCAGAGTGGTCAAGAGTTTTTAGAAGTTAGTTTTTTGCTAGCTGTGCCTGAACAAGAACAACTAGAAGTTGTAATTGATTTAGAAAACGCCGATATCCATCAAGATTTAGAAATTCAAAAACAATCGGGCATCAAACAAATTCCTATTTTTCTCTATCAAGATCAAGAATTAATCAGCAATTGGACTCTGACCAGCGATCAGTTAGAATAGGGGCATGACAGAGGACAATCTTAACGAGCTCATCAGCCAGGCACAAGAGTTTCTAGCCAATTTTAACTTACAAGACCAGCAGGACATTGTTGATCAGGCTCAAGCAGCTAGTGCCGATCCTCATTTTTGGCAGCAGGAAGAGGCTCAAAGCATCATTAAAAAGCAAAAAAGAGCGCAAAACATGATTGATGAAATTACTTTGATTAAGGTCAAATTAGCCGATTTACAAACCCTCTTAGACTTAAAAAGCGAAGAAAATCAACAAGATTTAAATCAAGAATTACAAATCGACATCAGTAAAATTAGTAAAGAATTGAAAACTAGCTTAAAAAGCTTAGAACTCAAACACTACCTCAATCAAAAATTTGATCACTGTGGAGCGATTATGTCCATTCATCCCGGCCAAGGAGGTACTGAAGCGATGGATTGGGCAGAAATGTTAGAGCGCATGTATCAGCGCTATTTTGAGAGAAAAAATTGGGCCTATCGCTTAGTCAGCAAGACCAGAGGTGAAGACGCCGGTATTAAAGAAGTTATTTTTGAAATTGAAGCGGATTTTGCTTATGGTTATTTAAAGGGCGAACACGGCACCCATCGGCTGGTAAGACTAAGTCCCTTTAACGCAGATAATTTAAGACAAACTTCTTTTGCCTTGGTAGAGGTTCTACCTATGATTGAAGACAGTCAAGAAATAGAGCTCAAAGATAGCGATTTGAGTTGGAATTTCACTCGTGCTGGGGGAGCTGGGGGCCAGTCAGTAAACAAGCTTAATACAGCCGTTGAATTAACCCACAAGCCCAGTGGCATTACCGTCAAATGTCGAGAAGAACGCAGCCAAATTCAAAATAAAGAACGAGCCTTAAAAATCTTAAAAGCTAAATTAGCGAAAATTCAAGAAACAGAGCTAGAAAACACTTTAGCTCAAGAAAAAGGCGATCATCATCATGCTAGCTGGGGAACGCAAATTCGCAATTATGTTTTACACCCTTATCAATTGGTAAAAGATACGCGTACTCAAGTTGAAACCAGCCAAAGCAGTGAAGTTTTAGATGGAGATTTAGATCAATTTATTTTGGCTTTAATTCGTCGCAAAATTGTTTTACAATAAAAAAAAGGAAAATAATTATGATAGAAGTCAGAAAAATGAATATTGACGAAACTCAACAAATTGAGGACAATCAAGACTCGCCAAATACAATTATTGAGAATTTAGACGACGACACCATCATTGACACAAATATACAGGATAAAAAAACCATGAATAAAGCAGAAAAAAAGAAATTTATTATTTTTATTGTCGTAGCCATTGCGGTTGGGATATTAACTGGCTATGGCAGCGCTAAACTCAGCAAAAAAAATAATTTAGATGCTGGCAACGTAGCTCAAGTCGCCAGCGAAGTTGACAGCATTAAAGCTGGCGACTTTTTCGGTGTCACAGATGAAGGAACTTTTACCGATAGCGCTCAGGGTTATTTAGAAAAGGGTGGTGTTAATGGAGAAGGATCTCATCGCTTGTTAAGAGAGGGTGGGTCCAGTCAAACGGTTGCTATCACTTCTTCAGTTACAGAACTTGATGATTTTGTGGGTATGGAAATTAAGGTTTGGGGCGAAACCAATAAAGCCCAAGTCTCTGGTTGGTTTATGGATGTTGGTCGAGTCGAAATCATTGCTGTTGATGCCGAACCACTTATCTAAAGTCTAGACGAATCACCTAGTTAATGATTTAATGGAAACTGCCTATGATTATTTTTTCAGACGTCAGTAAATCTTTTGGCAATCAAGACACTGCCATCAAACATTTTTCTCTGCAAATTAATGACGGAGATTTCATAGTGATCACTGGACCCTCTGGGACAGGGAAAACTACTTTAATGAATTTATTAATTAAAGAATACGAGCCAAGTGAGGGCGAAATTGAACTAGATGGAGAAAAATTAAGCCAACTCAAAAAAACAAATATTCCTCAACTAAGACGCAAAATTGGCGTGGTCTTTCAAGACTATAAATTGATCAAAGAAATGAATGTTTGGGAAAACATTGCCCTACCCGCTTATATTCAAGGTAAAACTGATCGAGAAGTTGAGGAAAGAGTCACCGATCTCTTAAACCTAATTGGTTTAACAGACAAAGCCCTTTTGTTCCCCAATCAACTCTCTGGAGGAGAAGCGCAACGGGTCAGTATTGCTCGAGCTTTAGCTTGTGGACCAAAAATAATTTTTGCAGATGAACCAACTGGCAACCTAGACGCAGAAGCCAGTATTGCCATTACCCGCCTGCTTAGAAAAATCAATCAATTAGGCACCACTCTGCTCTTTGCCACCCATGATAATTTAGTACTCGAAGAATTGGCTAAAGAAAAAATAGTGAGATTAGAAAGAAAAATTGAGCAATTAGAAGAAAATAATCAAAAACAAGCTGAACAACTTGAAAAAATGCAAGATCTTGAATTTCAAGAAGAAATGCTTGAGCAAGAAGAACAGGTGCATGAAGAACACGAAGTAGATATTAAAAAAAGTAGAAAATCCATATCAAAAAAAAGCAAAGAAGAGGATAAAAACCAAGATCACAAAAACGATAGCAATAAAAAGAAAAAAACAAAAAGCAAATAATTATGAAAAGCTTTAATTCAGCCCTAACGGCAATTCGCCGATCACCATATCAAAGCATTTTAAGCATCATTGTTTTAACGATCACTTTTTTTATTGCCTTTATTTTTTCAATAATGACCATTGGTAGTCAAGAAATTTTGCAATATTTCGAAACTCAACCTCGAGTAATAGCTTTTTTTAAACTTGAGACAGATGATGGTGAAGTTAATCAGTTGGCCGAAGAATTAAGACAAAAAGACTTTGTTAAAGACATTGATATTGTAGATAAAACTGAAGCCCTAGAAATTTATCGCCAAGAAAATCAAGATAACCCGCTGCTTTTAGAACTGGTGACTGAAGATATTTTGCCAGCCAGTATCGAAGTGTCAGCCTATGACGCGGAAAATCTAGAAACTATTAGTCAATTATTAAAAGATAATAAATTTGTTGAAGAAGTGGATTTCCAAAAGGATGTGATGCAAAGCTTGACTCGTTGGACAACTGCCCTGCGTTTGTTTGGCTTGTTCTTTTTGATCATTTTAGTGCTTGTTTCTTTCTTAATGATTATGGTGACTGTTAATCTAAAAATTAGTGCTAAACGGCAAAACATTAAAATCATGAAATTCATTGGTGCCAACGATAAGTTTATTAGTCAACCCTATCTTCTTGAGGGAATTTTACTGGCCATTATTGCTAGTGTGATTGCTTTTGCCTGTTATTTTGCCCTGTTCTTTTACATGACCCCGTGGCTAGGTGACTTTTTACAAGGAATTATCGAATTTCCAATTAATTGGCAATTCTTCGTTTATCAATTTGTAGCTGGCTTAATCGCAGCTGTCTTACTTGGTACTTTTGCTAGTTTAACGGCGGTCAAACGCATGTTAAAAAAATAGTCGACATGAAAGTCAGCAAAACTTCAATTAAATTTAGTGCCTTTATTATCATTTCTTTATCTCTGTTATTTTGGCAGAAACAGCCAGTTTTTGCCCAAAGTTGTGATGAACAACATAATTGTGAAAAATATCAAGATGATGAAGAAAAAAAAGACAAATACACTAGTTGTTTAAACGACTTAAAAGCTTGTTGGGAAGGTAAAATTAGTCAGGCTAAAACTCAAGCTAACACTCTCCAATCAACCATTAATATCCTTAACGGTCAAATCCAACTCCAAGCCATCAAAATCCAACAAACCAGCAATGAAATTCAACAATTAGAAAAAGAGATTGTCGAATTAACCCAACGCATTGAGGGTTTGAGTATTTCTTTAGATAAGTTGAGTGGCATTTTAATTGAAAAAGTCCGTGCCAGTTACAAACAAAGTCGCACTCAATTCAAAATTAATTTGTTTGCCAATGATTCATTTAATGACTTTGTCAGCCAATACCGCTATCTGAATATAGCTCAAGAACAAACCTTAGAAGTGATGCGCCGCACTGAGTTGCAACGCGCCACTTATGATCAACAGAAAACTTTGAAAGAAGAAAAACAAGCAGAGGTGAATGCTAAAAAAATTGATTTAGAACAACAAAAAGCAGAATTAGATGCACAAAAAAGCGCGAAAAATAATTTATTGGCTGAAACTAAAAATAATGAAGCGGTTTATCAGCAAAAATTAGCAACAATAATGTCAGAATTAGAAGCCATTAACGCTATTATTGCTGGAAAAGGTAGTGAATCACTAGTTAAAACTGTAAAGCGTGGTGATACTATTGCTAGCATCATTCAAGGAACATCATGTAATTCTAAAGGCACTCATCTTCATTTTATGATTACAAAAGGAAGTGTTTCTCAAAATCCTTTTAATTATTTAAAAAAAATTGATTATAAAAATTGTTCTGGAAGTTCTTGTGGAAGTGAAAGCTCTGATCCCTTTAACCCATCGGGAAGTTGGCCATGGCCAATCAAAGGTCCTGTTACTCTTACTCAAGGTTACGGTTATACCTGGGCAGTAAAAAACACCTGGGTTAGCAGAATTTATTCATTTCATAATGGAATAGACATAGTTCCAACTAATTCAAGCTCGGTTAAAGCTGTCAAAGATGGAGAGTTGTATCGCGGCAGTTATACTGGACAAGGGGGTTGTCGCCTGCCATACGTCAAAGTAAAACACGAAGGTAGTGTTGATAGCTTATATCTTCATGTTAATTATTATTAATTAAATTAACTGACTGCTCTCTTCACCAAGCGCGCTTTTCTCTTTACTCGGTAAAACATAAACATCTCGATGGTAATCATTTTCCCCCATCAACTGAGCTTCACCACGGATAATTTGCTCCATGGGTCGACAAGCCCAACAGCCTTTCTCGCCATGGGGACATTTAAAATGATCTAATTTACGCACCGTCTTAATTTTTTTAGCAATGGCTAGCACCTCAGCTTCAGCCCAAGCCAAATCTGGTAATTTTTGTTCTTCTGGCTTATCACTTGATTCTAAATACCAATAGCTGGCTTTAGCCACCGTTCGATGTTGACAATAATGAACTAATAAATGATAAATGGGCAACTGTAAAGAGTTGACATCTTCATCATTTTTTCCAGTCTTAAAATCAATAATATGCACTTGATCTGTTTCTGGTAAGTATTCTAACCAATCAATCTTGCCAGATAGAATAATCTCTTCTTCTTCAGAGAGCCAAAACCGTGGCAAATCTTCTTTAATTTTGACAGCCAAACCTTTGAGGGGCCCAGGATTATTCATGATTCTTCGCAGCATGTCTGCACCTCGTTCTTTATAA
>JAAYYE010000020.1 GCA_012515515.1 Minisyncoccota bacterium
AAATCTGTTGCCGATACTGTGATTACTCTTCATAAACAAGCGCTACCGGTCGTTCAAGCGGCCAATCAAGACATTTTATTGACCGGTAATGAAGCAGTTGGTTTGGGAGCGATGAGTGCTGGGGTGCAGTTTTTTAGCGCCTATCCAATGACGCCCGCTTCTGGCTTATTACATTATTTAGCTAGTCAGCAAAAAGATTATCCACTAGTTGTCAAACACAGTGAAGACGAGATTGCAGCCATTAATCAAGCGCTCGGCGCTTCTTTTGCTGGAGTGAGAGCGATGACTGGCAGTGCTGGTGGTGGTTATGCCTTGATGGTTGAGGCAACATCTTTAGCTGGCGTGGCTGAATTGCCCTTGGTTATTTTAGAAGCCATGCGTCCGGGGCCAGCAACGGGCTTGCCAACATGGAGTTCACAAGCAGATCTTAATTTTGTGATTCATGCTGGGCACGGTGATTTTCCTAAAATTGTTTTTACCCCAGGTACAGTCTTAGAACATTATCAATTAACCCAGTTGGCTTTTGTTTTGGCTGAAAAATATCAACTGCCAGTCTTTATTTTATCGGACAAATTTATTTTAGAATCTCAACAAAGCATGCCCCAACCAGAATTAGAAGTTAATAATGAGCGATTGTCTTTGCTTGAAGCAAACACAGCAGAAACTACCTCTATAGTAGAAAAGTCCGCTGAATCAGAAAAATATTTGCGTTACCTAGATACTGAAACCGGCATTTCTCCAAGAGCTATTCCCGGTGTAGATCAAGCTGTTTATTTAGCTAATTCATATGAACACGATCAAGAAGGCTTTGCTACAGAAGCAGCAGACATTGCCAAACAAGCGGTGGACAAACGCACGCGTAAAATTGAGACTCTGATGCCTGAATTACCCAAGCCAGTTGTTTTTGGTGCTGCCGTCAAAGAGGCAGAAACAATTTTAATCAGTTTTGGCTCAACAATTAATGTTTTATTAGAATTAGAAAATTTATTAGCCGAACAAGGCAAACCCAAGCCCGCGATGATTCACTTGCCCCTTGTGGCACCTTTTCCGACCAGTGACTTTAATCAACTCTTTGATTGGCAGAAAATCAATCAGGGCCAACAAGCAGTTTATACTGTCGAAGGCAATGCTAGTGCCCAACTAGCTCAAGTATTAAAAGCCAACAGCCAATTAAAAAACATCAAAAGTATCTTGCGCTATGACGGCAGACCTTTTTATGCCGAAGATTTATTAGAGTGGCTGTCTAGCAAGCAAATTACTCAGGCTTATAAAATTAAAGAATAGCATCAATTAAATTAAATTAAATTCAATTAACTATGCCAATTCAAGCTCAAGAACTCAACTCCCCGATCACCCCCACTTGGTGTTCTGGTTGTGGAAATTTTAGTATTTTAACCTCATTAAAAAAGGTGCTAACAGAATTGGATATTGATTTTAAAGATGTGGTGGTCTTGTTTGGTATTGGTTGTAGTGGTAATATGGCAGATTTTATCAAAGTTAATGGCTTCCACGCGCTTCATGGCCGAGCAGTTGCCAATGCCATCGGGATAAAATTAGCCAATCATCGCTTAAAAGTGATCGTCACCGGCGGTGATGGAGATTTATATGGTGAAGGTCTAAACCACTTATTGGCAGCAGCTCGAGGCAATCACGATATTAGTGTTTTTGTGCACAATAATGAACGCTACAGTTTAACTACTGGTCAAAGCTCACCTGCCAGCAAAAAAGGTACCAAAGGCAAATCAACCCCCGAAGGAGTGATTGAAGAAGCGATTAATCCTTTGGCTTTAGCGATTAGTGCCAATGCCAGCTTTGTGGCTAGAGCTTTTGCTGGTCACATCCAAGAATTAAGCACACTAATGAAACAAGCCATTGAACATGAGGGTTTTTCTTTAATTGATGTTTTACAACCTTGTCCAACTTTCAACAAAACTCAAGACATGAAATGGTATTTAGAACATACCCGAGCCCTAAAAATTGACTATGATTTAGCTGATCAGGCAGCAGCACTGAAGCGAGTGCTACAAAAAGAGCCAATTGAACTCGGTCTTTTTTATCAAGAAAAGCGCTTAGCTTATCATCAGGAATTAACTCAGCTGCAAGAAAAAAGCCTGCTTGAACAATTTCCCTTAAGACAAAATTTACAAGCAGCCATCAGCTCTTTTATTTAATTGGTTTTGGCTTATAAGCAGTTTTTGTAGTGTATAGTCCTACAACTTTACCAGGTGTAAGATGAAAATATTTCTTTCCCTCATAATCTTTGTGGTAATAAACTAAAGTATTTTCTAGTATTTTAAAAGCACTTAACCTAGCCCATCTTTGGCCTGGCAGTTTTTCCACTTTAAAAGCATTCTCGGCGTGAACTTGATTGTTTATACCTAGCGAAATAGGAGTTCTAGGGGGAAATTTAAAAATCTCTCCTTTTTCGGCCGATTTTAACTGATCAGCTTTTGGCTCAGTCGGCTCTGGCCGATCAGCTTTTGGCTCAGTCGGCTCTGGCCGATTAGCTTTTGGCTCAGTTGGCTCTGGCCGATCAAAGATAGAAATTTGACGAAAAGCTCGTTGCTTGCGTTCTTGTGCCATTAGTTAGTTCTTACTGAGGCTGATTCTATCATAACTGGATTGATAGGTCGAGATTTTTCTCCAGAAAGACTCATGCCCACTGGGGCAGTGGCAATGGCGTCGACCACTTCTATCCCCTCAACAACTTGACCAAAAATTACATAGTTTTTGGGTAAAGCAGAGTCTTGATGCATGATGAAAAACTGACTGCCATTGGTATTTGGTCCAGAATTAGCCATGGCGACAGTGCCTCGCGTATATTCGCCCACAAAATCTTCATCGTCAAAACGATAACCAGGGCTACCAGTACCGTCTCCACGGGGGTCACCGCCTTGAATCATGAAACCTTCGAGAGTTCGGTGAAAAATTGTCTTGTTATAATAGCCTTTTTCGACTAGGTAGACAAAATTGTTGCTGGTCACGGGGGTGTTTTGGCTATCAAGCTGAATGACAATTGAGCCCTGAGTGGTGTTAAGCGTCACTAAATATGTTTTATGCGGATCAATGGTCATGGCGGGCTTGCTTAAGGCTTGGTTGGCAGATAAAGTAGCTGGCATAGTGCGTTCCTCTTCTTGATTTTTATTTTCTACTGATTCTTCGAGCTTTTGGCTGCTAGCCGACTGAAGATTATTAAACTGGCTCGTTTCAGAGTTTTCTTCTAGGCTAGTACTATTAGCCCTCATTTTGTTTAAGCCGAAAATCAAGGCTCCCCCTAAAACGAGACTAGCAAGGACAAATATAAGGGTGTCTTTTTTCATATTTTATCAATTAGCTAAATTTAATACAGACTTGAGTTGTATTTAGTGATTGAAGTTATTAGTATAGCACATTAACAATTATTTTCTAGAAAACAATTAGCAGTCAAAACGGGACTCTGCTAATAATGGCCAAATTTACTTTTAATTGATGTATCTTGTATAAATAATACATATTTTGATATATTTTGATATAGAAACCTAAAATTAGGCAATGATTGTGTTGGTGATCACTTTTTTAATCAAGATCGCTGATCAGCTCCATTAATTCTTCTTCTTGAAACTGCTTGGTGTTTTGAAAAATATAAATGCTGGGATGATCGAAAACCCTAAAAGTTTCCTCTGCCCCATCATCCTTAATAGTAATGCCCAATAAATTTGGATAGGCATGAAATTCCCTTATTTTTTGATAGCCCACTTGTTCCGCAAACAACAATTGATAATAATGACTGGTGTAAGGATGTTCTTGACTCCTGGGGATGGTGCGAAACAGTCGCTGGCTGGCAATAATTAAATAATCGCCTTCAGCCAATTGTTTAGCTAAGTGCTCGACTTTCTCCAAACTATCAGCTTGATAAAGCTCAAGCAGTGAATATTGAAAAGTCTTATCATTGGTGATGATTGGCAAGCGTTCGTCTCGTTCTTCGTGCAGAATCAGGCTGTCTTCGGCCAGGTTGCTTTCGATCCAAGCAGAAGCAGTGATTCGCACATGTTCATTTTGATAAATTTTAAAAAAAGCCCCAGCCCACAGGGCATTAAAAAGTAAGAGCATAACAGCTACTATTTTGCCAAATCGTTTTTTTTGACACTGATCAAGAGCGATGCCGGTCAAAAAAATTATGCTTGGCACAACTAGTATCAAATAACGATTGAATTTGGCAAACCAAGAGCCAACATAAAGAAAATAAATAAAAGAAAAAAATATTAAAGGCCATAAAGTTTGATATTTTTTAATATTTTTCAAAAAGATGAATAAGCCCCAGCCAGCAGCTAGTAATACAACGGGAGATGTTAGCCAAAGGAGTGTTTTGATCTGAAACAGATAAGGAATGGTATCAATAAATTGCATGGTATAAAAAACACTTTGCTGACCACTGACTACTGCTTGTTCGTATTTCATTGTTGATAAAAACTCTGGCAAATAATTAAAAGTGTTGGGTGATACTAAATAAAAAAACAAAAAACTTAGAAGACCATAAATGATTAACTTCAGCAAAGTTTTGAGGTGCCAGCGATAAGTAAGAATGATCGATAAAGCAGGAATGAAGATAAAAGACATGGCCGTGGTTTTAGTGCCCAGGCTAAAGCCGCTAAGGATAGCCATCAGCAAGATTAATTTTTTATTTTTTGTTTCAATGAGTTGAATGGATAAGTAACTCAAGATGAGCATTTCTAAAAGCAAGAGGCTTTCTGTGACACCAAAATGAGCGTGTTGGATAAAAGTGACAGTGCTGGCAGCTAAAAAAGTGATTAAGATGGCCGTTTTTTTGCTAAAAAGCTTTTTTGCAATCAGGTAAACAAAAAAAACAGCGATTAAGGAGAAAATTGCTGAATAGCTGCGAGTGATTAAATTAATTTTTCCATAATCTGTTTGCCAGCTTAAGTCATTGCTTAGATAACTAATGACTTGCGAACTAATGTCTGTTAAAAATAGCGGAAAACCGTTGTAAGCATAAAATTCTGGGTCAGTTTTTTGTGGCCAATCCAGGCGAGCAACAGCGGCAGCAATATTGCGCTCGTCTGGGTGGAGAGCAAGACCCTTATCCCAATTTAAATGGGCAAAACGCAAATAAGCGGAGAGCAAGAAAATAGCAACTGCGAGCCAGTAATAAAGCTGTTTTTTTCTTGTTAGCCACTTAAAAAATTTTCTTAACACAAACTAATGTTACAACAAAAATGATTTTTTAGCAGGCAGGAGCTATTATTTTTGATCAAAGCGTTGGCCCAAAATAATCGTTGCCCAACCTTCAGCGTGTTGAGTGGCGCTGTAGTGTCTGATGAAACGATCACCCCAGGCAAATCGAGGATCTTCGTAGGCTGAGCGCAAGAAGCTGCGGATGTGACCGGCGACAGCTAAATTATCATTAGCACCCCAGTGGTCAAATAAATGGTTGAGGATGTAATTTAAATTACCTGGTTCTAGTAAATCATGAGAGCCTGGTGCTAAGATTCTTTGTAATCTTTCATTATTACCAGCGATGCCTGCGTAATTACGGTAGGTTTGAGCCCATTCAGTCCAATGATCACCAGGATTGTCGTCTAAGGCTTGATGAAATTGATAAAGCTCAGAATTTTGATAGTCTCTAATTAGTTTGGCTAAACCCTTTTCTGATTCAGGAATATTCGCGTTGGCTTGCTGGAGGTTATTGATCGCTAAATTATAGTTTTGTCTAGTTAAGATTAACTGGGGCAAGGATTCAATTTCTTGACCAGCGCTTTCCCGATAAACTCTCGTTAAAATTCTTGTATGATCCACAGTGCCATGTTGATTATAGATATTAGAACTGTATTGGGGTTTTAGATACAAAGAGCCTGGTACACCGATCATGCCAGTTTCAACTGATCTAACCAGATTGGGAGTTAAATCAAGAGCGATGCCTTCAGTACCTAAGTCAGAAATTTCAATTGGAATTTGACTATTCCTTCTAACTTCATTAATTAATTGAGAGACAAAAAATTGTACTAGCCTGCCCATTCCTTGATGAGCCTGTTGACTTGCTAGGGTTACAGCTCGATCTCGTTTAGAGTTGCTGGGAATAGATTCTTGCAGGCCTCTCAGAGCAGGATCAACTTTAGCCCCAAGGCTAATTATTTTTTCTAAGATAGGACTTTGATTAGAGATTTGGCTTAAGAAATGATAACCCTTGCCAGTCATCACAGTATTAAAGTTGAAACCATATTGACGTAATTTTTGACAAATCAGTTGATAAGCAGGTTCTATTAAATTGAACACTCCCAGTTGATCAATGAGAAATCTATCTGGAGAGTTTTTATTATAATATTCAAGATCGATCACAAATAGTGCCCGACTGGGAAGATTATTTTCTAACTCTTTTTGCCAAAAGGACATAAATATTTCACTATTAGGCTGTTGTTTAAGAGTTGTAGTTAAGTCTTTGTTTTTAATAGATCTAGCTGGAGAATCCTTGCCTCTATCAGCTTTTTCATGAGCGATATTTTCATTAGCAATTGCCACATACTCACAAGACCAATCTGCTAATTTATTGTTTGGATCATTTAATCTAAAATCAGGAGACAAGTGATCGGCCCCACAAAATCTAGCTATTGCTTGAGAAACGACTGGATGAGCATAATATTCTTCAATCCTGTGGATTTCCTTTGCCTTGCTCAGTTCTCTTTGTTCTTTATTAACAGACATAATTATTTATTTTCTAAGATAATTTTGTATGTTCTTGAGCGCCCGCTCTTGTTCCTGACACCCAACGTGCATTTCTAAAATAATATCAGCGGCTTTGATTCCCCTATCAATTTGATCATTAATAAACTCATCCATTATATTTAAACATTGAGTAACAGGCATTTTAACGATCTGTTTTGCCGATGAATGATGATTATTTAAATCTGGTACACCGTGGGTTTCATGAATATTGTTTGCTCTATCAACATAGGCTCCTGCAAAATGAAATCTTTGAATGGGAGCAATGCTATCGACTTCTACAATATAGTTAATAAGATTTTCAATAAAATCGTCATCGGAATATTTAAGACCAGGAATCAAAGCCGCATGATTGTGCCAAAGATGCGGTAAGTCGAGACAAGAGCATAAATTTGGATGGATATTTTTTAAATCTTTTAACAAATCTACTGCCTCCTTAGCGTCTGCTGGCCATTTAGGATATTCTAAATTTTCTAACATTAAGGCTACTGGCAAATTGTTATCTTTAATATATTGTGCTAATTCAGTAGCAGACAACATTGCTCGATCAAGCTGTTTTAACCTAGAATTAAAATCATTTCTAGGAGTAATATGCAAAATCATGCTTTCAGCTCCAATCTGTGTGGCAAAATCTAGAGCTAGTTTATTTTCTGTTAGCGATTGCAAGTTTAATTGTTGATCGATGCTGGCTAAATCTCTTTTTTGTGTTGGGCCATGAACGATGATTTTTCCAGCATAATGCTGCAACATTGCGGGCAAGCTCTGCCACCAATTGTTTCGATAATCATGCTCATATTGAATTTCTAAGCATTCTAAATAATGCCAATTATCTAATAAGGCTTGCCACTGTTGATCATGTTCTTTTTGTGAACAAACAGTGCGTGGATTGATATAAGAAGCTAAGCCCAATTTACTATGTCTAATCTTGATTTTTTCCCGATTTTCAACAATTACTTGTTCATTTTCATAGCCCATAAATGAAAATTATACAACGAGCTAATATGAAAAACAAAGTGAAAAATATTGAAAATTAAGCCAAGCGCAAAAATGATTTTAAGCAATTATTTTTGCTTCAATAAAGCTAATTGACTTAGAAAATTAAGTTTTTTTCTCAACTGCTAATAAACAAATAATATTAAGATCTTTTTCTCTAATATATTTTTTAAATTCTTTAAAATGCGCTTCTTCGACCGAGACGATTAAGCGATGAGATTTGTCAAGAGTTTTAACTTCAGTTGCCCCATGAACAGCATTCGGCACCTGCTTATTAAACAAGAAAGTAAGCTCATTTAAATATTCCTGAGTGTTAGTATTGGGAGAGTTTTGCAGTATTAATTCTACATTGACTCTTGGTTTTTTTATACTTTCTATTAGCTGTTTTGTATTGTCTATTAGCTCGTCTATATTTCCCGTTAGCTCTTCTACATTTTCTATTGGGTTTTTTATATTTTTTATCAGCTTTTCTATATTTGCTATTGGATCTTCTATTGGTTTTGCTAACTTTCCTACTGGGTTTCCTAGATTTTCTCCTCTTTCTTTATTCATAGGCCCTTTCGTGCTTACATTTTTTAATAGAAGGTATGTTAAAAATGTTGATTAACAGAAGGTAAGACCTAGATTTCTTTCTTTTTCCGTCTCTTTGGTCACATAGTTTTTAAATGCTTCTAAATGTTTTTGATCAACCATGACTTTTAAACAATAAGGTTCAGGTGTGTCAGGAGTTGTAAGATCTTCTGTAGTATGCACAGCACCTGGCACTTGAAGATTAAAGTCAAAAATAATTCTATTTAAAAGCTCCTCATCTTCAATACTGGAAGCCTTCGGTGCTATAAACTTTACTTCAACTATTGGGTTTCCTAGGTTTTCTCCTCTTTCTTTGTTCATGGGCCCTTTCGCGCTTGCACTTATTTTTTAATGTATAGAAGTATATCATAAAATGCTTAATTTGTTAGCAAGTTTTATAAAAATAAACGATAAAATATCAGCTAATATGCTAAGATTGATCTCATGAATATTGCACTAGCCTACAATCTACAGAGAGAAAATCACCAATTAGATTTATCCAAACAAGTGGAAATTGAATTTGATTCGCCAAAGACGATTAAGGCAATCAAAAAAACAATTGAAAGCTTAGGTCACCAAGTAATTATGATAGAAGCCGATCTCGACGCTTTTCGTAAATTAAGAAAAAACAAACAAGATATAGACTTAGTTTTTAATATTGCTGAGGGTTTGTGCGGTGATGCTCGTGAATCACAAATTCCCTTGTTCTGTGAAATGTTAGAGATTCCTTACACCCATTCTTTGCCAACTACGCATGCTCTGAGCCTTAATAAGCATTTAACAAAATTGCTGGTGAAAGAAACTGGGACGGCTGTGCCGAAATCATTTGTGATTAGACAAAGAGTGAAGCAGTTGCCACAGGGTTTAAATTTTCCGTTAATTGTGAAACCTAATTCTGAAGGTTCTGGTAAAGGCATTACCAATAAATCTGTGGTCAAATCAATAAGGGAGTTAAATAATTATGTTAGTACTTTGCGCCAGACAATGGCAGGAGAGATTATCGCTGAAGAATTTATTGAGGGACGTGAATTTACTGTGGCTGTGATCGGTCATCCATTACGGGTTTTGCCAATAGTGGAGCAAAAATTTGATTTTTTACCAAAAAATATGCATCAGATTGCTGGTTATGAGTTGAAATGGATTTATGAGGATCAAATAGCTAATCGCTCATCCGCTTATCAATGCCCCGCGCCCATAGACCATCATTTAGAGCAAGAAATTCAGGCAAGTGCGCTTAATATTTGTCAATTGTTGGGAGTGAAAGATGTAGCTAGAATTGACTATCGCTATTCAAAAGATAATCAATTATATTTTTTAGAAATCAATACTTTGCCAGGAATAAATCCCGATGAGACAATTATTTCCTATTTGCGCATAGCGGCTCAAGCAGCTGGGATGAATTATACACAAATTATTGAAGAAATTATTGAATCTGCAATTGGGCGGTATAAATTGTGATGCCCGACTAGGATTCGAACCTAGATTAAAGGCTTCAAAGGCCTCTGTCCTGCCATTAGACGATCGGGCATAGTTTAAGTAACAATTCGTTATTATAATTCTTTAGACAGCTTTTTTCAAAACAAAATACTGGTTTAATTTTTGCGATTTTCCGTCAGCAAAAAAACTAGCCACCACAGCCAAGCCCGATTGCTTAATTAAAGCCAAACTTTCTTGTTCAGAGAGATCATAACAGTAACGAATTGAAGCCTGCTTACTTTGGGATAGCTCTGTTTTTCGCCAATCTAATAAATAATCATGATCGCTAAAATTCTTCAATAAGTTTTTGAGTTGGATTTTTTGGATTGGATTAATTTGTGGATTTTCTTGAATTTTTTGCCAATTTAAAATATTTTTAGCAAATCTCGGATCTTGAGCAAATTGCCAGTTACTAATAATGATTAAAGCATCATCTGCTAACAATTCACTTAGTGATTGAAAAAAAGCTAAACGCAAATCATGACTGGCTAAATGATGAGTGAGACCAAAGACAGTGATTAAATGAAATTGTTGGGCAAGTGGCCAGCTGATCTTGTCATGTTTTAAATAATCAGCGACTAAATCAAAATTAATAGCTTGTCCAAGAATTTTTTCTTTTGCGATTGTTTCTTGTGCAATTTTAAGCAGGGGCTGTGAGCTATCTAAGCCACAATATTGAAAATCAATTTTTTGACTTTTTAAAAAAGTAGCAAAGCGAGCATTGCCACAGGCAATATCTAAGACTTTAATTTTTTTTTGTTTTTTAATATTTTTTTTCAAATATTGGGGAATTTTTTGCCAGCCTTGCCAAAAATATTGTCGGCTTTCATTAAAATCACTAGCCACATTTTGATAGAAGCTCTTATTGAGTTGATTAATTTCTTTAATAATTCTTTTTTGCACTCTAGCCTATTTTAACAAATAAACAGGAATTGCAGGGTATAATAAAGCTCAATGTCAAAAAGTGATAAAGAAGTAATTGTTGCCAAAGAGCAGACGGTTCTTACAAATAATCAAGCTGGTGCTGTAAATGACCAAGCAATTGTTGTCGATCTTATTGAACAATTAGAAAAAAATTTACATTCTTCTTGGCCAAAAATTTTGCAATTAATTAAAAAATATCCAAAAAAAACTGGTGGCTTTTTTAGTAAAACCGAAATTATCAATGCTTATCGCCAACTCTACCCGACCAAGCCATATAGCAAATTAGTGCAGAAGTTAAGATTAAAACCAATTCGTAGTGATTCTGGAGTGGCACCAGTCACAGTCTTAACTAAACCCTATCCTTGCCCAGGTAATTGTTTGTTTTGTCCCAACGATTTACGCATGCCGAAAAGCTATTTGGCTGAAGAACCAGGAGCTCAACGAGCTGAAAAGAATTTTTTTGATCCTTACTTGCAAGTCATGAGTCGCTTGACTGCTTTAGCTGATATGGGCCATCGGACAGATAAGGTGGAATTAATTATTTTAGGCGGAACTTGGACTTATTATCCAGAAGCTTATCGCTTATGGTTTATTGAATCGTGTTTTAAGGCAATGAATGATTTTGCGCTCCGAGATCGATCAGCAGTACTACGCAAGAGATATGAAATTGCCATTAAAAAATTAGACCAACCTTATACCAGTAGCGATGCCAAACAAAATTTAGCTATTTTGCAAAAGTTGGCCTTAAGTGAGGAACAGATAAGAGCTAACTATAATCACTTAATTAATAAATATTATCTGCAGCCTGAAAAAAAAGCCGGTATCAGTGCCTGGCAAAGATCAACTTGGGAGAAATTAACTCTGGCTCAAAATAAAAATGAAGTGGCAAAAGCACGTTGTGTTGGTTTGGTTTTAGAAACAAGACCCGATGAAATAAATCAGCAGACGGCTTTAGATCTACGTAAACTAGGCGCAACCAAAATTCAATTAGGAGTACAAACATTAGATGAGCAGATTTTAAAACTGAATCGTCGCGGTCATGGTGTGCTTGAAACCAAAACCGCTTTTGCTATTTTGCGTCAACTAGGTTTTAAAATTCACGTTCATTGGATGGCTAATTTATATGGCTCCACCCCTAAAAAAGATCAAGCCGACTTTTTAAAATTGTTTAGTGATCAGGCGTTCCGCCCTGACGAATTAAAAATTTATCCTTGCTCATTAATCGCCAGTGCGCCGCTGATGGATTATTATCAAAATAAAAAATGGCAACCTTATACTTATGAGGAGTTGTTGGCTATTACCACTTTTACCTTAAAAAATACTCCAGCCTATTGTCGAATTACACGGATGCTAAGAGATATTCCAGCTCAAGATATTGTGGCAGGTAATAAAAAAAGTAATTTCCGACAAATTGCTGAAGCTAGCGTTAAAAAAGACGAAATAGCTATTAAGGAAATTCGCTCCAGAGAAATTCGTCAGCAAAATTTTAAACAAGAGGATATTAAACTGAGTAAAATTAAATATCAAACTAGTGTTAGCGATGAATATTTTTTACAATTTACCGTTAAAGTAGAAAATGCTGAAGAAAAAATTTTGGCTTTTTTGCGCTTGAGTTTACCAAAACAAAAAAAGCATTGGCTGGCAGAGCTAAATAATAGTGCCATGATTCGTGAAATCCATGTTTATGGACAATCACTGGCTTTGGGTAGTGAGGCTGAGGGTCGCGCTCAACATTTGGGGCTTGGCAGTCGCTTAATTGAAGCAGCACAGGCTATAGCCAAGCAGGCTTCTTATAAAAATTTAGCAGTGATTTCTGCCATTGGCACTAGAGAATATTATCGAAAACGCGGTTTTACTGATGGCAAGTTATATCAATTTTTGTCTTTAAGCGGTAAAGTTTGATCTTTTTTATCGATTTCCAGTCGTTGACGAGTAAAGGCAATTTTTCGCTCAACCACCTTTTCAATATCAATATCAAGCTCGATCCCTAAGAGAATTAAAGAAGCAAAAACATCAGCAAATTCATCTTCCAAATTTTGCCTTGAATAATTGGCAATTTTTGAATTACGCTGCAAACGCATGCTGGTTAAGATCTCATCAGACAACTCACCCAGTTCTTCAACGATTTTCATGGTACGAGCAAAAATTTTTTGATTGTCATCTTTAAGAGGCCAACGCTTATTTAAAAATTTAGCAATTTTTTTATATTCAAGGATAATTTTTTCTAATTGCATAAGTGTTTATTATATCACTTATCAATCTTTAATTGATTAATTTTTAGTTGAAAATAGGCAGAGCCAATTCCTGGTAAGAGCGATTGAGCTTGAAATTTTTGTCGCGTAATAGCTAAGGCCTCAATAGTTTGCTGATGATATACACATGGCAAAAGAAAGGCTTGTTTTTTAAATAAAGAATATTGTTGAGAAATTACTCTTGTTAACTGTTGATTAATCATTAATAAATGTTGAATATGGTCAATTTCTTCTTGATCAAGATAGAGCTGTAGATTTAAACATAAATAACAATGTTGGCAATTTTTAATTGCTTTGTTTGGTAAATTTCTTGATTTATCGCTTCTTTTCTGATTATTTTTTGTACTTATTTTTTCTGCCTTAAAATAATTTTCAATGATTTGTTCTAGACAAGTCTTGCTCAGGGCATAGCTTTTCATTTTTTTGATTTTATCTAATTCAATGGCTTGGCGGGGATGCTGGGGCTGATCTTGATAGCTTTTGGCTAATAAGCCTCGTTGGATAAGCAAATCCTGCTCATTATAGAGCAGATAACAATAGCTGGCTTGGCCATCGCGCCCTGCCCTGCCCGCTTCTTGATAATAATTTTCTAGATTAGCTGGCACTTGATAATGAACAACTAAACGAACATCTGCTTTATCAACACCCATGCCAAAAGCATTAGTGGCAATAATAATTTGCAAATCTCCAGCTAAAAATTGATCTTGGGTGTTTTGGCGCGCAGCCTTTTCCATGCCGCCGTGATAAAAAGCGATGGCTAGGTCGGGCTGGAGCGAGCGCAACAATAAGCACAATTTTTCGCAGGCTGCGCGCGTACTGCAATAAATGACCGCATTTTCTTGCGGATACATTTTCAAAATCTTAATCAGGTAGATATTTTTTTCTGCTTGATTTTGACAAATTAAATTATGAAATAATAAATTTTCTCGCAAGAAACTGCTGCTAAATTCTTGGCAGGGTTCGAGTTCCAATAATTCTTTGATTTCTTTTTTTACTAAGCTAGTGGCAGTCGCTGTAAAAGCACTGATCACAATTTTTTCTTCTTTTTTTTCAATTTTTTTTAAAAATTCTGGAATTTTTTTGTAAGCGGGTCGAAACTGATGAGCCCACATGCTAATGCAGTGAGCTTCATCAACACAGATCATCGAAATTTTAATTTTGAGACAAAGTTCAATAATGTTTTTATTGTTTAATCTTTCTGGGGCAAGATATAAAAATTTGTACTGATTTTGGTAAAGACCGGCTATTCTTTGCTCGATAATATTTTTATCTAATTGGCTATTGATAAAAGTGGCAGTAATATTTTTAGCCAAAAGGTGATCAACTTGATCTTTCATGAGTGAAATTAGGGGGGAAATAATAATGCTGACTCCAGGAAAGATTAGTCCTGGCACCTGAAAGCAAATTGATTTGCCACCTCCAGTTGGTAAAATGGCTAAGGTGTTTTGTTTGTTTAAGATTGATAAGACAATCGCTAATTGCCCTGGACGAAAATCAGCAAAGCCAAAATAGCGCTGCAGAGTTTCTTTAGCTAATTTTTCATTATCGATGCTGGTCACCAATTTAGTTTAGTGAACAGGAAAAACAAGAAAGCATATAAATTAATTTTGTTGGGGAAAATTGTTAGGAAAAAGGCTGTTGGGAAAATTTGTCGGGGAAACAGGACTCGAACCTGCGGCCTTACGGTCCCAAACCGTACGCTCTAGCCATCTGAGCTATTCCCCGTGAAGAGCTGTTAAAAAAGTGCCGCGGGTGGGAATCGAACCCACACACTATTGCTAGCACGAGATTTTAAGTCTCGCGCGTCTACCAATTCCGCCACCGCGGCGACTCTCAAATTATACCATTATTTATTTATCGAAAGGCAAGGATTCATAAACTTTATAGATATCTCCAGCCCCGATTGTAATACATAAGTCAAAATTATTTTCGTTTAGGTAGTCTGCTAACTGTTCAATGTTTGACAAAAATAAAACATTTGCTTGTGGAAATTTATCTTGAATAGCTTGGACTAACTGTTGGCTAGAAACACTATCATCAATTGCTTCTCGAGCAGAAGCAAAAATATCTAGAATAATTAGTTGATCTTCACTGCTCAGATTACTGCCGAGCACCTCCACAAAATCAGCAAACATGGCTTTAGTGCGGCTATAGGTGTGAGGCTGAAAGGCGATGACTTTTTTATCTTGAGGAAAATATTGATTAAGAGTGCGGATGACTTCGCTCAATTCATTGGGATGATGGGCATAATCGTCAAAAAATCGTTGTTGATTTTGGATGTGCACTAACTCAAAACGCCTCTTTGTTGATTGAAATTTACTTAATGCCAGACAGCTTTGTTCTAAGGGAATTTGCAATTCAAACAATGCGGCAATAGCAGCTAAAGCATTCATTAAATTAAATTGACCAGGAACTTTTAGTTTCAGTTGTGTTTGCGTGCTTTGATGTGCTTGCGTGTTTTGATCACTTAATTGCTGTTGAACAGTGGCTAAGCTGAGTCCATGTTTAATTTGCCAATCACTAAGCCAGTACTGACTCGTTTTGTTCCATGAAAAATTAATAATCTTGAGGTCGGCTCTTTGTTTTTTTACTTCTTGAGCAATATTTACTAAATCTGGGTTATCAGCATTGATAATTAAAGAACCATTTTTTTTAATTTGTAAAAAAAACTTTTTAAAAGCTTCTTTGGTGGTCGCAAAATCTGGATAAACGTCTGGATGATCGTAGCTGAGATTGCTACAAACAACGATCGAGGGTTTTAAAAAAGAGAAACGAGGCACTAACTCTTGCCCCTTCTTTTTAGCATTAGGATCGATGACATATTCATCGGCTTCGGCAACAAAATATCTTGATTGTTTGTTCCATTCCCCACTGCTTTTTAGCCCAATTATTTCACCAACTCCAACTGAAAAAGAGATGGGTATATTCAAGTATTTAAGAACCCAAACCAACATGGCGCTGATGGTGCTTTTGCCACCAACTCCGCAAATTGCCACGCCTTCTTTTTGATTAAATAATTCGGCCAAGGCCTCAGCCTGCGAATAAATTGGAATATTGGCCTTGATGGCTTGTTGAACTTGAGGATGATCGATGCCCTGATGAGAAGCGGTGTAAATTAAACAATCAGGTGCTGTTGAGTGTTGATTATGCAAAAAATCTTGATTGAAATTTTCAACAACAATTTTCTTTTTTTCTAAAATTTCTTGGGTAACAAAATCCTCTGCGACATCACAGCCTCGGACGCTTTTACCGGCATCCAGCAGGCATTGAGCTAAAGAAGTCATTGCCACCCCTTTTATGCCAAATAAATAGAAATTTTGATAATCCAGGAGGGATTTTTTTGCGGAGGGAGTTTGAGTAGTGCCTGACTGGGAATGATTAGACATATAACAATTTATTTCAATGCTTTTCTGACCGCCTCATGTTCACTCCAGGGTTCTTCAGTTTCACCATAGCACATGCTTTTTTCTGGCCCCTTGCCAAACAGAGCAATCAGGTCGCCTTTTTTAGCAATTTTTTGCAAAGTGAAATTAATTGCTTGCTGACGATCAGCAATAGAAATGACTTTATGATGATTATTGCCTAAAGTTTCCTTCATTTGGCGAATAATGTTCCAGACGCTTTCGGTGCGCGGGTCTTCGGCAGTAAAAACCACCAGATCGGCCAATTCACCACCGATTTTGCCCATGATGGAGCGCTTGTCGCGATCACGAAGACCCGCGCAACCATAAATGGCAATTAATCGGCCAGTAATTTTGTCTTTTTTCATTTTTTGCCTTAAGGAGTTTAAAGCTTCGGTTAGACTTTGAGGAGTGTGGGCAAAATCTATGACTACTTGGAAATTAAACTGTCGACCTGTTAATTTTTTTAAATCCAAAAATTCCATGCGACCGCTTACATTTTGAAAGGACTTTAAACCCGCGACCAACTCTTTGTCACTTAAACCAATTTTTTCTGCGATAGTAATCGCCAAGCGGGCATTCATTTGATTAAATTCTTCAGGAAAACGATTTTTTAATTCTCGTTTTAACACTGGGGAAAGCTCTTGTTCTTTACTGTAAGTTAAAATTTGGTAGTCGCTGCTTGGTAACATTTTCTTTAATCGGTAATAAGAGAGATCGTCTTCATTGAGTACAACAATTTTGCTTTTTTTAAGCACGGAAGCTTTAGCATTGAGATAATTTTGGTAGTTCAGGTGATAATCAAAATGATCACGAGTAATATTGGTTACTCCAGCAAAAGTAGGCTTAATCCCAAACAGGCGATATTGATAAGCGCCCTGAGAAGTAAATTCCAATATTAGATATTCGACTTTTTCTTCTAGCATTTGGGCCATTAGACGATAAAGTTCATCTGGGGCTGGGCTGGTAGTATGAAAACCGGTTTCAATTTGTCTTTGACCAATATAGGCAGCAACGGTGGAAATGAGGGCTGTTTGATAGCCAGCAGTTTTCAATAAATGATAGAGCAAGCTGCTTGATGAAGTTTTCCCGTCTGTGCCAGTAATGGCAATAATTTTTAGTTTTTTTTGGGGAAAGTTGTTTTGAATTTCAGCTGGCAAAGCTTTAAATAAAGCAGTTTTCAAAAAATGATAGGGTTTTTTTGCTTGATATAAAAAACTATCTAACATACTAATTATATGATAACACTATAGTGCTAATTTCTAAACAATGCTTAGAATTGTCATATTGATTGTTAATAATTGCAAGAGATGTTTGTTAAAACTTTTAGCGCGATTAATGTGGGTTTAACGGTCAAAAAAATTGAAGTAGAAATTGATACGGTTATAGGTAAGCCTGCTTTTGTTTTAATTGGCCTAGCTAATCAAGCGGTGGAAGAATCGAAAGAAAGAATTAGCGCTGCTCTTTTACACTGTGGTATCAGAATTAAGCCCTTAAAAACTGTGGTCAATTTAGCTCCAGCCGAATTAAGAAAAACTAGTAGTGCTTTAGAGTTGGCTATAGCTGTTGCTCTACTCCGCCAATATGGTGAAATATCGATAGACTGTCAAAAAGCCTTATTCCTCGGAGAATTATCCTTAACTGGTCAACTGAAGGCGGTCAAAGGTATTTTAGCCATTGCGCTGCAGGCACGAGCTTTAGGTTTTCGTAAATTTTATTTTCCAGAGGCTAATTTAGATGAATTATGTCTGATTAAAGATCTTGAATTGTTTCCTATTAAAAATTTGCAGGAATTAATTACTTTAGCTCAAAATAATTCTTTAGAAAAACTCAAGTTAAAAATACACGATCAGCAAAAAGCTATTAGCAAGCATTTGCCAATTAATGTTCCAGATTTAGGAGAATTTCAGGAACAATACCAAGCCAAACGAGCTTTGAGTTTGTGTGCAGCGGGTGGCCATCATCTCTTATTATTTGGTGAGCCTGGAGCTGGCAAAACTTATTTAGCGCAAAGCATTTTATCAATTTTGCCCAAGCCAACAGAAAAAGAAATCCTAGAAATTAACCAAATTTATTCTTTATTAGCTCCACTAGAAAACGGTCTCTTAACACAACGCCCTTTTCGTCAGCCCCATCACAGCATTAGTAAAACTGCTTTTTTGGGTAGTCCAGATTTTCCAGGAGAATTGAGTTTAGCGCACTTAGGCATTTTATTTTTAGATGAATTTGTTGAATTGCGACGAGATTTAATTGAAGCGCTGCGTCAACCCTTAGAGTGTCAATATTTTAAAATTAATCGGGCCAAGCATGAGCTCACCTATCCTGCCAATTTTACCTTAATTGCGGCGACTAATCCTTGTCCTTGTGGTTATTATGCCAGTAACAAGCCTTGTCGCTGTAGCACTTATGATTTATTGCGTTATCAGAAAAAAATTTCTGGGCCCATCTTAGATCGTATCGATTTAAGCATCCGTCTTGAAGCCGATCATCAAAGAGAGTTATTTTTTGATTCCGCTAATCAACTAAGCAGCAAAAAAATTTATCAACAAGTGCTCTTAGCTAAAAACAGGCAAAACTTGCGTTTTAAAAATAGCAATTTTACTTCCAATGCTAGCTTGACTAGCGCTGGTGTTAAACATTTTTGTCAATTAAGTAAGCAGGCAAAAAAAACCTTAGATCTGGCAAGAAGTCAGTTAAAATTGAGTGTTAGAGCCTATTTTAAAACTATCAAGGTGGCACAAACTATTAGTGATTTTACTGAAGAGAAAATAATTTCTCATTACGCCATTGCTGAGGCGCTGAGCTTTCGTCAAACTTCTTATGCTTTCAATTAAAAATTAAGCATTAAAAATTAACAATTAACAGGGTCATACCTAAAAATAAACAATAAAAAGCAAACAATAAAAAATGATTGTGGACGATGATTTTTTGTAGCAATTTGAGGCTAAACCAGGCGCTAATTGCGGCCACCAGCATCGCTGGAAGAGTGAGTCCCCAATTAAGTTGGCCAAAACTTTGACCGTTTGTTTGTAGTAAATCAAAAATTGCTGAGCCGATTATTACAGGTATAGATAATAAAAAAGAAAATTGAAAAGCATTTTTAGCACTCAGTTTATTTCTAAAAGCAGCATAGAGAGTCAGGCCTGATCTTGAAACACCAGGCAGAATAGCTAAAACCTGAAATAAACCAATCTTTAAGGCTGTTAAAAAGCTAATATCTTCTAATTTTTCTGTTGCTGCCAACTCTTGATTCTTTTTTAATTTTAAGAAACTAAAATAATTAATTATTCCAGTAAATAGAAAAAAATAAGCCAGGTGCTGTGTAGATAAAGTTGCGGTATTAAACTGTTGTTTAATCAATAAAGTTAGTAGTACTAGAGGCAAAGTTGCCACAGACAATAAGAAAAAAACTCTTTTGTTAATTTTTTTGATACTTGGCCAGAAGAAGACAATAACGACAAATAATGTAGCCAGATGTAAGGCGATTTCAAAATTTATAAAACCATCATTGATTTTAAATAAGTTTTCAATTAAAAATAAGTGCCCAGAGCTGGAAATGGGTAAAAATTCTGTTAAACCTTGGACTAAACCCAATAATATTGCTTGCCAAAAATTCATTATTTTATTCTATATCTTTAGCAACAATAATAACAGTGAACATGGCTCATAAGCCGGATTCTGTTTGATTAGTAATGATTTGTCTAGGCACAACTTTATGACCTCATTCTAAAAGAAATAAAGGGAGTAGGTCCATTTAGGTCAAAATCGTTGCTCGCAGCGGGGAGGATTGCCAATTAATCATTGCTGATTAATTATCCAAAAACTTGATCGTTTCAGCTGGCGTTACCCAGTTCGTCACTGTTGCTCTAACTAGCTAGTAATTAAACTAGTCGTGGCTTTCACCACGCACCCTCTACTCGGCTGTCCGGACTTTCCTGTCAAAGATCTTCATCAATGACCCATTACTCGGCCATGTTCTCTTGTATTATACTAAAAATTCTGTTAATCTGTCAGCTAGATATTGTAAAAGAAAGAAAATATGAGTGACGATTTAGTAAAAAAAGCCCTAGCAGTTAGCGATGAGACTATCGATGAAGTAGTTGCCAAAGCAAAAACTGCCCCACTGAGCGAAGAAGAAGAAATTAAGCGTTCTGATGAATTAGCAGATACCTTAATTTCCCTACAAAATTTAATCGAACGCCACGCTTTAGAATTAACAAAAATTGATGCTGAGTTGAGAGAAAAAAGAGAAGCAATGAAGAGTGTTTTTGAAAACGATGCCACTTTAAGTGAAAAAAAAGACGAAATTGACCAATACAATCAACAATATAAGGAACGCAAAAGCCAGTTGCAAAACAATCCTCAAGTGATTAGCCTAAAAGTTGATGTGGCCGACCTAAATGAACAAAAAAAGGATCTAGAAGAAACACTTAGTAGTCATTTGATTAATTATCATAGTTTAACCAATTCTACGAGCTTTGACACGAGCGAGGGTGATCAGTGGGAATTTGTGATTAAAGCAAAAATTAAAAAGAAATAACACTGCTTAAGCAAAAAAATCATTACCTTTAAATATTAAAAAACCCGCCAGCAAGGCGGGTTTTTCATATTTTAATCAATTTTATGCTCCTAGGCGTTGATTTATTCTAACAAGCGCAGCAGGAGAAACATTTTTGCGGTTTTTTAGAGAACGAGCTCGCTTTTTTAAACGACTTCTTTCAGCTGTTAAATCAGCCTTAATTCTCGAGGGTTTGGCAAAATAGCGTCGATCTTTAACAATTTGCACTGTTCCAGCGCTAGCACTTGCTTTTTTGAATTGACGAATAATATCACCAGTAGATTGGTTTTTCTTAGCTTTAATAATAATTGGCAAGTAAATCACCTCCTCTCGACTTTTTTATTCTATATACAGGCAACAATTATAAGCGATTAAGTAAAATTGACTAGAGTTAGTTTGGAAACCTTTCTAATTGACAGTCATTTTAATTAATGTTAACTTTGACAAAGTTTTTTAAAAAAATCACACAGAAAATGCGCATATTAGTGATCGAAGATGATTTAATTCTGTCAGATTTATTAGTCAACACCTTAATAAACAATTATTTAATTGATATATCAAGTAATTTAGCTAAAACATCTAATTTATTAGATAATAATTTCTACCAAGCAATATTACTCAGCTCAGCTATTTTTTGTGATTGTCGATCTAAAAAATGCGCTTGCAAAGTTTTTCAAAAATCCCAATCTCCAGTTTTATTAATGACCACGGGCGAAGTGGCAAGTCATGATTATAATTATTTAGGACAGCGTAAAATTGATTTTTTACACAAACCTTTTAATATTAATGAATTGCAGTTGCGCCTTAACATGATGCTATTTCAATTTCCTAACAAACAGCAACCGGCATTAGCTTATCAAAATTTTTTATTGGACGAGCAATCTCGTCAACTAATTTGTTCAGGCAATAGCCTTCATTTAACCAAAAAAGAATTTTATTTAATGCAAATATTTTTTAAAAGACCGAGGCAATTATTATCAAAAAGCTTATTAGCTAATTTAGTTTGGGATAATGAGGAGATCGTGTATGGTAATAGCATCGCCATGCACTTAAGTGGTTTACGCAAAAAAATTAAAAAATTATCTGGTCAGGATTTGATAAAAACAGTTAGAGGAGATGGCTATTTATTGGAAGATTAAATGATTGCCTTGATGTGTTTGAGATTAGTCCAGCCGCCCAAAACATGAACGTGGAGGTGTTGAACTTGTTGCACCTGTCGACCAACATTAATGTGAATTTGATAATTATCTGCGATGTCCATTTTTTTGGCCATTTTGCGGCACAACACTAGTAAGCGAGCATGGAAACCCTGATCATTGATGCTAGCCTCTTCCAAATTGGCATAGGCCTTTTTAGGAATAACTAAAATATGGACCGGGGCTTTAGGGTCATTATTAGCAATCACAATAAATTCATCATCTTCATAATGAATGGTTGCTGGCAATTGTCGTTTAATAATTTTTGTAAACACTGATTCTGTCATGGTACTCATTGCCTTTTTATGCGTAAAGTTTTTTAACTAACTCTATAACTTCTTTTAAACTTAAACTGCTAGCTTTTTTTTGTTGCCAGCCACTACTACCATTAAGCAGCATTTTGCCGCTCGCGTGATAAAACCAAGACGCTGCTGGATCGACTTGTCTAATAGCTTGATCTAGGGCTTGCAAGGTAAAATTGCTGCCATCAGGATTTTTGCTATCAGGTCGTGCCTTAATTCTAATCGTCCCGAGCTCAGGATCTTTACGAATGACTAATTGATAGCCCTGAATTTGTGCCAATTTAATGCATTCGTCATTGGCAGTTTCAATGGCTAAACAAGGTCCAATTTTTGTAGAAAATTTTTGACCCTTTTCTTCAATCAATTCTTTGGCTTTATATTTTTGCGTTAAACTAGCATAGACAGAATCTAGAGCTTGGAGGCCGAAATTAAGCTGAGCTTCGTCATCGTGAAAGTTGATAAACTCATGACCGTGAATGACCGTATGCAGCGAAAACATAAAACGATCTTCGCTGGCTTCTGGCCAATTAACCTCGCAAAAGTGATCAATCTCGGTAATATGTTTAACCATGGCCGCTAAGGCTAGATCATCTTTTTTATCTGGATATCGCTGACAAAGATAGTCATAAACTAGGGAGCTGGCTGAAACATTTGGTCCCGCCTTTTCTACTTGATGGTGATCAAATTCTCCTAAACCGGTATCAACATGGGTTACTTCGTGCAGCTGACAATTGAAGTTTTTTTCACAATCTTGAAGACTAATTTTGTCTCCAGGATCAACGAAAGCCACTTTAGCAGCTGCATAGCGATTAGCATCAAATCTTTTGAACAACCACACTCCGCCAATGGCATCTAAATCTGGTGAATGATGAGTAACTAAGAGCTTGCGTTTAGGCATAGGCTCATTATATCAGCTGCTAAAAAAAGAACCCACCGAAATCGCCTTGAGGGTAGATTTCAGTGGGAGTCTTCCTCACCGATAAAACACTTAACAATATAACTTAAATTTTCTTTTTTCAAACATGAAAAAAAGCTTGATCACTAGCCTTATAATTTTTTTTCAGACTAAGCGAATTTAATAATATAGGATTACTATTTATTGCATTTTCTGCAATAAAGACTAAGTTTTATCTATTTTTCTAGTTTAAGACGGTTTATTAGTTCTTTTGATCCAATCAATTCTGCTTTTTTATTGGTTCTTGTTTGCCATTCAATTTGATCTTGATTGCGTTTGGAAACTAATAAACGAATTGGTAAGCCAATTAAGTCATAATCGGCAAATTTTCTTCCAGCAGAACATTGTCGATCATCCCAAATAACTTCAATATTATTTTTTAGTAAAGTGTCGTAGATTTTTTGAGCACGCTCCTCTTCTCCCTCGAGACTGATTAAATATGCAGGAAAAGGACTAATAGTTTTTGGCCAAATAATGCCATTTTGATCATGATTTTTTTCAACAATTACTCCCATAATCCGACTAATACCAATTCCATAACAGCCCATGATTGGATAATGCTGTTGATTGTTTTGATCAACAAATTGCAAGTTAAATGCTTTGCTAAATTTTTGACCAAGATCAAAGACATTGGCCACTTCGCTAGCCTTGGCTTGTTTCAGTGCCACTCCGCATTTTGGACAAGGACTGCCGGCTTTTACCTTGCTAATCTCAGTATTAATGCAATAGCTACAGGCATCACAATATAAAATATCATCCTCACCCGCATCGGTGAGTACCATAAATTCATAGGAAATTTTGTCGCTAAAATTGCCGCCACTAGCCTCTGTCACTTTAGCATCTAAATTTAGTTTTTTGAAAATTTTCAAATAAGCATTTTTAGTGATTTGATAAAATTTTTCAAAATCGGCCTGATCAGCATGAAAACTATACATGTCTTTCATGTAAAATTCTTTGCCACGCAAAATACCTGATTTTGAGCGTAATTCGTCACGATATTTCCACTGAATTTGATAAAGACTTAAAGGCAGGTCTTTATAGGATTTAATCAATTCTTTTGCCAGCGGAGTCACAATTTCTTCATGACTTTGGCCTAAGGCATATTCACGATTGGTTTGACTTTTAAGTTTAAACAATACGTCAATGTCATTCCAGCCGCCAGTCGCGAGCCAATTGGCTTTGGGATGGAGGGCAGGCATTAAAATCTCTTGAGCGCCAAGTAGATTGATTTCTTGACGAACAATATTTTCAATTTTACGCAAGACCCTGAGTCCAAGAGGAGTGTAAGTATAGACACCAGCCATTAATTGACGCACAAAACCAGCCTGAACCAATAAACGATGATTAATCGTATCAGCATTAGCTGGCGGAGTTTTACTAGGAATAAAGGCTAATTTCGACATTTGCATAACTACCCTATTTTAGAGCTAAAATCTACTTTTGACCAGATATAAGAATAATTAGGCAAGAAGTTCTTGAGCAAAAATTGAACTAATATCTAAAACTGTGAGTTTGCTGCTGCTGTTTGGCTTTTGTTGAATAGAGTTGCTAATGACAATTTGATCAACCGCGCTCTTTTCCAGTTTACTTAATCCTTGACAGAAAACACCGTGGCTGGCCACAAAATAAACTTGCTTAGCACCCATTTTCTTTAATAGTTTGGCGCTTTCAATGACCGTACTACCAGAGACAATAACGTCATCTATGACAATCACCGTTTTGTTTTCAACCGACGGACCATGTAGTTCATGAGCAATGACTTGACCAGTTTTTAGATTGCGACTTTTATCGATATTGACTAAATCTAGACCAACTTTTTCAGCAAAAATGCGGGCGCGCTTAATTCCTCCAAAATCTGGACTAGCAACGATAGTTTGTGAAAGATCTAGATTTTTTTGCAGGTGTTCAATCACAATTGCATCGGCAAATAAATGATGAGTTGGTACCGAGAAAAACCCAGGAATACTGGAATTATGTAAATCCAACAAAAAGATGCGATTGATGAAAGGCTGAGAAATGATATTGGCAATTACCTTAGCAGCAATAGCCTCGCCAGGGCGAAATACTTTGTCTTGAAGAGAATAGCCTAACCAGGGAATGATTAGTGTGACGCTCTTTGCTCCTAGTCGTTCCAAAGCGTCAACAATCAACAGGGTTTCTACAACGTGTTCATCAACTGGAGCATTAAAACTTTGCACTAAGCAAACTTCTTGCTTGTGTACCAATTCTTTGTTTTTAATCCAGACGCGTTTTTCATCATTGGCAAATTTGGAAATTTCTAGAGGAATTAGTTGTGCCTTGCCATCAGCTGATAGATTATTGATTTTTTCAACAATTTTTTCTGTGAGTTGTGGATTAGAACTGCCAGAAATAAAGTTCATATTCAATTAATTTTAAAATGACTTTAACTGTCTCCGTGGGGAATGCCATATTTTGATTTTATGTTACGCCACTCTTCAGATTGCTCTCTAGTCTCTCCCCCTCTAGTAAACTGGGGAACTTTCCATCTTGAACCGCGTTCGAAATAGGTGCAGTTAGCGCAAGTTTCGTCAGATTGGGGACTAAATCGGTTTTTACAATGTTGTCTTATTTCTTTAGGCGTAGCTGTGCACTCAGGGTTGAGATTTTCTTTTGCCATATGCTTGCTCTTTTCTATTTTTTAAATAAAAGAATATTATAGCAATTTTAATGACTTAATGCAAAAAATTAAGTTTGATAATTAAATTGGACAATGATTATTTTTTATTCGCGAAAGTTCGATATATGTCTGGATTTTGTCGCAATTCTTCTTTACCAACAGCTCTCATATGTGGATAATTTCTACTATTGTCAAGCATGTGCTTGTCGTCACTCACCAGCCAAATTTTATTAATCTTATGCTCTTTGGCTGAGTAGTAAATATCGATCCAGCCGCCATGAAGACCATCAGTAATTACGCTTAGCACATTATTGTTTTCCATAATTTCAGCAATTTGCTTATTAAAATTCACCGCATTAGCAAAAACGATAGTTTCTACATTGAGTTGAGCTAAATGACGTTGGTGTATTTGCCTATAATGACTTGAATCTTCAATGATAATAACCACTGGTTTTTTTGGAGATAATTTTTCGCCAGTTTCATAAGTATCATGATTTGGCTGAGTGTGTTCTGGAAGCATATGAATGGTTTTATCTGAATTATCAGATAAAACCATTAAAAAGTAAATAAGTAAATCAAAGTGAGTCGGGAGGGACTCGAACCCTCGACACTCTGCTTAAGAGGCAGATGCTCTAACCGACTGAGCTACCGACCCAATTTTTGTAATGTTGTGCCCCCAGGAGGATTCGAACCTCCATCACTGGTTCCGAAGACCATTACTCTAATCCATTGAGCTATGGGGGCTTCATCATTTACTTATTAAAATTTTTAATTGCTTAAGTATTATAATCCAAAAGCAGTGAAAAAATAGTATAATCTCCCTATGAGCCGAGATGGCGGAATGGTAGACGCGCACGCTTCAGGAGCGTGTGAGCTTTGCTCATGGAGGTTCAAGTCCTCTTCTCGGCACAAGCCTTGTCGTTTATAATAGTGTTTTGGCAATGCTAAGTTAACAAAACACAAGTTCTTTAAATTTTGCCCGGGTGGCGAAATGGTAGACGCGCAGTCTTGAGGTGGCTGTGAAGCAATTCATGGAGGTTCAAGTCCTCTCCCGGGCACCAAAAAGAGCAAGACGGGTAATTAGCTCAGTTGGTTAGAGCGCATCGTTTACATCGATGAGGCCATAGGTTCGAGTCCTATATTACCCACTTTTACTTTGCTTGTGACGAAAAATCGTTTACAATACAAGAGTTTAACATAGCCAAGCTAGCCAAGTTGGTCACGGCACATGTCTGAAAAACATGGGATCTTGGTTCGATTCCAAGGCTTGGCACGGTTAGATTAAGCGAGAGTAGTTCAGTGGCTAGAATGTCTCCTTGCCAAGGAGAAGGTCGCGGGTTCGAATCCCGTCTCTCGCTCCAAGGTTAAGCCTGATAATTAAGCTATAAACAGCCTGAGGATTAATTAGAAATAACCGTTCCCACAAATTTTTCTGACCTAAAGAGTTTGCCTAAATTTTTGAGATTTGTTCCCTCAACTATTAGCACTGTAATATCTTTTTCTTTGGCTAGTTTGGAGGCAATTGGATCAAAGGGAGTATTTAATCCAGGTTCCCAAGTGTCGCCAACCATGGCACAAAAATCTGCCCAAGTAATATTGTCAATTGGTTTTGCGTCTGGGTTTTTCTTTGGATCTTCGGTGTAGGCTTGTTTGATGTTTGATAAATTAATCACATAGGGAGCATTAACTCTGACCGCGATTGCTGTAGAAACGTGATCAGTTGATCTGCCGGGCCTAGAGCCTCCTCCAACCACGATGGCTTTTTTATGATCAATGACGTCATTTTCTGGATCTGTGATGATGGCTGGTTGAGCAATATCTCTAAAAATTGTTCTAACTAAATGAGCATTAAAACGAGTGGCGTGAATTCCTAGCCAATCCATGTCGTCTTTGGTAATACTTTTACCCATGATGGCAGAAGAACCATTGATATACCAGCGGGCTGGTGCGCCTCCCCCAGTGATAATAATAAACTGCCATCCCTCCTCAACTCTTTTTTCAATAAATTTTTTAAACTTTTTTAGAAAATCTACGGCTATCTCTCCAGGATTGATTAATGATCCTCCGAGCGAAATAATTGCTTTTTTATTGCTACTATCAAGTTTGTATTGTGGCATAAAAAATTACTCCCTTAATTATTTGCTAGAGTCTTAAGGATTTTATCACAATCTCGATGGTCTCTGTAAGTAATATTATTTCAATCTAAAAGGCCTATATATAGTATGGTAAAATATTTTTAATATGAAAACAAAAAAATTTTTTGTGGGCATCATGATCATTATTGTATTAATTATCAGTGCTTTTTTGCTCATTAAGCAGAAAAATAAGAGCGAACAAGAAGTTTTAACATCTACCTACGATATAAGCAGAGAATATCTATCACTTCGATATCGTACCGACAACATTTTACTCAAAGCCAAGGAATACTCCGATTATGCTTCTTGGGATCAAGATATGTCAGCCTTAATTGAAGATTGGGCAACTCTAGAACAAGAGTCTCAAAAACTTGAAAGTGCTGCCGATAAAGAAGCAGATAAAGTATCGATGAAGCCAATTTCAATGCCAACTGTTAAGGCTTATACGGCAAAGGAAATTACTGACATATTTGATAAAGCGCCTAAGTTTAAAGGAATTGCCACTTTAGCTAAACACCTGGGTGTAGATGCTAAACGAGCTCAGTTGATTTTAAACCAGGCTCAAGATGGCATAAGTGTGGAGGTTTTTAGTGAAGAAGGCGATGCTTTTGAGAACCTAGAAAACTCCGCAATAGTGATTAAAGATGGCTGTAAAGTAACTGGTTTTGTAGGCGGTGTCATTCTCACTGGTGGTGCAGCCGGTTTTGCGGCAGCAGGCACTATGACTCAAATCGGCACAGTAGTTGTGGGAGTCGATTTAGCGCTTGAGGTAACAGAAGACGGAGCACAAGTAGCTTTTGGAGATAAGAATAAGGTGTCTTCTTTTGTTAAAGATGTGAGGAAGGTGACCGAGCCGGTTGCTAGTGTGATTGCTATCACTAATGTGCCGAGTAACCTTGGTACTGCTTTTGGGAAAGTTGATAGTGTGATGCTTGGATTAGAGAAATTTAGACAAACAGCTCAAGAAGGAAAAGTACTTGGCATAGATCTTAAAAATTTTGAGTATCACCCTCCCTTTCAAGTAATCAAACAGACAAAATATCCTGGCGCAGTAACAGTGGCAGAAATGGAAATGGCTGAGGTAGAAGAATGGTTAAATAGTCTTAATGTAAAACTAGAGCCTATGACTCAAGAAGAAGTTAAAGAATTTTTAGAAAGTCCCGCAAAAGAAGCTAAAGAAGACAAAAAAGATGCGGACAAACAAGACGCAAACAAAAAAGATGAGGACAAAGCTGCATCACAGAAAGCGGATGAGAGTGAAAGTTCTAAAACTAACAAAGGTAAGATGAGCGTGAGCGAATATGATGAACTAGATGAAAGTGATTCGCTGAAGAACATTGCATCAGTAGAAAAATATTTAGGCAAGCCCGATGTCAATACCACTAATGACAAAGGTAATATTATTTATATTTATTACGACTTGCTTCGCAATGAGGATGGAGACTTGCTTAGTTTAAAAATGTCATTTTACAATGAGGAAAACTATAGATCCTTTATTAATTCTATGGGGCTTAGTTGGGAAACGAATAAAGAAACCTGGGATGAGTCAGGAGGAGGTCTCACTGCCACATCTGTAATAAGAAGTGCTGAGACTTTTAAGCAAGAGTACGGCGAGTAAGTTGCCAAAGACAATATTAAATTAAGTCTCCTTGGGGCTTATATTTGAGCCAAGCTGCAAAAACAGTGCGGATCACAATGATCATTGGAATTGCCAATAAAGCGCCTACTACCCCAAAAACACTACCGCCAATTAAAATTCCCAGGACTACTGTTAAACCACTGACATTGACGTTTTTTTGCATCACTCTAGGCACGATCAAATTATTTTCAAATTGTTGAATGACGATATATAAAACCAAGGTAGCAATTGCGCTTGGCCAGCCCAGCGTGACCAGGGCGATGATAATTGCTGGAATTGCTGCAACAGTTGGGCCGAT
>JAAYYE010000022.1 GCA_012515515.1 Minisyncoccota bacterium
TCTCAGTATATACAGGATTAAGTACAGTGATAGTAATACAAGGGTTTTTTTTAATATATCTGAATATACCATCTGGTTCTCTAAAGGTAACCACCATAGGAAGAATCGGGCACTTATTCTTAATAGCAATATGAAATGCTCCTTTTTTAAATTTCCTTACTCCTTTGTAATACGGAAGCAGATAGCACTCAGGATACATGCATACAACACTGCCATAAGCTATAGCTTTATCCATATTATCCAGAAATTCCTTTATGCAGCGAGTGCTGCTGGGAATAGGTATTGCATTAAGTATACGTATAAGATGCCTTACTACTGGAATCTGAAAATTGCTTTCTAAAGTGACATAATACAGCCTCTTAAAAGGAATTAGGCAGTCTATGAATGTACAGTCAACTGCATGCACATGATTAGTAATAAAAACATAACCTTTATGCTTAACTTTTCTGATATTCTCTCTTCCTTCAACTTTAAGCCCTAATATCATTCTGTTGAGCGGATTAAATAAAATGGCAACTACTATTCTTAACAGTGTATTAGAAAGTCTTTTAAAGAATCCTCTTCTCAGATAATCGTAACCTTCTGCCGTCTTAAAAGTGTAAGGCTGCCAGAAATGAAGGACATGCTCTTCCAATGGGTCGGAATTTCCTGTATTATTTTGCATATCTGTATTCATATTGCTCTTCTTCTCTCATATTATGTTTTTCAATAGCATCTTTAAACATGTCTTCTATACGGTACACACATTCATCCAGGTCATATTTGCGAGCTGTTTTGCTATAAATTACTTCCATCTGCTTTTTCTCCTCATCATGTTCAATCCAGTAATCGATTTTCATTGCTAATTCTTCAGAATTACCGGCTTTAAAAAGACTCCTGTTATCAAGAGCGAACTGGACTGTTGCAGATTTTTCAGAATCCGCAATAATAGGTACAAGACCAGAAGCAAAAGCTTCCATGCATGATATTGCTTCAATCTCCGCATCAGAAGGATGAACATATAAGTCTGCCATAGAAATGAGTTCAATTAATTCTTGCTTTGAATAGAAACTTATATTGACAGGCACATCAATTCTATGAGCCAGGTCTAATATACTCTTCTTTCTAGGACCCTGTCCTGCAAGCATTATTTGTATGTCTTTTTTATACTTTGACATAGATACTGCCTTTATTAGCACATCCTGTCTTTTTTCCACTGATAATCTGCCAATGTTTAATATAATATATTTACCTTGAAGCTCTTTTTTCTTAGGTAACTTTTTATAGCAGAAATCTGCATCTATCCCATTTGATATTACATATATTTGTGATTCATATCCATGTTTAACAAGCTCATTTGCGATAAAACTACTTGGACAGTGTATATAAGGACAATACTGATATATATATCTGTTAAACCACCAGTACACCAGCTCATTAGCCAGTTTAATTTTATTTAAACGAAGAGAGGATGTCACATTTTCTGCCTGGCAGTGAAACGCAGCAGTGTAAGGGACATTATTATCCTGACAAATCTCTATCGCATGTCTAGATAAACCGAAAGGGACTAGTAGATGGACGATTTCTGCCCATAAAATAGCTTTTTCCAAGATTTCATCATCCGCCTTTGCAAAAGTCATTCCCTGTGCAGTTACCAGTTTATCAAAAAGAGGAATATATTGTTTCCTGACAAGATATTCGGTATCTCCTTCCTTGCCTGTGCTGACAATACGGACATCATTACCATGCTCGACAAGCTTAGCACAAAGCCTGCGTGCAGAAATCGTCATCCCATTGTTAGCAGAAAAAAATTGATCTATTACCAGCAATATTTTCATTGATTCCCCCCAGAATCAAATATAACCACATATATTTATTATTAATAATACACTATTTATTATAAATAGTAAATTCTCTTTAA